>NZ_HG938353.1:3600000-4217500 GCF_000731315.1 Neorhizobium galegae bv. orientalis str. HAMBI 540
CCACAGGCCGTAGTTGGCCGGCCATGCGGCGAATTCACCCTCTTTCCGGTAAACTTCGACATTCTTGATCGAATTTGGCTTGGTCACAGGAATCCTCCTTGCCGCGGAAGCGGTCTCGTTCATGTCTTTGTCGATGGTCAGCCCTTGACGCCGCTCGTCACGGCACCGTCGATCACATGGCGCTGGGCCAGCAGGTAGACGATGATGACCGGTAGGGTGATCAGGGTCGCCATCGCCATGACGACGTTCCAGCGCGCATCCGGTCCGCTCTGCAGAAGCTGCAGGCCGATCTGCAGGGTCGCCATCTCCCGGTGCGAATTGAGGATAAGCGGCCAGACGAAATCGTTCCAGGCACTCTGGAAGCTGAGCACCCCCAGCACCGCGAGCGACGGCCGGGCCAGCGGCAGCAGGATGCGCCGGAAGATCGTGAAGGGCGAAGCACCGTCCAGCTTGGCGGATTCCTCGTATTCCATCGGGATGCGGGTGAAGAACTGCCGCATCATGAAAATGCCGAACGGGGTTGCGGCGGTCGGCAGGATCATGCCCCAATAGGTGTTGAGGAGGCCGGTGCCGCCATTGCCGAGCCAGTCGTTGCCGCCGGCAAAGGGGATCTTCTGGACGATCAGGAAGACGGGGACGATCTGGCTCTGGGCCGGCACCATCAGCAGGCCGACGACGAGCGCGAAGATCAGGTTGCGGCCGGAAAACTGCATGCGGGCAAGCGCGTAACCTGCGAGCGAGCAGAAGACGAGGTTCGAAACCGTCGAGCCCAGCGCGTAGATCAGGCTGTTCACCAGCTGCCGGCCGGCATCCGGCGAGGCCATGGCATCGAGATAGTTCTGCCATCGCAGGCCGTCCGGAATGAAACTCGGCGGAAACCGAAAGATTTCCTGGTCGCCCTTGAATGAGGTCGAGACCATCCAGAGGAAGGGCATCACGGTGGCGAGCGCTGCAAACAGCAGCAGCAGGTAACCGATGACGTTCATCACGTCGAAGCGCGGGAATTCCCGTCTCCGACCGCGGGCCGCGATCTGCCGTTCCATCGCGGCGGGCTGCGCAAGGTCCGTCATACGTCTTTCCTCCGCATGATCCGGGTCCCGATGATCGAGAACACCAGGATGGTCAGGAAGAGTATGGTCGACATGGCCGCGCTATAACCGAATTCGGTATAACCGAAGGCCGTCTGGTACATCTGGTAGACGACGGTTTCCGTCGAGCCGAGCGGCCCGCCCTGCGTCATCACGTAGATCGCGCCGAACACCTGGAAGGTCTGCACGATCAGGATGATCAGCAGGTAGAAGGTGACGGAACTCAGCATCGGCACGGTGATGCGCAGGAAGATATCCTTGCCCTTCGCCCCATCGAGGCGCGCCGCCTCGTAGAGGTCGTTCGGGATATCCTGAAGACCGGCCAGATAGATGATCATCGCAGTGCCGAAGTCACGCCAGATCGCCATGATGATCAGCGAATTCATTGCAAGGCTGGGGTTCTGAAGCCACGGCTGCGGCGGCAGGCCGACCCGGGTCAGGACACCGTTGAGCGGCCCGGCATAGGGCTCGTAGACATAGGCCCAGACGACGGCGGCCGCGATCAGCGAGGTCAGAACCGGCAGGTAGAAGATCGTCCGGAAAGCCATGCGCCCCGGCACTTTTTGATTGAGCGCGACCGCGGCCAGCAGGCCGAGCACCATGGTCGGGAAGGTTACGCCGATCGTATAGTGGATCGTATTGCCGACCGCCTGCTGGAAGCGGGCGTCATTGAAAAGCTTGATGTAGTTGTCGAAGCCGACGAAACTCGTCGGCTTCAGGAACGAGACGTCGGTAAAGCTCATCAACAGCGTCGCCACCGCCGGCAGCAGCAGCGACAGGAAGAGGATGACGAGCGCCGGTGCGAGGAATGCGTAGGCGCTCCAGTTCTGATGAAAACTGACCGTTTTGATCGGCCTGGATGTCGAGTTCTGAAGCGCCATCACCCGCTCCTCAGCCCTTTTTCAGCAATGTCTGCACTTCGTCCGCGGCCGCCTTCAGCGCCTTGTCGGGCGTGTTCTTCTGGAAAATGACCTCCTGAACGCCACGCGCGACGAGCGACATCATGCGGGGGAATACCGGCGTTGCCGGCGCGGTCGGCGGGGCGTAGCTCGCGGTCTTGATGAACTTGGAGAGGTAGGGGTCGGCCTGCACGTCCTTGTTCTGCTGGGCGGACTTCAGGGCCGGCACGTTCTTGCTGGCGACCGCGAAGGCGATTTGCTGTTCCGGCGACATCGCAAACTCGACGAGCTTGAGGGCCGCTTCCTGGTTCGGTGCGCCTGCCCGGACGGCGAAGCAGAAGGGATCGACAAGCGATGTGAACCCACCGCTCTCCTTCGGGAAGGGAACGACGTCGAATTCGACGCCTGCCTTCAGCGCGTTATTGGTGGAGTAGTTGCCCGCGATCAGCATCGCGGCGCGTCCCTGGTTGAACGGGTTGGCCATGCCGCCGGGGCCGACGCCGAAGCCCGCATCGGTGATCTTGTCGGTGACGACGAGGTCTTGCAGGAAGGTCAGCGCCTTGACGCCTTCCGGACCGGCAAAGCCCGGCGCCGACAGATCCGCCGTCAGCAACGAACCGCCCGCCCCCTGCAGCAGCAGCGTGAATAGTTCGAAGGCCTCGAGGTCGTTCTGATAGAGCTGGATGCCGGACACCTGCAGCATGCCGCCGCCGGGGCGCTTGGTGACGGCCTTTGCCCATTCGCGAAGTTCGGCCCAGTTCTGCGGCCCCTTGTCCGGATTGAGGCCCGCTTCGCTGATGAGCTTGCGATTGATGCCAAGACCGCGCGAAGTGCCGTAGAGCGGCATGGAATACTGACCGCCGTTGACACGGCCGTAGGCGAGCAGCGAGGGGTCGAGATCCGCAGTCTTCACACTCGGCAGCGCCTTGCCGAGTTCGACGAGCTTCTTGCCTGAAGCATAGGTGAGATTGTAGTCCCAATGCTGAACGATCAGATCCGGGCCGGTATTGCCGTTGATCGCCGTCAGCATCTTTTCATTGAGCTGCGACGGTTCCGCATAAAGGCTGGATTGCAGCGCGATTTCCGCATGGGCGGTCTTGAAAGCGGCTTCGAGCGCTTCGCCGGCGGCCTTCTTGCTGCCTGCGAGCTGAGACCAGAAAACCAGTTGCTGGTCGGCCGCAAGTGCGCGGCCGGAAGCCGACATCAGGATCGGCAGGCCCGCGAGGCCGGCAGCGGCGCCTGACAGAAATGCGCGGCGTGTGGGCTTCATGGCATGCATGACATCATTCTTCATCGTAAACTCCTCCCGATTTATCGACGACGATTTAGTTTCGGCTGACCGTAATCCCTGCAGCGTCAAAGACGTGGATATTCGCCGCATCGCAATAAACGTTCAGCTCCCGGCCCGGCTCGACGACCTGGTCGCCGGCAAACACGCAGGTGAAATTCTGACCCTCGATAGCGCTGTGAACGATCGTCTGGGCACCCAGCCTCTCGACCGACCGCGGCACGGCGCCGATCTTCACCAGCGGCTCGCTGCCGGCCGGATGTGGCGCCAGGAATTCCGGACGAATGCCGAGGACGACCTCCTCGCCGATCTTGAGGCGCTTCGCCAGTCCGTCGATCACGATCGTCCCGATGCCGGGGGCTTCGAAGGAATAATATTCGCTCTCGATCGCCTTCACCTTGCCGCGCAACATATTCATCGGCGGGCTGCCGATGAAGCCCGCGACGAAACGATTGACCGGATTGTGATAGAGATCCATCGGCCTGCCGACCTGCTCGACGCGGCCGCCATTCAACACCACGATCCGGTCGGCCATGGTCATCGCCTCCAGCTGGTCATGGGTGACGTAGACCATGGTGGCGCCGAGCTCCTTATGGAGCTGGGTGAGCTCGGTGCGCATCTCGATGCGCAATGCCGCGTCGAGATTGGAAAGCGGCTCGTCCATCAAAAAGATTTTCGGCTTGCGGACGATGGCTCGGGCGATCGCGACACGCTGCCGCTGGCCGCCCGAAAGCTTCGACGGCTTGTCCTTCAGCCGGGTGGAAAGCTGCACCGTGCCGGCAGCCTTTTCGACCTGCTGGCGGATGTCGCCCTTCGAACGGCGCTCCATCTGCAGCGGAAAGGCAATGTTGTCGTAGACGCTCATATGCGGATAGAGCGCGTAGGACTGGAACACCATCGCCACACTCCGCGTACCTGCAGGCCGGCGGGTCACGTCATCCGCGCCAATTCTGATCGCGCCGTCGCTGATCGGATCGAGACCTGCGATCAGGCGCAGCAGCGTGGACTTGCCGCAACCGGACGGGCCGACGAAAACTGCAAATTCTCCGTCCTCGATGGCAAGCGATACGTCCGTAATGGCGTCGAATGCCCCGTAGCTTTTCGAAACGTTGGATAACTCCAGCCGCGCCAAGCTCGGCCCTCCCTGAATTGCCTCTCCCAAAGCGTCAGATGCCTGACAGCTTCACCATGCAACAAAAATTCGAACCTGTAAACATGTTGTTCGACAACTTCTATGAAAACTGATATGATCAGTTATACATTAAGAGGGGCCACATATGGAGATCGGCCACCAAGATGTATGATGGCCAAGGCAAAACGCCGATAAATAAGGCGGAAGCTGATCAGAACTCGATCGCCCGTTCTCGGGCATGCATGATGTGGCGGTCGATGGCGTCGCCTGCCGCATGCGGATCGCGGGATTTGATGGCGTCGATGATCGCCAGATGATCGGCGAAGGCCGGCGGCAGGACCTGCTCGGAAAGGCTGATTCTGTCGAGCTTGATGAGCCGCATGCGGATCGCGTTGACCGCATAGGCCTGGATCAGCAGATCGTTCTGGGTCGAATCGACGAGAAGGTTGTGAAATCCGTCGTCGACCTTCTGTCCGCGATCGAAGACATCCGGCGAGGGAGCATTGCGGACCTCGTCGAGGATGGACTGGTGAAGCCTGGCCTGCTCGTCGAGGATAGCGTCAGGCATCCGCCTGACGGCCGTCAGCACCGCCTCGCGCTCCAGCGCCATGCGCACCTGGAAAGCCTGACGGATGATCGAGAGGTCGATCTGCGTGATCTGGATGCCTCGCTGCGGCATGACCACCAGGAGGCCTTCATATTGCAGACGCGGCAGGAGTTCGCGCAGAGCGCCGATCGAAAGGCCGAGAAGCGCGACGAGCTCCCGCTGGGACACGAATTGGCCGGGCCGCAGCCGGCCATCGAACAGCGCCTCGCGAAACCGCTCATAGGCGACCTGTTTGACCGAGCGAAGGTCTGGCTGTCCAGTGCCGGGCGGTGCAGTACGTACGCTCATCTGTCTCCTATTGCCGGCAGCACCGGGCGGGTCAAGCAGCGGCGCGATAACCCGTCCGCTCGAATAATTCAATGAGCATAGCACGATCGCACTGGTTGAGAGCAACCAGAGGCGGCACCGCATATGCCAGACTTTCGTCGTTCCGATAATGGGCAAGAGCCGCCTTGAGGGCAACGAGCGATCCGTAAGCATCCACTGCCTGGATGCGCCGCGACTGCTTCTCCAGAAGGCCGGCATCGTCGGGATTGTCGTAAAGCGCCCTCAGATCGCGGGCAAAGACGTTCGGCATGCCGCCGATCATGCCGGCGCCCCCGGTCTTGACGAGCGTGGGCAGAACCCGGTCGTCGCCCGTAAAGACGGCAAGCTCCGGGAAGGACTTCACCAGCATGAGGCCGTTGTCGAGATCCCCGGTCGAATCCTTGATCCCGGCGATGCGGCTACCGTGCTTACGCATCAGAGCCGCAATCAGCGGCTGCGTGAAGCGGACCCGGCTGAGCTGGGGGATGTTGTAGAGCACGAGATCGATTTCCGTATGCCCCTTGGTCCGCTCGATCAGCGCATCGAAGAACGCCACGACGCCATCCTCGCTTGCTCCGTAATAGAAGGGCGGCAGGACGAGCGCGGCGCGACAGCCAAGCTCTCCATAGGCGATCAGCGAGGTTACCGCGTCGGCGAAACTCGGCGTCATGATCGCCGGCAGCTGACGGCCCATATCCACCCCGCCCGCTGTCAGGGCTTTCAAAGCTTCGAGCTTCTGAGCGGTCGAAAAAGATGCGCCCTCGCCCGTCGTGCCGAACGTGGAAATGAAGCTGCAGCCGTTTTCCAGGAGATGATCGATATGCGCCTTCAGCCGGACGATATCGATACGGAAATCGGCCGTCACCGGCGTGACGGAGGCGGCAACAATGCCTTTCAGCGTAACATTCGACATAAACGGGACCCTCGTTATAGAACTGATATAATCAGTGTAGGTATCAGTCGTCAAATATATATTTACATCAGTCACCGGCTGCGGCATGTTGCGCCCGGGACTGGCAATGGAGGAACGAATGCGCGATTGCCCTCGGCATATTTTAAAGCGTGCAAAATCCATTGATTTTATTGGGATGCTTGAAAGCTCGGCTATTGATATTGACTGTGAATGCCCCGCTGCTTCCATCTCAAACCAAGGAAACTGAACCTATGCCCGATATGCCCGCCGATACCCTCAAGGCCCGCCTCGCGAGCGCCATTCGAAATGCCATCTTATCGAGCACCGTGCTTGATCCGGAGCCGTTTCTCGGGCTGCCGCTGGCGGATGCCTATGCGGTGCAGACGGACGTGTTTCGCGCGCTCGGCCAGCCGTTCAAGGGCGCCAAGCTCACCCTGAAGGGCGATTTCTGCCAAAGCGCACCGCTTCTGTTCGTCAATGAAGAAACCGGCCATGCCCACCAGCCGGGCATTTCGCTGGAAGTGGAACTCGCCTTCGTGCTCGGCAAGGATGTCGTGGCCCGCGACGGCGACGTGACCCGCCAGGATATCGTCGACGCGATCGGCTCTGTGCGGATCGGCGTTGAGCTTCTCCGCAGCCGTTACCAGGGCGGCTCCCGGGGCGATCCGGCCCTCGCCGCCGCCGACATGATGAGCAATGTCGGTTACGTCCTCGGACCGCCGCTGGACCGGAGCCTGCTGGACGAAGGCGCATCGATCGGTCAGTTGTCGGTTTTCATCGACGGACAGTCCGGCTTCGACAAGCCCGCGGCGCACTCCGACGGCGACCCGCTGAAGACCATGGTCGTGCTGGCGAACCAGGACCAGCTCTCCTCCTTCTCCATGCTGAAGGCCGGACAGGTGATGACGACGGGCACATTGTGCGGACTGATCCCGGTCGCGGAACCGGGCAGGATCGAAGTCAACATGGGCGGACAGCGGTTTGTCCTCGACCTGAGCTGACGCGACCTTCGGCCTTTTTCGATCTGCGCGACTGACTGTTACACCGCGCCACCCTTGCAAAAGCAGCTTTCGCCCACGAGCTGGCATCGAGGTCAGCATCCGCAGCGAAGGCCAAGTGCGGCTTGCGTGATCGAGCTCGGTAGAGCCGTTCGATCTACGCAAGCGCGCACCTCAATTTCGATCAAATTGCCTGATTGACATCTAACATGTTAGCGTGCGAACATTGTGGCGACACTGGGAGGATAAATAGTCTAACATGCGTTTCGGGCTCTCTGTCGCACTCGCGACCCCTTTTGACAAAGACGGCAAGATCGTGCTCGACGCGATGGTCGCCCAAGCTCGCCGCAGCCTCGATGCCGGCTGCGACAGCGTTACGGTTTTCGGCACGACCGGCGAAGGCGCCTCGATCGGCAATAGCGAACGGGAAAAGGTCGTCGCCGCCATGATTTCGGGCGGCATCGCGCCGCGTCAGATCGTTGCGGGGGTTCTCGTCGACGCGGCTGAGGAAGCCGCGGAACAGGCCGCATACGCCCTGTCCAAGGGTGCGCGGAACATTCTTCTGGCCCCGCCCTCCTATTTCAAGAATGTCAGCGACGAAGGCCTGTTCGGCTGGTTCTCTACCGTATTCGCTCTGCTGGGCGACAAGGCCCGCGACATCATCATCTACCACATTCCATCGGTCACGATGGTGCCGCTGAGCCACGCGCTGATTGGCCGGCTTCGCCAAGCGTTTCCCGGCATTGTCACCGGGGTGAAGGATTCCGGGGGCGAATGGGCCTTTACCGAAAAGCTCCTCAAGGAACATGGCGACCTCATCATCCTGATCGGTGACGAGCGACATCTGGCCCAGGGCGTACGTCTCGGCGGACAGGGTGCGATATCCGGCGTCGCAAATTTTGCCCCGCGCGAAGTTCGCCGCATGGCCGTGGATGGCGAGGACGATCAGCGGGTCGTCGATCTCGTCGTGGAATTGCTGAAATATCCCGTCATTCCGGCCGTGAAGGCGATGATCGCCCATCTTTCGAACGACCCGTCGTGGCTGACGGTGCGGCCGCCGCTTCTTCCGATCGCCGATGAAGGCCAGCGCCGTCTGTCGTCGATCTTCGATACCTTGTTCCGTTCGGAGGCTGCCTGAAGGCCATGGATCAGGATCGCCCCGTGGAAAGCCCGGTCGAGGAGCAGCCGACTCTGAGGGAAAAGGCTTACGAGAGCTTCACGCGCCACCTTCTGGCGCGGGACGTTCGCCCAGGCCAGTTCGTCTCGCAACGTCGGCTGGTGGAATTGACGGGCCTGACCCTCGGCGCGATCCGTGAACTCGTTCCGCGGCTGGAGGCCGAGGGACTGATCAAGACCGTGCCGCAACGCGGGCTGCAGATCGCCCATATCGACCTCAACCTCATCCGTGAAGCCTTCCAGCTTCGCGTCTTCCTGGAAAAGGAAGCCGTTGCACTGTTCACCCAATCGGCCCCGGACCAGGCAATCGCCAGGCTTTTGAAGGAGCATCGTGAAATCCTCGAGGCGATCCAGGGCGGCAACGACAGCCGTGAGCTGGAGCTGCATGCGCAGGCGGTCGACTGGGGCATGCACGACGCCTTCATCGATGCGCTCGGCAACACTATCATTTCGAACGTCTACCGGGTGAATTCCATCAAGATGCGGCTGATCAGGCAGGAGCGGTTCCGCATCGACGGCCGGGTCGGCCCCGTCATGAGCGAGCATCTGAAAGTGCTCGAAGCGATCGAGCGGCGCTCCGTGGAGGAAGCGGTCGCGGCACTCGTCGCCCATATCAATCACGCGAGGGATCGCGCGATCAGACTTTAGAAAAAGAAGCCGGAGACAAGGGTATCCGGCGCATTAGGAGGAGGAATAGCATGTCATCTTCGTTCTGGAATCCCACCCGCCGCAGCTTCCTGGCCGGCTCGGCGGCGCTTGGTGCCGCCGGACTGGTCGGTTCGCGCCCGGCATCGGCCGCCGTCGACTGGAAGCGCTTCGCCGGCACCACGCTGGAAGTGAACCTCGTCAAAAGCCCGCGCAGCGACACCATCATCAAGTACCTGGCCGAGTTCGAAACGCTGACCGGCATCAAGGTCAATGCCGAAGCGACCCCGGAACAGCAGCAGCGCCAGAAGGCGACGATCGAGCTCTCGTCCGGCAAGCCGAGCTTCGACGTCATCCACCTGAGCTACCATGTCCAGAAGCGCCAGTTCGAAAAGGGCGGCTGGCTTGCCGATATCAGCGGTTTCCTGAAAGATCCGACGCTCACCGACCCGTCGCTGACCGAAAGCGATTTCGCCGAAGCCGGCCTCACCTTTGCCAAGGACAAGGACGGCAAGCTGCGCTCCCTGCCCTTCTCGGTCGATTACTGGATCGTCTACTGGAACAAGGAACTCTTCGAGAAGAAGGGCCTCGCCTACCCGAAGACCTTCGATGAGATGGCGGCGGCAGCCGAAGCTCTGACCGACAAGACCACCAATACCTACGGCTTCGTCGCCCGCGGCCTGAAGAACGCCAACGTTCCGGTGTGGACGGCGCTGATGCTCGGCTACGGCGCGACGGCGCTTGGGCCTGACGGCAAGCTGCGCACGACCTCCGACGAGGCGGTCGAGGCCGCCAAACTCTACCAGCGCCTGATGACCAAGGCGGCCCCCGTCGGGGTCTCCGGCTTCAACTGGGCGGAAGCCCAGTCTGCCTTCCTGCAGGGCAAGATCGGCATGTGGCTGGACGGCGTCGGCTTCGCTCCGCCGCTCGAAGACCCGCAGAAGTCCCGTGTCGTCGGCAAGGTCGGCTACGGCGTCATGCCGAAGGGACCGAAGGCGCAGGCGGCCGCCACCTTCGGCGATGGCATCGGCGTCACCGCAGCCAGCCAGAAGAAGGAAGCGGCCTATCTGTTCTGCCAGTGGGTCATCTCGAAGGAGATGGGCGCACGCCTGCTGCAGGCCGGCGCCGGCGTTCCCTTCCGCCAGTCGGTCCTCGCCGATGCGGAAGTCCGCAAGGGTGTCACCATGCCGAGCGCATGGGTGGATGCGGTCGCCGCTTCCGGTAAGGTGTCGCAGCTTGCGCTGCCGGTCATCATTCCGGTCACCGAATTCCGCGACATCTACGGTGTCGGTCTCACCAACATGATCGGCGGTGCCGACCCGGCGACGGAACTCAAGACCGCAACGGCACAGTTCGAACCGGTCCTTGCCAAGAGCGAGGGATAATGGCTTCCGTGAGCACCGAAACAGCACGGACGGAAACCGGTAACAAGAGGAGCAAGCCGAGTAGGCTTGCTCCCAACTACTGGCCTTTCGTCGTTCCCGCCCTCATCGTCATCGGCGCAGTCATCGTCTTCCCCTGGGTTTTCACCCTTTGGATGAGCGTGAACAGCTGGACGCTGGGACAGGAGCAGACCTTCGCCGGGCTGGACAACTACATCCGGCTGGCGACCGATTTCCGCTTCTGGGAATCGCTCTGGCACACGCTGATCTTCACGGTGCTGGCGGTCGTGGCGCCCCTGTTTCTCGGCACGCTCGCAGCACTTATCTTCGATGCTCAATTTCCGGGGAGGGGTTTCCTGCGCGGCGTCTTCGTCATGCCGATGATGGCGACGCCGGTTGCCATCGCGCTCGTCTGGACCATGATGTTCCATCCCCAGCTCGGCGTGCTCAACTATCTGCTGTCGCTGGTGGGCATCGGCCCGCAGGAATGGATTTACAACCGCTACAGCGTCATCCCATCGCTGGTCCTCGTCGAGACCTGGCAATGGACGCCGCTGATCATGCTGATCGTGCTTGGTGGCCTCGCCTCTCTTCCGCGCGAACCCTATGAAAGCGCGGAGATCGACGGCGCCAACGCCTGGCAGAAATTCCGCTACCTGACGCTTCCGATGATCGCGCCTTTCCTGATGATCGGCGTCATCATCCGCGCGATCGACGCGATCAAGAGCTTCGACATCATCTACGCGATGACGCAAGGCGGGCCCGGCACGGCGTCCGAGACGATCAACATCTACCTCTACAACACCGCCTTCTCCTATTACGACATCGGCTACGGCTCGGCGATGGCGGTCGTCTTCTTCGTCATCATCGTCGCACTCTCCCTCATGCTGATGATGGTCCGCGCACGGACAAACTGGTCGGACATGGAGACGCGCTGATGGAACACGCCCTCAACAAACGCCCGCTCGTCAGACGTAAGACGCTCGATCGCATCGGCCTGCTGTTCGCAGCCCTCGTCATGGTGTCGCCGGTCGTGCTGTTTTTCCTCTGGATGATCTCGCTGTCGCTCAAATACGAGATCGACAACGGCGCCTATCCGCCGATCCTCATCCCGGAAAACTTCGCCTGGTCGAATTATGTGCAGGTGTTCCGCGAGAACAATTTCTTCCTGTATTTCTGGAATTCCGTGCTGGTGACGGGGGCCGCGACGCTGCTGGCACTCCTCATCGGCGTGCCGGCGGGTTACGGCATTGCGCGGTTGAAGGCGGAGAAGGCAGCGATCGTCATCATGATCGCCCGCATGACGCCCGGCCTTTCCTTCCTCATTCCGCTCTTCCTGCTGTTCCAGTGGCTGAACCTGCTCGGCACGCTCTGGCCGCAGATCATCATCCATCTCGTCGTCACCGTGCCGATCGTCGTGTGGATCATGATCGGTTATTTCGAGACGACGCCAATGGAGCTCGAGGAGGCTGCCAGCATCGACGGCGCAACGCCCTGGCAGGTGTTTCGCCTCGTGGCGCTGCCGATCGCCAAGCCCGGCATTGTCGTCGCCTTCATCCTGGCGCTCATCTTCTCCTGGAACAACTTCGTCTTCGGCATCGTGCTTGCAAGCCGCACCACGCGGACGCTGCCCGTTGCCGTCTACAACATGCTCTCCTTCGAACAGGTCAGCTGGGGACCGCTCGCCGCGGCCGCGCTGATCGTCACCCTCCCCGTGCTGATACTCACCCTGTTCGCCCAGAAGCAGATCGTCGCAGGCCTGACGGCCG
The DNA here is from genome assembly GCF_000731315.1 of Neorhizobium galegae bv. orientalis str. HAMBI 540. Taxonomy (NCBI): domain Bacteria; kingdom Pseudomonadati; phylum Pseudomonadota; class Alphaproteobacteria; order Hyphomicrobiales; family Rhizobiaceae; genus Neorhizobium; species Neorhizobium galegae. The sequence goes on from NZ_HG938353.1 coordinate 3,612,204, forward strand.
GCGCGGTCAAGGGCGGCTGAGCAGGCTCACAAACAGGATCGAACTTCATGGCAACCGTCACCCTTCACAACATCCAGAAGCGCTTCGGCGCGGTCAACGTCATCGAGAACCTGAGCGTCGATATTGCCGACGGGGAATTCGTCGTTCTCGTCGGCCCTTCGGGCTGCGGCAAGTCCACCCTGCTGCGCATGGTCGCCGGGCTCGAAGAGGTCAGCGGCGGCGAGATCCGCATCGGCGCCCGCGAGGTCAGCAACCTGCCGGCCCGCGACCGCGACATCGCCATGGTATTCCAGAACTACGCGCTCTATCCGCATATGACGGTGGCGGACAACATGGGCTTCGCGCTGAAGCTCAAGAGAGCGAACCCTGCCGATACCGCCGAGCGGGTGAAGAAGGCGGCCGCTATCCTCGGCCTGGAAAACCTGCTTGAACGCTACCCTCGCCAGCTTTCCGGCGGCCAGCGCCAGCGCGTCGCCATGGGCCGGGCGATCGTCCGCAATCCGCAGGTGTTTCTTTTCGACGAACCGCTCTCGAACCTCGACGCCAAGCTGCGTGTGGTGATGCGCAGCGAGATCAAGGCCATGCACCAGCGCATCGGCACGACGACGATCTACGTGACGCACGACCAGATCGAAGCCATGACCATGGCAGACAAGATCGTCGTATTGCACGACGGCAATATCGAGCAGGTCGGCGCTCCGCTGGAACTCTACGACCGGCCGGCCAACCTCTTCGTCGCCGGCTTCATCGGTTCGCCGGCCATGAACTTTCTGGACGGCAAGATCGAGGAAGGCGTTTTCCGCACCGACAAGGGGCTTATCCTGCCGCTCCCGGCCGACTTGTCGCCGGCCAAGGCGGGCGGCCGCCCGCTCGTCTACGGCATCAGGCCGGAACACATCCGCGCCAGCGACCAGGGCATCCAGGGCCGCGCGGCGATCGTCGAAGGCACCGGCTCGGAAATCTTTGCCAAGCTCGATTGCGGCGGCGAGCAGCTCTCCTGCCTTTTCCGGGAGCGCATCGATGTCAGGTTCGGCGACACGGTCGGCATTTCGATCGACGCCAAGCAGGTTCACCTCTTCGACAAGGTGACGGGCCACAGGCTCTGAGCAAGGCTGGCTCGCCATGACAACCGGACACTTGCGACGAAATCGTTATCGCCGAGACCTTTCCACGACTTCGATCAGTGTCGTAGAACGTAAAAAAGCGTTGAACAGCGAACCTCGCCTCAACATCATCGACCTGAGGAAGAGCGATGCATATCGAACGCGACCCGAATGGCGACTTCATCCTGGAATCCGGTGAGATCGCCGGTCGGTTCGGGCTGTCTCGCGATGAGTTCCGGCAGAGAATCCGCCAAGGTCTCGTGACAAGTACCGTGGAGCGTGGCGAAGCTGAGGACATCGGAACGTCCCGCCTGAGCGTTCGTCTCGGAAACCGCCTGTGGCGCGCTGTCCTGAACAACGAAGGCGAGGTTCAAAACGAAGCCGTGACCTTCGTTCGTGGAAGAGGTCATACTCCCAGATCTTGATGCCGACACGGCTGATCGGCCACGTGATTCCGCAAAGAAACCGCAGCATTGCGGAGCCGCTACTGTTGCCAGAAGAGGACGCCCGCGATGGCGACGGAAAAGACGACTGCGGCCAGCGAGCTGTAACCCTGCAGGACCCCCATCCGTTTGAGGGCGATGGCGAATATGACAATGATCGGGGCGGCCATCAGAAGGCCGACTTGTGCATCAGACATGGCAAATCCTTGGTTTGCCGTCATCCTACCCCCTCTATCTGCCGTTTCTTTGCGATATGACAAAGAGCCGGATCTGTATTGCCTCCATTTTCCGGGACGGAAGAATACCGGAGGTTTCGGAATGGCGGCAATCTCGACCAGCGAAGAGAGGGATGAAGGCGGCGACCTTCTTCTCTGGGTGCTCGTCTGGGGCGAGCTTGCGGCGTTCGGCATCCTGCTGACCGGCTATGTCGTTACGTCCATGCTGCATCCGGAAAGTTTTGCACTCGCAAAGCTCCACCTCGCGCCGCGGCTGGCGGGGCTCAATACAGTCGTGCTGCTGGCGAGCAGCTGGCAGGCGGCGCTTGCCGCCAGCTCCCAGGGAAAACCTCGCCGGCAGCGCCTCTTCCTGCTCGGCGTGGCATTGTTGGGTTTCCTCTTCGTCGCCCTCAAATTCGCCGAATACAGTTCCGAATGGGCCGCGGCAGGTGACGAGAACCTGCAGACCTTTTTCGAACTCTACTTTCTCATCACCGGCTTCCACCTCGCCCATGTCGCATTCGTTGCCGCCCTCTTCCTGTTGGCGGCAATCAGGCTGGAACGTTCGACGATCGTCACGCTGACGACCATCTGGCATGTCATCGACATCGTCTGGCTGGTGATGTTTCCCCTGATCTATCTGGGCTAGGAGGCCGGAATGGACGGTTCGAAACTCTTCGGCAGCGCCAATTGGGTCATGATGCTCGGCATCGTCGGCGCATTGATCGCCGCACAATGGAAGCATGAGGTGATACCGGCAGCGGCACTTGCCGTCATCCTCGTCATGGCCATTGCAAAGATAAGGCTCATCGTGCTCGACTTCATGGACCTGCGGGGGATGCGACCCAATCTGGCCCGTGCGCTGATGATCTGGCCTGTCTTCTTCTCTGCCCTGTCGCTGGGCAAGGTCGTACTGATGGCCATTCTTTAGGTTCGGTTCTCACCTGCACTTTTCCTCTCCGGCACCTGCCTGATCTCAGGCGGCCCCGTCGTTGCCCGTGCGCCATTAGGAAAGCTAACGCTTACCCTTCAAAAATAACGGACTCCGCGGGCAACGCTTTTTTGTTTGGTAAATCGCAAAGAGCGGCTCCGGAAAACCCCTCATAGAAGCTTCACGGGTCGTCGTCCGCTTTTTGCGGATGTGGCCCCACAGCAACCCGCAAGGCATCCGCACAAAGGGGACATGAGGATGGCAGAACGCCTCACAAAGACCGGGGCTCGTAACGTCTTTTACGGCGGCTCCGCGTTCTTCTTCGTAATCTTTCTCGGGCTTACCGCCCACAGCCACTACTACATGCGAACCACGTCCACGGACGAAAGCACGCTCACGGATTCCGTCGCGCGCGGCAAACATGTCTGGGAAAAGAACGCCTGTATCAACTGCCATACGATCCTCGGGGAAGGCGCCTATTTCGCCCCCGAGCTCGGCAATGTGTGGAAACGCTGGGGCGGCGATACCGACCCGGACACGGCCCGCGCGACGCTGAAGGCCTGGATGGCCGCACAACCGAGCGGCATCGAAGGCAGGCGGCAGATGCCGCAGTTCAACCTCACGGAACGTGAACTCGACGACCTGGCCAACTTCCTCGAATGGACGAGCAGGATCAAGACCCAGAACTGGCCGCCGAACGACGCCGGCTGATCTCACGGGAAGGGAAAAACACATGAAATATCAAACCCAGAAGGTCGCCATGCTGTATTTTTACGGCGCGCTCGGCCTGTTCATCGCCCAGATCCTGTTCGGTGTTCTGGCGGGAACGATCTACGTCCTGCCGAACACGCTTTCGGAACTGCTGCCCTTCAACATCGTGCGGATGATCCACACCAACGCGCTCATCGTCTGGCTGCTGATGGGCTTCATGGGATCGACCTACTACCTGCTGCCCGAGGAGGCCGAAACGGAGCTGTACAGCACCCGGATCGCCGTTGCCCAGTTCTGGCTTTTCCTCGTTGCGGCGGCGATCGCCGTGGTCGGTTATCTGTTCCACTATCACGAAGGCCGCGAGTTCCTGGAACAGCCGTTCGTTATCAAGGTCGGTATCGTTATCGTCGCGCTGATGTTCCTGTTCAATGTCACGCTCACGGTGCTCAAGGGCCGCAAGACGGTCGTCACCAATATCCTGATCTTCGGCCTCTGGGGCGTGGCGATCTTCTTCCTGTTCGCCTTCTACAACCCGGCCAACCTCGCGCTCGACAAGATGTACTGGTGGTATGTCGTCCATCTGTGGGTCGAGGGCGTCTGGGAACTGATCATGGCCTCGGTGCTGGCCTTCCTGATGATCAAGCTGAACGGCATCGACCGCGAAGTGGTCGAAAAATGGCTCTACGTGATCGTCGGCCTTGCCCTCTTCTCCGGCATTCTCGGCACCGGCCACCATTTCTACTGGATCGGCGCGCCCGGCTATTGGCAGTGGATCGGCTCGCTCTTCTCGACGCTCGAAGTGGCGCCCTTCTTCACCATGGTCGTCTTCACCTTCGTGATGACCTGGAAGGCCGGGCGCAAACACCCGAACCGGGCCGCACTTCTCTGGTCGATCGGTTGCTCGGTCATGGCCTTCTTCGGCGCGGGTGTCTGGGGCTTCCTCCACACGCTGTCGTCGGTCAACTACTATACCCACGGCACCCAGCTCACCGCAGCCCATGGCCATCTCGCCTTCTTCGGTGCCTATGTGATGCTGAACCTTGCCGTCATGGCCTATGCCGTGCCGGAGCTTCGGGGCCGCAGCCCTTATAACCAGTGGCTTTCGATGGCCAGCTTCTGGATCATGTGCACGGCGATGTCCGTCATGACCTTCGCGCTGACCTTCGCCGGCGTCCTTCAGGTGCACCTGCAGCGCGTCCTCGGCGAAAGCTTCATGGATGTCCAGGACCAGCTGGCGATCTTCTATTGGGTCCGGCTCGGATCGGGCGTCTTCGTGCTGATCTCGGCGCTGATGTTCCTCTGGGCCCTGTTCGTCCCGAGCCGAGAACGGCGACCCGCCGGCACTTCGAGAATCCAACCGGCCGAATGATGCAGCGCGGCTCCGTTTCAACTACGGGGCCGCCCTTCTCGGCCCCTCCAAGATCAGGACATTCCAATGACCACGATTTCTCCGATAAAGCCGGCCCAGGCCGGACCGATCCCGCACTACATTCCCGCAGGCAACGAATGCGAGCTGTTCGAAACCGCGTGGAAGCGGCAGCTTCCGCTTCTCTTGAAAGGTCCGACCGGATGCGGAAAGACCCGCTTCGTTTGCCACATGGCCGAGCGTCTCGGACTGCCGCTTGCGACCGTTTCCTGCCATGACGATCTGGCTGCCGCCGATCTGACCGGCCGGTTCCTCCTCAAGGGCGGCGAGACCATCTGGGTGGATGGCCCGTTGACGAAGTCGGTGCGCGGCGGCGGCATCTGCTATCTCGATGAAATCGTCGAAGCGCGGAAGGATATCGCTGTCGTCATCCACCCCTTGACCGACGACCGCCGCATCCTGCCGCTCGAAAGAACCGGTGAGGTGCTGGAGGCGCCGCCGGAGTTCATGCTGGTCGTCTCCTACAACCCCGGCTACCAGAACATCCTCAAGGCATTGAAGCCTTCCACCAAGCAGCGCTTCGTGGCGATCGAGTTCGACTTCCTTCCCCGGGAACAGGAAGTGGCGATCGTTGCGGCCGAAAGCGGCCTTTCCGAGCGCCATGTCGTGCCGCTGGTAAATCTCGCCCATCGCCTGCGCGCCCTCAAGGGACACGACCTGGAGGAGGGCGTTTCGACGCGCCTGCTTGTCTATTGCGCCACGCTGATCGAAAGCGGGCTCGACCCGCGCCATGCTATTCGGGCTGCCATGATCGAGCCGCTGACCGACGATCCGGATGTGCGCGCGGCGTTGATCGAAGTGGCGAATGCCGTGGTTGCCTGAGGTGCTCTGATGCTGGATTTTCTCGAGCTGGAAGAAACCGTCGGCAAGGCTTGGCATCGCCTGGTCGGCCAGACACGAAGCCTGCCGCGCTATCCCGAGCAGGCGGTGACGCTGGACGAGATAAAACCCGTCCTCGCATCCTGCTTCCGCGGGTTCGGAGGCGATCACGCGGTCCAGCTCGTGGCAGCCCATCAGCGCACGTCGAAACATCGCCTGAAGTTTCGCCAGCTTGTGGGGCTCGGCGAGGAGCGGATTGCCCGCTCCGGCCGGGATTTCGCCCGCGCGATGCTGCCTGATGTCATCGACTTCTTTCCGGACCGCAGCCTGAACCGGGCGCTCTACATCTGGCTGACGGCCGCCATCGCCACGTTGCCCGAGACCCGGCCAGCCTCGTCGGATCCCCTCGCACGGGATCTCGAGCGGCTGCATATGGCGATCTCCAATGTGGACGAAACGCTTGCCGCATTTCCCGGCTTGCGCCAGGTCTATCGAAATTTATGTCGGTCAACGCTTACCGATCGTCACCGCGGCAGGCTTCCCTCGGTGGAAAGACTGCTGGAAAGCAGGATCGTCAGCCTGCTGCGGGCAGGCGCGGGCCTGCCGGACGACACGCCGGGCGCGATCTTCCCCCGCCATGCCCCACCGGGCTACCAGCCTATGATGGACGTGCCGCTCTGGCCGGAATTCTTATCCCATGAGGAAACCCGTTCTTCGGCGGAGGATTCGGAAACCCCGCTCGGCGATCCGGAGGGTCCGGCCGGGAAGAGAAGGTTCAGCGCGAAGCGCGAGCGGGAGGACGAGAAGCGCTCCGAGCGGAGCCCGTTCATCCTCAACCGCTTCGAGAAAATTCTGGCGATGACGGAAATGGTCAATGTCGACCGGCCGACCGACGACAAGCCCGAGGAAGACGGCAAGGCCGCCGAGGATCTCGACGAAATGGTTCTGGGACGCCGCAAGGAACGCCCCTCCTCGCGTTTCCACTTCGATCTCGACCTTCCGCCGGAAATGGTCGATCTCCAGGAAATCGCCGCCGAACTGACCTATCCCGAATGGGACTACCGGAAGGCAACCTATCTGAAGAACCATTGCCGGGTCCTCGCCGTCCCGACATCAGCGAGCGGCGACCGCCTCGAAACGTCGGAAGACACGAAGGCGCTGGTGAGGAAGGTGCGCAAGCAGTTCGAGATCCTGCGGCCGCGCCAGGAAATGCTGAAGTCGCAGCTGGACGGCGTGGAACTCGATCTCGACGCCGTCGTCCGGCGCCGGACCGATCTCCTGGCCGGAGGGCAGGCAACCGACCGTATCCACGTGGCAAGCCGGCCGCGCACGCCCGATCTTGCCGTCACCATTCTTGTCGACGTTTCCCTCTCCACCGACGCCTGGATCGACAACCGGCGGGTTCTGGATGTCGAGAAGGAAGCGCTTCTCGTCCTTGCGCAGGGCCTGAGCGCCTGCGGCACGGATCACTCCATCCTCACCTTCACTTCCCGCCGTCGCTCCTGGGTGCGGGTCGAGACCGTGAAAGGCTTCGACGAGCGGCTTTCGCCAGTCGTGGAGGATCGGATCGCCGGCCTGAAACCCGGATATTACACCCGCCTTGGAGCCGCCCTGCGGCACGCCACGGCGGACCTCGCAAAACGCCCCAACCGGACCCGGCTGCTTCTCGTGCTGACCGACGGCAAGCCCAACGATATCGATCACTACGAGGGGCGTTTCGCGATGGAAGACAGCCGCCGCGCCGTGCAGGAGGCGAGACGCCTCGGCGTCAACATCTTCGCCGTGACGGTGGACAAGGATGCGAAGTCCTACCTGCCGACGATGTTCGGCCGCAACGGTTACGCGGTCGTCGGAGATATCTCAAAGCTCCCCGCGGCTCTGCCCGCCATCTATCGCGGCCTGACGGGATAAGGGGATCTCGGCCGCGTGGGAGGTCCGGCTCGGCGGACTGCCGGACCTCCAATTTCAGTTCTGAACCCTATGCCGCCTTGCTGAACGACCTGCCGCTTCTGTTCAGATAGGCATCAAACGCCGAGGCCGCGGCTCTGACGATGAACCGGTGATCTTCCGAGACGCGGATGACGCCGCCCCGGCGTTCGATCAGGCCGTCTCGTTCCAGCTCATCGAGCCGATCGTTACCCCTCAGCAGAAGCTCGGCATCGAAGCCATGGGCCGCCGCAAGGGTCGCAACATCCACCGTAAAGTCGCACATCAGCCTCTCGATCACCTCGCCGCGCAGACGATCTTCCGGTGTGAGACGGTAGCCCTTGGCGACCGGCAATTCACCTTTCGACACGCGGGTTGCATAAAGGCCCGGAGGAACCTCGTTCTGAATATACCCCTGCGGCAACCGGCCGATCGACGACGCCCCGAGCCCGATGAGCGCCTCGCAGGCATCGGTCGTGTACCCTTGGAAATTCCGATGCAGCCGGCCTTCGGCCTGTGCAAGCGAGAGGTCGTCGCCCGGCAGGGCGAAATGGTCGAGACCGATCCTGACATATCCTGCCGCCACAAGGGCCTCGGCGATCGCGGATGCCTGAAGCGCGCGCTCCCGCGCGTCGGGAAGTGCCGCCTCGTCGATCAGGCGCTGGTGCTTCTTGAAGCTTGGGATATGGGCATAACCGAAGACAGCAAGACGATCCGGCCGCATGCTGACGGCCGCTTCGACCGTCTCGACGCAGGATTCGACCGTCTGAAACGGCAGCCCATAGATGAGGTCGAAGTTGATCGCGTTAATATTGTTGTGGCGAAGATGCTCGACCGCATCCATCGTCGTCTCGACGCTCTGAACGCGGTTGATCGCCCTCTGGACCTTCGGATCGAAGCTCTGGACGCCAAGGCTTGCGCGGGTGACGCCCGACTGGCCGAGCGCAACTGCCATCTCCCCGGTCAAGGTTCGCGGATCGATCTCGACCGCGGCATTGACAGCGCCCGCAAAACCGAGGCGGTTGCGAAAGGCATCCATCAGCGCGATAAATTCCTCTGGCCTGATGATGGTCGGCGTACCGCCGCCGAAGTGGATTTCCCCGACGCTGAAGCCGTCGTCTCTGGCGGACGCCAGAAGCTCGATCTCCCGGTGAAGTATCTCGATATAGTCGAGAATGGGCCTGTCGCGCTCGGTGATCGTCGTGTGACACCCGCAATACCAGCACATCGACCGACAGAAGGGGATGTGGATGTAGAGCGAGGTTGGCTGTCCTTGGGGCAACGCCTTCAGCCAGGCTGGATAGTCGGGGGCATCGAAATCCGCGCTGAAGTTCGGAGCCGTCGGATAGCTCGTGTAGCGCGGCAGCCGTGCATCGCCATATTTCTCGATTATCGCTGCGGACATGTCGGGCTCCTTTCCAGTTTTCATCGGAAAGCATTTATCTGCCCGGCGGCGGCCTCTCTTTGTGCAAAATCAACGACAGCGTCGTCTTTCTGCAAAATATTTGTCCCGACGCAAATTCCGTCGATCGCGCCGCTGCTAAGTCATCGAGGCGGCAGGGATCGGCCAGGCCGCAGCACCAGCTTGAAAGGCCCAGAACATACCATGTCGGATATTGAGATCCCCTCCATCGATGTCAGGACGCTCGCGCCCGCCGAACGTCACCCGAAGATTTTTGGCGTGCTGACGTCCCTCATTCCCGGCGGCGTCATGCATGTTACCAGCGACCATGATCCGCGGCCGCTGCACTACCAGATCGAGAGCCGGTATCCAGAAGAGTTCGACTGGCAATATCTCGAACAGGGTCCGGATGTCTGGCGCGTCGAAATCCAGCGGGCGCAGGGCTCCGGCTGCGACTGCTGCTGCGGTCATTGAAAGACGAAAGCCATGCCCGGCGCCACTCTCTCCCCCTGGACGATGTCCTATTTCGCGACGGCATTGGTCTGCCTGGTCGCCGGGCTGGCCTTGACGATATCGGGGTTTGGATATCCATCCGCCTCCATCGACGACCCGGCCTCGCTGGTGATCGTTCACCTGATCGCGGTCGGCTGGCTCGCTCTCCTGTTTGCCGGATCGCTGCTTCAGTTCGTGCCGGTAATCGCCTCGCGGCAGCTGTTATCTCCCCATCTCGCCCTGCCCGCGCTGCTCATGACCATGGTCGGGCTTCTCCTGCTGCTGACCGGCTTTCTTGGCCTGGCTGATATCGTGCCCCTCTGGACATGGACACTGCCGGTGAGCGGCCTCCTCCTGACGCTGGCATTCGCCGGCCTCTGCTGGATGGTAGCAGGCACGCTTGCGGCAGCACGGCCGTACTCGCTGCCGGCAAAGTTCCTCGCGCTCGGCTGCGCGCCGTTGATCGGCACTGCCTTGCTCGGGCTGCTGTTTACCCTTTCTCTCTCCGGCCTCACCGATGATCCGCATCTCGCCAAGCTGCTGCTCTCGGCCGGACCGGCGCACGCCTATCTCGGCCTGTTCGGATGGATGACCATCACCGCGATCGGCGTCAGCTACCGCCTCCTGACGATGTTCCTGCTGTCGCCCGAAAGGACCCGCGGGACAAGCCGGGCGATCGGCTGGCTAACGGCCGCCGCTCTCGTGGCCGCCGGCTGCGGCATCTTCTCCGATGGAACCGGCTTGACCGCAGACTGGCCGCTTCACCTGGCGATAGCGCTCTCGGGACTTGCCGCTCTTCTCTACGCGATCGATGTCCACTTGATCTTCCGCGAACGGAAACGGAAGTCCGTGGAACTGAACGTGATGGCGAGCCTGGTGGCGGTCGGCATGCTGGTCTTCTGTTTCGTTCTTTTCGCCGTCTCGATCGTGATCGGCAATCTGCCTGAGATGGTGATGCCGGTCGCCTATCTTTTCACGTTCGGCTGGTTAACCGGGCTTGGCCTCGGGCAGCTTTACAAGATCGTCGCATTCATGACGTGGCTGGAGTTTTACGGCCCCGTTCTTGGCCGCACAGCCGTCCCGCGCGTCCAGGACCTGGTCAACGAGCGGCGGGCATCCTTGTGGTTCGGGCTCTATTTCACCGCGACGGCAACGGCGACCGCAGTCCTGATCCTCGACATGCCGGACATGTTCAGGGCGGTTACGCTCGCTCAGCTCGCGGCTGTCTGCGCTCTCGCCCTCGAGTTCATCCAGGCCCGCCGTCTCGCCATGGTCCCGGCCGCGACCGTGCTGCCATCGGCCGTCGCCGCACGGCGGCTCATTTTACCAAGCTTCAACGGGAGGTCACGATGACCCAGGAATTCAAGGAACTCGATGTCAGGCCGATCCTGAAGAACGGCGGCGAGCCGTTCGAAGCGATCATGACGGCGGTCGGGACGCTGCAGCCCGGCCAGGGACTGAAGCTGTTTGCGCCCTTCAAGCCGCAACCGCTCTATCGCGTCCTGGATGCCAAGGGCTTCGATCACGCCGTTATCGAACTCGACGGCGGGGATTTCGAGGTCCGCTTCACGCCACGCCAGCACGAAGCAGTCGCGCACTCCGAAAACGCTGTCTCGCCCGAACTCTGGGCGGAGCCATCCGTGCAGCTCGACCTTTCCGACCTTGACCCGCCGGAACCGATGCAGCGAATTCTCGGCGCGGCCGAAGCGCTCAACCCGGGCGAAGTGATCTTCGCGGTGCTTGCGCGCGAGCCGGTATTCCTGTTCCCGGAACTGACGCGCCGGGGCCATCAATGGGTGGGCAATTTCGATCGGGACGGCAGCGCCTACCGCATCATGATCCGTACCGGCAAAGGGGTTGCCGATGCCTAACACGTCCGAGCAGACCGACCTGATCAAGCAGGTCAGACAACAGCTCTCCATGGTCATCGATCCGGAGATTGGGCGCAGCGTCGTGGACATGGGCCTGATCTACCGCATCGAGGCGGATCAGGCCGGCGACATGTACATATCGATGACGACCACGACGAAAGGCTGCCCCGCCTCGACGTTTCTGAAGGAAGCCATCCAGGCCTGTGCCGCATCGGTCGCCGGGGTGAAGAGCGTCGAGGTGGAGCTGACCTACGACCCGCCGTGGAACCCTGCGATGATGACGCCATGAAGCTTCTAACGCTGATCAGGCGCTGGGGAGGGCCAGGTACCACGATAGGACGCCGCTCGTTTCGCATGTGGGAAATGTTCGAGACAAGCGCCTTGCGGTCTACGAGCTGGTAGCATCCGGCGCTGCGGACGATCCGGCGTTGTTCATCATCGAGGAAATCGAGCGCCTGAGCGAATCGATCACCCGGGAGATCTGAGGCATCTCGCCGGGTTGTCCGGCGCCCGTTTCAGAACGCCTATCCCGTTCCCGCTATCCCTTCGTGCTTTCTGCCAGCACGCGCAGGCCGTCGGCATCCTTCACCAGGAGCTTCTGACGCCCGCCTTCGACCAGCCCCTTCGCCTCCCATGCGCTTATGATCCTCGAGACGGTATGCAGCGTGGTGCCGGTCATCTCGGCTATGTCCTGCCGGGAAATCGGGAAGTCGATCCACACCGCGTCTCCCTCCTTGCGGCCCGCCTGCTTGACCAGTCTCAGAACCGCATGGGCGACGCGCTGCTCGACCTCCTGCGTCGACATCTCCCGGATACGGGCATGGGCTTCTTCCAGGCGCTGCCCGATCGTCTGCATCGCAGTGACCGCGAGGCGGGGATTTCGATCCACGAACTGGGGCCAGAGTTCCGTCGGCCAGCAAAGCGCGATGCTTTCCGCGACGGCCATCGCCGTGCCGGGATAGTCCATCCGTTGAAGCGCCTTGGCAAAACCGAAGAGATCGCCCGGGTGGACGACGCGCACGATGATCTGCTGGCCGTCTTCAGTGACCTGCGTGACTTTCAGCCTGCCATGCAGAAGCAGATAGAAATGCGTCGCGGCCGCTCCCTGTTCGAATACGGCTTCGCCGACCGGCACCCTGCGGGACGTTGCGTGAATGAGAAGGGCTTCGGTATCGGCATCCTCCATCCTCTCGAACAGGGGAAAACTTCTGACGAGGCTCTTATCGATCTTCAACGGCCTATGCTCCGCTAGGGTCGGCGCGATCGTAGCATGACCCGCGGCAAGATCGAAGATGCGGTATTGCCGCGCCCGGCAGCAAACATTCCTTGGTCTGCTTGCGACGCAGCAAAGAAGGGCGCCGCCGCCGCCGCTACAAGGATGCCGGATAAGGAGTTCCGAAGATGACGACAATTCCGGCTGCGCGGCGACCTGGGAGCATTCCGAGGGGACTTTCCACAACCGCCCCCATCATATTCTCCTACGGTTTCCGGCCATTTTTTCTCTCGGCGGCACTCTGGGCGGCTGTCGCCATGCTGTTATGGATGGCGAGCCTGGCCGGACTGATCGACGTGGCGGGGTCCTACGGCACGGTCCATCGGCATGCGCATGAGATGCTGTTCGGTTATGCGAGCGCCGTGCTTGCCGGTTTCCTGCTGACCGCGGTTCCCAACTGGACCGGCAGGCTGCCGGTGTCCGGATGGCCGCTGGTCTTCCTGTTTCTCGTATGGGTCGCCGGCAGGCTGGCGCTGCTTCTCTCCGACTATACCGGTACTGTGGCCGCCATCCTGGCCGACAGTGCCTTTCTGCCCCTCCTCCTCTTCATCTGCGTGCGCGAAGTGGTCGCGGGACGAAAGTGGAAGGATCTGAAGGTTGTCGGTGGACTGATCGCCCTCTCCACCGCAAATATCCTGTATCATCTGGCGGTGGCCGGCGGGCAGCATCCATCCGTGGGGATCAAGCTCGCCCTCTCGGCCTATATCGCAATGATCCTCGTAGTTGGCGGCCGAATCATCCCGAGCTTCACCCGCAACTGGATCAACAAGACCGGACGGACGGATTTCCCCGCCGCCTACGACCGGTTTGATACGGCGGCCATCCTGTGCGGGGTCGTCGCTCTGGCCGCCTGGGTCATTCTAGGCGACGGAAAGCTCGTCGCGGGGACGGCAGGACTGGCGGCAGCCATGCACACGATTCGGCTCGCACGCTGGCGCGGCTGGACGACGACGGCCGAAATGCTGGTGACCGTCCTGCATATCGCCTACCTGTTCGTGCCGCTTGGGTTCCTTGCGATCGGCCTTGCAGCGGTGAACCTTTTCGACGAGACCTCCGCTATCCATGTGCTGAGTGTCGGAACCGTGACCACGATGATGCTCGCCGTTATGACGCGAGCAAGCCGGGGCCATACCGGACGGGTGCTGACCGCATCGCGGACGACTGTCGCATCTTATGCAGCGATCGTACTCTGCGCGCTCCTGAGGCCAAGCGCCGGCCTTTTCCCGGAATTTGCGAGCCTGATCTATTCGCTGTCCGGCGCCGCATGGCTTGCCGCTTTCGGCCTCTTTGTTCTCGAATATGGCCCGATGCTGATCCGCGTGCGGCGACGGGTGGCGGAAGGATGAAGATCGCTCTGCGATAGGCGAGCCCTCAGGCCGGCATCAGGTCAAGGCGCGATTTCGATCTCGCCCTCCATCCTGGTGATCTCGAAATCGCTGATGATCACGTCAAGGCGAAGTCGCCACCGCCCGGGAATGGGAAGCACGATATCGGGCACCGTCCAGCCGTCCTTACCTTTCTCGGCCCGGCGCCTTATCGGCTCGATCTCCGCCCCGGGGTTAGAGAGCACGACCGTCACCTCCTGAGGATCGAGCGGCGACCTGTCGCTTTTGGCGATGGCCGCGGATATCGCGACCTCCCCGACCCGATCCGGCGTGATCTTGACGTCAGCCACCGCCTTGCTGGTCTCCAGATGAACCACGGCAGTCCTCTGAACTTCAGCGATCAACGTGCGTGGCGGCGGAGTGAACCGCCATGTCGCAGCCACCGCGAAGATGAGGAGCAGAATGATGGTTTCCGCGGCGATCGAACGAACGAGCAGGCGGATTGCGGCGGGCTCTCCCTTTTCCGAACCGGCCGTGAGTTTCCATCGGTTGACGGCTGCCAGGGCAAACAGCAGGACGAGCAGCCCGAGCTTGACGAGGAATACGATCCCGTATGCCGTCGTAACCAGCCCGGCGGGGGTGCGGATCTGGACGACGGCGAGCACCCCGCTAGCCAGGGCAAGCACCAGGACGGCCCATGGGATGAAGGCCGAGAAACGGTGCAGTACCGCGCCCGCCGCCTCTTTGCCTTTTCCAAACTCGGCCAGAATCGGCAGCAGCGCGCCGGCCCAGACCGCGATGGCCGCGACATGCAGGAAAACGGCCGGGCGCATCAGCCATTGCGGATCTGCCGCGCTCGCATGCCCGCTGAGGCAGAGGGCAAATGCCGCGGTCATGACCGCCGATATCGATATCCAGCGGGCATCCCTGCCCCTGCCGCTGGCCAGAGCGAGCCCCGCAAGCGCCAGGGCCGCGATCGCAAAAATGACCGTCGGCCCGAAGCTCGTGACCATTCCCGCCTTCCAGACAGTCGGCAAGAAGAGCCGCGAAACAGGCTCGCCCACCGTATCGAGCCCCTGAAAGCCGGCTGAAAGCAAGGCACCCGCAAAACCGATGCCGAGAGTTGCAAGCACCTGCCTCAGCGCATTCCGGGAACCGTCCGCGAACCAGTGGATGGCAAAAGCGCCGCCGACCCCCAAGAAGAGACCGACATAGAGCGCCACCTTGCCGATCCAGAGGCCGGCGCGGACCGGCCAGTCGATATCGGCCGCAGCGCCCCGGGCGCCGGCGTTCGGCTGTCCGATCGAGAAGACGACCGAGCCGCCGATCGGGTGGCCATCCTCGGAGACTACCCGCCAGGAGAGGAGGTAGCTGCCCTCCTTAAGGTCCCCGGGCGGCGTAATCTCGACCGTCCTATCCTTCAGGGCGAAGCTTTTGAGGGTGACTGTAGTGCCATCCGGCCGCGTGAGCTTCAGGCTGGTCGGCGAGACAGGCTCGCTGAATGTTAGAACCATCACACGCGGGGCCGCACACACGACCGAGCCATCGCGCGGTTCGGTCGTGTTGAGGGACGCATGGGCGGATGCCGCCGCCGTCATGACCAGCCACAGCAGGATCGCAGACGCGAGGCGCTGCAGAGTGCCGGTCAGTGAAAGTGCCTTGTGGCAAAGCGGCGTCATCGGCCTTCATGCTCCCGGGTGGATGGATCGTTAATTGCCCGTCTTCTGAAGAAGCTTTATGCCGGGCGCCGGAAGTTCGAGGTCCGACGCCTTCTGGCCTGCAGCCGGCACTTCGATCCAGCGTTCCTTGAGGCCTTCCGGGCACTCCTGGATTACCGGGAAATAGAGCATGTCGCCGGCTTTCAGGTCGGCCGCAATCGTGCCACGCAGAACGAATTCATCATACTCGTCGTCGCCGAGGTTGCCGCCGCTCCAGACCACTTCCTTCACCCCTTCGGCGACGGGAGAACCGTGATTGTCGTAAGCCTTGGCATAGGCTCCCCTGACCTTGTCGAGCGTCCAGCCCGCCTTCGGCTGCGGCTTGACGCCGTAGAACCCCTCCGGAACCTGGACCCGCACGGTGTTCGTGGGCTTGCCTTCGCAGCCATGCGGCACGCGCAGCACCGCCTTATAGGTCGAGCCAACGGGAGCGTCTTTTCCTTCCAGGGTGACATGCGCCAGGGCGGCGGTGCTGCCGAACACGAGGATGGCGGTGGTTGTGGTGACTGTCTTCAACGTGATTGCCTTCAACATGTAACTCTCCATGCCTGGCCGCGCGTTGGGCGGCCTGATTTTCGGGCGACTGGCCGCCACGAGGGCGCCGGCCGGTTGGTTGATGGGTTGAAAGGGCGGTCCTATCCGTGTTCCGGTCCGGCCGACCACGAGGGCGCGACACGCGGCTTCCGCCGCTTCGTTGCCGTTTGGCCAGGTGTGAACTCAGAAGATGGCAGGATTGCCCGACTTACAGCGGCCCGCGATCTCAGTGTCGCGCGTCACGCTTAAGTCTTTGTTCCGCATGTCGTGTCGCAAGACGGCGTTCGTTTTGCACGACAAGCCTTCAGGCCGCCTGAGGCGGCGCGCGGGGATTCCCAGGAGAGGTCTCGGGGCGTTCGAAGGGGCCTGTATCCGCCACGATCGGAACCGGTCTGGAGGTGGCCTCCAGCCGGTTGTTCAGAAAATTGTCGGAAAATTGCGGGGCGAGCGCTGGAGCGAGAACGCTGCATGCCTGCGTGCAGCACTCGGGCAGTTTTGAGCCGTCCTTGTGATCCGATTGGCCGCTACCGCCGGCATGGGTGATGCAAAGCGGGTTTCCAAAGTCATCGAGGATGGGAGCTGCGACCGCCGAACCGAGAAGGAAGGACCCAAGCAGCATCTGCACGACGAGCGCGTAGGCCGCGATCGACGCGAACACAACACTCCAGGCAGGTGCTTTGCGGTTCTTCACAGTCCCCTCATCAGTTGCGGCCAGCCGCAGATGTCCGATTTGGACATCCGTTATTGGCACGGCACGGTGACATCTGTCTATGCGCCCTTCCGCCACAGCGTTCTTTGATGCGCATCAAACTCCGGGATCAACACCCGCTTACGCTCTAAGGCAAACTCGGTCACCTCAACTGGGCAAGGCCCGGAACGCAAGAAAGCCCTCCTTGGAGGAGGGCTTCTTGGTAAAGTCTTCATAAGATTTGGTTGCGGGGGCAGGATTTGAACCTGCGGCCTTCAGGTTATGAGCCTGACGAGCTACCGGGCTGCTCCACCCCGCGTTGTACAGGCGACGGGAACCGTCGACCTGAGAGCTTTTTGCCGAAGGCAAAATAGCGATGCGCAAATCCCTTTGGGATTTATCGCGGTGGCGTAACCGCTTTTGCGGTTATGCCTGCTGGCGAGCAAATTGCCGAAGGCGATTTGTCTCGCGTAAGGGACGTACTGCAAGTTTCCGTCAAACGACGAAAGGGCCGCTTGTGGGCGGCCCTTGAGATCGGCTTCAAGGGCCGTTTGGTTTCGTGGATCGAGAAGATATGTTGCGTTTTGCAGACCTGGCAGCGACCTACTCTCCCGCGTCTTGAGACGGAGTACCATTGGCGCAGGGGCGTTTCACGGCCGTGTTCGGAATGGGAACGGGTGCGGCCGCCCCGCAATGACCACCAGGTCAGCGAAGCGCAACATTTGAGAAGCTGGTTGAGGCGAACCTCATTTTTAGTCTTTGAACACGTCGTTTGAACCTTTCCGGACCCGACGAGCGCTTGAGGCACCCATACAGGCCAGAGGCCGTCGCCAATCGTTTGGCGGGCCGTCCGCAGCACAGCATCCGAAGGATGCGACAGCGTCAGGACTAAGGTCTTGGCATCATCAAGCAAAGCTTGATGAGCATGGTCAATGAGAACGATCAAGCCAATCGGGCGATTAGTACCGGTAAGCTTCATGCATTGCTGCACGTCCACACCCGGCCTATCAACGTGGTCGTCTTCCACGGCCCTGATAGGGAATACTCGTTTTCAGGTTGGTTTCCCGCTTAGATGCCTTCAGCGGTTATCCATTCCATATATAGCTACCCTGCTATGCCCTTGGCAGGACAACAGGTCCACCAGAGATATGTCCATCCCGGTCCTCTCGTACTAGGGACAGATCCTGTCAATATTCCTACACCCACGGCAGATAGGGACCGAACTGTCTCACGACGTTCTGAACCCAGCTCACGTACCGCTTTAATTGGCGAACAGCCAAACCCTTGGGACCTGCTCCAGCCCCAGGATGCGATGAGCCGACATCGAGGTGCCAAACAACCCCGTCGATATGGACTCTTGGGGGTCATCAGCCTGTTATCCCCGGCGTACCTTTTATCCGTTGAGCGATGGCCCTTCCACGCGGGACCACCGGATCACTATGACCGACTTTCGTCTCTGCTCGACTTGTCAGTCTCGCAGTCAGGCGGGCTTATGCCATTGCACTCGACGACCGATTTCCGACCGGTCTGAGCCCACCATCGCGCGCCTCCGTTACTCTTTCGGAGGCGACCGCCCCAGTCAAACTACCCACCATACACTGTCCCGGATCCGGATGACGGACCGCGGTTAGACATCCATGACGATAAGGGTGGTATTTCAAGGATGGCTCCACGAGAACTGGCGTCCCCGCTTCAAAGCCTACCACCTATCCTACACATGCCGACACGAATGCCAGTGTAAAGCTATAGTAAAGGTGCACGGGGTCTTTCCGTCTGACCGCAGGAACCCCGCATCTTCACGGGGAATTCAATTTCACTGAGTCTATGTTGGAGACAGCGGGGAAGTCGTTACGCCATTCGTGCAGGTCGGAACTTACCCGACAAGGAATTTCGCTACCTTAGGACCGTTATAGTTACGGCCGCCGTTTACTGGGGCTTCGATTCAAAGCTTGCACCTCTCCTCTTAACCTTCCAGCACCGGGCAGGCGTCAGACCCTATACGTCGTCTTTAGACTTCGCAGAGCCCTGTGTTTTTGATAAACAGTCGCTACCCCCTGGTCTGTGCCACCCCATTATGGTTGCCCAAAATGGGGTCACGCTTCTTCCGAAGTTACGCGTGCAATTTGCCGAGTTCCTTCAACATAGTTCTCTCAAGCGCCTTGGTATACTCTACCTGACCACCTGTGTCGGTTTCGGGTACGGTCTATACGGTGGAGCTATTTCCTGGAACCGCCCCACTGCCCAACCAATCCAATAAGGTTGAACAATTTTTGCGATCCGTCACTACCACCAGGCCCACGAATATTAACGTGGTTCCCATCACCTACGCATTTCTGCCTCGGCTTAGGGGCCGGCTAACCCTGCTCAGATTAACTTTAAGCAGGAACCCTTGGTCTTTCGGCGAGAGGGTCTCTCACCCTCTTTATCGTTACTCATGTCAACATTCGCACTTCCGATATCTCCAGAGGCCCTCACGGGTCCTCCTTCACAGACTTACGGAACGCTCCGCTACCACACGTGACAAGTCACGTATCCTCAGCTTCGGTGCATGGCTTTAGCCCCGTTACATTTTCGGCGCAAAGACCCTTAATTAGACCAGTGAGCTGTTACGCTTTCTTTAAATGATGGCTGCTTCTAAGCCAACATCCTGGTTGTTTTGGGATCCTCACATCCTTTCCCACTTAGCCATGACTTGGGGACCTTAGCTGGAGGTCAGGGTTGTTTCCCTTTTCACGACGGACGTTAGCACCCGCCGTGTGTCTGCCGATTAGTACTCCCGGGTATTCGGAGTTTGGTTAGGATCAGTAAGACGGTGAGTCCCCATAGCCCATCCAGTGCTCTACCCCCCGGGGTATTCGATCGACGCACTACCTAAATAGTTTTCGCGGAGAACCAGCTATTTCCGAGTTTGATTGGCCTTTCACCCCTAGCCACAAGTCATCCCAATCTATTGCAACAGATGCGGGTTCGGTCCTCCAGTTGGTGTTACCCAACCTTCAACCTGCTCATGGCTAGATCACTCGGTTTCGGGTCTAATGCAACTAACTGAACGCCCTGTTCAGACTCGCTTTCGCTGCGCCTACACCTACCGGCTTAAGCTTGCTAGTTACACTAAGTCGTTGACCCATTATACAAAAGGTACGCCGTCAGGGTTGCCCCCTCCGACTGTTTGTAGGCATCCGGTTTCAGGTTCTATTTCACTCCCCTTGTCGGGGTGCTTTTCACCTTTCCCTCACGGTACTTGTTCGCTATCGGTCATGCACGAGTACTTAGGCTTGGAGAGTGGTCTCCCCATGTTCAGACAGGATTTCACGTGTCCCGCCCTACTCTAGGACAATCAGTGTTCTACGCCTACGGGGCTATCACCCGCTACGGCCGCCTTTTCCAAAGCGTTCGGCTTTATTCCTGATTGCCACTGGCCTGGTCCGTGTTCGCTCGCCACTACTTACGGAGTCTCGGTTGATGTCCTTTCCTGCAGGTACTTAGATGTTTCAGTTCCCTGCGTTCGCTTCTTACCCCTATTTTATTCGAAGGTAAGATACCTTTTAACAATGCTTGGAAACCATTTTTGGTTTTAACGCCGGACGACCGGCGACGCGCTCCACGCTGTATTGGGAAATTCCCATACAGGCCAGAGGCCGTCGGCGATCGTTCGCCGCAACGTCGAACCAAAGGTTCGACAACCAAAATGATTTCCCAAGCATCTAAGGTGGGTTGCCCCATTCGGAGATCCATGGATCAAAGCTCATTCGCAGCTCCCCACGGCTTATCGCAGCGTATCACGTCCTTCTTCGCCTGTGCATGCCAAGGCATCCACCAAATGCCCTTACGACACTTAATCGTTCTCATTGCCAATGCTCATCAATATAGCCACCCATCGGGCTTTCAGACCCAATGCGTGGCGGACCGGTTACCTTTTACAACCAGCCCTTCTCATGATGCCATCGACGTGTTCGACAAGCTTGCTTGATTGGGGTCACGCCGAGCGACCCGCTTGCAAACTTGTCTTTAAGACCAGCTTCTCGAGATGTGATCCAGGACCGCGCGGTCAGGCAACGGCCATCAGTAAGTCATCAGAGCCATTCTTCAGGACAAGTCCTTCAAAATGACAACAACGACCGACCAGAGTGACAAGCTTCCTACCTATTCCGGCCCCTCTTTCGTATCCGGCCGGCTAGGCCATCAACGACATCATTGGAACCGGCTTCGGACATGGGCCTAAACCCATACCTGGAAGCCTCCAGATCAATCTTCTCTTCACGATTTTTGCAGAACAGGCAGCACTTCATCGAAGTGATGCAAACTTTTATTTTCTTCAGAAGACAACTTTTGTGCTCACGCGCCGCAGGCGCTCCGCAGGGGCGCCAAACGATTGGCGACGCGCTCTGCGCTGTATTGCTGCCATACTCAAACTCGAGCAAGGCCGCGACAGCGTCAGGACAAAATATGGTGGAGCTGAGCGGGATCGAACCGCTGACCCCCTGCTTGCAAAGCAGGTGCTCTCCCAGCTGAGCTACAGCCCCAATCACTTGGGAACAGCTTGCAGCCGACAGCGTCAGCACAAAGCCCGTTCATCAACACCATAATCCGCGCGCCATTCAACTGTGTTCGCCACCCGTGCGGCGCCAAGCCATCTGCTTTTCAACAAATGGTGGGCCCGGGTAGACTCGAACTACCGACCCCACGCTTATCAAGCGTGTGCTCTAACCAACTGAGCTACGGGCCCATTCAGTCAAACCGGTCGTGCGGTTTTTTGTCTTCTTGAAGAAAGAGAAACGTAGTCGGCGGGTTCGCCATACCATCCTATTGCCGAGGCAATTCCGTGGCGTATTGCGTTTCGATGGTCACCTGACTGGTGCCATCTATTGTTCTAAAAAGCACGGGAAGGTTCATACCGGGCCATGTCTTGCGACATGTGCCGGTCGTCTTACCGTTCCACAGCTTCCTTAGAAAGGAGGTGATCCAGCCGCAGGTTCCCCTACGGCTACCTTGTTACGACTTCACCCCAGTCGCTGACCCTACCGTGGTTAGCTGCCTCCTTGCGGTTAGCGCACTACCTTCGGGTAAAACCAACTCCCATGGTGTGACGGGCGGTGTGTACAAGGCCCGGGAACGTATTCACCGCGGCGTGCTGATCCGCGATTACTAGCGATTCCAACTTCATGCACTCGAGTTGCAGAGTGCAATCCGAACTGAGATGGCTTTTGGAGATTAGCTCGGGATCGCTCCTTCGCTGCCCACTGTCACCACCATTGTAGCACGTGTGTAGCCCAGCCCGTAAGGGCCATGAGGACTTGACGTCATCCCCACCTTCCTCTCGGCTTATCACCGGCAGTCCCCTTAGAGTGCCCAACTGAATGCTGGCAACTAAGGGCGAGGGTTGCGCTCGTTGCGGGACTTAACCCAACATCTCACGACACGAGCTGACGACAGCCATGCAGCACCTGTGTCCCGGTCCCCGAAGGGAACACTACATCTCTGTAGCTGTCCGGGCATGTCAAGGGCTGGTAAGGTTCTGCGCGTTGCTTCGAATTAAACCACATGCTCCACCGCTTGTGCGGGCCCCCGTCAATTCCTTTGAGTTTTAATCTTGCGACCGTACTCCCCAGGCGGAATGTTTAATGCGTTAGCTGCGCCACCGACAAGTAAACTTGCCGACGGCTAACATTCATCGTTTACGGCGTGGACTACCAGGGTATCTAATCCTGTTTGCTCCCCACGCTTTCGCACCTCAGCGTCAGTAATGGACCAGTAAGCCGCCTTCGCCACTGGTGTTCCTGCGAATATCTACGAATTTCACCTCTACACTCGCAATTCCACTTACCTCTTCCATACTCAAGATACCCAGTATCAAAGGCAGTTCCAGAGTTGAGCTCTGGGATTTCACCCCTGACTTAAATATCCGCCTACGTGCGCTTTACGCCCAGTAATTCCGAACAACGCTAGCCCCCTTCGTATTACCGCGGCTGCTGGCACGAAGTTAGCCGGGGCTTCTTCTCCGGATACCGTCATTATCTTCTCCGGTGAAAGAGCTTTACAATCCTAAGACCTTCATCACTCACGCGGCATGGCTGGATCAGGCTTGCGCCCATTGTCCAATATTCCCCACTGCTGCCTCCCGTAGGAGTTTGGGCCGTGTCTCAGTCCCAATGTGGCTGATCATCCTCTCAGACCAGCTATGGATCGTCGCCTTGGTAGGCCTTTACCCCACCAACTAGCTAATCCAACGCGGGCTCATCCATCCCCGATAAATCTTTCCCCCGAAGGGCGTATACGGTATTAGCTCCAGTTTCCCGGAGTTGTTCCGTAGGGATGGGTAGATTCCCACGCGTTACTCACCCGTCTGCCGCTCCTCTTGCGAGGCGCTCGACTTGCATGTGTTAAGCCTGCCGCCAGCGTTCGTTCTGAGCCAGGATCAAACTCTCAAGTTGAGAATCCAATCCGACTAATCACTCTTGTTCTGAATCGACGAGAACTCACTATGATAAGGTCCGCATCACTGCGCACCTAACCAGGTGTTCTCTTGTTCAAAACGTGACCGTCATTTGTCTTCCATAGATCAAGGCCTAAACCCCGATCCGCGAAAACCGCCGACCACGTTTCTCTTTCTTCTCATCTTCAATTGTCAAATAACAGACGCTTCAAAACCAAAAGGCCAAACCGTCAAAACTTCTCAAACAGCGCTACATCCAGAGACCAAACCGAAACTCGGTCCCAACCAGCATGCGCCAATCAATCAGTGATTTCTGAAGAACGAAAGTCGTCGTCGCCAGCAGCGCCGCCGCCCTCGTTCAGTGAGCGGGTTATAGATCCCACCACACTTTGAAGTCAACAGCCTTGTTTTCGAATTTTCGAGAAAAATGCCAACCTAATGATTTAAAAGATGATTTTTCGAAAACTCTCCAAAAATCCGTTTTCCGGTGCCTTTCGACCCCTTGAAGCGCGTATAAATAGCGCCCTTTCGGCTCCTGCCCCAAAACCGCCCCGACAAATTCACAATCTCATGGTTACCACGGTGCCAGCAGGGAATCGAAAAGCGCATGTCGGGCCAATGTACGCGTTTGCACCGTCGCCGATTTGACTCTCTATGCTGGAAGGGGCACATGTTTGGCCCAAGGTCCCGCAGGCAGTATAAAAGCTGCCTACGGCAATAACGAGTATCAGGGACTGGCTTAAACCCACATGATGACGGCCCGCAGCATGATCCGCTCGCTCGGCAACGAACCGCCGATCCTCGCCGACGGCCGTCGCGCTCCAGATCGACGTGAGATTTCGTTACGCTGGCTTTCCGGCACCTTTCTGACAGGCATTACATCTTCCATTCTGATGGGCGTTGCTTTGTTTGCCGCCCTCGACGGCCGGCAGCAGCTTGCCATCCCCGCCGAAGCCTCCGCCGCCATCCCGACAAACGATGCTGATGCAGCGTCACGCGGCAAAAGACTGCTCGGCGGCAATATCGTTGCCATGCCGACCGACCGGAAGGTGATGGAAGTCTCGACGGTCGTGCACGAGGGCAATAAGGAAGTCGTCCGCCGCAAGCCGTTCGCGCATGTGAAGATGAACCTTGCCGCAAACCACGTGGCGCAGGAAGATTACCCGAACTTCGATCCGATGACGATCTTCTCGTCGAGCGAGACCCCGCCGCCGCCTGCAGCGCGTGCCGGCGTCATCTATGGGTCGAACGTCGAATCCGAGGTCAGTCTCCAGACCGTGGCCTTCCCCATCAAGGGCAGCATGTATGCCTTCGCGCCGGCGATGACGCTGGAGGAGGTCGAGGAGAACGTCCGTTCCAACGGCTCGGTGCTCACCGATGGCGGTGGCCAGCTTTCGGCTCTCTATTATGTCGACCCGCAGCGCTTCTCCTCAAAGGATGACGGCGGCGGTCTGGATATCACCGCCGGCCTTTCGGCCCGCGTCGTCGAGGAAAACATCTCGGTTTCAACACCTGAGGCGATCAACTCCCGTACCCGCGAATATGCCGACGACATCATTCCGGTGCGCAAGGTCGAAACGGTCAGCCAGGCGATGGCCGAGGTCGGTTATCCGGAAGGCAAGGCTCGGGAAATTTCCGGCTATCTGCAATCCCGCCTCGGCGAAGCCGATCTTTCCGTCGGCGACGTGCTGCGCATCGGCGTTATCCAGGAAGGCGACATGGTTCTGGTCGTGCGCGCCAGCCTCTATCGGCGCGGCGATCATCGGGTAACAGTCGCTCTCGACGATCACGGCCGCTTCGTGGATGGCCATGAGCCGCCGATGCTGGATGCGGTTGCCTCGGCCTTCAGCGAACAGCCCGCGCAGGTCGTCGCCGGCCGCGAACTGCCGCGCGTCTACGACGGCATCTACCGGGCAGCTCTCTCCTACGGCATGAGCAAGGAAATGACGGGGACGCTGGTGAAATTGCTTGCCAGCAACGTCGACCTGCAGGCCCAGCTAAAGCCGGCGGACAAGATCGAGGCCTTCTTCTCGGTTGCCGACGACAGGGGTCAGGCCAACAAGGATTCCGAACTGCTTTATGTCAATGCCCGCTTTGGCGACACAACGAGCCGTTTCTACCGCTTCCAGAATCCGGACGACAATTCGGTCGACTATTTCGACGAGGACGGCAAGAGCATCCGGCAGTTCCTGCTGCGCAACCCGCTCCCGAACGGCCGCATGACCTCCGGTTTCGGCATGCGCGGCCATCCAATTCTTGGCAAGGCCCTCATGCATACCGGCACCGACTGGGCCGCCCCGCGCGGCACCCCAATCATCGCTACCGGCAACGGGATCGTCGAAAAGGCCGGCTGGGATTCCGGCGGCTACGGCAACCAGACACTCATCCGCCACGCCAATGGCTATGTCTCCTCCTATAACCACCAGAGCGCGATCGCGCCGGGGATTCGCGAAGGCGCCAAGGTCACCCAGGGCCAGGTGATTGGTTACGTCGGCTCGACCGGCCAGTCGACCGGCACCCACCTTCACTACGAACTGATCGTCAACGGTACCAAGGTCGATGCCATGAAGATCCGCCTGCCCGGCGGCAATTCGCTGAACGGCAAGGCGCTCGCCCGGTTCGAAGATGAACGCAAGCGGATCGATACGCTGCTCAACACCCAGTCGCCCGACGAAGTCGCCAGCCGGTAGCAAATTTACCGCTCGCTGAGTCTCAAAAACGCAGCACGCTCTCACTGATCAGCTCGACTTCTCGCGCAGGCCGCACCGGATCGACCTTCATCTTATCCAGTACCGGCTCGATGCGCTCCGTTTTACGGCTGCAGTTCCGTATCCCAATAGAGATAGTCCATCCAGCTTTCGTGCAGATAGTTCGGCGGGAACAGACGGCCGTTATTATGCAGATCCTGCACCGTTGGCTGGTAGGGCTTCTGGTGCGGGAACATGGCGGCCTGCTTCGGCAGCTTGCTGCCTTTCCTCAGATTGCAGGGCGAACAGGCGGCCACGACATTCTCCCAGGTGGTCTCGCCGCCATGAGCGCGCGGGATGACGTGGTCGAAGGTCAGGTCGTCGTGTTCTCCGCAATACTGGCACTCGAACCGGTCGCGCAGAAAGACGTTGAATCGGGTGAACGCCGGATTGCGGGTCGGCTGGACATAGGTCTTGAGGCTGACGACGCTCGGCAGTTTCATCGAAAAGCTCGGCGAGCAGACCGAGTGATCGTATTCCGCGATGATGTTCACACGGTCAAGAAAAACCGCCTTGATCGCGTCCTGCCAGGACCAAAGCGACAAGGGATAATAACTCAGCGGCCGGTAGTCAGCGTTCAGGACGAGCGCCGGCAGGGCCTGCGGGGAGACTGCAATCGTCAAATGACGCTCCTACCCGATTCGGCATCTGTACATTCTATATTAGGTCCGTTGTTACAGGATTGTGAAGCCCAATAAATGCAGTGGGATACTCGGACGCGGCTTCAGGCCAAAGGTGTGACATCCCGACGCATTTTAGCCGCGTAATAGGCCCAGAAAAGCCGCGCCGCGACGGACCTCCACGGCCCCCAGGCTTTAGCCATCACCGCCAGATTTTTGGCGGACGGCCGCGTTTCGAGCCCGAATGCGTGGGCGACCGCAGCCTGCAGCGCCACGTCGCCGGCCGGGAAGATATCCGCATGTCCGCCGCAGAACATCAGGTAGACTTCCGCCGTCCAGGGACCAATTCCCGGCAGCGTGGTCATCTGCCGGATGGCCTCGTCCGTTTCCAGCGCGCAGACGGAAGCGAGATCGAAATGCCCTTCCGAAATTGCCGTGGACAAATGATGAAGCGTCGCCGCCTTTGCCCGTGAGAGGCCGAACGTGGCGATGATAGCGGGATCCAAGGCCAGATATCCTTCGGCGGTAACCGGGCCGGCCGCCATTATCCTCCGCCAGATCGCCTCGGCACTCGCCCTCGACACCATCTGCGATACGACGATCGACGCAAGGCCGGAAAAGCCCGGCTCGTTCAGCCTGAGCGGCACCGGGCCGGAAGCCTCGACGATATCAGCAAGTCTCGGATCGAGCGTCACCAGCGCCTCGAGCCCCGCCTGGATGTCGGAATGATCGCGGATGATCGCCACCGCTTGCCTCCCCATGGTCGTTTTTCAAAAAGCATGGCAGAAGAAATCATGCCCGCTCCGCCTCCAGATAAACCGGTCTATCGTTTCGCGCCAAGCCCGAACGGATTTCTGCATCTCGGCCACGCCCTGTCGGCATTCCTCAACCACGACATGGCGAGAACAAACGGCGGTCGTTTCCTGCTGCGCATCGAGGATATAGATCTTGCGCGCTGCACGCCGGAGTTCGAGCAGGCGATCTATCGTGATCTCGCCTGGCTGGGGCTTCGATGGGAAGAGCCGGTGCGGCGACAATCCGAACATTTCAACGCCTACCATGCGGCGCTCGACCGATTGACCGAGATGGATCTCGTCTATCCGGCCTTCCTGACCCGCGGCGATGTAAAAGCCAGGGTCGCTGCCTACGAGGCGGACGGGAAGAGCTGGCCGCGCGACCCGGATGGTTCGCCGCTTTATCCCGACCACGACAGATATCGCAGCAAGACCGAGCGGCGAAGACTGATCGCAGAGGGCGTCCGGCATGCCTTTCGCCTCGACATGGGAAAGGCACTTGGCCTCATCAAGGCGCCGCTGAATTGGATGGAGACCGGCGACGGAGCGTGCGGCGAGATCCCCGCCGATCCGTCGGTCTGGGGCGATGTCGTCCTGTCCCGTTCGGATGCGCCGTCGAGCTACCATCTGTCAGTAACAGTGGACGATGCGGTGCAAGGCATCGCCCATGTGGTGCGCGGGCTCGATCTCTTCGAAGCGACGGCCGTGCACCGCCTGCTGCAGGAGCTGCTGGAACTGCCGCAGCCGGCCTATCATCACCACCGGCTGATCATGGGGCCCGATGGCAGGAAGCTGTCGAAAAGCGAGGGCTCAACCGGGCTCGCGGCGCTTCGCGACCAGGGCCTCTCGGGCGGCGATATTCGCCGCTTCGTCGGCCTCTGAGCGGATTTTCTCCCGCTCTCGATGCGCCTTCCGGCGGCGCGAGAAGACCGAATAGATCTTGTATTTCATCAGTGCGGCATTGAACTCGGCGCCGAGCATGAAGATGACGCCTACCATATAAAGGAAGATCAGCACGATCATGATCGACGCCAGACCGGCATAGGTGGCGGTATAATTGGCGAAGGTCGAGAGATAGGCGGCAAAGCCGAGCCCGAAACAAGTCCAGACGACGATCGTCAACGTCACGCCGGGAATGATGTCGATCAGCCGGCGATGGCCGGCCGGCAACCACTTGTGGGAGGCGAGCAGGCCGATCAGCAATAATAGGGCGGTGCCGTAGAGTCCCCAGTTTGCCGCCGTGGTGAGATCACTGATCAGCCACGGAAAATAAAAGCGGGTCTCGGCAAAACGCAGCGCCACGGGAACAGCAAGCAGCAGAATGCTAAGGACCGCAAAGATCACCACCAGGATGACGACATAACCGAGGCTCGCCAGGCGCGTCACGTACCAGGGCCGGGTCTCCGTGACGCGATAGGCTCGGTTGAGCGAAATGCGCAGGGCTTCGACGCCATTCGAGGCGAAATATGCGGCCGCCAGCACCGAGATCGTCAAAAGGCCGCCGCGCGGGATTTCGAGGACCCGCTGCAGCTCCGAGGCGATGGGCTGGGCGATATCCGCCGGCCAGGTATCGAAGAGCAGGTGGACCGTCGTCTGCGAGAAGTCGCCGGCCCCCAGAAAGCCCGCAAGCGCCGTGCCGAAGATCAGGAACGGAAACAGCGCCAGAAGGCCGGAAAGCGCGACATGGCTCGCCATCGCCCAGCCATCGTCATCCGAGAAATGCCAATAGGCGTCCCAAAGCACCTTGAAGGCGAGGCGATACCACCGGACGGGGCGGTTTTCTTCGGGCAATTGCAACTCCGTTGTGACGTGGTGGGAAATATGGGAGGAACTCTTTCGATTGTACAGGGAGCCTCACCGAATGGCCGAAAATAGAACGATCATCGTTACCGGCTGTTCCTCCGGCATCGGCGCCCATTGCGCGCGTGCCCTGAAGGCCGATGGCTGGCGGGTGTTTGCGACGGTTCGCAACGAGTCAGATCTGGCCTCCCTCGAAGCGGACGGCATCGAAGCCCTGCTGATGGACTATACCAAGCCGGATACGATCGCCGCCCTGATCGCAACAGTGATCGAGCGCACCGGCGGGCAGCTCGATGCGTTGTTCAACAACGGCGCCTACGGCCAGGCGGGTGCGGTGGAGGATCTGAGCACCGATGTGTTGCGCGAGCAGTTCGAGACCAATTTCTTCGGCTGGCATGAGCTGACGCGGCGGGTCATCCCGTTCATGCGGGCTCAGGGTTATGGTCGGATCGTCAACTGTTCGTCGATACTGGGCCTGCTGCCCTATCGTTATCGAGGCGCTTACACAGCCTCGAAATACGCCCTCGAAGGGCTGACGGTCACCATGCGCATGGAACTCGAAGGCAGCGGCATCGGAGTAAGCCTCATCGAGCCCGGACCGATCACCTCTCGCTTCACCGCCAACGCGCTCGCCAAGATCCGGGAGCATGTCGACCTCGAAGGTTCCGTCCATGCGAAGCAGTATCAGCGGCAGCTCAGGCGCCTCGATGGACAGGGGCAGGCCAACCGCCATAAACTTGGGCCCGAAGCCGTCTATGACGTCTTGACGCATGCCTTGACCGCATCTCGTCCGAGGCCACATTATCTGGTAACAACGCCCGCCAAACAGGGCGCTTTCCTGAAAAGAATACTCCCGGCCGCGCTCTTCTATAAATTGATGCGCCGGCTGGATTGAAAGGCAGCAATCCGACAATGTCCACTTTTACCACCGTCCTTGCTCTGATCGTCATGGGCCTCGTCGTGCTCGTCCTGATCCGCGGGCTGTTTAACATGGTCAAGGGCACCGATCCCAACAAATCCAACAAGCTGATGCAACTGCGTATTCTCTTGCAGGCAGTTGCAATCGTCCTCATCATGCTCACTCTCTGGATTACGGGCGGCGGTCGCCCGACCTGATTCTGATGATGGCGGATGGTAAAGCTCAACAAGATCTACACGCGCACCGGCGATAACGGCACCACGGCGCTGGTCTCGGGTCCGCGCCGCGAAAAGCATGACCTGCGCGTCGAAGCCTATGGCACGGTCGACGAGACGAATTCGACGATCGGGCTCGTCCGCCTCCACACGTCAAGCATGATCGAACTCGATGCCATGCTGTTCCGCATCCAGAACGACCTCTTCGATCTCGGCGCCGATCTTGCGACGCCCGATGCCGGCGAAAAGCTGGACTACGAACCGCTTCGGATCGTCGACGCCCAGGCGACGCGGCTGGAAACGGAGATCGATGCGCTGAACGCCCATCTCGATCCGCTGACCTCCTTCGTGCTGCCGGGCGGATCGGCCGCCGCCGCTCATCTTCATCTTGCCCGCACCGTGTCGCGTCGTGCTGAACGGCTGATGGTCGAGCTGTCCCGAGGCGAGACCGTCGGCGCTGCGGCGCTGAAATATATCAACCGGCTTTCCGACTTTCTGTTCGTCGCTGCGCGTTTTGCCAATGACGGCGGCAAAGCCGATATACTCTGGGTTCCTGGCAAGAACCGGTAACCGCAACGGCGCAGGAGCCACAGCATGTTCATCCCGCTGCACGATGCCGTCGAACTCAAATACATCCGCGCGCAATATGTCACGATCAGCATCATCGCTCTTAATGTGCTGATATGGCTGTTCACCAATTTTTCCGCGCCTGAAGTGGCCGAACACGCCTCCCTCGGGCTCGGCTTCATTCCGGCAGTGATTTTCAATTACGCAACGCTCGATCCGTCGCTGGTGATCGTGCCGGACGATCTGACCTTCGTCACCTATGCCTTTCTGCACATGGATTTCTGGCATCTCGCCTCGAACATGCTGTTCCTCTGGGTGTTCGGCGACAATGTCGAGGATGCGCTAGGGCATGTGAAGTTCCTGATCTTCTACCTCGCCTGCGCAGCGGCGGGCGCCGCTCTCCACGGTTTCGTGGCATCGAGTTCGGAAGGTCCGCTGATCGGCGCATCCGGGGCGATCTCCGGCGTCGTTGCCGCCTATTTCCTGCTGCATCCGCGCGTGCGGGTCTGGGTGCTGGTTCTCTTCCGTATTCCGCTGCCGCTGCCGGCCTTCATTCCCTTGGCGCTCTGGATCGTCCAGCAGTTCGCCATGCTGGCGCTCGATCTCGATGGCATGGTCTCCTGGGGTGCGCATGTGGGCGGTATCATTGCCGGCGCCATCCTCGTGCTGTTCATGCGCCGCAAGGGCGTGCCACTGTTCGACCGCGACATCGTCACCCCGAAAGCCGTCGAGCGAAAACCAGGCGCTCCGCAGATCGCCGCGGCAACCGAATAGAACTATGAGAAAACGGCAATGCCTGGAGGCAAATCCGCGTTGTAATCGCGCGAAAAATGCGTATCCATGTCGCCAACTGACAAATGAGGAAGCAGCAAATGTCGCAATTTGCGGCTGGAGATAGTCAAGGAAGGACCCCATGAAGATCCTGGTGCCAGTGAAGCGCGTGGTCGATTACAACGTCAAGATTCGGGTAAAGCCGGACGGCACGGGTGTCGAGCTCGCCAATGTGAAAATGTCGATGAACCCGTTCGACGAAATCTCCGTCGAGGAGGCTCTACGTCTGAAGGAAGCGGGCAAGGCCGAGGAAGTGGTGGTCGTTTCGATCGGCCCGGCCAAGGCCGAAGAGACCCTGCGTACAGCACTCGCCATGGGCGCCGACCGGGCGATCCTGGTCGAGACCGACGACGTGGTCGAGCCGCTTGCCGTGGCCAAGATTCTGAAAGGCATCGTCGATGCCGAACAGCCGGGCCTGATCATCGTCGGCAAGCAGGCGATCGATGATGATTCCAACCAGACCGGCCAGATGCTGGCAGCCCTGCTCGGCTCCGCCCAGGCGACCTTCGCCTCGAAGATCGAGCTCGCAGACGGTTCCGCCAAGGTCACCCGCGAAGTCGATGGCGGCCTGCAGACGATCGAAGTCAAGCTTCCAGCCGTCGTCACCACCGACCTGCGTTTGAACGAACCGCGTTACGCTTCACTGCCGAACATCATGAAGGCGAAGAAAAAGCCGCTCGACAAGAAGACTCCGTCAGATTTCGGCGTCGACACCGCGCCGCGCCTGAAGGTCCTGAAGACGGAAGAACCGGGCGGCCGCAAGGCAGGCATCAAGGTAAAGACGGTCGAGGAACTGGTTGGCGCCTTGAAGATCGCCGGCGTTCTGTAAGGAAAGGGAGAACATCAACATGGCCATTCTTCTTCTGGCAGAACACGACAATGCGAGCCTCAACGACCAGACCGCCAAGGCGCTGAGCGCAGCCTCCAAGATCGGCGGCGATGTGCATGTGCTGGTCGCCGGTTCCGGCGCCAAAGCCGCTGCCGATGCCGCTGCAAAACTTGCCGGCGTTTCCAAGGTCCTGCTCGCCGACAGCGCCGACTACGCCAACAACCTCGCAGAACCGCTTTCGGCTCTGATCGTTTCGCTAGCCGGTTCCTACGACACGATCATCGCCGCTGCGACGGCATCTGCCAAGAACGTCATGCCCCGCGTCGCAGCCCTGCTCGACGTCATGCAGGTCTCGGAGATCGTCGAGGTCGTTTCGGCCGACACGTTCAAGCGTCCGATCTATGCCGGCAACGCCATCCAGACCGTCCAGTCAACCGACGCCAAGAAGGTCATCACGGTGCGCACCGCCTCCTTCCAGGCGGCTGGCGACGGCGGTTCCGCCTCGGTCGAAAGCATTTCGGCTGCCGCCAACCCCGGCCTGTCGAGTTTCGTTTCGGATGCGCTGTCGTCGTCCGAACGTCCGGAACTGACCTCGGCCAAGATCATCATCTCCGGCGGCCGGGCACTCGGCTCGGCGGAAAAGTTCAAGGAAGTCATCCTGCCGGTCGCCGATAAGCTCGGTGCAGCCGTCGGCGCATCGCGCGCAGCGGTCGACGCGGGTTACGCCCCGAACGACTGGCAGGTCGGCCAGACCGGCAAGGTGGTCGCGCCGGCACTCTATATCGCCGTCGGCATTTCCGGTGCCATCCAGCATCTCGCCGGCATGAAGGATTCGAAGGTCATCGTCGCCATCAATAAGGACGAGGAAGCCCCGATCTTCCAGGTTGCCGACTATGGCATCGTCGGCGATCTTTTCGAAATCCTGCCCCAGCTCGAAAAGGCGCTTTGAGCCTTTGTTCATTTCGCAAGCGCGAAAAATGCTGGCAAAACGACAAGCAGCAGAATAACAATCTGCCGGACTGCATACATGCAGTCCGGCATTTCTATGAAATCGGCGTACGCTTGAGATGGCGTAAACGCCCAGGGAGCGAAACCATGGGTTTGGTCATAAAAAGCATCGGCATCATCGGAGCAGGCCAGATGGGCTGCGGTATTGCACATGTTTCGGCTCTCGCCGGATACAAGGTGCAGATGTACGACGTGTCCAAGGACCGGATCGAAGCAGCGCTCGCAACCATCAACGGCAATCTCGCCCGCCAGGTCTCCAACGGCAAACTCGGCGATGACGAGCGCAAGGCGGCCCTTGCCCTGATTTCCGGCTCTTCCGACCTCAACGATCTCGCGCCGATGGATTTGGTGATCGAGGCCGCGACGGAAGACGAGAGCGTCAAGCGCAAGATCTACGCGCAGGTCTGTCCGGTCCTTAAACCCGAAGCGCTGCTCGCCACTAACACCTCGTCGCTTTCCATTACCCGCCTCGCTTCCGCCACCGACCGTCCGGAGCGCTTCATGGGTATACATTTCATGAACCCGGTGCCGGTGATGAAGCTCGTGGAACTGGTGCGCGGAATCGCGACCGACGAGCCGACCTTCCGGGCTGCCAAGGACTACGTCGTCGCGCTTGAAAAGACTGCGACCGTCGCCGAGGATTTTCCGGCCTTCATCGTCAACCGCATCCTGCTGCCGATGATCAACGAGGCGATCTACACGCTTTACGAAGGCGTCGGCTCGGTCGAGGCGATCGACACTGCCATGAGGCTCGGCGCCAACCATCCGATGGGGCCACTACAGCTCGCCGATTTCATCGGCCTCGACACTTGCCTGTCGATCATGCAGGTCCTGCACGACGGCCTGGCCGACAGCAAATACCGCCCCTGCCCGCTTCTGGTAAAGTATGTCGAAGCCGGCTGGCTCGGCCGCAAATCCGGCCGCGGATTCTACGATTATCGCGGCGAAGTGCCGGTTCCGACGCGGTAAGTTAAACCGCCACCTAAGCTTGTCAGTCATGTCGTTCTAAACTATATTGAGGAGTAAGAGGCGAGCTTGCGCCCGCCTCTCGTAGATCACCTCCGGAATAACACCCGCACGCCTGCCAGCTCGTGCGGGTTTTCCTTATGGTGAACGTGATGCTAAATGGCATGAGCCACATAGTTCACTCTCCAGTTGGATGGCGAGGCCTTCGCCGGGTCGGAGGAGCCCATCTCCTCCGATGCGCCTGACAGGGGCGCGTCTGCTTGGCCATCACAACCAAAAGCAGCATAGAGTAGAGATTTACGTTACTTCAATTGGAAAATTGCGGGCTAAGGCCCCTTCGCCGCCGTGATCAGCGCCTTGGCATCCGGGCTGTCCCAGGCTGCCGGACCGTTCATCGCCGAGATCAGGCAGCCTTTCTTGTCCATCACCAAGGTTACCGGCAGGCCGAAGGCGAGGCCTTCCTTCTTCAGCGAGTTGAAGACGCCCATTGAACTGTCGCGGTAATAACCGAGCGTATCGACGCCGTATTCGGCGAAGAAAGCCTTGGGCTTCTCGTCGCTGCCGGTATCGATATTGACCGCCACGACCTCGAAGTCCTTAGCCCCCATGCCCTTCTGCAGCGCATTCAGCGCCGGCATCTCTTCCCGGCACGGGCCGCACCAGGTTGCCCAGAGATTGAGCAGCACGGTCTTGCCTGCGAAATCGGCGGTCTTGAGGTCCCGGCCGTCCGGCCCCTTGAAGGTGAGATCGAGCGGCCGAGGCGGTTGGGCGGCGACCATGGCAGCGACCTGGCCCTTGGAGAATTGCGAAACCGACTTCACCTTCTCGACTGCACCCTCGCAGGCGCCGGAGGATTGGGCGGAGAGCCCGGTCTCGCCATTGCCAGACCCCACATTCGTCACGTATACCGCCACGGCACCGGCAAGTATTCCCGCAACGGCGGCAATCACGATCAATCTGGCGGACGGAAGGCCGAAAGGTCTTTTGGTCGTCATCAATTACTCCAGGACTAGGCATCATGGCTGAAGGCACGAAGGACGCAGTATCCTCCAACCAGATGTGGGGCGGACGCTTCGCTTCAGGGCCGGATGCGATCATGGAGGAGATAAATGCCTCGATCGGTTTCGACAAGAAGCTGTTCGCCCAGGATATCCGCGGCTCAATAGCGCATGCGACGATGCTCGCGGAAAAGGGCATTATTTCGGGCGAAGATAAAGACAAGATCGTCTCCGGCCTGAACACGATCATGTCAGAGATCGAAACCGGCAAGTTCGAATTTTCGCGCAAGCTCGAAGACATCCACATGAACATCGAGGCGCGGCTGGCAGTGTTGATCGGCCCCGCCGCCGGACGCCTGCACACCGCCCGCTCCCGCAACGACCAGGTGGCGCTCGATTTCCGCCTCTGGGTCAAGGAAGAGCTCGTCAAGACGGAAGCGATGCTGACCCGCCTGATCGCCGCCTTCCTAGACCGCGCCGAGGAACACGCCGATACGGTCATGCCGGGCTTCACCCATCTGCAGACTGCCCAGCCGGTCACCTTCGGCCATCACTGCATGGCCTATGTGGAAATGTTCGGCCGAGACCGCGCCCGTGTGCGCCACGCGATCGACCATCTCGACGAAAGCCCGATCGGCGCCGCAGCGCTGGCCGGCACGCCCTACCCGATCGACCGCCACATGACGGCCAAGGCGCTCGGCTTCCGCGAACCGACCCGCAACTCGATCGACACCGTTTCCGACCGCGACTTCGCGCTGGAATTCCTGTCCGTCGCAGCGATCTGCGCCGTGCACCTGTCGCGGCTGGCCGAAGAGATCGTCATCTGGTCGACGCCGCAATTCGGCTTCGTGCGCCTGTCGGATGCATTCTCGACCGGCTCCTCGATCATGCCCCAAAAGAAGAACCCGGATGCCGCCGAACTGGTGCGCGCAAAGACCGGCCGCATCAACGGCTCGCTGGTAGCGCTGCTGACCGTCATGAAGGGCCTGCCGCTCGCCTATTCCAAGGACATGCAGGAAGACAAGGAACAGGTCTTCGATTGCGCCGAGAACCTGGAACTGGCGATCGCCGCGATGACCGGCATGATGCGCGACATGACGATCCGTGCCGACAAAATGCGTGCCGCCGCCGGCGCTGGATATTCGACTGCGACGGATCTTGCCGATTGGCTGGTGCGTGAAGTCGGCCTCCCTTTCCGCGACGCCCATCACGTGACCGGCCGCGTCGTGGCGCTTGCAGAAAGCAAGGGCTGCGACCTTTCCGAACTGTCGCTCGAAGAACTGCAGTCGATCAATCCGGCGATCACCGACAAGGTCTTCAACGTCCTTTCCGTCGACGCCTCAGTCGCCAGCCGCACCAGCTTCGGCGGCACCGCGCCGGCGGAAGTCCGGAAGCAGATCGCCTGGTGGCGCGCCCGGAATTGATGTCGGCAGGACGAACGCTGAGAAGTGATGCCGGATAGTGACTGCACAAGGGCGCGGAACTTCGCTATGAAAGTTCCGCAGCCGTGCCGGAGAAGGAATAGAATGTCGAAGTCCCTGGTAAAAATCGCCCGCATCGCCTTTGTGCTGAGCCTCGCCGGCATCGTTGTCGTCGGCTGCGGCCGTAAGGGCAGCCTCGACCGCCCGAGCACGCCGGTAGAGCAGCAGAACATCCGCAAGAGTGGCAAGCCGGGTGAACAGAAAGCCGAGCCGGTTGCCAACCGGCCTTTCCTGCTCGACCCGCTCCTGTAATTTCCGAGTTTTACCGTGAATCATTTTCATTACATCGACGGCGTGCTGCACGCCGAGAACGTGCCGATCCCGGAAATCGCCAAGGCGGTCGGGACCCCCTTTTACGTCTATTCGACGGCCACCCTGGAACGTCACTACAAGGTTTTCGCCAAGGCGTTCTCCGATGTGGACGCGATGGTCTGTTATGCCATGAAGGCGAATTCCAACCAGGCGGTGCTGAAGACGCTCGGCCGGCTCGGCGCCGGCGTCGATGTCGTCTCCGGCGGAGAGCTGCGTCGCGCGCTGGCCGCCGGCATTCCGGCAAACCGCATCATGTTTTCCGGCGTCGGCAAGACGGTGCAGGAAATGGATTTGGCGCTGCAAGCCGGCATCTACTGTTTCAACGTCGAATCCGAGCCGGAACTGGAAGTCCTCAACCTGCGCGCCCGGAAAGCCGGCCGAAAAGCGCATGTCTCCTTCCGCATCAACCCGGATGTCGATGCGGGCACGCATGCCAAGATCTCCACCGGCAAGAAGGAAAACAAGTTCGGCATCGCCTATGAGCGCGCCCGCGCCGTTTACGCTCATGCCGCGACGCTCGATGGCATCGACGTCAAGGGCATCGACATGCATATCGGCAGCCAGATCACCGAATTGCAGCCGTTCGAGCACGCCTTCCGGTTGCTGCGCGAACTGGTCGAAACGCTGCGCACCGACGGCCATCGCATAGACCACGTCGATATCGGCGGCGGTCTCGGCATTCCCTACCGTCAGGACAACAATCCCCCGCCGCTGCCCGATGCCTATGCGGAGACGGTGAAGCGCCAGCTGCGGTCGCTGAACTGCAAGATCGTCACCGAGCCCGGCCGGCTGATCGTCGGCAATGCCGGCATTCTGGTGACCGAGGTCATCTACGTGAAGGACGGTGGCGAAAAGTCCTTCGTGGTCGTCGACGGCGCGATGAACGACCTGATCCGTCCGACGCTCTACGACGCCTATCACGAGATCCGTCCGGTGGTCGTGCCGGCCGCCGATGCGTCGCGCATCAAGGGCGACGTGGTCGGCCCGGTCTGCGAAACCGGCGACTATCTGGCGCTCGACCGCGAGATGGCCGAACCCAGGCCCGGCGATCTGATCGCAATCTCGTCGGCCGGCGCTTACGGCGCCGTGCAGGCAAGCACCTATAACAGCCGCCTGCTGGTGCCGGAGGTTCTGGTGAAGGGATCGGAGTTCCATGTGGTGCGTCCGCGCGGCAGCTACGAAGAGCTCATCGGCCTCGATTCCGTGCCGGCATGGCTTGACTGAACATTTAACGCGCCGTTCACTTTTACGGGAAAGCCCGGAAA
The DNA here is from genome assembly GCF_000731315.1 of Neorhizobium galegae bv. orientalis str. HAMBI 540. Taxonomy (NCBI): domain Bacteria; kingdom Pseudomonadati; phylum Pseudomonadota; class Alphaproteobacteria; order Hyphomicrobiales; family Rhizobiaceae; genus Neorhizobium; species Neorhizobium galegae. Next base: position 3,650,866 of record NZ_HG938353.1, read on the forward strand.
ATATGGGGGCGGATCGCCCCCTGCCCTCGTCTTCGCCACAAACATCGTTATCTTGGAAGCTTGATTTGCGCCGCCACGACTGGAGACGGATCGCATGAGCTTCATCCGCAAAGGTGCCTTCGAATTGCATCCCGTGCTTGCGCGTCGCGTCGCACTGAAACGGTCCTTCGCACGGATCGTGTTGTTTTTCGAACGGATTTTGCCGCTGCTGCTCGCGCCCCTCGGGATTGCGGCGCTTTTCCTGTCGGTGGCCTGGTTCGGGATTTTCCGGATCGCGCCGGACTGGGTGCGCTGGGTCCTGGTCGGCGGCTTCGCCTTTGCCTTCGTGTATGCTCTGCTGCCGTTAAGCCGCCTGCGTTGGCCGGCGGTGGCTGATGCCGACCGGCTTCTGGAAGTCCGCAACAACCTGCCCCACCAGCCAGTCGGCGTGCAGGACGACCAACCGGCTTTCGAAACGCCCTTCTCCCGTGCCCTGTGGAAAGAACATCAGATCCGCATGGCCGAGCGCATTGCAGCGCTCGACGCCGGCCTGCCGCAGCCCGATATCGCCCGGCACGACCGGTTTGCGCTCCGCGCCATTCCTGCTCTCGTCTTCGTCGTCGCGCTCGGTTATTCCTTCTCGAACGGCGGCGGTTCTCCCGCCGATGCCTTCCGGCCCGCACCACCGGCGCCGAGCATCAATCCGGACCTGCGCATCGACGCCTGGCTGACGCCGCCCTCCTATACCGGCCGTGCGCCGGTCTTCCTGACCGGCCGCGAGGCGACCACGACCGTGGCCGCCGTCTCCATCCCGCAGAATTCGGCCCTGACGGTGCGCGTCACCGGCGGCGAAGGCGGCGAGGCAGTCGTCTTCGCCCCGAAAGCCGGAGGGCAACCATCGACGCTGATCACCGAGGAAGCCAAGAAGGCAGCCGAGGACGCGGCGCAGCAGCAAAAGCAGGCCCCCGGACAGCAGGGGCAGCAGACAGCCCAGCAGGCACCGGCCCCACAGACATCGACTCAACCGGCCGCACCCCAGCAGCCCAACCAGCAGCGGCCGCCCCGCACCTACGCGCTCAATGTCGCCGAAAGCGGCAGCCTGACCGTCAACGGCCAGACCTGGGCCTTTGACGTGATCCCGGACCGGCCGCCGGAAATCGCCTTCGATGGCCAGCCGAAGCGTTCCGTCAACGGCGCGCTGGAGATCGGCTACACCGGCAAGGACGATTACGGCATCCGTGAAGCTCATGCTCTGATCGAACCTGTCGGCCAGCCGGCTCCGGGCGCAACCCCGCTTTATCCGCTGCCGGACTACCGGCTTGACCTGCCGCGGCAGAACAGCCGCGAGGTCAAGAGCCTGACGAGCCGAAGCCTGATCGAGCATCCGCTCGCCGGTAAACGCGTCAAGATCACCCTGATCGCCAAGGATGGCGCCGGCCAGACCGGCCGCAGCCCCACCCATGAAATGGTGCTGCCCTCGCGCGGCTTCTCCGAACCGCTGGCGGCGGCCGTCGCCGAAGAGCGCCAGGTCTTCGCGCTCGATACCCGCCAGATGCCCCGCGCCATCGAGCTCAATGAAGCGCTGGCGATCCGTCCCGACGAGACCATCCCCAACCTCAGCCATTTCCTGCTGATCAGGTCGGCGCTCGAGCGCATGAAGCTCGCCCGCAACGAGGAACAGCTGAAGGAAACGGCCGAATATCTCTGGGAAATCGCGCTCGGCATCGAGGATGGTGACCTGTCGCAGGCCGAACGCCGCCTGCGCGACGCGCAGCGCAACCTTGCCGAAGCGCTGCAGAACAAGGCGTCCGACCAGGAGGTCGCTCGGCTGATGCAGGAACTGCGCGAAGCTATGCAGCAGTTCATGAACGAGCTTGCGCAGCGGATGCAGAACGCTCCGCAGGCGCCCAACAACATGCAGTCCCAGAACGTCATCCGCCAGCGCGACCTGCAGAACATGATGAACCAGATCGAAAACCTCGCCCGGTCCGGCAATCGCGACGCCGCCCAGCAGATGCTCAACGAATTGCAGCGGATGATGAACAACCTGCAGGCCGGCCGGCCGCAGCGGGGTCAGCAGGGCCAGCAACAGCAGAACGGCCAGATGCGCCAGCAGATCGACAAGCTCGGCGAAATCATGCAGGAACAGCAGCGTCTGATGGACCAGACCTTCAAGCTGGATCAGGCGCTCCGCGACCGCATGCAGCGCGGCGACCCGAGCGAACGGCCCGGACAGGAAGGCCAACAACAGCAGCAGCAGGGTCAACAGCAGCAAGGTCAGCAGGGCCAACAGGGTCAGCAGGGTCAGCAGAACACCGACCAGATGACCGCCGAGCAGCTACGTGAAGCGCTGAAGAACCTCCGCGCCCAGCAGGAAGGCCTTGGCAAGAAGCTGGAAGAGCTGCAGCAGGCGCTGAAAGGCCTCGGCATGCAGCCCGGCGAAGGTTTCGGCAAGGCGCAGAACGAGATGGGCAATGCCGGCAAGGCGCTGGGCGATGGCCAGGGCGAGCAGGCCGTGCAAGGCCAGGGCAACGCGCTCAACGCACTTCGCCAAGGCGCCCAGAACATGATGCAGCAGATGATGCAGGCCATGCAGCAGCAGGGCCAGGGCCAAGGCCAGGATCGCGGCGGCCCGGGCGAGAACATGACCTCGCAAGGCGGTCAGAACGGCCGCGACCCGCTTGGGCGCCCGCGTGCCACGTCAGGCCCGGATTTCGGCGATCAGGTGAAGGTGCCTGATGAAATCGACGTCCAGCGCGCCCGCCAAATCCTCGAAGCGATCCGCGAAAAGCTCGGCAACGCGCTTTCCGGTGAAGCGGAGCGACAATACCTGGAACGGCTTCTGGATATTCGCTGAGCGATCAGGCCGCGCGGGAGCTTGCTGCGGCCAGCGCCGAGGCGACGGCACGGCGGATATCGGGAAGCGCGAACGGCTTCTGCACCACGTCGATCACCTTGGCTGCAAGATCGTCGGCACGCTCCCGCTGCTCGGCATAACCGGTCATCAGCAGGATCTTGAGATCGGGGAACTTGGCCGAAGCCTGATGCACCAGTTCGATCCCGTCCATGACTGGCATGCGGATATCGGAGAGCAGCAGATCGAAGCTACCCTCGCTCAGCTTTTCCAGACCTTCCGCGCCGTCACCCGCTTCATGGGTTTCATGACCATCGAGACGAAGCGCCCGCGCAACGAACATGCGAAGCGAGTCCTCGTCCTCGGTAATCAGGATTTTTGCCATTGCGGTGATCGCTCCCGTGTTTTGTTATGTGGGAGCAAATCAACAGAGTTTTCTTGTCGAGGAGTAAACGCCGGCCCTTTGCAGGCCGACATGGTTAACACCTCGTCTCCCCAAGCCAAGCAAATCGGTCAAGCGTCTCCGGTCACGACACCGACGAAAGGCAGCTCGCGAAAGGCATAGGCGACGTCCATGCCATAACCGACGACGAAATAGTCCGGGCATTCGAAACCGACATAATCCGCCTCCAGATCCTCCTGGCGCTTGACGCGTTTGTCGAGCAGCACGGCGACGGAAACATTACGGGCGCCGCGCTCATAGAGCATTTCCTTGGCGAATTTCAGCGTACGGCCGGATTCGAGAATATCGTCGATCAACAAGACGTCGCGATCCTTCACGTCGCTGTCGATGTCCTTGACGATCCGCACCCCTTGCGAAACGGTTCCGGCGCCGTAGCTCGACAGCGTGACGAACTCGACTTCCGGCGCAAGACCCACGTCATGCAGCGCCCGCAACAGATCGGCGGCGAAGATGAACGAACCCTTGAGGATAGCAATGACCAGCAGGTCCTTGGTCGGACCGGTGGCGATCTGCGCCGCGATCGCATGGTTGCGCTCGGCGATCTGTTCGGCGGTATAAAGCGGCTCGATGATTTTGCCGCGTACGACGGGCATGAGGTTCTCCTGCGTGTCCGTAAAAAACCGCGATACCACAATCCGCCGGGAAAGAGAAAGCTCTAGGCGCCGCGGTCCGCAAAGGAAAGCCGCAGATCGGGCAGTTTTCCACCGGGGTGGGGCACGCGCGCCGAAAAGCCTCGGCTCTGGCGGCCTTCGATGGACGAGGCCGGCGGCGAGATCAGCGTCGTCGCAATGAGTGTCTGGCCCGACATCAGATCGGCGCGGATCTGCGGCATGGCCCGGTTGTCGCCGCTGCGGTTCTCGACGATGCCGTTGATCAAGAGCACGCGCATGCCATTGGCATCCTGCGGCGTCATCGTCACATGGGTGATGTCGAGCGTCGGTCCGGCCCCGGCCGTCGCCGAACCGGCGAACAGGAACGTGAAGCCACCCGCGAGGCTGAAAACGGTAACGAAGACGATGGCCACTACTGCCGAGAAGAAATCGGCGGAAAGACGCATCAGGCCACGCTCAGTTCCCGCAAGAATCCGTTTCGCAAACGAGGGGGCAGTGACTGCGGTTTCCGTGCACTTGGTGCGATTGTCATTGTGCGAGCGCGGGGCCGACCCTCGGCGGAAGGTCTCGCGAACCGGGACGAACTGGGCGTCTACCACCTCGCCGCGCCGCGGGTTTATCCGGGTCGTGCGCGCGGAAGGTTCCGGCGGCAGGATGTCCATCTGGATGACTGTCTTGCCCTGATGGCTGCTAAACGTGCTCATGGGGCCCTCTTCGGCCCGTTTTCCCCGATGTTCGGGATGGCGGGCATTGAATCGAATCCTCCTCAGTCGTAAATTGAAATGGTTAACGCTTCGCAAATAAGGCCTGAAATTAGCCCTTTTCCGCGCGTGATTTACCGTTCGTTTACCCGGGTCGTTAAGAGATAGACGGGCACCAGAGAGTCGAAAGAGCGAGGACTGGGTCATCCGTTGATTCATTTCGAAAACGTTGGTCTGCGCTATGGGATGGGGCCGGAGATCCTGCGGGATATGACCTTCGACATCCCCAAGCGCTCGTTCCAGTTCCTCACGGGCCCATCGGGCGCTGGGAAGACCACCCTGTTGCGCCTGCTGTTCATGTCGCTGCACCCGACCCGCGGCATCATCCACATGTTCGGCCGCGACCTGTCGCAGATCCCCCGCGCCGAACTGCCGATGCTGCGCCGGCGGGTCGGTATCGTCTTCCAGGATTTCCGCCTGCTTGACCACCTGACCACCTACGAGAACGTCGCGCTGCCGCTGCGCGTGCGCGGCAAGGAGGAAAGCTCCTACCGCAACGACGTGATCGAGCTTCTGAAATGGGTCGGGCTCGGCGAGCGTATCAACGTGCTCCCCGCCGTCCTCTCGGGCGGCGAAAAGCAGCGTGCCGCGATCGCTCGCGCCCTGATGGACCAGCCGGAAATCCTGCTCGCCGACGAACCGACCGGCAATGTCGACCCGCCGATGGCGCGCCGGCTCCTCAGTCTGTTCCTGGAACTCAACCGGCTCGGCACCGCCGTCGTCATCGCCACCCACGATCTGGCGCTGATGGACCAGGTGGATGCAAGGCGGATGATCCTCACCGAAGGGCGGCTCGACATCTATGAATGAGCTAAGCCGCCCGAAAGCGACGAAGAGCGCCCAATCGCCGAAGCCCGAAAGCGAGCGGCAGGCTCAACCGGCGGGCCAGAAGCAGGCGCGCCGCGTCGAGATGCGGGTGCGGCCGACGGCCCCGATCCTGCCGCCCTCCAACATCCAGGGCAATGCGCTGATGGTAGTGATCGCCATCATGGCCTTCCTCGCCTGCCTGACGCTTGGCGCGGTGAGCATGGTGAGGGCGACGGCATCGAGCTGGCAGAGCCAGATTTCCCGCGAGATCACCATCCAGATCAAACCCGATGACGGGCTCGACATGGATGCGGCTTTGAAGAAGGCCCGCGACCTGGCGCTCACCTTCGTCGGCACCCGCGAAGGCACGATTATGGACGAAAGCGCGACGGCAAGGCTTCTGGAGCCGTGGCTCGGTACCGGATTGAACTTCGACGACCTGCCTATACCGCGCCTCGTCATCATCACCATAGATGAGCAGAACCCGCCCGATTTCGCCGGAATGCGCGATCTCCTGAAGACGGAAATCCCGCAGGCTTTCCTCGACGATCATCGCACCTGGGTGGATCGCCTGGTGTCGATGGCCCATACGACGGTGCTGATCGGCATGGGCGTCCTCATCCTCGTTTTCACCGCTATGATCCTGACAGTGATCTTTGCCACCCGCGGCGCGCTCTCCGGCAATCGCCATATCGTCGAGGTGCTGCATTTCGTCGGCGCCGAAAGCTCTTTCGTGGCCGGCGAATTCCAGAAACATTTCCTGAAGATCAGCATCAAGGGTTCCGCCGCCGGCGGTGCGCTCGCAGCCGCTATGTTCGCCATAGCCAACATGTGGCAGGCGAATTCGCTCGCGACGCCCGAAAGCGACCAGGCGAGCGCCCTATTCGGTTCCTTCACGATAGGCGTCGGCGGTTATCTCGGCATCTTCGCCACGATGATCGTGATCGCGCTGCTGACGACGCTCACCGCCCGGTTCACGGTCATGCGCACCATCGACGAGATCGACCTGATCCGATCCGATCCATCGCGTTCCGACGGGTTATCAGCTTCTTGAATCGGTTGCCACTCCTCTGTAGGTTGGCCCTGTTCTCGCCACGAATCTCCGGCTATGGACAATCATGACACCGGCTCCGACCACACCCGAAAATGAAGCGGATCGCCACCCGCGGCGGTGGCTCGGGAGAGTGTTTTCGCGCAACAGCCGGCTGCGATGGGCCGCCCGACGCATCATCATGGCCTGCGTACTCGGGCTGGCGCTGCTTTTTGGCGGGTTTTTGTGGTTTGCAAATGCGGTGACCTCACTGAAGGCGCCTGACGGCGTCAAGGCCGATGCGATCGTCGTGTTGACCGGTGGCTATCTGCGCATCGAACAGGCGCTCGGACTTTTGCGGGATGGAGCCGGCCAGCGCCTGCTGATCTCGGGAGCGCATCCATCCACCAGCCCGACCCAGATCCGCAAGGTCACACAGGCCTCGCCGGACCTCTTCGCCTGCTGCGTCGATATCGGCTACGATGCGATCGACACGATCGGCAATGCCAACGAGATCACCCGCTGGATCCACGACCACGGCTACAAGTCCGTGCTGGTCGTCACCAACAACTATCACATGCTGCGCAGCCTGCACGAATTGCGGCGTGCCGACCCGGTAACCAAGTTCATTGCCTATCCGGTGGTCAGTTCTGATCTCACCCGAAAAGCCTGGTTCGCCGAGCCGGACGTGTTGCGCACCATGCTTTCGGAATACGGCAAGGTCGTGCTGGCTACCTGCCGCGACTGGTTCGGCATCGAGCGCGGCACCGGATTGCGCAACGAAGATCCGCCGAAGACTGCATCAAAGCCCGCGCTCTGATACTTTTGCCCTCGCATGACAGCCCGGCGCTTTTTTCGCAGCGCGATCTCGTGTAGGCAACGCCTGTCCAAGAGGAAGCCTTCCATGCTGCTGGTGCGTTCGGTTCTTTTCAACATCGCCTTCTACACAAACCTGATCGTCCGGATGATCGTGCTGAGCCCGATCTATTTCCTGATGCCGCGCAAGGCGGCCTACCGCATCCCAAAAGCCTGGGCCGCCTCCTGCAACTGGCTGATGGCAAAAATCGTCGGCGCCACCTTCGAGATCGAGGGGCTGGAAAACGTGCCCGAGGGCGGTTGCATCTTTGCCCCCAAGCATCAATCCGCCTGGGATACTGTCGCGCTACTGCCCTGGCAGCGGGACCCGGTTTATATCCTCAAGCGCGAGCTGATGTGGATCCCGCTGTTCGGCTGGTACGCCGCCAAGCAGAAGATGATCCCGGTCAACCGCGGCGCCCGCGGCAAGGTCATGGTCGACGTCATGAACCGGACGAAGGAGGAGATGGCCAACAACCGCCAGCTCATCATCTACCCGGAAGGCACGCGCCGGGCGCCGGGGGCCGAGCCGCAATACCGCTACGGCATCGCCCGCATCTATCGCGACGTCGGGGTGCCCGTCGTGCCGATCGTCGCCCATTGGGGCCTGTTCTGGGGCCGCCGCAAGCTCATCAAATATCCCGGCCATTTCAAGGTCCGCATCCTGCCACCGATCGCACCGGGCATGGATCCGGATGCTTTTTACGCCCATCTGGTCGAAACCCTGGAACGGGAAAGCGACAGGTTGCTGGTCGAAACCGTGGCCGCCAATCCGCACCTGCCGCTGCCGCCGTCAGCGGTGAAGCGGCTTGCGGAGCTGAAGGCTCAGACGGCGGCCTGAGCTCGGGCTGTCACCGCCGCGCCGACGCCTTCCAGCCAATGATCGCGAATGCCCATGTCCTTCAGATGCGCCAGCGTGTTGAACACATAAGTATCGTTAGGACCCGATTGACCGACCGAGACGCGGACGATCTCAGCCGCCTGCTCGATCTCCAGCGCGCCGGCATATTGGACATGGTGGCGATCGACGACATAGCCGACCGCCTTCACCTGCCGCCCATCACTGAGCGAGACGGGCAGAATCTTTTCCAGATAGACATTCGTGACGAGTTCGCGGCGGCGCAGATAATCGAGCACATCCTCCCGATTCTCCCCGCTTACCCGGAAGGCAACGCCGCGGCATGAGCCGCCGCGGTCGAGACCGAGGACAAGGCCCGGACGATCCGGCGTGCCGCGATGCACGTAAGACCAGACACAGAGGGAGCGGCGGAAGCCGAAAGCACGTGCGGGCAGTCTTTCCTCAAACGTAAAACCGGGATTCCACATCAGAGACCCGTAGCCAAACACCCAAAATTCGTCCATATCCCGCGCCACACCATTCCAATTGAAGCGACCCGCCCCAACTTTCCCAGCACCATTGGAGAACATCATGGCAGCGTCAAGCCGAACTGGCGTCAGCGGAAAATTATGGCTACTCGCCTCCGGTGTGGTGCTGGTGATCGCACTTTACACGGCCGGCTGGTTCTATGGCGCCTCAGTGCTGAAGGAGCGGACGCTGAGCCTGCTCGGCAGCCAGGAAAGCCGCGGCATCTCGGCCGAATGCGCCGACGCGGACTATCGTGGCTATCCCTTCCGGATCGGCCTGTTCTGCTCGAAAGTATCGGTCGACGACCGCACCAACGGCATTTCCGCAATGTTCGGATCCCTGCGGTCCGCCGCCCAGGTCTACAATCCCGGCCATATCGTCTGGGAACTCGATTCGCCGATCGAGATCCGCACCGGCCACGGACTTTCGGTCTCGACAACCTGGGAGAATTTCCAGTCGAGCCTGATCACCCGGTTTCGCGGGGTGGAACGCACTTCGACGATGATCGAGAACGCGAAGACGAACATCCTATCGTCGGCAACCGGCCAGGCCTTCAATATCAGCGCCGGTCACACCGAAATCCATCTGCGCCAGAACGGCAACGACCTCGATGCGGCTCTGACACTCCAAAACACCGATGTGGTGATGAAGGACCTGCCGCAGCTTCTGCCGCGATTCACGGCCAATCTCGACCTGACCTTGACCGGTCGCGCCGGCATGATCGACGGATCCGATCCGAACGGAACCGCTCTCTATGGCACTCAGGGCCAGATGCGCAGTGTTTCGGCTGATCTCGGTGATGGCAAGCTGATCACCGTTTCCGGTCCCTTTTCCTTCGACGAGCAGGGCTACCTGTCGGGCAAGCTGAAACTCCGGGTCGAGCAGATCGATGCCTGGCGCGACAGCCTGAGCCAGGCGTTTCCGCAGATCGCCCCAACGCTGAAGACCGCCGCCAACATGCTGTCCGCCCTCGGCCGCGGCAAGAGCGCGTCGCTCGACCTCACCATCAACCGCGGCAAGGTATTCGCCGGCGGCTTCATCCAGATCGGCGAAATCCCGCCGATCTGACCGGGGTCACATCCTGATATCACTTCTTGGCGTCGAGTGAATGGCGGCCGAAATCCGGAGCGTCGACATCTTGGCCGGCCTGGACGATCGAGCGGCGGATAGCGCGGGTGCGGGTGAAGAGCTCGAACAGCTTGTCGCCCTCGCCCCAGCGGATCGCCCGCTGCAGATAGGCAAGATCTTCCGAAAAGCGCGCCAGCATTTCCAGGATCGCATCCTTGTTGTGCAGGCAGACATCCCGCCACATGGTGGGATCGGAAGCCGCAAGGCGGGTGAAATCGCGGAAGCCGGAGGCGGAATATTTGATGACTTCTGCGTCGGTCACCGTCTCGAGATCGTCCGCCGTGCCGACAATATTGTAGGCAATGATATGCGGCAGGTGGGAGACGATCGCCAGAACCTTGTCATGGTGCTGCGGGTCCATCTCGTCGATGCGCGAGCCGAGCGCCATCCAGAAGGACTTCAGCGTGTCGAGGGCCGCCTGGTCCGTATCCGGCAGCGGCGTGAAGATGCACCAGCGGTCCCGGAACAGGCCGACGAAGCCGGCATCCGGTCCGGATTTTTCGGTGCCCGCCAGCGGGTGGCCCGGAATGAAATGCACGCCTTCCGGCATATGCGGCGCCATCTGCGCGATGACGGAAGCCTTGGTGGAACCGACATCGGTGACGATGGCGCCAGCCTTCAGGCTACCGGCGATCTGCCTGGCGACGGCCTCCGATGCGCCGACCGGCACCGAGACGATGACGAGATCGGCATCTTTCACCGCGTCGGCGGCTGAGGAAACATAGTGCGTGCCGAGCGCCAGCTCTTCGGCGCGTTTCAGGGTTTCGGCGCTGCGCGTGGAAATCACCACCTCACCGGCCAAGCCAAGTTCCTTGACGTCACGGGCGATCGACGAGCCGATCAGGCCGATGCCGATCAGCGCGATCCGGTCGAAAAGCGGCGTGCTCATGCGCTTTTGCCCATGAATTCGCCGAGCGTTTCGATGACGCCGCGATTGGCCTCCTCCGAGCCGATCGTCATGCGCAGGGCGTTCGGAAAACCGTAACCGCGGACGGCGCGAAGGATATAACCGCGGCTGGTGAGGAACGCATCCGCTTCCGGCGCCCGCTTGCCGTCGACATCCGGGAAATGGATGAGCACGAAATTGGCGACCGAAGGCGTGACCTTCAGACCGATCGTCTCCAGCGCATGGGTGAGCTTGCCCTGCCAGAGATTGTTATGCTCGACTGCCTTTTCGACGAAAGCCTGGTCGCGGATGGCGGCGGCACCCGCGGCAATCGCCGGGGCGTTCATGTTGAACGGGCCGCGCACACGGTTGAGCGCGTCGAGAATGCCGGCCGGGCCGTACATCCAGCCGATGCGCAGCGCCGCAAGCCCGTAGACCTTGGAGAAGGTGCGGGTCATCACGACGTTCCTGTTGGACGACACCAGTTCGAGGCCGGCTTCGTAATCGTTCTTGCGCACATATTCCGCGTAGGCCGCGTCGAGCACGAGGATGACGCTCTTCGGCAGCCCGGCATGCAGGCGGCGGATATCGGCGACCGGAACATAGGTGCCGGTCGGATTGCCCGGATTGGCGATGAACACCATCTTCGTCTTGTCGGTGACGGCGGCGAGGATCGCGTCGACATCGACGGTGCGATCCTTCTCCTTCACCTCGACCACAGTGGCGCCGGCGCCCATGATCTGGATCTTGTAGACGAGGAAACCGTGTTCGGTGATGATCGCTTCGTCGCCGGTGCCGAGATAGACGTGGCAGAGCAGGCCCAGCAGCTCGTCGGAACCGTTGCCGCACATGATGTTTGCGACATTGAGCCCGTGCACCGAGGCGATCGCCTCGCGCAGCGCCATCGCCTGGCCGTCGGGATAAAGTTCGAGATTGCCCGCCGCCTGCTTGAAAGCGTCGATCGCCTTCGGGCTGGCGCCGAGCGGCGTCTCGTTGGACGAAAGCTTGAAGACGCGCGCCACGCCCGGAGCATGTTCCTTGCCGGGCACATAGGCGGCGATATCCAGGATGCCTGGACGCGGAACGGGCTCACTCGTGACGATGCTCATCGGATCAACCTTTTTGGAAAGCCTGAACGGCGGGTGTGATCCAGTGGGATTAAAGCCGAAAATCGCCTTTGTCGAGGGGTGGGGAATGGTCGGCGCAGCCGACGAAACGATCTGGTGAATCGTTTCGAATGACGAACGCCCTGAGCCAAAGCGAAGGGCCGGAGAATGCAGTCGGACGAGGGGCGGCCCTCACCGCGTTCGCGTCGTCGGCACGCCCTGGGGCGCCAGCACCGGCACGAAGACGCGGCGCGACGCACGGGCGGCGACCGGCAGGCCCTGGTAGAGGCGCTTCTGGGCCTCCACCACGATCACCCCCGAAAACACCGGCCAGAAGCGGCGCCCCAGGCGCTCGAAGGCCTGGCGCAGCTTCAGCACCGCGCGGATCTTCGACGGCGGGAAGAACAGTGCCTCGGCGCTGGCGCCGGGCGTGAAATTGGTCTCGCGCAGCAGCGAGGTGAGCTGCCCGCGCGAATAGGGCCGGCCGGAACCGAACGGCGTATGCTCCATGCGGGCCCAGACGCCGCGCCGGTTGGGCACGACGATGACCAGCCGCCCGCCGGGCGCCAGCACCCGCCAGAGTTCCTTCAAGGTCTCCCGCGGATTTTCGGCAAATTCCAGCGAATGCACCATCAGCACACGATCGACGGAAGAGTCCGGCAGCGGCAGTTCCTCGTCGAAGACGAGGGCCGTCGAGGAAAGCTCGCTGACCGGCCAGTTCACCGCCCCCTGCCCTGCCGGCATGAAGGCGAAAGTGCGTTCTGTATCGGCGCGGAAACGGTCGAGATAGGGCACGGCGTAACCAAGGCCCACCAGCCGCTCCTCCGGCAGCCTCGCCCAGAGCGAAGACAGCGCGAACGTGATCGACTGCTCAGCGAGATGGCCGAGGGGCGAGTGATAGAATTCGCGAAGATCGACGATATCCGTGTGCATGCGTGATTTGGTACCAGACGGCGGTTGGACTTCAAGGGACCAGTCTCTACATTGTGACGCAAAACACTTTCAGCAATGGGGTTATGTTATGAGACCACTGGAACTCGAAGTTTTTTCATGCCGCAGCGATAATTACGGCGTCCTCGTGCACGATCCGGAAAGCGGCCTGACGGCCTCGATCGATGCCCCGGAGGAAAAGCCGATCCTGGACGCGGCGGCCCGGCGCGGCTGGAAGATCACCCACATCTTCACCACCCATCACCACGGCGACCACGTGGAAGCCAACCTGGCGCTCAAGGAAAAGTTCGGGCTGGAGATCATCGGCCCGTTCAACGAGGCCGTGGCGATCCCCGGCCTCGACAAGACCATGGCGGATGGCGACGAATTCCAGTTCGGCGAACATCTCGTCTGCGTCATCGAGACGCCGGGCCACACCGCCGGCCATATCTGCTACCATTTCCCGGACGACAAGATCCTGTTCGCGGCAGACACCCTGTTTGCGCTCGGCTGCGGCCGGCTGTTCGAACGCCCGGCCGCCGATATGTGGCACTCGCTGCAGAAGCTCGCCGTCCTGCCGGACGAGACGGCCGTCTATTTCGGTCACGAATATACGCTTTCAAATGCGAAATTCGCATTGAGCGTCGATCCGGACAATGAACGCCTGCAGGCGCGCGCCAGCGAGATCGAGGCACAGCGCGCGGCCGGCCGGTTCACCATTCCGACGACGATCGGGCTGGAGAAGGAAACCAATCCTTTCCTGCGCGCCACCGACCCGGCCATCCGTCGCAACCTGGTGATGGAGAGCAAATCCAACGAGGAAGTGTTTGCCGAGATCCGCAAGCGCAAGGACAACTTCTGAATGAAGCCGGAAGAGATTATCGCCACGCTCGGCATGCAGCGGCATCCGGAAGGCGGCTGGTATGTCGAGACGTTTCGCGACGAAGACGGCGGTGCACGTGGCCATTCGACGGCGATCTATTACCTGCTGGAAGCGGGCGAACGCTCCCATTGGCATCGGGTTCGCGATGCGGCGGAGGTCTGGCATTTCTATGCCGGCGATCCGCTGCGACTGCGGATTTCCGAGGGCGAGACGGTCGAAGAGGTGAGGCTCGGCTCCGATCTCGCCAGGGGCGAACGGCCGCAGGCCGTGGTCCCGGCGAACGCCTGGCAGGCAGCGGAACCGCTTGGCCGCTTCACGCTGGTCGGCTGTACGGTCGCACCAGGCTTTCAGTTTTCGAGCTTCGAGATGGCACCGCCGGGCTGGGAGCCAACAGGCTAAGACAACGGCAGGCCGGCAACTGCCAACGTAAAAATCAGCTGTGCCGCGAAGTAAGTGCCCCACACGAACGGCTTCAGCCTCGCCATGACAGGCGCATCCGGCTTCACCAGGAACTTCTGGATCGCCAGTGCAGTGTCGGACATGACGAACAGCGCAGCGCCGGCCGCTGGCAGGATCGGCTTCACCGCCAGCGCCGAAAGCGCCATGGCGAGGATCGCGATCCCATAGGCAGTGACGGGGATGGCAAGCCGTCCGGCAGGGCGCCGCAACATGAAAAACGTCATGCCTGTCAGCACAACGAAAATCCATGCCGCCGTATAACGCCAGGCGGAGGCGACGAGTAGGCTCGGTTCTATCGACGGCCAGAACAGCGCCGCATAGGCAATATGCGAAGCGAGGAAGGCCGCGAGCCCGGCGACGAAAGCTGGCTCTCCCTCGTAGGCGAGGCAGGCGTCTCCGAGTGCACCGAGCGCCAGCGCTGCGACGAACAGCGCCGGCGCGCCGGAAAGACCGGCGTAGAGCACAAGCAGCAAGACTGGTAAGGTCTTCAGCACCGCGCGAAGATGGCCCGCCGGCCTTTTCAGCCAGCGGAAATAATGGATCGCAAGCGCGATCGAGGCGGCCAGCAGCGCCCATAACAACAGATACATCTCTTCCCCCACGTCCCCGACCCTTCAGGAACGCCTATTCGGCCGCGGCTTCCGCAATTGGCTTCGGCCGGAACATATCCCGAGCCGCCAGCACCGCCCCTCCGGTGATCAGCAGGCAGGCCAACAGGACGTTCCAGTTCGCTTCGGCAAAACCCGATGCGACCAGAATCAGCGTCGACAACAGCGGCGCCGCATAACTTGCCGCGCCGATGATCTGGATATCGCCGTTCTTGACCCCGTAGTCCCAGGCATAGAAGGCCGCACCGACCGGCAGCAGGCCAAGCCCGACGACCGCTGTCCACTCACCACTATTGGCGGGCCAGACGGTCGTCTCGAGCGCCAGATGGCAGATCAGCGAGAGCAGCGACGTGCCGAGGCAGAAACCGGTAACGACATCGGTCGAAACCCGATCGAAGCGCCGCGTCAGCAGCGAATAGCCCGACCAGGTGAAGGCGCAGAGAAAGGCCGCCCCGTAACCCGTGAGATAGGCGCCGTCGAAGGCAAGCCCGTTGCGGGAAACGATGGCGATCGTGCCGCAAAGCCCGGCGACCGCGCCAGCCACGTGATACCAGCGCAGCCTTTCGCCCGGCAGCAAGGCCGAACCAACGACGATGAACAGCGGCCAGAGATAGGCGATCAGCCCCGCTTCGACCGCCGGCGCGTTGCGGAGCGCCGTGAAATACAGAAAATGATAACCGAACAGGCCGCCGATGCCGGTGATCCACACTTTCGGTGGCTGCTTCAGGAAAGCAATACGCTCAGGCTTGACGATAAAAAGTACGATACCCGGCAGGCTGCCGATCGCGAACGTCATCGCGCTCATCTGGAAAGGCGGCACTTTTCCGGATGCGGCCGTCATCAGGGCCAGCAGCGACCACATCAGGATCGCCGTAAAACCGATCAACGTTCCCCGGATTTTCACCCCTGCCCCCTTGGGCGCCCGGGCGGGCGCCTTATTCAACCGCCATATTTGACGGCTGTCACGTAAACCTGCCCCATCCTTGTCGGGATGACGGCGTAGACCGGAGCATATACATTTACCGATTGCGCTTTGGCAAACCAGATTTCCATCGGCGTCTTGCGCAAATATTCGATATCGCTGCGCCCGCGCTTGAAGCCCGATCTCGGAAGGTAGCGGATCGAACAGACGATCGCCTCACCCTTGAAACCGTCGGTCGAAAACGGTCTGGTGCCCTTCGGTGTCAACACCAGGTCCATGCGCGACTCACCGTCATAGATCGGCAGCCGACTGGGGCAGACCTTGGCGTCGCCCGGGAAGATGAGGCCGCTCAACGGGTCGAGAACAGCGTGCAGGTCCTTTTCCGTCACGGGAATCCAGGTTTCCGGATTGCGGGTCGGCTCGGGCTTGACAGTCGTCTCGGTGACATTGCCGTTACGGTACTCGACGTCGTAGACACGCGTTCGACGGCCGGCGCTGTAAACGAGGTTGTAGCGCTCGGCCTGCAGCTTGTCGGCCTGCATGCGCCCGCTGACGCTGGTCTCGGCGGAGATGCGGCTGATGATGTTGACGATTCCGGCCGATTTGAACGTTCCGGTGATCTTGTAGTCGCTGCTGTTGAATTCGCTCGCGAATGACGCCTTGGCGATCGGCAGGATCCCGAGCGAAATATCGTATTCGCTAACATGCCGGATTTCCGCCGAGCCGAGCGGAACGGTCGTGAACCCGAAGACGAACACGAAGGCACTGACGAAACAGCCGTGAAGGTTCATGATTCTGCCCTGACCGATGAGGACGCCGAAAAGCGTCTTCCTGGAGACATATAGACGGTGCATCATGGCAAGAAAATAGCGGCGTCAGGGCACTGGCAGCGGATTCTCTTAGGGTTAGGCCAAGGTTTTGGCTTGACGCGACGAGCCCCACTGACTATAGAACCGCAACTTTCCACTCAGGACCAGTTGGATCGGCGCACCGGGCATTGCCCGGAAGTACCATCCGATTGCAGAAGAACAAAGGTGTATCCATGTCTCGTGTGTGCGAACTGACCGGCAAGGGCGTTCAGACCGGCAACAACGTAAGCCACGCCAACAACAAGACCCGCCGTCGGTTCCTGCCGAACCTGTGCCAGGTCACGTTGATCTCCGACGCTCTCGGCCAGCGTTATCGCCTGCGCGTTTCGGCGCACGCTCTGCGCTCCGTCGAACATCGTGGCGGCCTCGATGCCTTCCTGTTGAAGTCCGACGAGACCGAACTGTCGATGCGCGCCCGCCTGCTGCGCCGCCAGATCGTCAAGAAGACCGCCGAAGTCGCTGCTGCGGCCTGATCGGTCTGACGACAAATCATTCGGCTTTGAACAAGGCTTGAACGGGTAATACCGGCCAGGCCTTTTCTCTTGGCCTTCATAAAACTCCAACTGGTGGCATCACCCAGGATAAAAAAATGCTGAGCTCACGCTATACTTTCATCTATGCCCTGCTGATGGCGGCCATCGTCGGCGCCTCCAATTTCCTAGTGCAGTTTCCGGTCACGGGAACGCTCTGGGGCATCGCCCTTGGCGATCTCCTTACCTGGGGCGCGTTCACCTATCCGGTCGCATTCCTGATCACCGACCTGACCAATCGCCAGTTCGGTCCCTCGATTGCGCGACGTGTCGTGCTTGTCGGTTTCGTCGTCGGCGTCGCGCTGTCCTTCTGGATTTCCGTTCCGCGTATCGCGATCGCATCCGGCACCGCCTTTCTGATCGGCCAGCTTCTCGACATCTCGGTGTTCAATGAACTGCGCCGCAAGACCTGGTGGAAGGCGCCGCTGGCGGCATCGCTGATCGGCACGGTAGTCGATACGATCCTGTTCTTCTCGCTGGCCTTCGCCCCGCTCTTCGCCTTCATCGGCCCGAACGAGAATTTCGCGATCCAATCCGCACCGATCCTCGGCGCGTTTGCCGCAGAAGCCCCGCGCTGGATCTCCTGGGCGCTCGGCGACCTCGTGGTCAAGATCCTAGTCGGCGTCGTCCTGCTCCTGCCCTATGGCGCACTGATGAACGTGCTGAAGCCGATGCCGCAGGTCGCTCCGGCCAGCTAACTCAAGCGCAGACATTTCGCTTGGCGTCATTGCGTCAGGCGGAATTCCAGCATCACGTTACGCTGCAGCAGATTGCCGTTATCATCCGAAATCAGGATGAGGTGCGGCTTGCCCTCCGGCCCGGTGATGACGTCGAGCCCTTCCATGTTGTCGATGGCATAACCCATGTCGGCATCGACCAGCACTTCGCCGTCGACGACGACGCCGGGGCGGATGCTGTCGCCCTTGATGAGGCGGATGCGCATGCCGAGACCGCCGAGAAAGCTGAAGCGGCGTTCGAGCAGCAGGAAATCGCCGTTCGGCAGGAAGGCGCCATCGGTCGCGTCGAAGGGATCGTGCCGCACCACTGTGAACACGCCCTTGAGCGGCCCCTCCAGGATGGCGGCGAAAAGGTTCCCCTGGTCATCGAGGCTATGCTCGGTGACGACGATGGGCGATCCCTTGAGCGGACCGGTCTGGGGCGAGATAGCCACCGTCTCCATGCCCGCATTCATCCGGAACTCGTGGCGGGGGATCGGGAGATCGAGGCTCTTCAGGGGAGCGGAGGTCTCGAACCCCGGATCGGGATAGGCATCGACGCGATGCAGTTGCTCGAAGCTGACGATCGCGTGGCCGTCCCTCAGCGCCAGGCCCTCGGCGTCCGAAGTGTATTTCGAACCGACCCGGCCGCCGCGGATGAGGATCGGATTGATGGCGAGATCGGTGAGGTTGGCGAGGCGCCCCTTGGCATCCCGCTCGATGCGGCCGGTCAGCCAGGAACCGGTATCGAGCACCGACACGAACCTTTCGCCATCGGCGCGAAAACGGATGCTCGACAGCGACTGCAGCCGGCTATCGGACGATGAAAATTCGATTCCACCGAGAAATTCGAGCGATCCAAAGCGTGTTTCCGCCGAACCGCGCTTGAATTCGGTGATCGCGCGCGCCCTGACCGAGATATTTTCGGTGGCCGGCGCCACCGGGAAAGCGATGACGCCAAAAAGGCCGGCCCAGACGACGAGGCGGGAAAGTTTCAAGCGGCGGACCTCAGCTGGCCCGTCGCATGCGGCCCTGCTGCCTGCCGTTTTCCGCAAACAGTTCGGCGAGCTGCTCGGTCATCGCCCCGGCAAGCTCGTCCGCATCGACGATCGTCACGGCCTTGCGATAGTAGCGCGTCACGTCGTGGCCGATACCGATCGCCAGCAGCTCCACCGGCGAGCGCGTCTCGATCTGTTCGATCACCGCGCGCAGATGCCGTTCGAGATAATTGCCCGGATTGACCGACAGCGTCGAATCGTCGACCGGCGCGCCATCCGAGATCATCATCAGGATCTTGCGCTGCTCGCGGCGGGCGATCAGGCGGTTATGCGCCCACATCAGCGCCTCGCCGTCGATGTTTTCCTTGAGCAGGCCTTCGCGCATCATCAGGCCGAGATTGCGGCGCGAACGGCGCCATGGCGCATCCGCCGACTTATAGACGATATGGCGCAGGTCGTTGAGGCGGCCGGGCGTCGGCGGCTTGCCGCTTGCCAGCCACTTTTCGCGCGCCTGCCCGCCCTTCCAGGCCTTGGTGGTGAAGCCGAGAATCTCGACCTTGACGCCGCAGCGCTCCAGCGTGCGGGCAAGGATGTCGGCGCAGGTGGCGGCAACCGTAATCGGCCGGCCGCGCATCGAGCCGGAATTGTCGATGACCAGGGTGACGACCGTATCGCGGAACTGCGTATCGCGCTCCTTCTTGAAGGAGAGCGGCTGCATCGGATCGATGATCAGGCGCACCAGACGGGCCGGATCGAGATACCCCTCTTCGAGATCGAAGTCCCAGGAGCGGTTCTGCTGCGCCATCAGGCGGCGCTGCAGGCGGTTGGCAAGCCGGCCGACGGCGCCCTGAAGATGGGCAAGCTGCTTGTCGAGGAACGCCCGCAGCCGGTCGAGTTCCGCTTCGTCGCAAAGCTCTTCGGCCGTGATTTCCTCGTCGAATTCCTGGGTGAAGATCTTGTAGTCGACCTTCTCGTTGAAATCGTCGAACGGGCTGTTGGGCCGCCGGGTCTCTCCGGGCGTCTCGGAATGTTCGTCGCTGTCGTCCGACATGTCGTCGTCGGACATTTCCGCGCCGTCCATCTCGCCGTCGTCCATTTCCTCGTCGGAAGCGTCGCTCTGCTCGGCAGGCGCAGCGTCGGAACCCGCTTCTTCCTCGACCTCGTCGTTCTCGGTCTCGTTGCTGCGCGGCTGGTCTTCCTGGTCCGGGTTCTCCATCTCCTCCGGATCGGTATCGTCGTCGGCAAACTCCTCCGCCATCTGCATGGAGGTCAGCATGTGCCGCACCAGCTTGGCGAACGCCTGCTGGTCCTCGATCACATTTCCGAGATTGTCGAGATCGCCGGCCGCCTTGTCCTCGATGAACGGGCGCCAGAGATCGAGCACCTTGCCGGCACTCGCCGGCGGCTTGATGCCGGTGAGCTTCTCGCGCACCAGCATGGCGACCGCTTCGCCGATCGGCGCATCTTCCTGCCGTTCGACGCCAGAGAAATTCGCCTTCGAATATTTTTCGGCATGCATCGAACTGAGGTTCGATGCCATGCCGGCCATGCGCAATGCGCCGATCGACTCGACGCGCGCCTGCTCGACGGCATCAAAGACGACGCGTGCATCGGCGCCCTGCGGCGACATGCTGGCATGCACGTTGGTATCGTGGCAGGCGATCCGCAGCGCCATGGAATCGCCGAGCCCGCGGGTCACCGCGAGCTCGTGTGCCGTCGGTCGCTTGGAGATTTCCGGCAGGCGGATGCGCTCGCCGGCAAGGCCCGGACGCTCGTTGGCGAACGTGACCTCGACTTCGTTATTGCCGGCAATCGAGCGCACGCAGCCGCTAATTGCCCGCCGCAACGGTTCGGTATCGACCGGACCGCCGGATTTGGCTTTCGAATTGTCTCCGCGACCTGCCATGATCTCGTCTCCGCTTAGGCTCCGAGAACGATGTTGGCGGCACTTTCCTTCAGCTCGACGCCGAAGGCGCGCTGGTACTGTTCGGCGACCAGCGTGCGTTCCAGTTCGTCGCACTTGTTGAGGAAGGTGATGCGGAAGGCGAACGCGATGTCACCGAAAATCTCGGCGTTTTCCGCCCAGGTGATGACGGTACGCGGGCTCATGACGGTCGAGAGATCGCCGTTGATGAAGGCCGAACGGGTAAGATCCGCGACGCGCACCATCTTCGACACGGTCTCGCGGCCCTCGGCCGTGCGACCGAAGGACTTGACCTTGGCGGCGACGATGTCGACTTCCTTCTGGTGCGGCAGATAGTTCAGCGTCGTCACGATCGACCAGCGGTCCATCTGTGCCTGGTTGATCTGCTGCGTGCCGTGATAAAGGCCGGTCGTGTCCCCGAGGCCTACCGTATTGGCGGTCGCGAAGATGCGGAATGCCGGGTGAGGACGGATGACACGGCTCTGGTCGAGCAGGGTCAGGCGACCGGAGGATTCCAGAACGCGCTGGATGACGAACATGACGTCCGGGCGGCCGGCATCGTATTCGTCGAAGACGAGCGCGACATTGTGCTGGTAGGCCCAGGGCAGGATGCCGTCCTTGAATTCGGTGACCTGCTTGCCATCCTTCAGCACGATCGCGTCCTTGCCGACGAGATCGATACGGCTGACATGGCTGTCGAGGTTGATACGCACGCACGGCCAGTTGAGGCGAGCTGCGACCTGCTCGATATGGGTGGACTTGCCGGTGCCGTGGAAGCCGGACACCATGACGCGTCGGTTATGTGCAAAGCCGGCGAGAATAGCGAGCGTCGTATCGCGGTCGAACAAGTAGTCCGGGTCGAGATCCGGTACGTAGGGGTCGCCGCTGCTATATGCCGGAACCCTGATATCGCTGTCGATGCCGAAGACTTCCCTGACCGAAACGGTGGTATCGGGAAGGTTGGAAATATCTAGATCAATCTTACTCATCGTCTCTCCAAGGCGCGAGCCGCCGCCCGGCCGTCATCCTTACTGCCATAATTTTTACGGCTTAGCAGAAACCCGCCTGCTTCAACAACTGATATGCTTGAATGACGGCACGAAAACGTTCTTCCGAACCGCGGTCGCCGCCATTCGCATCCGGATGATGTTTCTTGACCAGTTCCTTGTAGCGGGTCTTGATCTCCGCCGCGGACGCATTGGCCGCCAACTCCATCGTATCGAAGGCTTTGGCTTCCAATGTCTTCAGCTTGCGCCCCTGCGTCTGGAAACGGGGGCCGGCCGCCCGCGCACTGGACACGAAGCCGAACGGATCCCTGAAGCGCTGCTGGGCGCCGGTAGCGCCGGCAGCCCCTGAACGCGCCGTCGAGTGAAGCGGGGCATCCTTGGCGGCCTTGTTGACGCCGACGGTCCAGGTCGGACGATGGCCGGTGATCGCCTCTTTCTGGTAACGGGCGATCTCGCTGTCCGAGAGGCCGGAGAAATAGTTATAGCCCTTGTTGTATTCCCTGACGTGTTCGAAACAGAACAGAAAGAACTGGCCTTCCGCGTTGCGGCCAACGGGTGCGCGATGGACGCCGGGCTTGTCGCACCCGTCCCATTGGCAAGTGGGCGCTTCAGGCACAGCTTCCTGCTGCCTGTTCTTGCGCGTCCGGATGCGGTCGAAATATTTGGAATCTAGTTTCATAAGGCCCTCATTATGGGGCGACGAAGAGGGCGCGGCAAGAATTGACAAAGTCCTTTCTTACTGGTTTGTGAGATGCCCTTTTGCGTCGCAACGGAGACCGCGATGTCCGTCAAATCCCGAATCGAAATCACGCTTACCGACAATCTTGAGCCGGAACGGCTGATCGTCATCGATGAAAGCCATCAGCACGCCGGCCATCAGCCCGACATCACCGGAACCGGCGAAACCCATATGCGGGTTCGCATCGTTTCGAAAAAATTTTCCGGAATGAGCCGGCTCGACCGACATCGGACGGTGAATGCCCTACTGAAGCCGGAACTCGACGCCGGGCTCCACGCGCTCGCGGTGGAAGCCTCGGCACCCGGGGAACCGACCCGCTGGTAGCAGGACTTAGATAGGGATGACCTAGCGAGAGGCCAAGGTACGGGCTCACTCCTTGTGGGGTATCGCTTTGGCCGACCCGCACTGCTTCCCGGTAGTTGACGGAGCAGCGGTCGCTTGACGCCCGGAAGCTGACATTGCTCCTTCTGAAACAAAAGGATATTTGACATCAGCATTAGGGAATGCGGCACTGCGCTAACAGGCGACATTTTCTGCAACAGTCGCAACAAGGGCTAGCTTCCAATGAAAGCCTTCCTGCAAACGGCCAGATTATTGCTCAGCGATTTGGCCTCAAGCCTGCTCTTTCTCGTCCTGTTCTCCCTGACCCATAATGCCGTTCTTTCGGCTTGCCTCGGAATGTTGCTTGGACTTATTCAGATCGCGGTGCAGTTTGCCCGGCGAAAGCCGATCGACGTCATGGAATGGGTCAGTCTTTTCCTCGTGATCGCGTCGGGCACCGCAACGGTGTTGACGGACGACCCGCGCTTTGTCCTGTTCAAGCCAAGCGCGATTTACGCGATCATTGGCATTGTGATGCTGAGGCCCGGCTGGATGAACCGCTACTTGCCTCCGATTGCAAGGGCTGTCGCGTCCGACATCGCGACTTATGTTGGTTTTGCGTGGGCAGGTCTCATGTTTATCTCCGCCATGTTGAATGCCTATCTAGCAATGAGCAAGGACGTGGCAACCTGGGCGCTGACCATGACGATCTTCGGAATTGCCAGCAAAGCGGTTCTATCCATAGCCGGATTTGCTGCAATACGCCTCACGGCGCGGCGGCGGATTCGCGCCATGCCGGTCGTTGAGCGCGAAGACCTGCTGATTTCGACAGGTTGGCAAGCCAAATCATCAACGTTGCCGAAGTCTGCCTAGGGCGGAAAGCCGGCAATTTCAGCGCTTGAAAGCCTTTCGCAAAACGAAAGACTATTCCGCCGGCAGCGCCGCATCTCCCACCGGGCGGATGCGCAGCCGCGTGATGCGGTTCTTCTCGCGCTTCATCACCGTGAAGCGCTTGCCATAGAACGTAAACGCCTGCCGCTCCTCCGGGATCAGCTTCGATTCGTGGATAACGAGGCCCGCGATCGTCGTCGCCTCCTCATCCGGCAGGCTCCAGTCCAGCGCGCGGTTCAGATCGCGGATCGGCACTGAACCATCGACGACGATCGAACCGTCGGCTTCCTGGCGAACGCCCTGGATCTCGATATCGTGCTCGTCGGCGATATCGCCGACGATCTCCTCAAGAATGTCTTCGAGCGTGACGATGCCCTGCACCTCGCCATATTCGTCGACGACGACCGCGAAATGCCCCTTGCGCCGCAGGAAGGCGCTGAGCTGGTCCTTGAGGCTGGTGCTGTCCGGCACGAACCAGGGTTTTTGGGCGATCTTGACGATGTCGAGATTTTCCGGCTCGACATTCGGCTCGGCGAGTGCCCGCAGCAGGTCCTTGGCGTGGACGACGCCGATGATGTTCTCGGTCGAATTGCGCCAGAGCGGCATGCGCGTATAGGGGCTTTCGAGGACGGTGCGTACCGCCACTTCCGGCGGATCGTCGGCGTTGACCGCCCGCATGACGGTGCGGTGCCGCATCACGTCGGAGACTTCGAGCTCCTCGAGCTCGAAGAGGCCATTCAGCCGGTCACGGTCCTGCTTTTCGAAATTTCCGTCGCGATGAACGATATCGAGAGCGGCGTGCAGATCGTCGTGGCTGGAAAGCGCCAGGGTCTGTTCCGACAGGGAAACGCCGAGCGCGCGAAGAAACCCGCGGATCACCGCGTTAACAGCACGCGACTTAAGGCCCTGTTTGGACGTCATTTCGGCCGTTTTTCCTCCAGGAAACTCAAGACCTCGGACGACGGCACGTCGTTGGCGACAAAGGACTGACCGATGCCATGGGTGAGGATGAAGGTGAGCTTGCCGCTCATCACCTTCTTGTCCTGCGCAATCGCGTCCAGCAACCTCTCCGTCGGCGGCAGTTTTCCGGGAATATCGCTCATCGACGTCGGCAGGCCGACGGCCTTGAGATGGGCCGTCACCCGCACCGCGTCGTCTGGGCTTGCAAGGTTCAGGCGCGCCGAGAACTGATGTGCCAGCACCATGCCGATCGCCACGCCCTCGCCGTGCACCAGGCGGCGGCTGTCATATTCGGTCGCCGCTTCCAGCGCGTGGCCGAACGTGTGGCCGAGATTGAGCAATGCCCGCCGGCCCATCTCGCGCTCGTCCTCGACCACCACGTCGGATTTCGCCTGACAGCTGACGGCAATCGCCTCGATCCGCTCCGGACCGCCGGCAAATACGGCTTTCCAGTTCTTTTCGAGCCAGGCGAAAAAATCCGGCTGATCGATGAGGCCGTATTTCGCCACTTCCGCATAACCGGCCCGGAATTCGCGCTCGGAGAGCGAATCGAGTGCCGCGGTATCGGCGAGAACGAGGTCCGGCTGATGGAAGACGCCGAGCAGGTTCTTGCCGTGGCGGGTGTTGATGCCGGTCTTACCGCCGACCGACGAATCGACCTGCGCCAAAAGCGAGGTCGGAATCTGCACGAAGCGCACGCCGCGCCGCACGATGCCGGCTGCAAAACCGGCAAGATCGCCGATCACGCCGCCGCCGAGCGCGATCACCGCGTCGTTGCGCTCGATACGGGCCGAAAGCACCATATCGGTGACGGTTGCCAAATGTTCGAAACTTTTGGTCTTTTCGCCGGCCGGCAGCGTTAGCGACACGGCTTCGATCCCGTCCGTCTGCAAGCTGTCCATCAGCGCTTCGAGATAAAGCGGCGCGACGTGCTCGTCAGTGACGATGGCTGCCTTGCGGCCCTTCAGCCGCGCGGTGATCTCGCCGCCGGCACGCGTGATCAAGCCGGGGCCGATCAGGATGTCATAGGCCCGTTCACCGAGCGGCACGTGCACCAGACGCTCCGGGGAGCGTTCCTCGGTTCGGGCCTCGGATCGGCCCTCGGATCGGGAAGACATGTTCATTGCAATTCACCTTCGCTGGGCAATTCACTTTCGCCGGACAGATTGGCCACAGCGGCAAGCACCTCGTTGACCATCACGTCCTTGCGGACGTTTTCGGACAGCACCGTCACATCGGCCTCGGCATAGATCGGATAACGCTGGATCATCAGATTTTCGAGCGTCTGCCTGGGGTTCTCGGTCTTCAGCAACGGCCGGTGGTCGCGTTTGTTCACCCGTTCCCACAAAACGTCGAGATCTGCCTTCAGCCAGATGGAAATACCGCCGATCTTGATCTGGTGGCGGGTGTTCTCGTTGATGAAGGCGCCGCCGCCAGTCGAAACCACGCGCGGGCCGCCCCTCAGCAGCCGCTCGATGACCCTGGTTTCCAATGCCCGGAACTCCGTCTCGCCGTAGGCAGCAAAAAGTTCGCTGATGGTCATGCGGGAAACCTTCTCAATCTCCGCATCCGTATCGATGAAGGGAATCGAAAGGCTCTGCGCCACCAGCCGGCCGATCGCCGATTTGCCCGCCCCCATCAGCCCGACGAAGATCAGGTTGCGCTTGCCGAGAACGGCGCGCGCCTTTTCGCTGAGGGCGGGTGCGGCGGAGGTTGCGGCTTCTGTCATCGTTAGGTCCGTTTCGAGAAAACGGTATCGACAAATGCATCGGCAGCGTCAAGCCGTCGCAACCCTCAAAGAATGCGGGGGATTGTTTGTTCTTGCCGATATGTAAACCTTTATCGATATATTGCGACGCAACCCCAGGAGTCGTGAATGCCCACCCTTTTCCGTTTCCTTTTCGTGCTGGCGGCGATCGCAGGCATCGTTTATGGAAGCATGGTGGCTCTCGTCATGCTGGTGGATCCGCACGAGCGCGATGTGACGGTGCGCATTCCTTCCGAGAGGTTGAACCCGGCAGCGCCGAAACAATAACGGCAGGGAACATGGCCGATCTTTCCCGAGCTCATATCGAAGCCTTTCTCGAAATGATGAGCGCCGAGCGGGGAGCCGCCGGCAACACGCTCACCTCTTACGAACGCGATCTCGAAGATCTGCAGTCCTTCCTCGTTGCCAGCAACACCTCGGCCCTGACGGCTGAAAGCGCCAGCCTCTCCGCCTATCTCGCCCATCTCGGCGCCCAAGGTTTTGCCGCTTCGTCCCAGGCAAGAAAACTGTCGGCGATGCGGCAGTTCTACAAATTCCTCTATGCCGAGGGCCTGCGCGGCGATGACCCGACCGCGATCCTCGACGCGCCGAAAAAAGGCCGTTCGCTGCCGAAGATCATGAGCGAGGACGAGGTGACGCGCCTGCTGGACCTCGCCGCCAAGGAAGCCGGCGAACCCGGGCCGGACCAGCTCGGGCGTCTCAGAATGCTGGCGCTGCTCGAATTGCTCTACGCGACCGGCATGCGCGTCAGCGAACTGGTATCGCTGCCGATCAAGGTTCTCGACCAGGAGGGCCGTTTCCTGATCATCCGCGGCAAGGGCAACAAGGAGCGTCTCGTGCCGCTTTCCCGTTCGGCGATCGCGGCCGTCGCATCCTATGGCGAGGTCCGGCGGCTGGCACTCGCAAAGACCGGCGACAGCCCGTGGCTGTTTCCTTCGACCGGCAAGGGGGGCTACCTGCCGAGGCAGGTGTTTGCCCGCGACCTCAAGGGTCTGGCGGCGCGCGCCGGACTTAGAGCCGCCGCAATCTCTCCCCATGTGATGCGCCATGCCTTCGCAAGCCACCTCCTCCAGAATGGGGCAGACCTTCGAGTTGTGCAGGAACTGCTCGGCCATTCCGACATTTCCACCACCCAAATCTATACGCATGTACTGGAAGAAAGGCTGCGAGAGCTGGTTCAAACACACCACCCTCTTGCAAAACAGGCCAAAAACCGGGATTAGAGGCCCCAAACACAAAATGGGAACTCCGTGTTCCTGAGATAAAACAACCGGAAACCGGCTCTCATGCAGACTTATCTCGATTTCGAAAAGCCAATCTCGGACCTCGAAGGCAAGATTCACGAGCTCAAAAAGCTCGCCTCCGAGGACGAAAGCATCGATACGTCCGAGGAAATCGGCAGGCTGGAGACCCGGGTCAGGGAAGCCACAAGGGAAATCTATTCCAAGCTTGGCGCCTGGGAGAAAACGCAGGTCGCGCGCCATCCGCAGCGACCGCATTTCCTCGATTACTCCGCCTACTTGTTCACCGATTTCACGCCGCTCGCCGGCGACCGCAATTTCGGCGAAGACGCCGCCATCCAGGCCGGCCTTGCCCGCTTCAACGGCATGCCCGTCGCGGTCATCGGCCAGGAAAAGGGCCATGACACCAAGACGCGTCTCAAGCACAATTTCGGCAGCGCACGTCCGGAAGGCTATCGCAAGGCAATCCGCGTCATGGAAATGGCTGATCGTTTCCACCTGCCGGTCATCACCCTCATCGACACTGCAGGCGCCTATCCCGGCGTCGGCGCCGAGGAACGCGGCCAGGCAGAGGCCATCGCGCGCTCGACGGAAATGTGCCTGGGCCTGAAAGTGCCGATGGTTTCGGTCGTGATCGGCGAAGGCGGCTCCGGCGGCGCCATCGCGATCGCCACCGGCAACCGCGTCTACATGCTCGAACATTCGATCTATTCGGTCATCTCCCCGGAAGGCGCGGCATCGATCCTCTGGCGCGATTCGACCCGCGCCCGCGAGGCTGCGACCAATATGAAGATCACCGCCGAAGACCTGAAGGGTCTCGGCATCATCGACGACATCATCCCGGAGCCGGTCGGCGGGGCGCATCGCGAGCCCGAGGCCGTCATCACCGCGACGGGCAAGGTCATCGCTTCGGCACTGGAAGATCTCGGCAGGCTCTCGGGCGAGGAAGTGCGGGCTGCACGCCGGCAGAAATTCCTCGATATCGGCCGTAATCTGTGATCTCCGGCTGTCCGCCGCTCAAATAGCCAAATTTGGCCATATTGCTGATAACATTGGGTGCCGGGCGGTTTTACTGGACAGGCCGGCGCAAGCGGTTAAGAATATGTAAAGATTACCGCTTTATTCCTAGAAGTCCTGTACCGAATTCGTTCGTCGTTCCAAGTCTATGTGGTCCGTCTCGATGCGCCTGAAACACATCGCTTTCACTCTCCTCGTGGCAACAGCCCTGACGGGCTGCAACGATACGCTCGATTCCGCGAGCGTCGACCTGAAGAGCGTCAAGAACAAGGTCGAGCAGCCCCTGCCTTCAAGCATTCTCGCCGAGATGCAGAAGAAGGACATGCCGCGCAATTCGCCGATCATGATCCGCATCCTCAAGGAAGAGGGCAAGCTGGAGGTCTGGAAGGCGAGAGCCGACAACCGCTTCGAGGTGATCAAGAGCTACGACATCTGCGCCTGGTCCGGGAAGCTCGGCCCCAAGGTCAAGGAAGGCGACCGTCAGGCTCCGGAAGGTTTCTATAATCTGACGCCGGCACACCTGAACCCGAATTCCAAATATTACCTCGCCATCAATACCGGCTTCCCGAACCGCTACGATGCCGCCAACGGCCGCAGCGGATCGAACCTGATGATCCACGGCGCCTGTTCGTCCTCCGGCTGCTATTCGATGACCGACGAACAGGTCCTGGAAATTTACGCCTTCGCCCGCGACGCCTTCAAGGGTGGACAGACCTCCGTGCAGCTCCAGGCTCTTCCCTTCCGGATGACGGCAGAGAACATGGCGCGCCACCGCGACAGCCAGAATTTCGACTTCTGGAAAATGCTGAAGACCGGCTACGATCATTTCGAGGTCACCAAGCGTCCGCCGGAAGTCAACGTCTGCGAAAAGAAGTATGTCTTCAACCAGCAGGCGGATAGCAACGGCACCTTCGCTCCCGCCGCAGCCTGCCCGCCCATGTCCACTCCGCCGGCCCTCTCGGCTGCGCTCACCTCCTACGAAAAGACCTATCAGGTGACTTATGTGAAGGCGCTGGAGAAGTTCGACGGCAAGGTCTGGTACGAGCCGACCGAAGCCGAGCGCAAGGCAGTCGTCGCCGACAAGCGCAAGGGCCGTGATATCGCCTATGCGCCGACCGGAACCTCTCTCGAAGCCGGCAAGCTGCTGAGCCAGTCGGAATTCCAGCAGATGATGGAAAAGCGGATGGCCTCCCAGAACAAGCCGGCCAATACCGTGCTTGCCTCCGCCTCGCCCGTCACCTTCCGTGCCGGTTCCGCCGCCGACCGCATGAAGCAGGACCGCCTGCCGGCAGCCGCAACCGCCGCTCCCGTCGCACAGAGCACCGGTACGGTCCCGACCATCGCCACGGCCCAGGGCACGACCACCGCGGTTCCGATCCCGGCGCAGAACCCGCTCGCCTATGCGGCCCCGCCGGTCACGGAAGAAAAGAAGAAGCCGTTCTGGAAGTTCTGGAGCCAGGAATGACCTCGCGGACCGCAGGCCTCTACGATCTGAGAGGCCTGAAGTGTCCCCTGCCCGTCCTGAAGACGCGCCGTCGGCTGAAAGGCATGCCAAGCGGCACAGAGCTTACGATCGAAACCACCGATCCCCTGGCCGGCATCGACATCCCGCATTTCTGCAATCAGGAAGGCCACGAACTGGTCCGCTCGGAAAAGACCGAGACGGGGCACCGGTTTCTGATCCGCAAGGGTTAAGCGGGCCTACATTCGAAGGCCGGGGACGGCGAGCGGATTGTCTTCCAGCGCCGCACGGTCCGGCCGGTCGACGCGGGGCTGGCCGGTGAATGCGGCAAAAAGATCCGAGACGAAAGCTTCTTCCAACCCTTGAGTAATCAGCACCATGCGGGTGCGCCGGTCGGAGCCGTCAGGCCATTTCGGCAGGCGCTGCGGCGGATGGAAGACGCTCTGCACCCCATGCAGCACCAACGGCCGATCCGGGTTGTCGGAGAGCGCCACGATCGCCTTCATCCTAAGCAGCTTCTCGCCGTGGGCCGAGCGCAGCAGGTCGATGAACATCTCGATCGCCATCGGATCGATCGGCTTGTCGTGGATGATCGAGAAGGAGCGGATGTCGTCGCCGTGACGGTTCACGTCGTGATGATGGTGGTGGTGCCCATCCCCGTGGTGCTCATGGCTATGGTGATGATCATCGTGGTGGTTATGACCATGATTGTGATGATGATGCTCTTCGGCATCGTTCGCCATCTCGTCGTGCAGCCAGCGATCCACGTCGGCGATCTTCGTCGCCGGGTCGTAGAGGCCGTTCACCAGAACGGCAGCCGTGCCGGCCTCCTCGCTGTCACCATCGACGATCAGCGCCCGCGGGTTGAGCGCGGCGAGCCGGCTTTTCAGCGCCGCCAACTGAGAAGCGTCCGCCATTGACTGTTTGGAGATGATCAGCCGGTCGGCCACCGCCACCTGCTTCACCGCTTCCTGATGACGGTCGAGCGTGGAGACACCGTTCACCGCATCGATCACGGTGATGACGCCGTCGAGCTCGAAATTCTGCGCGATGACCGGGTTACCCATCACCGACTGCATGACCGGCGCAGGATCCGCAAGGCCCGTCGTTTCGATGACGATGCGGCGGATCGGCCTCAGACGGCCGGTCTGGATGCCATCCATGATCGAGGCGAGCGAATCCACCAGCTCACCGCGCACCGTGCAGCAGAGGCAGCCATTGGCAATCTCCAGCAGCGCATCGCCGGACGCTTCGACCAGGAAATTGTCGATCCCGACCTCGCCGAACTCGTTGATGATCACCGCCGTATCGCTGGTGCCGGGATCCTTCAGGATGCGGTTCAGCAGGGTCGATTTTCCTGCGCCGAGAAACCCGGTGAGGATGGAGACTGGAATCCGGCTGCGGGCAGAGGACATGATCTATTCTCGTTCAGAATGTCGGACGCGGCTGCGGGATCGGCACATTGAGGGCATTTGCGGCAACCGCTGCCTTCTTGGCGCCCTTGGGCGGCGGCGGGGGAGCCTCGCCGCCGGAAAGCAAGGTCAGGGGCGTATAGACCGGCGGCTGTGCCATTTCATGGATATAGGGCGAATGCTGGATGGTGCGGCCCGCATCGTCACGCGTTTCGCTGCGCACCTTTGCGGCCTTCGGATTGCAGATCTCGGCGCTGACGTCGTTGACCTCAGCCGTATCGCCATAGGCTGCGAGCGCCGGCAGGGCCACGCCCCCGGCCGTCGTTGAGGTCAGTCCCTGCTGCAGCAGGTTGGCGGTGTCGTCGGCTCGGCCGGCGAGGCTGTCCGAGCCCAGCACCACGGAGATTACAGAACGACCGTCCCGTGTCGCGGAACCGATCTGGTTGAACCCGGAGGCACAGATGAAGCCGGTCTTCATACCGTCGGCGCCGTCGAACCGGCCGATCAGCGTGTTGAAATTGGGATATTGCTTGGAGCCGGTATCGATGCCCTCAAGCGAGAAATAGCTCTGGTATTCCGGGAAATCCTGCTTGAGCCTCAGTGTCAGCAGCGCCAGATCGCGGGCGGTCGAGAACTGGCCCTTGCCCGGCAGGCCGTGCGGATTGATGTACTGGGTCGAACTCATGCCGAGCGCCTTGGCCTGGGCATTCATCATCGCCACGAACTGCTCCTGCGTGCCCCCGACGGCCTCAGCCACCGCAACGGCCATGTCATTCGCCGACTTGACGAGCATCATCTTCAGCGCGTTGTCCATCGTCATCGTCGTGCCGGGCGTGAAATACATCTTGCTCGCCGGCTGGTCGGTCGCCCACTTGCTCATCACGACAGGCGTCTCGAGCGAGAGCTTGCCGCTCTTCAGTGCCTTGAAGGCAACGTAGGCGGTCATCAACTTGGTCAGCGACGCCGGATACCATTTCAGGAAGGCGTCCTCATGGGCGATCACCTTGCCGGTCTTCGCATCGACAACGATCTTCGGATTGGCGGCAGCGCTGCCCGCGGATACGAAAAGCCCAATGGCCGTCACGGCAGAAATCAACCGGGTGGCAGACACGGATCGGAGGCTTGAAGTCGACAAGGGTTTCCCTCGTTGTTACGGCTTTAACGAGTGTGGCGCATATGCGGCGTATGTGGCCAAGCAATGGCAAAGAAGATTGATTACGTCAATCATGACAGGCACACTCCGGCCGGGAGGACTTGTCATAACCGCGTGACCAGCCAGCAACAGGGAACATTATGCCGATTTTGAACCGAGCCGCCGAACTTCAGGGCGAAGTCAGCGAGTGGCGACGATATCTTCATGAAAATCCTGAGATTCTTTACGAGGTCGAGAACACCGCCGCCTTCGTGGAACAGAAGCTGAAGGAATTCGGCGTCGACGAAGTGGTGCCCGGCATCGGCCGCACCGGCGTCGTCGGCATCATTCGCGGCAAAGGCCCGGGCGGCCGTACGATCGGGCTCCGCGCCGACATGGACGCGCTGCCGCTCACCGAAATCACCGGCAAACCCTGGGCTTCGAAGGTCCCCGGCAAGATGCACGCCTGCGGCCATGACGGCCACACGTCCATGCTCCTGGGTGCGGCGAAATACCTCGCGGAAACCCGCAATTTCAACGGCACGGTCGCCCTGATCTTCCAGCCCGCCGAAGAGGGTGGCGCCGGTGCGCTGGCGATGGTCGACGACGGCATGATGGAGCGTTTCGGCATCGAGGAAGTCTACGGCATGCACAACATGCCCGGCATTCCGCTCGGCCAGTTCGCCATCCGCAAGGGCGGCATCATGGCAGCACCCGATCGCTTCACCATCACCATCAAGGGCCGAGGCGGCCATGCCGCCCAGCCGCACAAGACCATCGACCCGATCTTTATCGGCTCGCAGCTGGTCGGTAGCTTGCAGGCGATCGCCGCCCGCAATGCCGACCCGGTCCACTCGATCGTCATCTCGGTGACCCGCTTCGACGCCGGCACGGCCTATAACATCATTCCCGACCAGGCGACGCTGTGGGGCACGGTCCGGACGCTCAGCGAGGAAACCCGCGATCTTGCGGAAAACCGCATCCGCCAGATCGTCGAGGGCATCGTCAGTGCTCATGGCGCCTCGTCGGAGATCGATTATTACCGCCAATGCCCGGTTACCTTCAATCATGACCTCGAAACGGAGCATGCGATCGGCGTCGCGACGGAAGTGGTCGGCGCCTCCAACGTCGACACCAATGTCGAGCCGACCATGGCCGGCGAGGATTTCGCCTTCATGCTGAAACGCCGCCCCGGCGCCTTCATCTTCATCGGCAACGGCGACACAGCAGCACTGCACAACCCGCATTACGATTTCGACGACGAGGCGATTTCCTATGGTATTTCCTACTGGGTTCGGCTCGCCGAACAGCGGTTGACGGAATGAGGGCGAGGAAAAGGCTTGGCTAAACGCCTCGCCTTTTGTATGGAATTCCTCATGTGGTCCCATAGCTCAGCAGGATAGAGCGCAGGATTCCTAATCCTGAGGCCGATGGTTCGAATCCATCTGGGATCACCACCTCTCGTTTATCGGGCAATCGTCGGCGTCTGGTCCACCCGTTTCGGCCGCCTGACCGCACGCACGACGCCGCGACGGCCGGCTCCGAGAAGTGCTGCGATCAGCCAGCCGCAGAAGAGCCCGCCCGCAGCCCAGGTTAGGCCCGCGAAATCCACCGGCACGCCGGGCACGAAATCGCGCCAGGCATTTGCGAACGTCGTCGAATCGGGATTGCGCATCACCACGAACGGCTTGGTAAAGGTCGGTGCCAGTGTCAGTTCCCTCTGCTGCTGGGCGAGCATCTCATAACGCGAAAAAGTTCGCCGCATCGCATCGCCCTGATTGCGCAGGAAGGTCTGCGGCGAGGCGGAATAGATGTTGAGCGCTTCCTGGCGATCGAGGCCGTTGTGATTGGCCTGGGCATCGAATTCCGAGATCAGGATCTTCAATTCGTCGAGCGCGCCGCCGATCCGCTGGCGGTATTGCTGTGCGAATTCCGGCGCCTGCGAAAAGAAGATCCCGCCAAGCAGCGCCATCGCCATCGTCAGCATTCTTCCGAGCATGAGCATGGCAAAACCTCGGTTGTTTTGCCGATCAACGACGCGGGGCGGTCAAAGGTTGCCTTGTTTCACCCGCACATGCTCCATGCGGAACCCGAGCCCGATCAGCCGACCGGCCAGATGGGCGAGCAGCGGAAAGCGGGCAATGCCCCGGATGAAGGCCGGCGGCCCCTTGCGTTTCCGGTCGTCCGCCTGGTCGGTGCGGCGGCGGCTCCTCATCATCAACTGCAGCTTCTGCGTTGCCCTGGTCGGAAAACTGCGCCGCTTTTCGACGGCGGCGAGGTCGGTATCGGTGAGGCGATTCTCGCGCAACGGTACGCCCAGGATATTGGCGGCCGCCACAGCATCCTGGATCGCCAGATTGACGCCGACACCGCCGATCGGTGACATCGCATGCGCCGCGTCGCCGATGCAGATCAGCCCTGTCCGCCACCATTGCTTCAGCCGGTCGATGCGCACCGTCAGCAGGTTGGTATCCTCGAAACTGCGGACCTCCTGCACCCGCTCGGCCGGCAGCGGCGAGACGTCGGCGACCATCCGCCGGAAGGCCTCGATGCCCTTCTCGCGGATGTCGGCGAACGTGGTGCGGCGGATCACATACCCGCATTGCCAATAGTCGCCGCGGTCGATCAGCACGAAACCCTGGCGCGGTCCGGCATGGCCCATCACCTCGTTCGGATCGCCCGGTTGTTTCGACAGCTTCATCCAGACGACTTCGCTCGGCATGCCGAAACTCTCGACATCGAGCCCGGCCTTTTCCCGCACGATCGAGTTTCGTCCATCGGCACCGACGACAAGCGTCGAGCGGATGGTGAACTCTCCTTCCGGCGTCTCCATGATGAGGCCCGAGATTGCGCCCTGATCCTCCAGCACGTCCACCACCTTCGCCTGCATGACCAGCCGGAAATTTGGATAGCCTTGCGCCTTCTCGGCAAGAAAGCTCAGAAAATCCCATTGCGGCATGAAGGCGATGAAGCGGTTCTTGACCGGCAGCCGCGAAAAATCTGCGATCGTCACCGTCTTCCCGCCCATCTCTGCGGACAGTTTTGGCGCCCGCGTATGCAGCAGCCTCAAAAATTCGTCGATCAGGCCGAGTTCGTGCATTACCTCCAGCGTCGAGGGATGGATCGTATCGCCGCGAAAATCGCGCAGAAAATCCGCGTGCCTTTCGACGACCACGGCATCGACGCCGGCCCGCGCCAACAAGAGGCCAAGCATCAACCCCGCCGGGCCGGCGCCGGCGATCACGCAAGTCGTCTGGATTTCACGGTGTTCGCTCATCGTCCCACTTCGCGCCAAGAGCATCCATTGTGCAAGCTGCACTTGGTCGCAGCCGGGCCGAATTCAAGCCCGCTCTTGTGAGCCGTGGCTTTCGCTTGTAGACCAACGGCAGCTTTAGGAAATGGAAGACAGCATGGCCGAAACCGGCAAGCGCCGCATCAGCATCCTCGGTTCCACCGGCTCGATCGGCGTCAATACGTTGGATGTGGTGAACCAGCTCGGCGGCCGCGAAGCCTTCGAGATTGTGGCAATCACCGGCAACAGCAACATTGCGCTTTTGGCCGACCAGGCGAAAGCTTGCGGCGCGAAACTGGCCGTTACCGCCGACGACCGTCAGTATGCGGCTCTGAAGGATGCGCTTGCCGGGAGCGGCATCGAAGTTGCGGCTGGCCGCGAGGCGCTGATCGAGGCGGGCGCGCGCCCGTCCGACTGGGTGATGGCGGCGATCGTCGGCACCGCCGGGCTTGCCCCGACACTGGCCGCCGCGAAGCGAGGCGCCGATATCGCGCTCGCCAACAAGGAATGCCTCGTCTCCGCCGGCGAACTGTTCGTCAAGGCGGTGGCCGAAGGCGGCGGACGGCTGATCCCGGTCGACAGCGAACACAGCGCCATCTTCCAGTCGCTCGAAGACGACCAGCACCACGCGGTCGAGCGCATCGTGCTCACCGCCTCCGGCGGGCCCTTCCGCACCTGGACGCGAGAGCAGATGGCGGGCGTTACCGCGGATATCGCCCGCGCCCACCCCAACTGGTCGATGGGCCTGAAAATCTCGATCGGCAGCGCCTCGATGTTCAACAAGGCGCTGGAGATGATCGAGGCGAAACATCTCTTCGATCTGCGCCCCGACCAGATCGAGGTGATCGTCCATCCGCAATCGGTCATCCATTCCATGGTCGGTTATGCCGACGGCTCGGTGCTGGCCCAGCTCGGTTGTCCGGACATGCGCACCGCGATCGGTTATGCGCTGACCTACCCCAACCGCACGAAGCTCGATGTCGAACGGCTGGATTTCGCCAAGCTCGCAAGGCTGGATTTCGAGGCCCCTGACGAGGTCCGTTTCCCAGCGCTGAGGCTGGCGCGCACGGCTCTTGAACGCGGCGGCGTGCAGGGCGCGGTCATGAACGCCGCCGAAGAGATCGCCTTCCACGCCTTCTGCGCCGGCCGCATCGGTTTTCTCAACATGGCTGATATCGCCGAGCAGGTGATGGATGAGATGGTAGGGTTTGGGGCCGCGATGACGATGGACGACGTATTTGCGGCCGATGCCGAGGCGCGGCGCCGCGCCGGTGATATCATCGCTCAAAGGGAAATGGCTGCCTAGGGCGTTAGCCTGTCAAAAGCGCCGGTCACCTGCCGAGGCGGTAACTCCAAACTTTCCTCATTCCTGTGCTTGTCACAGGAATCCAGCCAGCCCAAGTCCGTGGACTGAAAAGACTCTTGCACACCGCAGACGCGGTGTTGCTGGATCCCTGTGACAAGCACAGGGATGAGGGCAGAGGGTTGGTTGGTTAAGCCACGTGCCGCGCGAGCGCGCAGCGCGACCAGAGCTGATGCAGCGAGCTGACCAGGTGCTCGATATCCGCATCGCTATGCAGCGGCGTCGGGGTGATGCGCAGGCGTTCGGTCTTGCGCGGCACGGTCGGATAGTTGATCGGCTGCACATAGACGCCGCAGGTGTCGAGCAAGATATCCGAGATCCATTTGCACTTGGCCGCATCACCGACCATGACCGGCACGATATGGCTCGGGTTGTGCATATGTGGAATACCCTTCTGATCGAGCATGGTGCGCAGCTTGCGGACGCGGTCCTGATGCCGGGCGCGCTCGAACGGGCTTGCCTTCAGATGTCGGATCGAGGCAATCGCCCCAGCTGCCAGCGTCGGCGGCAGCGCCGTCGTGAAGATGAAGCCCGAGGCGAACGAGCGGATGAAATCACAGAGCGCAGTCGAAGCGGCGATATACCCGCCCATCACGCCGAAAGACTTGCCGAGCGTGCCTTCGATGATCGTCAGGCGGTCCATCAGGCCTTCGCGTTCGGCAATGCCGCCGCCGCGCGGGCCGTACATGCCGACCGCATGCACTTCGTCGAGATAGGTCATCGCGCCGTATTTATCGGCAAGATCGCAGATTTCCTTGATCGGCGAAATGTCGCCATCCATCGAATAGATGCTTTCGAAGGCGATCAGCTTCGGCGCATTCGGGTCGGCTGCCGCCAGCTTTGCTTCGAGGTCGTTGAGGTCGTTGTGCTTCCAGATCACCCGTTCGCACTTGGCGTAGCGGATGCCCTCGATCATCGACGCGTGGTTCAACGCATCCGAGAAAATGATCAGGCTGGGGATTTTCTGGCCGAGCGTGCCGAGCGTCGCCCAGTTCGACATATAGCCGGAATTGAAGATCAGCGCCGCTTCCTTGCCATGCAGGTCGGCCAGTTCCTGTTCAAGAACCACGTGATAGTGCGTCGTGCCAGAAATATTCCGGGTGCCTCCCGCACCCGCGCCACAGTGATCGATGGCTTCCTTCATCGCCTCGATCACGGCGGGGTGCTGGCCCATGCCGAGATAATCGTTCGAACACCAGACGGTCACTTCCTTGGGACCATCCGGAGTATGGCGCGTGGCGCGGGGAAAATTGCCGCGATGCCTCTCCAGATCGGCGAACACCCGGTAACGGCCTTCCCCGTGAAGGCCGTCCAGTTCGCTCTTGAAAAATGCCTCGAAGTCCATGCTCACACTCCAGAACCTGCCTCGGTTTTGGTTTCAGCCACGCTTTTCGTCAACCCCGGACCGCGCGAATAGAACCAACCTGCGGCAAAAGGCCCGCTTTTTTTGAATTATTCCAATAAAAAGGTAAGCGATTTCGAAAATGTGAGAATTGATCCACGTCAAGCAGCAAAAAGAAGAGCGGTTTCGCCGCTCTTCCAGTTTTTTTTATCGGCGATCTCGATTCGCCTCAACCGGCAGACGCCACCGCCCTTTTCGCCATGACCTTCACCAGGTTGGCGCGGTATTCCGCGTTCGCGTGCATGTCCGCCATCAGGTTGGAAGCGTCGACCGCGACATTGCTCAGCGCATCCGCCGACCAGTTGGAGGCCAGCGCCTGTTCGAAGCCGGGATGACGGAAAACGCCGGATGAGCCGGCGCCCGTCACCGCGACACGCACGCCGCCGGCGGTTTTGGCGACGAACACTCCGGTCATCGCAAAACGCGAGGCCGGATTGTTGAACTTGGCGTAGCCGGCCTTTTCCGGTGCATCGAAGGTGACAGAGGTCACCATCTCGCCCTCCTCCAGCGCGGTCTCGAAAAGACCGGTGAAGAAATCGTCGGCCGAGATCGAACGACGGTCCGTGACGATGGTCGCGCCGAGCCCGAGCAGGCCGGCGGGATAGTCCGCCGCCGGGTCGTTGTTGGCGATCGAACCCCCGATCGTGCCCATGTGGCGCACATGCGGATCGCCGATATGGCCGGCGAGCTTGCAGATCGCTGGACAGATGGCAGCAAGCTCCCGCGAGGCGGCAACGTCCGCATGCGGCGTGGCGGCACCGATCGTCACCTTGCGGCCGTCGATCGAAATCCCGCGCAGCGTCGGGATATGGCGAAGGTCGATCAGGTCGCTCGGCGCGGCGAGCCGCTGTTTCATGGTGGCGATCAAGGTCATGCCACCGGAAAGGTATTTGCCCTCCTCGTTGGCGGACTTGAGCTTGACGGCATCTTCCACCGAGGATGCACGATGATAGCTGGTAGCGTACATGTCTGTTCTCCTCAGTGAGCCGGATGCAGTGCCTGCCAGACCTTCATCGGGGTCGCCGGCATGGTGAGCTTGTTATGGCCGATCGCATCGGTAATGGCGTTGATCAGCGCCGGTGGCGAACCGATGGCGCCCGCCTCGCCGCAGCCCTTGATGCCGAGCGGATTGCTGGGACACGGCGTGTTCTGGTGCGACAGCTTGAACGACGGCAGGTCGTCGGCGCGCGGCATGGCATAATCCATGTAGCTTGCCGTCAGAAGCTGGCCGTTCTCGTCATACTGGACGTTTTCGAGCAGCGCCTGGCCGATGCCCTGGGCAATGCCGCCATGCACCTGGCCCTCGACGATCATCGGGTTGATGATATTGCCGAAATCGTCGGCCGCGACGAACTGGACGATATCCGTCTCGCCGGTATCCGGATCGATCTCCACCTCGGCAATGTAGCACCCGGCCGGGAAGGTGAAGTTGG
This sequence comes from Neorhizobium galegae bv. orientalis str. HAMBI 540, assembly GCF_000731315.1. Taxonomy (NCBI): domain Bacteria; kingdom Pseudomonadati; phylum Pseudomonadota; class Alphaproteobacteria; order Hyphomicrobiales; family Rhizobiaceae; genus Neorhizobium; species Neorhizobium galegae. Next base: position 3,690,991 of record NZ_HG938353.1, read on the forward strand.
AAGGATCGTAGAAGGCGGTTTCCTTCAGGCCCGGCTCCATGCCCGAAGGCAGGTTGTGGGCGGTATAGGAGGCGAGCGCCACCTGGAACCACGGCACCGACTTGTCGGTGCCGGCGACCTTCAACTCGCCATTCTCGATGACGATATCCTCCTCGGAGGCTTCCATCAGGTGCGCGGCGATCTTCTTCGCCTTGGCCTCGACCTTGTCGAGCGCCTTGACGACCGCCGACATGCCGACCGCGCCGGAGCGCGAACCGTAGGTGCCCATGCCCATCTGCACCTTGTCGGTATCGCCGTGGACGATGTTGATGCTTTCGATCGGCACGCCGAGACGGCCGGCGACCAGCTGCGCGAAGGTGGTCTCATGGCCTTGGCCATGGCTGTGCGAGCCGGTCAGCACCTCGATCGTCCCGACGGCGTTGACCCGGACTTCGGCGGATTCCCAGAGGCCCACCCCGGCGCCGAGCGAACCGACCGCAGCCGACGGCGCGATGCCGCAGGCCTCGATATAGCAGCTCATGCCGATGCCGCGCCTTTTGCCTTTGGCTTCGGATTGCGACCGCCGGGCGGCAAAACCATTCCAGTCGGCGGCCTGCATCGCGGCGTTCAGCGAGGCTTCGTAATCGCCCGCGTCATAGTTCATGATGACCGGTGTCTGGTGGGGGAAGGTGCGGATGAAATTCGCCCGGCGCAGTTCCGCCGGCGAGACGCCGAGTTCGCGCGCCGCCGTCTCCATCGTTCGTTCCAGCAGGTAGGTCGCTTCCGGACGGCCGGCGCCGCGATAGGCGTCGACCGGCACCGTATTGGTATAGACGGTGCGGACATTGGCGTGGATCGCCGGAATATCGTACTGGCCCGACAGAAGGGTCGCATAGAGATAGGTCGGCACGGCCGAGGAAAACAGCGACATGTAGGCGCCGAGATTGGCGATCGTATCGACCTTCAGCGCCGTGATCCGGTTGTTGGCATCGAAGGCCATCTTCACCTTCGAGACATGGTCGCGGCCATGCGCGTCGGTGAGGAACGCCTCGGTGCGGTCCGAGGTCCATTTCACCGGCACGCCGGTCTTCTTCGACGCCCAGAGACAGATGATCTCTTCCGGATAGATATAGATCTTCGAACCGAAACCGCCGCCGACATCCGGAGCGATGACGCGCAGCTTGTTTTCGGGCGCCACATTATAGAAGGCACTCATCACCAGTCGCGCCACATGCGGGTTCTGGCTGGTCGTGTAGCAGGTGTAGTGATCTTCCGCCGTGTCGTAGATGCCGAGCGTGGCACGCGGCTCCATCGGGTTAGGCGACAGGCGGTTGTTGAGGATCTCGATTTCGGTGACATGCGCAGCCGTTGCAATCGCCTTGTCCACCGCATCCGGCTCACCGATCTGCCAATCGAAAATCAGGTTGCCGGGCGCTTCCGGATGGATCTGCGGCGCGCCGGAGGCAAGTGCTGCGACAGCCTCGACCACTGTCGGCAATTGCTCGTAATCGATGACCACGGCTTCCGCGGCATCGCGGGCTTCGCCGGAGGAGTCGGCAACCACGATCGCGATCGCATCGCCCACATAGCGCACGGTATCGACGGCGAGCGGATGCCAGGCGCCCATTTTCATGGGCGTTCCGTCCTTCGAATGGATCATCCAGCCGCAGATGAGATTGCCGATGCCGTCCGCCTGCAGCTGTTTGCCGTCGAGCACGTCGATAACGCCCGGCATGGCTTTCGCCGCGGTCGCATCGATGTTCCCGATCTTCGCATGTGCATAGGGACTGCGGACGAAATAGGCATATTTCATGCGGGGGACGGTCATGTCGTCCGTGTAACGGCCCTTGCCGGTCAGAAAACGCTTGTCTTCTTTGCGGGTAACGCGTGCACCGATTCCTTCAACACCCATGTTCATCTCCTCCCGAGATGGTGATTAGTTTTGGTTAGTGAGTAGGAATTAGTCCGCAGTGAACGGTTCAAGAGCGGAAACGCCGTGTGAACCGCTGCTCACTAACGACTACTCACTCAGCAGCCTGCCGCCCCGTTGCCATTTCGGCATCGGCGGCAAGGATCGCCTTGACGATGTTGTGGTAGCCGGTGCACCGACAGATATTGCCTTCGAGCCCGGCGCGGACCGTCTCCTCGGTCAGCGTCCCGCCTTCGCGGTTGATCAGGTCGACTGCCGTCATCACCATGCCCGGCGTGCAGAAGCCGCATTGCAGGCCATGATGCTCCTTGAAGGCGGCTTGAACCGGATGCAATTCGCCCTGGCCGGCGAGGCCTTCGATCGTCGTGATCGTCGAGCCGGACGCCTGCACCGCCAGGATCGAACAGCTCTTCACCGAATGGCCGTCCATATGAACGACGCAGGCGCCGCACTGGGTCGTATCGCAGCCCACATGCGTGCCCGTCAGACCAAGTTTTTCGCGGATGAAATGCACGAGCAGGGTGCGGTCCTCGCACTCGCCGCTCATCGCGCGGCCGTTCACGGTCAGCGTCACTTTCGTCATATGATCCTCCTCATGTCCCTCCCGGACACGCCCGTCATCATTTGCTTTTTTACTTAGGGGATCAACCGCTACTTTCTACGGAAACGGCAATAATTTGGTCGGCCGCCGGACAGGCCATCATCCTCCGATCCTCTCGGATTTCGAGTAACTATCGACAACTCAAACGAAATCGGCGCTTAAAAATATTGAGGTCATATGGACTCTTGTGCGCCGCGACCTATTGTTCCCATTGATGGCTGTTGAACTGACCCGCGGAGACGTTCGGAGTCTGCGAGCAGCCGGGCAAAACGAAGAACAAACAGGAGGATCTCATGAGAAAAGCCTTGGTACTTTTGATGGTCGGCGCTTCGCTCGCGAGCTGCACGGCAACTGAACAGGGCGCCGGCATCGGCGCAGCATCCGGCGCCGTGATCGGCGGCCTGGCCACCGGCAACGTTCGCGGCGCAGCCGTTGGCGCTGCGATCGGGGGCGTTTCCGGTGCCTTGATCGGTTCCGTCGCCGAACAGCCGGGTCAATGTTATTACCGCGACCGGTATGGTCGTCGCTATATTGACAGCTGCCCGCGCCGTTACTGATAACCGCGTGGACTGTAGAAAAAACTGTGGCCCCGGAGCACTCTCCGGGGCTTTTTCTGTCATGAAATCATTGCGAAGGGCGATGAGGGGGTACCCGGCTTCGTCTTTTGCAGTTAGATAGTTCGCTTCGTCGGATGCTATGAAGGCTTCCAGCCGGGGGATCCACAGCAGTTTGCGTATGCGGAACGAAAACACTGGGCGGACAGAAAAACGGAGGTTGAGGGGGGCAAGCGCAGCCGCGATGCTTGCCGCTATACTTCTTGTTTCCCCGCCGCTTTCCGGCAACGCCTACGCCTTTAAACTCTTCGGCATCACCCTGTTCGGCGGCGATGAAGACAAGGTCGAGGTCATCGATCCCGTCCGCTACGATGCGACGGTCCAAACCGGCAGCGCCGACAAGGACCTCAAGAAGCGCCTCGAATCGGCCGCTTCCATGGTCACCGACGAAAAACAGCCGGTCTCGGGCGACCTCGGGGTGATCATCAAGGCGCGCGAGGACCGCGACCGATTGATCGCCGTGCTTTACGAGGAAGCCCGTTACGGCGGCACCGTCAACATCTCCGTCGCCGGCACCGATATCGACCGCCTGCCGCCCAACCCTACATTCGACCACGCGGCGCCCGTGCCGGTCACCGTCAGCATTGATCCCGGCCCGGTCTTCAAGCTCGGCTCGGTTCGTTTCGAAGGCGATGCCGCCGGCCACGATCCGGGAAAATACGATCTCGTCGCCGGCGGGAAGGCGGGTTCGCGGCTGATCCTCAAAGCGGGCGAACAGCTTCTGGTCGATCTGAAGAACGAAGGACGACCGCTTGCGAAACTGACCCGACGGCAGGTGACGGCAGACCATCGAACCGACACGATCGACGTCGTGCTCGGTGCCGTCGGCGGTCCGGTCGCGCCGTTCGGCACCGTCGCCGTCAAGGGGTCGCGCACTGTCGATGCCGCCTTCGTCAGCCGTTATTCGCGGCTCGACAAACGCGGACAATATTCGCCCGAGCAGTTGAAGAAGGCGAACGATCGCCTGCGCGAACTCGGCGTCTTTTCGAGCGTGACGATCCACGAGGCGGAGAAGCTTGCGCCGGACGGTTCGTTACCGCTGACAATCGAGGTATCGGAAGGCAAGCACCGTTATTTCGGCTTCGGCGCCGAATATTCCTCAATCGACGGCGCCGGTCTCGAAGGATACTGGGGCCACCGCAACCTCTTCGGGGAAGCCGAGTCGCTGCGCATCGAAGGCAAGGTGTCCGGCATCGGCGCGACAACCGACGTCACCACCTTCGACTATTCCGCCGGCATCATCTTTACGAAGCCGGGCGCCTTCGTGCCGGAAGCAACCTTCGAATCCCGTCTGGAAGCCAAGAGCGAGACGCCTGACGTCTACGAGGCGCAGACCATCATCTATTCGGCCGGCATCACCTACGAGCTGAACGAGACCGACAAGCTCAAGGGCGGCGGGGAAATCGCCTATATCGATGCGGACGATGCCTTCGGCAACAACCAGTACCTCACCCTCAGCCTGCCGATCGGCTTCGAGCGCGACGCGCGGGACAACAAGCTCGACCCGACCAAAGGATATTACGCCACGCTGTCGGCCAAGCCGAGCTACGAGCTGATGGACGGCACGATCTTCTCGTCGTTCGAGGGCTCGATCTCGGGTTATCTCGGCCTCGGGCAGGAGGATCGGATCGTGCTGGCAGCCCGTCTGGCAGCCGGAACGCTGGTCGGCGGAAGCGACCTTGAAAGAATCCCGGCGACACGCAGATTCTTTGCCGGCGGCGGCGGATCGGTGCGCGGCTACGCCTATCGGGAAATCTCGCCCTATAACAGCGCCGACGAAGCCACGGGCGGGCGTTCTTATACGCTGGGATCTTTCGAAGTGAGGGTAAAAGTGTCAGAAAATATAGGCATTGTACCTTTTGTCGACATTGGTACGGTATCGACCGGAATCGTGCCCGATTTTTCTGATATACGTGCTGGCGCAGGGATCGGCGTGAGATATGCCACGCCTTTTGGACCGCTGAGATTGGATGTTGCAATTCCGTTGCAGCGCTATGACGGCGGTAGCCAGTACGGTATCTATGCGGGCATAGGACAGGCATTCTGAAAGGCAGTGAAGGGTAGCGTTTAAGGCATGATGCTGATGGTACGCCTGTTGAAATGGATCTTGAAGGCCGCGCTTGGCGTGGTCGCGATCCTGTTCGTCATGGCCTTGGGCGTTGTCCTTTTCGTCGCCCTCACCCCGGTCGGCGGACGCGTTGCCGCGGACCGGATTTCCGCCATCGTCTCCACGCCTGACCGCGGCATCTCCTTCACGCGGCCGGAAGGCCTTCTGACCGGCGATCTGCGTATCGATGCCCTTACACTGTCCGACGATATGGGCCCCTATGCCCAGATCGGCGGCATCAAGATCGACTGGTCGCCGACATCCCTGGTGACCGGTGTTTTCCGCGCCGAGCACATTTCCGCAGACACTGTCAATTTCATCCGTGCGCCGCGGCCGCCCAAAACGCCCGCAACGACGCAGACGACGAACTCCTCCGGGTCGCCCTTACCCGTCGGTATCCGCGTCGCGCAGATCGATCTGCCGGACATCAATCTCTCCCAGGCACTTTCGGGACGGGATTTCTCTCTTTCGGTGAAGGGATCGATCGATGCGACCGGACCTGACATTTCGCTCGACCTGCAGGCAACCCGCAAGGACGAGCCGGATGCCATGGCATCTGCCGACGTGGTCTACGCGCCGTCCGAAAATCGCCTGACGCTCAAGGCTGCCGTGTCCGAGCCGCAGGGTGGCCTGCTCGCCCGGGTTCTGCGTCTACCCGGCACCCCGGCGGTCCAGCTCGCGCTCGACGGCGAAGGACCTCTTTCCGACTGGGCCGGCAAGTTGCAGGGCAGCGTCGGCGGCATTCCCGTCATCTCGGTCGATGGCAAACATATGCTGGTCGCAAACGGCAGGCACAGAGTGGAGGTGACCGGCGGCGGTCAGCTTTCGACGCTTCTCCCGCCCGCCTTTCGTCCGCTGTTCGGCGGCACGACCGATATCAACATCGCTGCAGTCTATGCGCCTTCCGGTCGCGTGGATATCGAACGCGGTGATCTCACCTCCGGCGCCGTGAAGATCGCGGCCAAGGGGGCCTGGGACCAGACAGGCGACAACAGCCTCACCGCCAGTCTCAACGGCGTGAAGGGCCCGGTCGACTTCGTCTGGCCGATCAACGGGCAGGAGAGCCGCTTCTCCTTCGAAAGCATCAACTTTACGCTGACCGGCGCGGCCACCTCGGCGCGCTTCAACGCGACGGCTGCGCTCAACGCCGCGGAACTGCCGCAGGGGCGCTTCGGCCAGATCCGCCTGCAGGCGGAAAGCGAAGACCTGAACCTCATCAGCCGCTCCGGCAGCATCCGCAGCCGCTTCACCGTGGCCCGCACGAATTTCACCAATGACGACCTCGACCGGGTGATCCGCGGGCCGGTGACGCTCGATGCGCCGCTAAGGCTGGCGCCTCCGGCGATCGGCCTCGATGCGGCAACCTTCGACAGCGGCAATGTGAACGGCACGCTGTCCGGCGCCTATGACATGTCGAAGCAGGCGGTCACCGGCAATTTCCGGGTTTTCGCCAATCCCGCCGTTCTGCCGCCGGGGCTGGTTTCGAAATTCGACGGCAAGCTGTCCGCTGAAGGTTATGTCAACATAGTGAGCGGCGGCCGCGTCAGCCTCGAGAACTTCGTGATGCGGTCGAACGCGATCGAGGCGCATGGCAACATGCTGCTCGAAAACCAGACCGTCACCGGCCGCCTCGCCGGCCGCGTGCCGGATCTCAAGCGCTGGCTGCCCGAGGCCGAAGGTGCTGCCGGTTTCGATATTTCCGCCAAGGGGCCGCTCGCCGCGATGGGCGTCAGGGCCGTGGTCAATTCCGCCGACGCCCGGCTGGTCGGCCGCAAGCTCCAGGACATGAGCTTCATCCTCGAAGGCACCGCCGATCCGAACGCCCCCAAGGGCAAGCTGACCGGCACGGGTTCGCTCGATGGCCAGCCGATCCGCGTCAATGCCGACGTCGCCTCCGTCCAGGGCCGCACCAGCGCGCCGGCGATCACCGCCGAGATCGGCCCGAACAAGCTCTCCGGTGCCCTGAACTTCTCCTCCGCCTTCCTGCCGGAAGGCCAGCTCACCTTCGACTTCCCGGACGTCTCCCTGCTTGCAGCGCTCGCGGCCCAGCAGGCCCAGGGCGATCTCAAGGGAACGGTGATGTTCAGCAATACCGGCGGCAAGGCAGGCGCTGCGATCCGGGCATCCGGCAGTGCCCTTCGCCGCGGCACGATCGAGATCGCCCAGCCGAACATCGACCTTGCCATTCCCGACATCAAGGCGATCGCGGCCGAAGGCACCGTCCGCGCCACCCGCATCGGCGCCGGATCGGTCGGCATCAACGACGTCAACCTCGGCGTCAGCCAGGGCGGCAACCGGACCAACTTCAACCTCGCCGCCCAATATGACAACGCACCCCTCACTGCGATCGGCGATATCCAGAGCGGTTCCGATATCTCGGTCGGCATCGAGAGCTTCACCGCCGCGCCCCGCAGCATCCCGGTCCGGCTTGCCGCGCCGACCCGCATCGCGGTCGCCAACGGCGGTGCGCGGCTTGCTGACCTCACCATCGCAACCGGCACCGGCAGCGTCACCGTCAACGGCACAGCCGGGTCGGCGCTGGACTTGACCGCCAATATCAAGGCCCTGCCCGCCAACCTCATCAACGCTTTCGTGCCCGCGATCAACGCTGCCGGTACGATTTCCGGCACGATCAACGCCACCGGCGCCGCATCTGCTCCTGCCATACGTTACGATTTAGAATGGAGTGATGCACAGCTTCGCCAGTCGCGCGACGCTGGCATCAGTCCCTTTCGAGTCCAAGCAAGCGGCAGCTTCGCCAACGGGACAGTCACATTAGACAAGACGCGGCTGACGGGCTCCGGCGGTCTCGACCTGTCCGCCGCGGGCAAGGTTATCCTGAAGGACGGCATTCCCGCGCTCGACATAAACGCCCGCGCCAATGCCGTGCCCGCCAGCCTGGTCAACGCCTTTGCGCCAGGCCTCGACGCCCGCGGCACGATTTCCGGCACGGTGACCACGACGGGAACCCCGCAAGCCCCGGCCGTCCGTTATGATCTGCGCTGGGCAGATGCCGGCGTCGCGCAGACCACCTCCGCCGGGGTCGCGGCTTTCAACATCACCGCCGGCGGCACGTTTCAAAACGGCACCGTCACCGTCGATACCCGCCTTTCGGGCGGCGGCGGCGTCTCGTTATCGGGCGGCGGCTCCGTCTCGCTTGCGGGCGAAAAGCCACTCAATCTGAAATTCGGCGGGAAACTGCCCTTCTCCATCCTCGCCGGGCAGATGGCCGCTCAAGGGTTCGTGCTGGAAGGCACCGGCAATGTCGATCTTGCGATCGGCGGCACCGCGGCAGCGCCGGCGATCACCGGCACGGCATCCTCCTCCGGCGCCCGGCTGGTGGACGTTCGCCGTAACCTCGCCCTGACGGATCTCGCCGCCAATGTCGCCTTCGATGGTAAGAGCGCCAATATTTCGAGGCTCACGGCCAAGCTCTCGGGTGGCGGCACGGTCTCGGTCCAGGGCTCGGTCGGCATCACACCGGGCTCCGGATTTCCAGCCGATCTCAGGATCACGCTTGCTCAGGCATCCTATGCCGACGGCACGCTGTTTGCTGCAACCACCGACGGCGCCCTGACGATCACCGGCCCGCTGACCTCTGGCCCTATTCTCGGTGGCAAGGTAACGCTGACCAAGGCTGCGATTACCGTGCCCGCCCGCCTGCCGACTTCGCTTTCCGCCATCGATATCCGCCACCGGAACGCACCCCCTGACGTGCTGCGGCAGATGGAAAAGCTGCGCCCGAAGGGCGCCAGCGGCAGTTCGAACCCGATCGCGCTCAACCTTCAGATCAGTGCGCCGAACGGCATTTTCGTTCGCGGGCGAGGCATCGACGCCGAGCTCGGCGGTGAATTGACCGTGACGGGCACGGCGGTTGCGCCGGTCGTCGCCGGCGGCTTCCAGATGCGCCGCGGCCGTATCGTCATCCTCGCAAAGCGGATGGACTTCACTGACGGCGATATCACCTTCGGCGGCGGCCTGATCCCGATTCTCAACATGGAAGCGAACACGACGTCTGCCGCGACGACGATCACGGTGAAAGTCACCGGCGTCGCCAATGACCCGACGATCGCCTTCTCTTCCTCACCCGCCCTGCCCCAGGACGAGGTTCTGGCGCGGCTGATCTTCGGCCAGTCCATGTCGCGGCTGTCACCGCTGCAGATCGCCCAGCTGGCCGACGCCGTCGCGCAGCTGGCCGGCGGGGGCTCCACATCGCTGCTCGAAACCCTGCGCAACAATCTCGGTGTCGACGATCTCGACATCAACACCGATGCGACCGGCCAGACCACCGTGTCGGTCGGCCGCTACATCAACAACCGCACCTACATCCAGCTCGAACAGGGCGGCGAAAGCGGCGCCGAAGCGACGATCAACCTCGATGTCGGTCGCGGTGTGAAGCTCAAGGCCGGCGCCGGCACCGAAGGCGGCAAGGCCGGCATCTTTTATGAGCGCGAATACTAATCTCCCATATCCATCGGTTCCTGCTTGTTCGGGAGAAAAACCTGAGCTCCGAGGACATCACATTGATCGGCGTACCTCCGCAAGCGCCTGCCCAGTCGCCCAGCCCGCCCGGCCCGACATGCGGCGTAAGTTTATATTTAAAATATTGATCGAAATTACTTCGCAGAAGTCCCGAACATACATCGAAAACTGGAGCCACTGGGGAACATATACATATCATCCGGAATTTGACAAAACACAGAACAGATACGTATTCCCCCTGACTTGAGCCGAAAAGAATTATTGACCTTCCGTTAAGTCCTCAATGCTATTTTTAGCAGAACTCAGTGTCCCGGCGGCGAGATGGTTACCTCGTTAGGCTGCGGGCAAAATCGAGCCGGTTCGGGAACTTACAGACGGGGGCAGGCAAGCCAGATGTCCATACTTTCACTTCCAGGTGCTGACGCGAAAGCAGTACTTGCAGCGCTCAATAAGTCGCAGGCTATCATAGAGTTTGACCTGTCCGGAAAAGTCCTCACGGCCAACGAGAACTTCTGCAAGACGCTCGGCTACGCTCTCTCCGAGATCGTCGGCAAGCATCACAGCATGTTCTGCGATCCGGCCTACGTGAAGTCACAGGCCTACAAGGATTTCTGGGCGCATCTCGGCAGCGGCAAATATGACGCTGCCGCCTATAAGCGCATCGGCAAGGGTGGCCGCGAGATCTGGATCCAGGCCTCCTACAATCCGGTGACTTCAGGCGGCAAGCCTTACAAGGTGGTCAAGTTCGCAACAGACATCACTGCCGCGAAGCTCAAATCCGCCGATGACGAAGGCAAGATCAACGCCATCTCGCGCACGCAGGCCATCATCGAGTTCACGCCCGGTGGCGACGTCCTGACCGCCAACGAAAATTTCCTCGCCTGTCTCGGCTATCAGCTTTCGGAAATCGTCGGCAAACATCACAGCATGTTCTGCGAACCGTCATTTCGTGACAGCGCCGAATACCCGCAATTCTGGAAGAAGCTTGCCGGTGGCGAAGCGATTGCCGCCGAGTTCAAGCGCATCGGCAAGGGCGGCAAGGCGGTCTGGATCCAGGCGTCCTACAATCCGATCTTCGACGCCGACGGCCGCGTCTTCAAGGTGGTCAAGTTTGCAACCGACATCACCGAACGCGTCCGCGCCGTCGATGACATCGCCGATGGCCTGACGTCTCTTTCAAACGGCGACCTGACCATCCGCATCGAGAAGCCTTTCATTTCGACGCTTGAGCAGATCCGCCTCGATTTCAATGGAGCCATCGCAACGCTGGCGGATGCCATGCGCACGGTCGGGGACAATGCCGAGGGGATTGCAGGCGGCTCCAGCGAGATTCGCCAGGCTTCCGACAGCCTTGCCAAGCGCACCGAGCAGCAGGCAGCGGCAGTCGAGGAGACCGCCGCGGCGCTTGAAGAAATCAGCCGTACCGTCACCGATAGCGCCAAACGCGCGGAAGAAGCAGGGACCCTTGTCTCGCATGCTAAAAAAAGCGCCGAACATTCCGGCGCCGTGGTGCGCAACGCGGTAAACGCGATGGGCCAGATCGAGACGTCATCCCGGGAAATCTCCAATATCATCGGCGTGATCGACGAGATCGCCTTCCAGACAAACCTGCTGGCGCTCAATGCGGGTGTCGAGGCAGCACGCGCCGGCGAAGCGGGTAAGGGCTTTGCGGTCGTTGCCCAGGAAGTCCGCGAACTGGCTCAACGTTCCGCCAGTGCGGCCAAGGAAATCAAGACGCTGATCTCGACCTCCTCCGAACAGGTCAAGCGTGGCGTCGCGCTGGTCGGAGAAACCGGCAAGGCGCTCGACGAGATCATGTCCCAGGTGGACGAGATCAACGGCAATGTCACAGCGATCGTCGAGGCTGCCCGCGAACAGTCGACGGGCATCAAGGAGATCAGCAAGGCCGTCAACTCGATGGACCAGAACACGCAGCAGAACGCTGCCATGGTCGAGGAAACGACCGCTGCCAGCCACAGCCTGGCGCGCGAAGCCGAAACCCTGCGGGATCTTCTGGGACGATTTAGATTTGCGCAACATTCTTCGCGTAAGATTGAAATAGCGCGACCTGATGCACGACCCGTTGCATCGCCGGCACGCAAACTCATGGCAACGGTCGCGCGGACCACAACGGGTGCCGCCGCTGCCGCTCAGGCAACGGATAGTTGGGAAGAATTCTGATGGCTACGACGATCAACTCCACAAGCTACAGCGGCGAAACGCTGGAAATCATCGCCTTCCGTCTCCATGACCAGGAGTTCTGCGTCAAGACGACGACAATCCGCGAAATCCGCGGATGGGCGCCTTCGACGCCGATCCCGCACGCCCCGGCCGATGTCATCGGCGTCATGAACCTTCGCGGTTCCGTGATCCCGATCATCGACCTTGCCTACAAGCTCGGCATGAAGAGCACGGTTGCCAACGAGCGCAGCGCCATCGTGGTCGCCGAAGTCCACAACATGGTCATCGGCATGCTCGTCGATCGCGTCTCGGACATCCTGACCATCCCTTCGAGCCAGGTCCAGCCGGTTCCGGAAATCTCCGCCTCCTTCGACAAGTCCTTCTCCGAAGGCATCATCGCCAACGAGAACGGCATGATCTGCTTCCTGAATCTTGCCAAGATGTTCAAGGGCACCGAGGCCGACGATCTGGCTGCCTGATTTCTGACAGGCGAGGCAAAGCACCTGCCACGCCTGCAGCACCACCTCGAGGCCAAGGCGGTTGGCTGGAAAGACCCTCTAAGCCGCCACGCGACTTGAAGCCCGCAGCGTTTGAACCACCGCGGGCTTTTTTCCTGATTATTCCTTCGGTTCGAACGGTGCCGGCCGGCGTCCGGCAGCCTGGCGCGCCAGCATCCAGCCCGGATATTCCGGAGCAAGCGCGCTTACCTCATCGAGTTTTGCCATATCCTCCCCGTCGAGCTTCAGCTTCACGGCCTTCAAATTCTCTTCGAGTTGTTCCAGCCGTTTGGCGCCGATGATGACACTCGTGACGAACGGTTTCGCCAGGATATAGGCCAGCGCCACTTCCGCGACGCTCGCGCCATGCTTGACGCCGATTTCGCGCATGGCCGCGACGCAGGCCCAGGCACGATCCTTGTCGACCGGCGGAAAATCGAAGTTGGCGCGGCGGCCTTCCCCGTTGCCTGGAGCGCCTGGACCGTATTTGCCGGAGAGCAGCCCGCCGGCAAGCGGCGACCAGACCATCAGGCCGAGCTTCTCCTCCTGCATCAGCGGTACGATATCCCGCTCCAGGTCGCGGCCGGCGATCGAATAGTAGGCCTGCACCGTCTCGAAACGGGCGTAACCCTTGCGCTCGGAAATGCCGAGCGCCTTCGCCATCCGCCAGGCCGCCCAGTTGGAAAGGCCGATATAGCGGACGAGGCCACGCGACACGAGATCGTCGAGCGCCCGCAGCGTCTCGTCGATCGGCGTTACCGTGTCGGTGCCATGGATCTGGTAGAGATCGATATGGTTCATCTGCAGCCGTTCGAGGCTCTGCTCCACCGAGTCCATGATATGGCCGCGGGAGGCGCCGCGATCGTTCGGCTTGTCGCCCATCTGGCCATGGAATTTCGTGGCGATGACCACGTCCTTGCGCGGCACGCCGAGGTTCTTGATCGCCTGACCGAGGATGGCCTCTGACCGGCCCTGGGAATAAACATTCGCCGTATCTATGAAGTTGACGCCGGCGGCCAGCGAGCGCTCGACGATCTTGTCGGCGGCGTCCTGATCGAGACCGGCGACGGCACTCCAGACGGCGCCCGTCTGGTTCTCGCCGAAGGTCATCGTGCCGAGGCAGAGTTCGGAGACGAAAAGACCTGTATTGCCCAATTGATTGTAGCGCATGGAGAACTCCCGTGTGCACTGAAGATATGAAGAGATAAAGCAGTCACTGGAAGCCGGATCGGGCACGCGGGCGCGTGCGTTTCGCAGAGAATGCGAACTCGGGTTCCGGAAGGCAATCTAGCTTGGATTCCGCCGCCGTCAAGCGGAGCCGCCTCCGTTTTTATCCTCACATTTGCGTGCAAGGCAAAAAGAAGGGGCGGCTTCGACAAGCCGCCCCTTCGTCATTCCAATTGCCGAATGTTAGCCGAACAGCACCAGACTGCTCCGCAGCGTCACCCAGACGCCCCAGAGGAGCGGAATGCCGACCACGGCCCAGGCGATCGCCGCCTTGGCATCCAGCCCACCGGTGCCGATGCCGAAGGAGCCGGTCGGACCGGCATTCGCGGCAGCCGTCTTTGCCTGCAGCGAAGCAACTTCGTGGTCCGACATGAACCATTTGTCGGCAAGCGGACGCACCAGCGAGTTTGCGACCAGACCCAGCACCAGCATGCCGGCGAGGATATACATCGTGCCGGTATAGAGCGCCGGACCGGCAGGTACGCCTGCCGTGAGCTGAGCTTCGCGGATGTAGTTGACGACGACCGGTCCGAGGATGCCGGCCGTCGCCCAGGCCGTCAGCAGGCGACCGTGGATGGCGCCGACGAACTGGGTGCCGAAGATATCCGCAAGGTACGCGGGAATGGTCGCAAAACCGCCGCCATACATGGACAGGATGATGCCGAAGGCGAGCACGAAGAGCGCCTTGTTGCCCATATCGGCAAGCGTCGGAGCGAGCGCATAAAGCACGATGCCGAGCACGAAGAACGTATAGTATGTGTTCTTGCGGCCGATCTTGTCGGAGAGCGATGCCCAGAAGAAGCGCCCGCCGATATTGAAGAGCGACAGGAGACCCGCAAAACCGGCGGCAATCGTGGCGATCTGTGCCTTCTGGCTCGCGTCAAGCTGCGAGAAGGTCAGGTTCGGCAGACCGATCAGCGACCCGGCGAAGATTTCCTGCAGCATCGGCGAGGCCATGCCGATAACGCCGATGCCAGCCGAAACGTTCAGGCAAAGCACCGCCCAGATCAGCCAGAACTGCTTGGTCTTGTGTGCATCCCGCAGGTGGACGTGCCTGGTGGTGATCATCGTCGTTTTGGAGACCGGAGGCGTCCAGCCTTCGGGACGCCAGCCGGCCGGCGGGATACGGTACCCGAAGGCGCCGCCCATCATGAAGCAGAAATAGATCACCGCCATGCAGATGAAGGTCTGCCAGACGCCGACCGAAGTACCGGTCTTGAAATAGTTCATCAAGAGGTTGGCGAGCGGAGCGCCGATCATCGCGCCGCCTCCGAAGCCCATGATAGCCATACCGGTCGCCATGCCGCGGCGGTCCGGGAACCATTTGATCAGCGTCGAGACCGGCGAGATGTAACCGAGACCGAGGCCGACACCACCGATCACGCCGGCGCCGATCCACATCAGCCACAGCTGATGGGTCATAACGCCGATGGCCGCGACGATAATGCCGCCGCACCAGCAGCAGGCCGAGACGAAACCGGCCTTGCGCGGGCCGACCCGTTCCAGCCAGCCGCCCCAGATCGCCGCCGAGCAACCGAGCAGCACGAAGAACAGCGTGTAGATCCACCCGAGGTCTGCAACACGCCAGTTGCAGCTTGTCGTGAACAGTGCCGAGATGAGATTGAGACTGGTGCAGGACGGGTCCTGCGTGGTACCTAGGGCGCGCGACAGCGGCAGCCAGAAGACGCTGAAGCCGTATGCCATGCCGATGCAAAGGTGAATAGCCAAAGCTGCCGGCGGCACCAGCCAGCGATTGAAGCCCGGTTTTGCGATAATACGTTCCCTATCGAGGAGCCCGACATTGCCTGTCAGGCCCTCGTTCGTCGTGTCTGCAATTGCCATTAAAAAATATCCTCCCTCTGGATGACGGCTATGCTCTATTCCCCCTCCGGCCCCTCACCTGCCGGATGGATGAATTCATGCGGCGCTCTCCGGAATGCTCGGTTCGGAAAGCGATTCTCCCTCAGCGGGACCCTTGCCGCCCGGCGCACCCTGCCTCGCATCCTGGCCGACGCCAACGCCCGATCCAACCTTGGCTTCCGGCCGGCGGATCAGCGTCGAGGCCTCGACCACGAGCGGCAGCAGCCCTGCCCCGCCATTGTCGAGATGCTCGAAAAGGTGCCGGCGCATGCGCGGCTCCCAGAATTTGTTGATATGCGTCGCAACGCCCTCGGCGCGGACGCTTTCCGGCTGCGACAGAAAGAAGGTAGCGATCTGGTTGGCCATCCGGACCAGCTTGTCGAGCACCAATTGCTCGGGGCTTTGGTCATGCGACATCGGCGACAACTCCAGTGGTTATGCGATCGGTACGCGTGAAAATTTCGAAATCCTCGCCGCGGGTCAGCGCGATCAAGGTCATGCCCGCCGCTTCCGCCGTGCGGATGGCAAGTGCTGTCGGCGCGGAAATGGCAATCAGCACCGGGCTTCCGAGGATCGCCGTCTTCTGCACCATCTCGACGGAGATGCGGCTGGTGACGACCACGACGCCGGCCGAACCCTTGACGCCCTCGCGGGTGACCGCTCCGGCAAGCTTATCGAGCGCATTGTGGCGGCCGACATCCTCGCGGACGGCAACCAGCCCCTTGCCCGGCCGATAAAAACCGGCGCCGTGAACCGCATGGGTTTCCCGATGCAGCGGCTGCGCACAATTGAGTGCCGCGACAGCTTCGCTCACCTCTTTCGGGCTGAGCGCCATCGTCACCGCGGAAACATCCGGCACCGGGCGCATGGCCTGCTCGATCGATTCGATGCCGCAAAGCCCGCAGCCGACCGGCCCGGCCATATGTCGCCGGCGAGCGCGCAGCGCATCTTCCTTATCCTCGGCGAGCGTCACCTGAACATCGAGACCGGCACCTTCCGCAACCACGGTGATGCTCTCGATCTCCGCCATCGACGCGATGATGCCTTCCGTCAGGCTGAAGCCGACCGCGAAATCCTCGAGATCGGCAGGCGTGCCCATCATCACCGCATGGGTCGACCCGCCATAGGAAAAGGCGATAGGCACCTCCTCCGGCACCACCCGCGTGGCCGTGCGGACCACGCCGTTGCGGCGGGCGATCTCGGGGGCTGTTGCGGTGGTGTTGAATAAGGTCATAGGACGTCGGGGCAGGAATACCCCCCTCTGCCCTGCCGGGCATCTCCCCCACAAGGGGGGAGATCGGATGTGGCGATGTCCAGCCCACTATTAACGTCATCGAGTGAGCAAACGTATTTCCAATGCTGACGAATGCCGGCGGCGCGTCTTGCCGATCTCCCCCCTTGTGGGGGAGATGCCGGCAGGCAGAGGGGGGTAACGCGAAGCACGCCAGGCAATTGCATCACTCAGCAGCCTCCAGCTTCCCCGTAATCCGTCGAGACCGCCGCGACAGTTCGTCATAATCGCTCTGCCATTCGGTCGGGCCGTTGGACGGCGATATCTGCACCGCCGTCACCTTGTATTCCGGGCAATTGGTCGCCCAGTCGGAGAAGTCGGTGGTGATGACGTTTGCCTGGGTGTTCGGGTGGTGGAAGGTCGTGTAGACCACGCCCGGCGCGACGCGGTCGGTGATCAGCGCCCGCAGCGTCGTATCGCCCGAACGGCTGGCGAGCTTGATCCAGTCGCCTTCCTTGATGCCGCGCTGTTCGGCATCGTGCGGATGGATTTCCAGCCGGTCTTCCGCATGCCAGGTGACATTTTCGGTACGGCGCGTCTGGGCGCCCACATTGTACTGGGAAAGGACGCGACCTGTGGTCAGCAGCAGCGGGAAGCGCGGGCCGGTACGCTCGTCCGTCGCGACATATTCGGTACGGATGAACTTGCCCTTGCCCCGCACAAAACCGTCGACATGCATGATCGGCGAGCCGACCGGGTGCGCCTCGTTGCACGGCCACTGAACCGAGCCCATCTTGTCGAGATAGTCATAGGAAACCAGCGCGAAGCTCGGCGTCGATACGGCGATCTCGTCCATGATCTCGGACGGATGCGCATAGTTCCAGGCAAGTCCCATCGACTGCGCCAGCTTCTGGGTAACTTCCCAATCAGCATAACCGTTCTTCGGGCTCATCACCTTGCGCACGCGGTTGATGCGGCGTTCCGCATTGGTGAACGTGCCGTCCTTTTCGAGGAAGGTCGAACCCGGCAGGAAGACATGCGCGTAATTGGCCGTCTCGTTGAGGAAGAGATCGTGGACGACGACGCATTCCATCGCGGCAAGGCCGGCCGAGACGTGCTTGGTATCCGGGTCGGACTGGAGAATGTCCTCGCCCTGGATGTAGATGCCCTTGAACGTGCCTTCGACGGCGGCATCCAGCATGTTCGGGATGCGCAGGCCCGGTTCGTTGTTGAGCGTCACGCCCCAGAGCTTTTCGAACGTGTCGCGGGTCGCATCGTCCGAGATATGGCGGTAGCCCGGCAGTTCGTGCGGAAAGGAGCCCATGTCGCAGGAGCCCTGGACATTGTTCTGGCCGCGCAGCGGGTTTACGCCGACGCCCGGACGGCCGATATTGCCGGTGACCATCGCAAGGTTGGCGATCGCCATGACGGTGGTCGAGCCCTGGCTGTGTTCGGTGACGCCGAGACCGTAATAGATCGCCCCGTTGCCGCCCTTAGCGTAAAGCCGGGCCGCACCGCGAACGAGATCCGCCGGCACGCCGGTATATTTCTCGGTCGCCTCCGGGCTGTGTGCGTCTTCCGAAACGAAGCCGGCCCAGTCCTCGAATTCGGACCAGTCGCAGCGTTCGCGGATGAACTTCTCGTCGAACAGGCCTTCGGTGACAATGACATGGGCAAGCGCCGTCAGTACGGCAACATTGGTGCCCGGCTGCAGCGGCAGGTGATAATCGGCCTCCACATGCGGCGTGCGGACGAGATCGATGCGGCGCGGATCGATGACGATTAGCTTGGCGCCCTGGCGCAGCCGCTTCTTAAGGCGCGAGCCGAACACGGGATGGCCGTCGGTCGGGTTGGCGCCGATGACGATGGCGACGTCGGTATGCTCGACCGAGTCGAAATTCTGCGTGCCGGCAGACGTGCCGAACGCCTGGCCGAGACCGTAACCGGTCGGCGAATGGCAGACGCGGGCACAGGTATCGACATTGTTGTTGCCGAAGCCGGCGCGGATCAGCTTCTGCACGAGGAAGGTCTCCTCGTTGGTGCAGCGCGACGAGGTGATGCCGCCGATCGAATCCCGACCGTACTGGTACTGGATCCGGCGGAACTCGGAAGCCACGTGCGAAAAGGCCTCTTCCCAGGTCACTTCCCGCCACGGATCGGAAATCTTCTCGCGGATCATCGGGTTGAGGATGCGGTCCTTGTGGGTCGCATATCCGTAAGCGAAGCGGCCCTTGACGCAGGAATGGCCGCGGTTCGCCTGGCCATCCTTCCACGGCACCATGCGCACCAGTTCCTCGCCGCGCATCTCCGCCTTGAAGGAGCAGCCGACGCCGCAATAGGCGCAGGTGGTGACTTCCGAATGTTCCGGCTGGCCGATCGCGATCACCGACTTTTCAGTGAGCGTCGCCGTCGGGCAGGCCTGAACGCAGGCGCCGCAGGAAACGCATTCGGAATCGAGGAAAAGTTCGTGGGCACCGGGCGAGACACGGCTGCCGAAGCCGCGGCCCTCGATCGTCAGCGCGAACGTGCCCTGCACTTCCTCGCAGGCACGCACACAACGGGAGCAGACGATGCACTTCGACGGATCGTAGGTGAAGTACGGGTTCGACTCGTCCTTCGGCATCCACTTGGCGTTGATCGCGCCATCGTTGCGAGCCTTGACGTGGTTGTCGCCCTCATAGCCGTAGCGAACGTCGCGAAGGCCTACTGCGCCGGCCATGTCCTGCAATTCGCAGTCCCCGTTGGCGGCGCAGGTGAGACAGTCGAGCGGGTGGTCGGAGATATAGAGCTCCATGACCCCCTTGCGGATGTCCTTCAGTCGTCCGGTCTGGGTGTGGACCACCATGCCCGGCATGACAGGCGTGGTGCAGGACGCCGGCGTGCCGTTGCGGCCTTCGATCTCGACGAGACAGAGGCGGCAGGAACCGAAGGCGTCGACCATGTCGGTGGCGCAGAGTTTCGGAACCTTGATACCGGCTTCCATCGAAGCGCGCATGATCGACGTGCCTTCCGGCACGGTAATGGCGCGGCCGTCAATGGTAAGGGTCACCTGGGCTTCGGAGCGGGAAGCCGGTGTGCCGTAGTCGATTTCATGAACGAGGGACATTGTGTGTCTCCTGTACGAAAATGGAATTGAGTCTTTGACCTCGGAGCAAGCCGCCCCCCTCTGCCCTGCCGGGCATCTCCCCCTCAGGTGGGGAGATCACAAAAGGCAGAACCGCCGCTTCAAAAGAGCCGACACGGAGGATGCGAGGTACAATGGAATGCGGAGAGCAAGCCCCCAGCCGATCTCCCCCCTTGAGGGGGAGATGCCCGGCAGGGCAGAGGGGGGCACTCCGGAGTTCAACCGGAGCTGACGCGCGCAGGGCCATCATTCCGCCGCCTCCACCATCGGAACCGGAGAAAAATCCTCCGGAAAGTGGTTCATCGCGCTCATCACCGGATAGGGCGTAAAGCCGCCGAGCGCACAGAGCGAACCGAACTTCATCGTGTTGCAGAGGTCGGCGAGCAGCGCCTTGTTCTTCTCCGGCTCGATACCCTGAGCGATTTTGTCGGCCGTTTCCACGCCGCGCGTCGAGCCGATGCGGCAGGGCGTGCACTTGCCGCAGCTTTCGATGGCGCAGAACTCCATTGCGAACCGCGCCTGCTTCAGCATGTCGGCGCTATCGTCGAACACGGTGATGCCGGCATGGCCGATCAGCCCGTCCCGGGCTGCGAAGGCTTCGTAGTCGAACGGCGTATCGAACAGCGCGCGCGGGAAATAGGCGCCGAGTGGCCCACCCACCTGCACCGCCTTCACCGGCCGTCCGGTCGCCGTGCCGCCGCCGATATGATCGACGATCTCGCCGAGCGACAGGCCGAAGGCCGTCTCGTAGAGGCCACCGTATTTGACATTGCCGGCGATCTGGATCGGGATCGTGCCGCGCGAACGGCCCATGCCGAAATCTCGATAGAAGGCGGCACCGCGATCCATGATGACCGGCACCGACGCAAGCGAGATGACGTTGTTGACCACCGTCGGGCGGCCGAGAAAACCCTGCAGCGCCGGCAGCGGCGGCTTGGCGCGCACGATGCCGCGCTTGCCTTCCAGCGAATTCAGCAGCGAGGTCTCTTCGCCGCAGACATAGGCACCGGCGCCGGAGCGGACCTCCATGTCAAAGGCATGCACCGAACCCATCACCGACGGGCCGAGAATGCCGGCGGCACGGGCGATCTCGACCGCTTGGCGCATCGTCGCGATGGCGTGCGGATATTCCGAGCGGGTATAGACATAACCCTTGGTGGCACCCGTCGCGATGCCCGCAATGATCATGCCTTCGATCAGCACGAAGGGATCGCCCTCCATGATCATCCGGTCAGCGAAGGTGGCGCTGTCGCCCTCGTCCGCATTGCAGACGATGTATTTTTGCGGCCCCGCCGCATCCATCACCGTCTTCCACTTGATGCCGGTCGGGAAGCCGGCGCCGCCGCGGCCGCGAAGGCCACTGTCCGTGACCTGGGCAACGATCTGTGCCCCAGTCATGGCGATCGCATTATCGAGGCCCTTCAGCCCCTGATACTGGCGATAGTCATCCAGCGAAAGCGGATCCGTGACGCCGCAACGGGAGAAGGTCAGCCGCGTCTGCTGGCGCAGGAACGGGATGTCGTGGGTCGGACCGAGATGCAAAGCATGCTCTGCACCTTGCAGGAAACCGGCATCGAACAGGCCTGAAACGTCGCCGGCCTTGACCGGCCCATAGGCGATACGCCCGTGTTCGGTACTCACCTCGACCAATGGCTCCAGCCAGAACATGCCACGCGAGCCGTTGCGCACGACTTTCGCATCGAGGCCGCGGGCTGCGATTTCGGCGATTATCGCGTTCGCCACCTTTTCGGCACCGAGCGCGAGCGCTGCAGCATCGCGCGGAACGAAAATCGTCACCGTCATCGGCTTAGCCCCGCAACGATTTCGCTAAGACAGTGCTCGTCGACGCGGCCAAGAACCTCGCCATCGAGCATCGCGGCGGGCGCGCAGGCACAGAGCCCCAGACAGTAGACGGGTTCGAGCGTCACGGCTCCGTCGAGTGTTGTCTGGTGGAAGTCGATCCCGAGAAGCTGCCGGGCATGGTCCGCGATGCGGTCGCTGCCCATCGACTGGCAGGCTTCGGCGCGACAGAGCTTTAGCACATGCCGGCCGGCCGGGTGGTCGCGGAATTCGTGATAGAAGGTGACGACGCCATGCACTTCGGCGCGCGACAGGTTGAGTTCACTGGCGATGACCGGCTTTACCTCTTCCGGCACATAACCGAACTCTGCCTGGATCGCATGCAGGATCGGCAGCATCGGACCTTCCAAATGCTTCAGATCCCTGATGATCTGAAGCGACCGCTCGGTGAGCTCACCAGCGGAAATTCGCATATTCATAGTCTGTAGCCTCCCGGGCTGATCCGTCCCAGCGCCGCGGCGTCGGCGCCACCATGCACATGCGGATCAGAAAGCCGACGAAGTTGTCCGACAATCGTACTTCGCCTACTGGGAATGGAATGTCGCAACCGGGGCCTCAACCGTCAATAAAGGAGATCGGTTACGCGATAGAAAAAAACTATCAAGCCATGGCAGCAGGAGTGAGGCTGCGAGCCTCGTGAAGCAGGGCCGACACCAGCGGCGTAAACGGCTCGCGGTGTGTCGCAACAAGCCCGACGATATGCGTGGCTTCCGGATCAACGATGGGGATCGTCCTGATTTCTTTTGTGAACCCGAACGATCGCGCCACGTTGCGCGGCATGATGCTCGCCCAGCGCCCGGTCCCCACATGCGAGAGAAGCACCACCATCGAGTTCGATTCGAGCATCGGCTTCACCGTCACCCCCGCTTCCGCAAGGTGCTGGTTGATGATCCGGCGGTTCTGCATGTCGGGCGTCAATAGACAGAGCCTAAGATCGGCCATCTCCTTCCAGGTCACGCTTTCCCGGTCCGCATAGGGCGCGCCCTCGGCCGTCACCAGATTATAGCGCTCCGCATAGAGCGGCACGCTCGTCACGCGCCCCAGCGGCTCGTTGTCGAGATAGGTAATGCCCGCGTCGATTTCGAAATTGTCGAGCTGGGAAAGAACCTGCAGGGAATTGCGCGAGACGACGGAAAAGGTGACTTCCGGATGCTTGGCCTGGAAGGGTTCGGTCAATCTGGGGATCATCGCCAGCGCCGTCGGGATCGACGCCAGCCGGATATGACCGACAAGGCCCTTGCGGGCCGCGCGCATTTCCTCGCGCATGGTGCGCGCATCGCCGACGATCCGTTTTGCCCATTCCAGCACCCGCTGGCCTTCCGGCGTCAGGCCCTGGTAGCGCGAGCCGCGCACCACGAGTTGCACGCCGAGCTGTTCTTCGAGCTGACGGATCGCCGCCGAAAGCGATGGCTGCGAAATGCCGCACTCCTCCGCCGCCCGGCCGAAATGGCCTTCGCGCGCCAGGGCAATGAAGAATTCCAGCTTGTCGATCATCGCGTTCCTCCACCGGCAAGGGCTAACAAGATGGCGCGGCACATACAAGCGGCCATCCGGTCCCGCCGATAGCCGCCGGAGGAACCGACCACCGCCCAAAGAAAAAGGCGGCCTTTCGGACCGCCTTGCTCTTTCGCAGAGAATTTTGACGTATCAGGCCGGATTGACGACGCCGTTCAGGTGCGTCAGTTCCGCCAGGAACTGTTCGAGCTTGGTCTTGTGCTCGTCGTTCTGCGCGTGGTTGATCTCGGCCTGCGTCGTCTCGATCCGCTTCTGCAGCGTCGCGTGGGTCAGCTCGCTCGCCGGAACCGCAGATTCGGCAAGCAGCGTGCAGCCGGTCGGCAGGATGTCGGCGAAGCCACCGAAAACCACGTATTTGGTGACCTGGCCCGAGGCAAGCTTCACCGAAACCACACCCGGCTTGATGGTCGTCATCGTCGGCGCGTGATTGGCAAGCACCGTCATTTCGCCAAGCGTCGCCGGGATCACCACTTCGGTGACCTTTTCCGAGACGAGCAGGCGCTCGGGCGAAACCAGTTCAAAGTTGAAAGCCTCGGCCATGAAGGTCTACTTCCTCAAAGCAATTCCAGCAAAAGTGCAGAGCGGTTTTGCGTCCGGAATTGCGAAAAACTAAATCATCAGGGCATCGAGGCAATTCCTTGCCGAGAAGCCCGCGTGTTTTATGCGGGAAAGGCGCGCCGGAGATAGTCCCGCGCGCCATCTCGTTCAGGATCAGGCTGCTTCAGCCAGCTTCTTGGCCTTTTCGACGGCTTCTTCGATCGAGCCGACCATGTAGAAGGCGGCTTCCGGAAGATGGTCGTAATCGCCGTTGACGAGGCCCTTGAAGCCCTTGATCGTGTCTTCGAGCGCAACCAGCTTGCCCGGCGAACCGGTGAAGACTTCGGCGACGAAGAACGGCTGGGACAGGAAGCGCTCGATCTTGCGGGCGCGCTGGACGGTCATCTTGTCCTCTTCGGACAGTTCGTCCATGCCGAGGATGGCGATGATGTCCTGCAGCGACTTGTAGCGCTGCAGGGTCGTCTGCACCTTGCGGGCGATATCATAGTGCTCTTCGCCGACGACCAGCGGGTCGAGCATGCGCGAGGTGGAGTCGAGCGGGTCGACGGCCGGGTAGATGCCCTTTTCGGCGATCGAACGCGACAGAACCGTCGTTGCATCCAAGTGGGCGAACGAGGTTGCCGGTGCCGGGTCGGTCAAGTCGTCGGCGGGAACGTAGATGGCCTGAACCGAGGTGATCGAGCCCTTGGTCGTGGTGGTGATGCGTTCCTGCATCTGGCCCATGTCGGTGGCGAGCGTCGGCTGATAGCCCACGGCCGAAGGGATGCGGCCGAGCAGAGCCGACACTTCCGAACCTGCCTGGGTAAAGCGGAAGATGTTGTCGACGAAGAACAGAACGTCCTGGCCCTTGTCGCGGAAATCTTCAGCGATGGTGAGACCGGTCAGAGCCACGCGAGCGCGGGCGCCCGGCGGTTCGTTCATCTGGCCATAGACGAGCGCGGCCTTGGAGCCTTCGCCGCCGCCATGCTTGTTGACGCCCGATTCGATCATTTCGTGGTAAAGGTCGTTGCCTTCGCGGGTACGCTCACCGACGCCTGCGAACACGGAATAACCGCCGTGTGCCTTTGCGACGTTGTTGATGAGTTCCATGATGAGAACCGTCTTGCCGACGCCTGCACCGCCGAAGAGGCCGATCTTGCCGCCCTTTGCGTAAGGCGCGAGCAGGTCGACGACCTTGATGCCGGTGACCAGGATCTGGCCTTCGGTCGACTGATCGACGTAGGAAGGCGCTTCCTGGTGGATGGCGCGCTTGCCGGAGGTGACCAGCGGACCGGCTTCGTCCACCGGCTCGCCGATGACGTTCATGATGCGGCCGAGCGTTTCCGGACCGACCGGAACGGTGATCGGAGCGCCGGTATCCGTGACGTGCTGACCACGAACCAGACCTTCGGTCGAGTCCATTGCGATGGTGCGGACGGCGCTTTCGCCGAGGTGCTGCGCGACTTCGAGAACAAGGCGGTTGCCGTTGTTGTCGGTTTCAAGCGCGTTCAGGATCGCCGGCAGTTCGCCGTCGAAAGTGACGTCGACGACAGCGCCGATAACCTGGGTCACCTTGCCGAGGGACGTGCCCGTTGCGGTAGCCATGATTCTTACCCTCTTTCTTTACCTCAGAGCGCTTCCGCGCCCGAAATGATTTCGATAAGTTCCTTGGTGATCTGTGCCTGGCGCTGACGGTTGTAGGAGAGAGTCAGCTTGTTGATCATGTCACCGGCATTGCGCGTCGCGTTGTCCATTGCGGACATCTGCGCGCCATAGAAGGAAGCGTTGTTTTCGAGCAGAGCCCGGAAGATCTGGACTGCGACGTTCTTCGGCAGCAGGTCTTCGAGGATTTCCTCTTCGCTCGGCTCGTATTCGTAGAGCGCCGAGGAGGCATCCGCAGCCTGCGTCGCATCGAACTTGGCCGGGATGATCTGCGAGGCGGTCGCCACCTGCGAGATCACCGACTGGAAGCGTGCGTAGAACAGCGTCGCGATGTCGAATTCACCGGCATTGTAGAGCGCGAGCACCTTGTGTGCCACCTCGTCGGCCTGGGCGAAACCGAGCTGCTTGATTTCGCGGAACGTCACGTAGTCGACGATGTTGTCCTTGAACGTGCGGCGCAGGATGTCGTTGCCCTTGCGGCCGACGGTGATGATCTTCACCGTCTTGCCCTGGGCAAGCAGCTTCAGCGCGTGGTCGCGGGCAAGACGGATGATCGAGGAGTTGAAGCCCCCGGCCAGACCGCGTTCGCCGGTCGCGACGATCAGCAGATGAACCTGGTCCTTGCCGGTGCCCGAAAGCAGCAGCGGCGCTTCCGCATTGCCGGCATTGGCGGCCGAAAGGCCGGCCAGCACCTTGGTCATGCGTTCCGCGTAAGGACGGGCGGCCTCGGCCGCCTCCTGAGCACGGCGCAGCTTCGCCGCGGCGACCATTTTCATCGCCTTGGTGATCTTCTGCGTCGCCTTGACGGAGGCGATCCGGTTTTTCAGATCCTTAAGTGAAGGCATCCGTTATCGGTCCCCTGGGGGTTAGGTGGGCTTGATCCGTTCTCAGGCGAACGACTTGGCGTAGCTGTCGAGAGCAGCCTTCAGCTTCGCACGCGTGTCGTCGGAAAGCTGCTTCTCGGTGCGGATCGCATCGAGGATAGCCTTGCCTTCGGAACGCAGGTACGAGAGGAAGCCCTGCTCGAACTTGCCGACCTGGGCGACCGCGATCTTGTCGAGGTAGCCGTTAACGCCGGCGAAGATCACAGCGACCTGTTCTTCCGTCTTCAGCGGCGCGAACTGCGGCTGCTTCAGGAGTTCCGTCAGGCGTGCACCACGGTTCAGCAGGCGCTGCGTCGAGGCGTCGAGGTCGGAGCCGAACTGGGCGAAGGCGGCCATTTCGCGATACTGGGCAAGTTCGCCCTTGATCGAGCCGGCAACCTGCTTCATCGCCTTGATCTGCGCGGCGGAACCGACGCGAGAAACCGACAGACCGACGTTAACGGCCGGACGGATGCCCTGGTAGAACAGGTCGGTTTCAAGGAAGATCTGGCCGTCTGTGATCGAGATCACGTTGGTCGGAATGAAGGCCGAAACGTCGTTACCCTGGGTTTCGATGACCGGCAGAGCCGTCAGCGAACCATTGCCACGCTCGTCGGAGAGCTTTGCAGCGCGCTCCAGAAGACGGGAATGCAGGTAGAAGACGTCGCCCGGATAAGCTTCGCGGCCCGGCGGGCGGCGCAGGAGCAGCGACATCTGGCGGTAGGCGACGGCCTGCTTGGAAAGGTCGTCGTAGCCGATCAGGGCATGCATGCCGTTATCGCGGAAATATTCGCCCATGGCGCAGCCGGCGAACGGTGCCAGGTACTGCATCGGAGCCGGATCCGAAGCGGTCGCAGCAACGATGATCGAGTACGGCAGAGCGCCACGCTCTTCGAGAACCTTCACGAACTGAGCAACCGTCGAGCGCTTCTGGCCGATAGCGACGTAGACGCAGAACAGCTTTTCCGCATCCGGGCCGTTATCGTGAATGGCCTTCTGGTTGAGGATCGTGTCGAGGATGATCGCGGTCTTGCCGGTCTGGCGGTCGCCAATGACCAGCTCGCGCTGGCCGCGGCCGACCGGGATGAGCGCGTCGATGGCCTTGAGGCCGGTCGACATCGGCTCATGAACCGATTTGCGCGGAATGATGCCCGGAGCCTTGACGTCGACGCGCGAACGGCGGGTCGCGTTGAGCGGGCCCTTGCCATCGATCGGGTTGCCAAGCGCGTCGACGACGCGGCCGAGCAGTTCCGGACCAACCGGAACGTCGACGATGGCGCCGGTCCGCTTGACGATGTCGCCTTCTTTGATCGCACGGTCGGAACCGAAGATGACGACGCCGACATTGTCGGCTTCGAGGTTCAGCGCCATACCACGGATGCCGCCCGGGAATTCGACCATTTCGCCAGCCTGGACATTGTCCAGACCGTAGACGCGGGCAATGCCGTCGCCGACGGACAGAACCTGTCCGACTTCGGAAACTTCAGCCTCCTGGCCGAAATTCTTGATCTGGTCTTTCAGAATTGCGGAAATTTCCGCGGCGCGGATATCCATCAGCCAACCTCTTTCAGTGCAAGCTTAAGGGTGGAAAGTTTGGTGCGAAGGGAAGTATCGATCTGACGAGAACCGACCTTGACGATCAGGCCGCCGAGGATCGACGGGTCGATGGTCACGGCGATTGTCACGTCCTTGCCGGTTACGCCCTTCAGCGCCGACTTGAGTTCGTTTTCCTGCGCCTGGGAAAGCGCATGCGCCGAGGTGACCTCGGCAGTGATTTCACCGCGATGCTCTGCGGCGATCTGGCGGAAGGCGCGGATCATGCCTGGCATCGCGAAAAGACGACGATTGCCGGCGACCACCTTCAGGAAATTGGCGACGAGACCGGAAATGCCAGCCTTCTCGGCCACGGCGATCACGGCCTTCTGCTGGTCCTCGGCGGAAAATACCGGGCTTGCGACCAGGCGTCGCAGGTCTTCACTCTCATCCAGCAGCGCCTGAAAACGATCAAGATCGGCACCGACCTTGTCGATCGAACCAGCCTCGAGAGACAGTTCGAAAAGCGAGGAAGCATAACGCTCCGCTACACCGGAAATAAGCTGGGACGTGTCAGCCACGGGCACAGTTTCCCTGTATTGCCATCCAAGCGCCAGACCCTATGGGAGAGGTGAAGCAAGAGCTTGAAATCGTTTGATTTTTTCTCAGAACCTGCAGAGCTTGCGCCCTACCCTTTCCGACTTTCGCGGTCCGTCTAGCATAGGCTGTAAGGACTCGCAACACGCCTGATAACGGAAAAAGCCGGACACGCAAGGGCTGAGAGCGATTTTATACCGGAAGCGGAAGGATTTTCGGCAGGCAACCGCCTGCAATCTTCGAATTATGCGTCAGATATAGCCGAAGACATAGGCGAGCGGCCCGCCGGCAAGCGCAACCTGAAGTAGGGAAAATGCTATGTTTCTGGGGGTGAAGCCTCGATCCAGGGCACAGGACAGCAATCGTCCCACAGCAGCAAATCCGAGTGCGATACCGAGCGTCATGTAGATCCAGTCCTGGGCGAGCATGATCGCCGCCAGGCCGAACCCGAGATGATGGGCGCCGGTCGATCGGACCGCGGCATAACCTTCCGGCCGCACCTCGCCGATCTGGAATGCAGTCAGGCGCAGGACGACGGCGGGAAACAGGAAGACGAGGAGGCCGAGCGCAGCGGTTACCGCCGCACAGACGAAAGCCACCCGCTCGCCGAGTTCAGTGGGAAAATAAAGTTCCATGTCGCCTCGCATCGTTCGAATCGCAAGATTCTAACGCAAGCGGTAAACAAGTCGCAAAGAGCGGCGATCAAAGAAAACTCTGCGGGTCGATATCGAGCTGGATCTGCACCGAGCCGCGCTGTTTCGGGCCGTTCTCCATCATCGCCCGCAGAAACGCCTGCATGTCGGAATTGCGCCGGCCATGCACCAAAAGCCGGAAGCGGTGCCGGCCGCGCACCAGCGCCAGCGGCGCCTCCGCCGGACCGAGCACCGAAATGCCGGTGACCTTTGGCGCGGCGGCTCTGAGGCCCCGCGCATGGGTTTCCGCATCCGCACGCGTATCGGCAGAAACGATCAGCGAGGCGAGCCGACCGAAGGGCGGCAGGATCGCCTTTTCCCGCTCGGCGATCTCGCGCTCGTAAAAGGCCCCGGCATCTCCCGAGACGATTGCCTGCATCACGGGATGCTGAGGCTGAAAGGTCTGCAGCAGGCCATGGCTCTTGAGGCCGGTTCGCCCGGCGCGGCCCGTCACCTGGCTCAGAAGCTGGAAGGTGCGCTCGGCAGCGCGTGGATCGCCATTCGAAAGCCCGAGATCGGAATCGACGATGCCGACCAGCGTCATCAGTGGAAAGTTATGGCCCTTGGCGACCAGCTGGGTGCCGATGACGATATCCGCCTCGCCCTTGGCGATCGCCTCCAGCTCTAGCCGCATGCGCTTGACGCCGCCGAGCAGGTCCGACGACATCACGATCGTGCGCGCCTCCGGAAAATGCTTTTCGACCTCCTCGGCAATCCGCTCGACACCCGGCCCGCAGGCGACGAGGTGGTCGAGCGTACCGCATTCCGGGCAGGCTTCCGGGGTCCGTTCCGAGTAACCGCATTGATGGCACTGGATCTGGCTCTTGAACCGGTGCTCCACCAGCCAGCTCGAACATTGCGGGCACTGAAACCGATGGCCGCAGACGCGGCAGAGCGTCAGCGGAGCATACCCACGCCGATTGAGGAACAACAGCGACTGCTCGTTCCGCTCCAGGGTTTTCTTCATCGCCCGCAAAAGCACCGGCGACAGGAATCCACCGCGCTCCGGCGGGTGGCGCCGCATGTCGATCAGATGCAGGTCTGGCATCGCCGCATCGCCGAAACGGGTTGGCAGGTGCACCGTGTTGTAGCGGCCGGCCAAGCCGTTGACCTGGCTCTCCACCGAGGGCGTCGCCGAAACCAGCACGATCGGGAAATCGCCGATCCGGGCCCGCACCACCGCCATGTCGCGGGCATTGTAGAAGACCCGGTCTTCCTGCTTGTAGGCCGGGTCGTGCTCTTCGTCGACGATGATCAGGCCGAGGTCCTCGAAGGGCAGGAACAGCGCCGAACGCGCTCCGGCCACCACCTTCACCTCGCCGGTCACCACGCCGCGCCAGACCTTTTCACGCATGCGGGGGGCAAGATCCGAATGCCACTCGCCGGGCTTGGCACCGAACCGCTCCTGGAAACGTTCAAGGAAGCTCGATGTCAGCGCGATTTCCGGCAGCAGGATCAGCACCTGCTTTCCGCGCCTCAAGGTTTCGGCGATCGCCTCGAAATAGACTTCCGTCTTGCCCGAGCCGGTGACGCCATCGATCAGCGAGGCGGAGAACCCGCCGGCCCGGATCGACTCCAGGATGTCCACGGATGCCTGTTTCTGCGGTCCCTCGATGCGCGGGCTGATATAATCCGGATCGGGCCTCGCCACGACCGGCGGTGGCGGCAGGAAGACAGTCTCGAAAATCCCTTGCGCGGTCAGCCCGTCGACAACACTCATCGAGACACCGGCGGCATGCGCCAGCCCGCTGCGCGTCCAGGGGATTTCTTCCTCGTCCGCGAGATCGAGCACCCGGGCCCGCGCCGGCGTCAGCCGCTCCGGCTGGCCGCCGAGATAGCGTAGGCCTTCGACCATCGGCTCCGGATCGAGTGCGGCGGGCGCGCGGATCGCCATGCGCGCCACCAGGCCCGGTGGGGACAGCGTATAGCTCGCCACCCAATCGACGAAATCGCGCATCTCCTTGGAAAGCGGCGGGCAATCGAAAACGAGGGTCAGCGGCCTCAGCTTCTTGGGATCGAGCTTGTCGTCGTTGTCGCCGTCCCAGACGACCCCGATCAGCTGCCGTGGCCCGACTGGCACCTGCACGACCGAACCGGGCTCCACATGCACCCCCTCCGGCACGGCATAGCTATAGGCGACCGGCACCGGCAGCGGCACCAGCACCGGCACCACCCTCACCAATGACGGCGCTTCAAACAGCGAACCGAAGAGATCGGACGAATCTATGCCCATGGGCGGCGACCATGCCCAAACCCGGAACAAAAGGGAACCCTAAACAGGATCACTCATCCTCGTCTTCGTCATCGATGACGCCGGTCAGCCGCATGCCGTCGATCCAGGTGGCGCCTTCCTTTCGGATCACCCGCCGCGGCCGCGTGCCGCAACGCTCCTGGACGGCGGAGGCAAGCAGTTCCGAATGGGTGACGATCCAGATCTGGCTGTGGCGCGCGGCCTGCGCGATCATGTCGGCGAGCGGCGCCAGCATGTCCGGATGCAGGCTCGCCTCCGGCTCGTTGAGCGCGATCAGCGGCGGCTGGCGATAGGACATCAGCGCCGCGGCGAGCCCGAGGAAACGGATCTGGCCATCGGAAAGCTCGCGTGGCTGAAAAATCCGTTTGGGGAAATCGGGAAATACCAGACCGAATTCCGCATATTCACCCGGCTCAGGCACATGCAGTTTCGCCCCGCCAAGAGCTGCAGCAACGGCGCTGTCGAGCTCCACCGTGTCCCCACGGGTGTGGACGAGCGTCGCGAACACCGCCGCCATGTTACCGCCGTCCTGATCCAGTAGCGGCGAGGTAACGGCAAGGCAGGGCTGCCGCAGGGCGGAATCCCGATCGGTTCGAAAACCGTGGAAGAACCGCCAGCCATCGATCAATCGCCGAAAAGCCCCGACTTCCGGATAGTGGCCGGCATCGCCGAGCAGCGCGATTGCCGTTTCCGAGGTCATCGCCTTTTCGGGATACTCCTCCATGCGACCGCTTGCCCCGCGCACCATGATCCCCGGCCCGGTGCGTTTCATCATCGTCACGGGCCGCGAGCCGGTTTCAACGACAAGCTCCTCCTCCTTCACCTGCGGCTCGAAGGCAAAGCCCGCTGCATCGATAGGCGGACGAAGCCCCGCCTCGACCCGGTAGCGGAACGTCACCGCTCGCTCGTCATCAAGAACCTCGACTTCGAGCCTGATGCGGAAATTCTTCTCCTGCCGGCGCTGTCCAGACCAGAGCGCCGAAGCCATGCCGCCTTCCGCCGCAATTTCATAGGCAAGATTGCCGCGCACCGCCGCCTGCACCAGCTGCAGGGCGCGGTAAAGATTGGATTTTCCGACGCCGTTTTCGCCGATGAATAGATTCACGCCGGCCAGATCCATGCGGATCGAGCGCAGAGAGCGGTAGTTGGCGGCAAACATCGAGCGAAGCAGCATGCTCCATTCCTAGTCGAAGAACGGGCCTAGCCAAAGAACGGCGGGAAAAAACGTCGCTCAGGTCAGGCGCAGGGTGTGCGTATAGCTCTCGCCCGTCAGCGGCAGAAAGCCAATGGCCTGCCAGAAACGACTGGCATCGTCGCTGCCGGCATGGACTGTCACGACCGGCGTGAAGGAGCGGGCGTGTTCGAGCAGGTGTTCGGCAAGACGCCTGCCGATCCCCCTGCCCCGGTATCGCCGCGACACATAAAAGCGGCGCATCCGCAGCCAGTCGGCGCGCGACGGCTCGACCGTCATCCCGCCGACGGCGATCAACCGTCCCTGATCGTGAGCACCGAGCAGGCTTTCGCCGCGTCGCTCGAAGCGATTGATCCCCGCAGACCATTCCTCGGCGATCCGCAGGATGTGATTATAACCTTCCTGCCTGGCGGTCTCGGCGAGCATCACGATATCACCCCCGAGCGGGTTGCCGAGCGGAGCAATCACCACGCCTATGTCCAGTGCAGCTATATCCGCGGGACGCATGTCTTTCATGCCGCCGAAGCCGTCTGCGATTTCTCGGCAGGCTTGAATGTCGCGTCGCCATCGGCGGCAAGCTCGAACACCGTGTGCTGTTCGAGCGCCTTGGTGACCTCCGTCATATCGCCATCCAGCGCGCTCGGCGGGATCATCTGACCAACGGTGAAATCGAAATGGTCGCCCTTCTTGTTGAGAAGTTCGTAGAACACCGTCATGTCGCGCAGCTCCGTCGACCATTTGGCAAACCAGTAGAACAGACCGGAATTGCGCGCCCGCATGTGGATCGGCAGGATCGGCATGTTGTATTTGCGCGCGAGGCTAACGGCAGATGTCTTCCACGGGCGCTCGTTCAGTCTGCCGTCCGCCCAGTAGGCGATGCGCCCCGAAGGAAACAGCACCATCACCTTGCCGTCCTCGACGGTCTTGTTGGTCAGAACCAGCGTCTCGCGAGCCTTGAGCTTGGTCTTGTGCTCCTCCCGCCATTCGACGGGGATGATCATCTCGGAAAAACGCGGATTGACGCGCACGGCATCTCGGTTGGCGAAAACCATCATGTCCGGACGGCGCGACTTCAGCAGGTCGAAGACGGCAACCCCATCGGCAATCCCGGTCGGGTGGTTGCTGACCAGGATGAAACCGCCCTTTTCGGGAATACGCTCGGCATTGGCGACCGTGACATCCAGCTTCAGGAGGTTGCTCATGTATTCGAAGCACTGGAAGCCGTTGAGCGTGGAGATGTCGTTGGCGAATTTGATCGCCCTTCCATAACGCAGCAGCGTGTAGAGGAATGGACGCATTGCCGGCCAGAGCGGATTCTGGACGATCCGCTGGCCGCGTTCGGCAATCAGCGTGTCGACGATGTGACCAGGTCTGCCTTGTGAAACGAGGGCGATTGTTTCCGCGAACTGTCCAAAAGTGGTCGTAGAATCACGGCGCGCCATAGAAACTCCCGCAGGCAGGACCTGCTTGGTATCGCAGCCCCGTATGATCGAACGATGACATCGTTACCCAGGACTAAGGCAGGTTTAGGGATTTCGTAACGCCGTCCAGAGCAATCTGGGGCGCAACCTCTCCAAATTCAACGGGTCAGATCTTGAACGAACTGCTGATTATCGCCGCGCCCGACCTGACCGAAAAACGCAGGGAATGGCTGGAGAGCCTGGCGAGCGAGCGCCGGCTTTCGCCGAACACGCTCGATGCCTATGAACGCGACACGCGGCAGTTTTTGACGTTTCTGACCGGACATCTGGCAGGTCCGGCGAAAATCTCCGATATCCACACGCTGCGCCCGGCCGACCTGCGCGCCTTCCTGGCAGCCCGCCGCCGCGAGGGTTCGGGGGCGCGGTCGCTCGGCCGGCATCTTGCCGGGCTTCGTTCATTTCTTCGTTATCTCGAGCGCAAGGGCCTGGTGAACGCCGCAGCCGCCGGCGCCATCCGCGCTCCGAAGCAGCCAAAATCCCTGCCGAAGCCGCTGAGTGACCGGCAGGCGCTCAATCTCGTCACCACGGGCGCGCAGCTGCAGGAA
Organism: Neorhizobium galegae bv. orientalis str. HAMBI 540; assembly: GCF_000731315.1. Classification (NCBI taxonomy): domain Bacteria; kingdom Pseudomonadati; phylum Pseudomonadota; class Alphaproteobacteria; order Hyphomicrobiales; family Rhizobiaceae; genus Neorhizobium; species Neorhizobium galegae. The sequence continues at coordinate 3,725,552 of NZ_HG938353.1, forward strand.
GAGCCGTGGATCGCCGCCCGCGATGCCGCGGTGCTGACCCTCCTATACGGCTGTGGCCTGCGCATCTCCGAGGCGCTCGGCCTCCGCCCCATCGACCTGACGCCGGGTGCAACGACGCTGCGGATCACCGGCAAGGGCAGCAAGACCCGCCTCGTGCCGCTCCTGCAGGTGGTTTTCGATGCCGTCGCCACCTACCAGAAACTCTGCCCCTACCATCTGGAGGCAGAGAAACCCCTCTTCCGGGGCGCTCGCGGCGGTCCATTGCAGCCGGCGATCATCCAGCGGGAAATGCAGAAGCTCCGGAGTGCCTTCGGCCTGCCGGAGACAGCCACGCCGCACGCGCTGCGGCATTCCTTCGCCACCCATCTGCTCGCCGGCGGCGGCGATCTGCGCACCATCCAGGAACTGCTCGGCCATGCCAGCCTCTCGACAACGCAGGTCTATACCGGCGTCGATTCCTCCAGATTGCTGGAAGTCTACGACCGCGCCCATCCCCGCGCCTGAACGAAGTTTTAACCAGTTGCGTTAAGCGCTTGTGCAGCCGCCATCGCTAATATGTCGGCAACTTTCAGACGGATGACATGATGACTCCCGCCTTTGCCTCCCCCACCGGCGCTTTGATGAAACGCGCCCAAGGTTTCGTGCTGTGGCTGATTGCGGCCGCACATGTCGCAGCACTTGCCTCTCTGCTTCTCATCCTCGGCTCATTATCCCCTGCACGGGCGGAAACGCCGGCCTGTGACGGCCAGAACCTTCTCGAAGAGATGAAGGCCGAAAAGTCGCCGCTTTACGACCAGATCGTCGCCGAGGGCGCCAAGGTACCGAACGGCAAGGGCATCTTCTGGAAAATCGAGAAGGACGGGCTTCAAGCCTCCTATCTGCTCGGCACCATGCACGTTTCCGACCCGCGGGTGCTGAAAATGCCGCTTGGCGCCGCCGAAGCCCATTCCAAGGCAAAGACCATCATCATCGAATCCGACGAGGTCATCGACGAGAAGAAGGCAATGGCCAAGATGCTGGCCAAACCGGAACTGATGATGCTGACGGATGGCAGCACGATCGATTCGCTGTTGCCCAAGGATGATGTCGCGCTGCTCGAGACCGGCCTGAAGGCACGCGGAGTGCCGCTCTCGGCCGTTTCGCGCATGCGACCGTGGATGCTGATGGCTCTCGTTTCCGTGCCGGCTTGCGAACTCGCCCGCAAGGCGCAGAACGTCGCCTTTCTCGACAAGAAGATTGCCGAACAGGCCACCGCCGAGGGCAAACCGGTCAAAGGGCTGGAAACGCTCGAAGAACAGGCGGCGGCACTGAACGCCATCCCGATCGAGCTTCACCTCAAGTCGCTGATCGAGACCATCAAGCTCGGCCGGCGCGTCGATGACATTTTCGAGACGCTGACCGAAGTCTATCTCTCAGGCAATATCGGCCTTGCCATGCCGATGTTGAAAGCCGTGGCACCCGACGGAACCGAGGACGAGGCCGGTTATGGCGACTTCGAAAACCTGGTGGTCAGCAAGCGCAACCATGTGATGGCCGATCGGGCAGCTCCGATCCTGGATCAGGGCGGCGCCTTCATGGCCGTCGGCGCCCTTCACCTGCCGGGCGAGGAAGGCCTTGTCGAGCTCTTCCGGAAACAGGGCTTCAAGGTGACGGCGATCAACTGACGCCGCCCATTCGTCGTCAACCGCTCGTCATCCGCTTCAGCACATCGGTCTTCCAATAGAACTGATGCACCAGCGTCCCGCCGATATGGGCGACGATCAATGCCCACATCAGCAACTTCAGCGGCCCCGTATGCGCGAAGGCGGCAGTCTTGTTTCCGAAATACCACGCGCCGATGCCAGCAAACGGCATGGCGACAAAGAGCGCGTAAAAAGCCCAGTGGCTGATCTTCGCCACCAACCGCAGGAACGGAGGCTCTTGCCGCGGCTCCGGCGGCACACCTTGCACCAACCGCAGACAGAGCCGGATCAGGCCGAGAGCCAGCACGCCGATGCCGACATAGGCATGGATATTCGCCGAACTCACCTGCTCCGGCGTCAGTGCCTGACCGCGGAACATCAGCCGCGCGGCAGTCTCCATGGCGTCGGTGAAAAGCAGGTTGAATAGGATCAGCGCCGCCATCAGCCAATGTAGGATACGCTGGGGAACTGTGAAGGAGGAAGCCATTTTCTTGACCTTTTTCAGAAGGTTAGAGTGATGGAATCCAGTCTAGGTCCGTTTGCCGGATGCTCAAGCGAAAGCGGCAACCCTGTCCAAGATTTAATCCTGGAATTGATCAATCATAATTCCATGCCGTGTGTTCGGCTGGTAGCGATGAACATTATCGTCCGCTGCGGACAATTGCACCGAAGCTGCTGGTCGGTAAAATTTCCCGCCGCTTGATTTTGGAGGAGACGCGACATGGATCGATTTACCGGCGGTTGCCTGTGCGGCAACGTGCGATTTGTGGCGTCGGGGCTGCCGTACCGGGTCGGCCTCTGTCACTGTCTCGACTGCCGCAAGCACCATGGAGCGCTTTTCCACGCTTCCGCGATATTTCCCGAGGACGCGGTAACGGTCGATGGCGAGACGCGCGATTACGCCGGGCGGTTTTTCTGTCCCCGCTGCGGCTCGTCGGTTTTCGCACGCACCGCGGACGAGATCGAAGTCAACCTCGGATCTCTGGATGCCCCCGACCAGCTGACGCCAACCTACGAAAGCTGGATCATCCGCCGTGAGTCCTGGTTGCCGCCGTTTCCGCTCGCCAGGCGATACGAGCGCGATCGTGATGCCACGGGCCGTTTCGAGGGGTAGGCCTCACAAACGGCGAAAGGGCAGGACGATGTCCCACCCTTCCCGATCATACCGGCATGAAAGCGCTGGACGCGCTCACATGTGGATCGGCTTGAAGAAGGTCGCGAGTGCTGCTTCCTTGACGGCTTCCGACATGGTCGGATGGGCATGGCAGGTGCGGCCGAGGTCTTCCGACGAACCGCCGAATTCCATCAACACGGCGATCTCGTGGATCATTTCGCCGGCGCCGAAACCGACGATATGGCCGCCGAGAACCCGGTCGGTGTCCTTGTCGGCCAGGAACTTCACGAAACCGTCCGTCGCCAGCATCGCGCGGGCGCGGCCGTTCGCCGTGAACGGGAACTTGCCGACCTTATAGGCGATGCCCGCAGCCTTCAGCTCTTCCTCGGTCTTGCCGACGGACGCGACTTCCGGCTGGGTATAGACGACGCTCGGGATGACGTCGTAGTTCACATGGCCGTGCTGGCCGGCGAGGATTTCCGCCATCGCCACACCTTCGTCTTCCGCCTTGTGGGCAAGCATCGGTCCCTTGACCACGTCGCCGATCGCATAGATGCCCTCGACATTGGTCTTGAAGTGGCCGTCGATCTCGACGCGGCCGCGGTTGTCCAGCTTGACGCCCGCTTCCTCCAGGCCGAGGCCTGCCGTGTAGGGCTTGCGCCCGGTAGAGATCAGCACCACGTCGGCTTCCAGCGTCTGGGCCTCACCACCCTTGACCGGCTCGTAGGTGACCTTGGCGCCAGTGGCGGTCTTTTCGACGCCGGTGACCTTGGCATCCGTACGGATGTCCATGCCCTGCTTCACCATCATCCGCTGGAACTGCTTGGAGACTTCGCCGTCCATGCCGCCGAGCAGCTTGTCCAGGTATTCGACGACAGTCACCTTGGCGCCGAGGCGCGACCAGACCGAACCGAGCTCCATGCCGATGACGCCGCCGCCGACCACGATCAGGTGCTGCGGCACCTTTTCGAGCGCGATGCCGCCGGTCGACGAAATGATCACCTTCTCGTCGATCTCGACATTGACGCCCGGAATGCCCGCAACGTCGGAGCCGGTGGCGATGACGATGTTCTTGGTTTCAAGTTCCTGGACCTTGCCGTCGTCGCCGGTCACCGTGACCTTGCCGGCCGAGACGATCTTGCCGGTGCCGATGAAGCCGTCGATCTTGTTCTTCTTGAACAGGAAGGAGACCCCGTCGACGTTCGACTTAACGGTCGCGTCCTTGTGGGCCATCATCTTTTCAAGATTGAGTTTTGGCGCGGAAACCTCGACGCCGAGCGCATCCATGCCGTGGGCGGCGTGGGCGAACATTTCGGAAGCGTGCAGCAGCGCCTTGGAGGGGATGCAGCCGATGTTGAGGCAGGTCCCGCCATAGGTGGCGCGCTTTTCCACGACCGCGACCTTGAGGCCGAGCTGGGCAGCCTTCACCGCGCAGACGTAACCGCCGGGGCCGCTTCCGATGACGACGAGATCATATGCCATAGTACTTTTTCCTTCTCTTCATCTCTTAGCGCCCGCCGCTCACGTCGAGTATGGCGCCGGTTACGTAGGAAGCCGCTGGCGACAGAAAATAGAGGACGGCATCCGCCACCTCTTCCGCCCTGCCCGGCCGTTGCATGGGAACGCTGGGCGCCATGTCGCGCGCCCGGTCCGGCAGGCCGCCGGACGCATGGATATCCGTGTCGATAACACCTGGGCGGATCGCATTGACGCGCACGCCTTCGGTCGCGACTTCGCGCGCCAAGCCAATGGTCAGCGTGTCGATCGCGGCCTTCGAAGCTGCGTAATCGACATATTGCCCCGGAGAGCCCAGCTTGGCAGCCATCGACGAGATATTGACGATCACGCCGCCCTTGCCGCCGTGTTTCGTCGACATGCGGCGCACCGCCTCTCCGGCACACAGGATCGAACCGATGACATTGACCCGCATCATTCGCTCGATGCGTTCGGCGCTCATCTCGTCGATGCGTTGGGGCATGTCGACGATCCCGGCATTGTTGACCAGCCCGTCCAGCCGCCCGAAATGTCGGTCGACCGCCAGAAACATCGCGACGATCTCGGTCGCATTGCCGACATCCGCCTCGACCGCGATCGCCTCGCCGCCGGCTGCCTCGATTTCCGAGACCACCTTTTCGGCCGCCTGCCGATTGGACGCGTAGTTCACCGCCACCCGCCAGCCGCGGCTGGCAGCCATGAGCGAAACCGCCGCGCCGATGCCGCGGCTTCCGCCGGTCACCAGAAGAACAGGGTTTTCGCTCATGCCTTGCATTCCTTGAACTCGTACAGATCCCAGGGGACCTGTTTCAGACCGCTTTTGCCCCACAGCGTCGAATGTCGGATCGACGGGCCGAAGCCCGGCATCAGGATCGCGTCCGGCGCCCGGGTATTCGCCGCGCCCAATATGTCGATATGGCCGGTCGCCACATCAAGGGCATAAGGCACGCCTGTCCAGACGGTACAGGCCCGAAGTTCGGCGCCGGTCGCATCGCCCTGCGGGCAGTTGTTCGTCACCATGCCGCCTGGACGCTTGGATTCCTCGTCATACATGACGTTGCCGTCGAGCTTCAGCTTGGCCCCGGTGATCGTGAACAGGTGGCTGACGACCGCCGCATCCGAACCGACCGGCTTGAACGAAAGCACGGTCCCGGCAGTAGCCTCGACGAACACGGCCTTCTCGATGGCGCATCGCTCGGCAGCTATCGCCATGCCCGGCACCAGGCAAAGTATCGGAAGCCATGTTTTCAAGGATGCGGTCATGGCGTCACCGGAAAAGCGCGATGGTCATGGCGAGAAGCCCGATCAGGCTCACCGTCCAGACGAGGGAGCGGATATAAGGCACGCCGCCCATATAGAGCGGGATATAAACGACCCGAGAGATCAGCCAGATCCAGCCGCCGATCAGCCCCCAGCCGGACGCGTCTCGAGCAAAGGCAACGCCGAGCAGAAGCCCGACAAACGCCGGATAGGTCTCCTGGAAATTTTTCGAAGCACGCGCGGCACGCCCCGCGAACTTGTCCCTCGGCGCCAGTCCCTCGTCTCGCGGCCCTGCGTTCCATTCACGACCAAGCTCGCGAGTGGAAAGCGTACCCTGCAGTAGAACATGGAACACCAGAAGGACAACGCTCAAGGCCAGCAGCGTCATGTATGGCGTTGCGGTAACCCCGAGCGTTTCCATAGGTTCGTTCCCGTCTTAGAGATCGAGAACCAGGCGTTCCGGATCTTCGAGGCTTTCCTTGACGCGCACCAGGAAGGTCACGGCTTCCTTGCCGTCGACCATGCGGTGATCGTAGGAGAGCGCGAGATACATCATCGGGCGGATGACGATCTGGCCGCCGATGACCACCGGACGGTCCTGAATCTTGTGCATGCCGAGAATGCCGGACTGCGGGGCGTTGAGGATCGGCGAGGACATCAGCGAACCGTAGACGCCACCGTTCGAGATGGTGAACGTGCCGCCCTGCATGTCGGCCATCGAAAGCGCGCCGTCACGGGCGAGCTTACCGAGGCGGCCGATATCCTTCTCGATTTCAGCGATCGACATCTGGTCGGCATTGCGCACGACCGGAACCACAAGGCCCTTGTCGGTGCCGACGGCGACGCCAACATGGCAGTAGTTCTTGTAGATGATGTCGGTGCCGTCGATCTCGGCGTTGACAGCCGGCAGTTCCTTCAGCGCGTGGGTCACGGCCTTGGTGAAGAAGCCCATGAAGCCGAGCTTGACGCCGTGCTTCTTCTCGAACACGTCCTTGTAGCGGTTGCGCAGGTCCATGACCGCCTTCATGTCCACCTCGTTATAGGTGGTCAGCATGGCGGCGGTGCTCTGGGCATCCTTGAGGCGGCGGGCGATCGTCTGGCGCAGGCGCGTCATCTTCACACGCTCTTCGCGGGAAGCGTCGTCGGCCGAGGAAACCGGACGCGGTGCCGCCGGAGCGGCAGGCGCCTGTGCCGGAGCGGAAATGCCCTTGGCGACGGCAGCGATCACGTCGCCCTTCAGAACCTGGCCACGCTTGCCCGAACCATCGATATCGGCAGTCGAGATGTTGTTGTCCGCAGCGACCTTTGCAGCAGCCGGAGCCGGCGGCATCGAGGTGGCGGTGGCAGAAGCGCTGGCGGCGGCAGCGACCGGCGCCGGAGCAGCCGGTTCGGCAGCCTTGGCAGGTGCAGCTTCGGCGGGCTTTGCAGCCGGGGCGGCGGTCGCGGCGCCGGCAGCGCCTGCGGCGATCTGGCCGAGGAGGGCGCCGAGGCCGACGGTCTCGCCGTTGGCGGCGACGATTTCGGTCAGAACGCCGGCGGCCGGCGACGGAACCTCGACTGTCACCTTGTCCGTTTCGAGCTCGAGGAGCGGCTCATCGGCCTTGACCGTATCGCCGACCTTCTTGAACCAGGTGCCGACAGTTGCCTCGCTGACGGACTCGCCGAGAGTGGGGACGCGGATTTCGGTGGCCATGATCTGTTTCCGTGTTTGTAGGTTGTGTCTGTGAAAAGTGAAGGAGCGGCTGGGAATCAGCCGCCGAGCGCGTCTTCGAGGAAGGCTTCGAGCTGTGCGAGATGCTTCGACATCTGGCCCGTTGCAGGCGAGGCCGCTGCCGGCCGGCCCGTATACCGGACACGCTGATACTTGGCATCGATATGCGCCAGAACCCATTCCAGATACGGATCGATGAACGACCATGCACCCATGTTCTTCGGCTCTTCCTGGCACCAGACCATTTCCGCATTGCGGAAGCGGGAAAGCTCGTTGATCAGGGCTTTGGCCGGGAACGGATAGAGCTGTTCGATGCGCAGCAGGTAGATGTCGTCGATGCCGCGCTTTTCGCGCTCTTCGAGCAGGTCGTAATAGACCTTGCCGGTGCAGAGCACGACGCGACGGATCTTGGCATCCTTCTGCAGCTTGATCGGACCATCCTTGATGACCTCCGCATCGTCCCAGAGCAGGCGATGAAAGGCGGATTCGCCGGCCATTTCGGCAAGCGTCGAGGTGGCCCGCTTGTGACGCAGCAGCGACTTCGGCGTCATCAGGATCAGCGGCTTGCGGAAGTCGCGCTTCGTCTGGCGGCGCAGGATGTGGAAGTAGTTAGCCGGCGTCGTGACGTTGGCGACCTGCATGTTGTCTTCGGCGCACATCTGCAGCCAACGCTCCAGGCGTGCCGAGGAGTGTTCCGGACCCTGGCCTTCATAACCGTGCGGCAGAAGGCAGACGAGACCGGACATGCGCAGCCACTTGCGTTCGCCCGACGAGATGAACTGGTCGAACACGACCTGCGCACCGTTGGCGAAGTCGCCGAACTGGGCTTCCCAGAGGGTGAGCGCATTCGGACGAGCAAGCGAATAACCGTATTCGAAGCCGAGAACCGCCTCTTCCGAAAGCATCGAGTTGATGACTTCGTAACGGGCCTGGGTCGGCGACAGGTTGGCGAGCGGGATGTAACGCTCTTCGGTGTCCTGATCGTAGAGAACCGAGTGACGCTGCGAGAACGTGCCGCGTTCGCAATCCTGACCGGACAAGCGGATCTTGGTGCCTTCGACGGCAAGCGAGCCGAATGCCAGGGCTTCCGCCATAGCCCAGTCGATACCTTCGCCGGTCTCGACCATCTGCGAACGGTTTTCCATGAACCGCTTGATAGTGCGGTGCGCGTTGAAACCTTCCGGAATGGTCGCCAGCTTGCGGCCGATCTCGCGCAGTTCCTTCATCGGCATCGCAGTCTTGCCGCGGCGCTGTTCGTCGGCATTGTCAGCCGAGCGCAGGCCCGACCACTGACCATCCAGCCAGTCGGCCTTGTTCGGCTTGTAGCTCTGGCCGGCCTCGAACTCGGTTTCAAGATTGGCGCGCCAATCGGCCTTCATCTTCTCGAATTCGCCGTCGGTGACGAGACCTTCGGCGATCAGGCGGTCGGCATAGATCTGCGCGACCGTCTTGTGGGCGCGTATGACCTTGTACATCTTCGGCTGCGTGAACGCCGGCTCGTCGCCTTCGTTATGGCCGAAGCGGCGGTAGCAGAACATGTCGATGACCACCGGCTTGTGGAACTTCATCCGGTATTCGGTGGCGACCTTGGCGGCATAGACGACCGCTTCTGGATCGTCGCCGTTGACGTGGAAAATCGGCGCCTCGATCATCTTGGCGACGTCGGACGGATAGGGCGACGAACGCGAGAAGGCCGGGTTGGTGGTGAAGCCGATCTGGTTGTTGACGATGACGTGCATCGTGCCGGCGACGCGGTGGCCGCGCAGGCCCGAAAGGCCGAGGATTTCGGCCACGACACCCTGGCCCGCAAACGCGGCATCGCCGTGCAGCAGCAGCGGCAGGACCTTGGAGCGCTCCTTCAGCGGAATGATATCGCCGTCCCAGGCCTTGGCGAGCATGTCCTGCTTGGCGCGGGCCTTGCCCATGACCACCGGGTTGACGATTTCCAGATGCGACGGGTTGGCCGTCAGCGACATATGCACCTTGTTGCCGTCGAACTCGCGGTCCGACGAAGCGCCGAGATGGTACTTGACGTCGCCAGAACCTTCGACTTCGTCCGGCTTGAACGAACCGCCCTTGAACTCGTGGAACACCGCGCGATGCGGCTTGAGCATGACGTTGGTGAGCACGTTCAGGCGGCCGCGATGCGGCATGCCGAGAACGACTTCTTCAAGGCCTTCCTGGCCGCCGCGCTTGATGATCTGTTCGAGCGCCGGGATCAGCGATTCACCGCCGTCGAGACCGAAGCGCTTGGTGCCCTTGAACCGGACGTCGAGGAACTGTTCGTAACCTTCAGCCTCGACCAGCTTGGAAAGGATCGCCTTCTTGCCTTCCGGCGTGAACTCGACGCCCTTGCCCGGGCCTTCGATGCGTTCCTGGATCCAGGACTTTTCTTCCGGATTGGAAATGTGCATGAACTCGACACCGAGCGTCGAGCAATAGGTCCGCTCCAGAATCTCGATCATCTGGCGCAGCGTCGCGTATTCGAGGCCAAGCACGTTGTCGATGAAGATCTTGCGGTCGTAGTCTGCTTCGGTGAAGCCGTAAGCGGACGGCGACAGTTCGTTATAGTCCTCGACCGCGCTGGCAATGCCGAGCGGATCGAGCTTGGCATGCAGGTGGCCGCGCATGCGGTACGCACGGATCATCATGATGGCGCGGACAGAGTCGCGCGTCGCCTGCAGCACATCCGTTTCGTTGACCGGCTTGCCGGTCGCGACGGCAGCAGCTTCGGCCTTCGCCTTGACCTTGGTTTCGATTGCCTTCTCGACGATCGGCCAGTTGCCGTCGAGCGCCGAGACCAGTTCACCGTTAGCCGTGATCGGCCAGTTCTTGCGCTGCCATGAGGCTCCCTTGGCGGCCGCCTTCACATCGTCCGGATTGTCGGCGAGTGCCTTGAAGAAGGCCTGCCATTCCGGCGCGACGGATGTCGGGTCGTCCTCGTACCGGGCATGAAGCTGCTCGATATAGGCCGCGTTCTGTCCGTCGAGGAAAGAGGTGATGAGGAACTGCTCGTTGGCTTCTTGCCGTGCCATGGTTATCTGCGGGCGCCGCGCCCGCCTCCTGACGTAATCGGAGCCGGAAAATATCTCCGGTCTCCGCATTTTCTTGGTCTTCGTCTTGTACCGAACCGCCTTTGGCGGCCACGCGTCCCTGAAGTTGTGAGACGCAAAACATGGACAGGCGAAACAATGTGGCGCTTCGCCTGTCCGAAGCTTGTCGGATCAATCGCCACCTATCTATCTGGGGGTGGCGAGTGTCCTTTATGTGGCGTCAGCCCTTCAGGACTTCAACCAAGGTTTTGCCGAGACGGGCCGGGGACGGCGACACTTTGATGCCTGCGGATTCCATGGCCGCGATCTTCGATTCCGCGTCACCCTTGCCGCCGGAAACCACTGCACCGGCATGGCCCATGGTGCGGCCCTTCGGTGCGGTACGGCCTGCGATGAAGCCGGCCATCGGCTTGCTACGGCCCTTCTTGGCTTCGTCCTTCAGGAACTGCGCCGCGTCTTCTTCCGCCGAGCCGCCGATTTCGCCGATCATGATGATCGAGGTGGTGGCTTCGTCAGCGAGGAACATTTCCAAGATGTCGATGAACTCGGTGCCCTTGACCGGGTCGCCGCCGATGCCGACAGCCGTCGTCTGACCGAGGCCTTCGTTGGACGTCTGGAACACGGCCTCATAGGTGAGCGTGCCCGAGCGGGAAACGATGCCGACCGAGCCCTTGCGGAAGATCGAGCCCGGCATGATGCCGATCTTGCATTCTTCCGGGGTCAGGATGCCCGGGCAGTTGGGGCCGAGCAGTCGCGACTTGGAGCGGTCGAGGCGAGCCTTGACGCGGACCATGTCCATGACCGGGATGCCTTCGGTGATGCAGGTGATGAAGGGAACTTCGGCTTCGATCGCTTCGATGATCGCGTCCGCGGCGCCTGCCGGCGGAACGTAGATCACGGTCGCATCGGCGCCCGTGCGTTCCTTGGCTTCGGCAACCGAGGTGAAGATCGGCAGCGCCGTACCGTCGACGCCGGACGACCACGATTCGCCGCCCTTCTTCGGATGAACGCCACCCACCATCTTGGTGCCGTAATAGGCGAGCGCCTGCTCCGTATGAAAGGTGCCGGTCTTGCCGGTCAGGCCCTGGACGATGACCTTGGTGTCTTTATTGACGAGAATAGACATTGGTTCCGGTCCTTCCAGGTTAGGCTTCGATCGCCGCGACGATCTTCTTCGCCGCGTCGTCAAGGTCGTCAGCCGCCGTGATAGCGAGACCAGATTCATTTAGGATTTTCTTGCCGAGCTCGACATTGGTACCTTCGAGGCGCACCACGAGCGGAACCTTCAAGCCGACTTCCTGCACCGCCGCGACAACGCCTTCAGCGATGACGTCGCAGCGCATGATGCCGCCGAAGATGTTGACGAGGATGCCCTCGACCTTCGGGTCCGCGGTGATGATCTTGAAGGCCGCAGCCACCTTCTCCTTGCCGGCACCACCGCCGACGTCGCAGAAGTTAGCCGGCTCCTTGCCGTAGAGCTTGATGATGTCCATCGTCGCCATGGCGAGACCGGCGCCGTTGACCATGCAGCCGATATTGCCGTCGAGAGCCACGTAAGCGAGGTCCCACTTGGAGGCTTCGATTTCCTTGGCATCTTCTTCGGTCTCGTCACGCAGCGCCTTGACGTCGTCGTGACGGAAGAGCGCATTGCCGTCGAACGACATCTTCGCGTCGAGAACGCGCAGGTGACCATTCTTCATGACGATCAGCGGATTGATCTCAAGAAGGGCCATGTCCTTCTCGTTGAAGGCCTTGTAGAGCAGCGGGAAGAGCGACTTGGCATCTTCCGCGGCAGCGCCGTCGAGTTCCAGGGCCTTGGAGATTGCAGCGATATCGGCAGCCGTCACGCCGGCTTCCGGATCGATGGCGATCGTGTGGATCTTCTCAGGCGTGTCGTGGGCGACGGCTTCGATGTCCATGCCGCCTTCGGTCGAAACGACGAATGCGACGCGGCCGACCGAGCGATCGACCAGCAGCGAGCAGTAGAGCTCACGAGCGATGTCGGCGCCGTCTTCGATATAGAGGCGGTTGACCTGCTTGCCGGCTTCGCCGGTCTGCGCGGTCACCAGCGTGTTGCCGAGCATTTCCTTGGCATGCGCCTTGGCTTCTTCGATCGAGAAGGCCAGGCGAACGCCGCCCTTGGCGTCGGGGCCGAGTTCCTTGAACTTGCCCTTGCCGCGACCGCCGGCATGGATCTGGCTTTTGACGACATAAAGCGGACCCGGCAGCGACTTCGCAGCAGCTTCGGCCTCATCAGCCTTCAGGATCGCGACGCCTTCCGCAACCGGTGCGCCATAGCCCTTCAGCAGAGCCTTGGCCTGATATTCATGAATGTTCATGGGTTTATCCCTGTTTCGATGACTTCAGCGCGTCAATTACTTGAGAGCCGGGGCGATGTTGATGCAGGCTTCGCAGAGGCTGGCGACGGCGCCGACAGACTTCTGGAAGGCGGCTTCTTCGTCCTTGTTGAACTCGACCTCGATGATGCGCTCGATGCCGCCGGCGCCGATGATCGTCGGAACGCCGACATACATGTCCTTCACGCCATACTGGCCGGAGAGATAGGCGGCAGCCGGCAGAACGCGCTTCTTGTCCTTGAGGAAGGATTCGGCCATTTCGATCGCCGAAGCGGCAGGCGCGTAATAGGCAGAACCGGTCTTCAGCAGGCCGACGATTTCGGCGCCGCCGTCACGGGTGCGCTGGATGATTTCTTCGAGGCGTTCCTTGGTGACCCAGCCCATCTTGACGAGGTCGGTGAGCGGAACGCCGCCGACGGTGGAGTAACGGGCGAGCGGCACCATCGTGTCGCCATGGCCGCCGAGAACGAAGGCGGTGACGTCCTGGACGGAAACGTTGAATTCTTCGGAGAGGAAGAGACGGAAGCGAGCCGAGTCGAGCACGCCGGCCATGCCGACAACCATGTTCTTCGGCAGGCCGGAGAACTTCTGGAGAGCCCAGACCATCGCATCGAGCGGGTTGGTGATGCAGATCACGAAGGCGTTCGGGGCATACTTCTTGATGCCGGCGCCGACCTGCTCCATGACCTTGAGGTTGATGCCGAGCAGGTCGTCGCGGCTCATGCCCGGCTTGCGGGCGACACCGGCAGTGACGATGCAGACGTCGGCGCCTTCAATGGCCGCGTAATCGCTGGCGCCGGAAAGCTTCGCATTGAAGCCCTCGACCGGGCCGGACTGGGCGATATCGAGGCCCTTGCCCTGCGGAATGCCGTCGGCGATGTCGAAGAGGACGATGTCGCCCAGTTCCTTCAGGCTGGCGAGATGCGCCAGCGTGCCACCAATCATGCCAGAACCAATAAGTGCGATCTTCTTGCGCGCCATCGAAAAGCTTCCTTTCGAGATCCGAATCCTTGGCAGACTACGGCTCGCCTACCAATGTGCCAGACCGCATAGCCCCATCCGCTCAAAATGGCAATCGATTATTTTCTACTCAACTTTTTCAATCGGTTAGATGTTAAAAATCTTACGTAAACGTAAGATTTTCTGTCACCAAACCGTTAAAATCAGCGGCGCTTTTCTTGGTGCAATGCGAGATAGTCGGGGCTGCGCATCTCGAAAAGACGCGAGATGGTGCGGTCGAACTCGAAGCCTTCTGTGCCTTTTCGCTCCAGGAGGATATCTTCCGGCGCGGTCGCCGCGGAAATATAGAGACGGACCGTGTGGTCGTAGAGCGTATCGACGAGGTTGATCAGCCGCTTGGTTTCGTTGCGCTTCTCCGGCCCGAGCTGCGGAACGTGCTCGACGAAGATCGCGTCGAAGCGATCGGCGAGCGCCAGATAGTCCGTCGCGCCCAGCGGCTTGCCGCAGATGTCCTTGAAATCGAACCGTGCTGCCCGCCCGGCGGCCGACGGCACATGGATGCTGCGCCCTTTCATCGGCACCTCGGCAGGCGCCGCCTTCTCGCCCTCGGTCACCTGGTGCCAGGCGGATTCCATCGCCGCGTCGGCGCGCGCGTCGAGCGGCGTTATGTAGACCGGCAGGCTTGCGAGCTTCTGCATGCGGTAGTCGTTGGGTGAATCGAGGGTGACCACGTCCACATACTGGTTGAGCAGCGCGATGAACGGCAGGAAGAGGCCGCGGTTCAGCCCGTCCCGGTAAAGATCGTCCGGCGCCACGTTGGAGGTCGCGACAAGAACGCAGCCGAGCCCGAACAGCTCCGTGAACAGCCGTGCCAGGATCATCGCATCGGTGATATCAGTGACCGAGAACTCGTCGAAGCAGAGGAGCTCCGCCTCCGCAAACAGTGCCGCGGCGACCGGCGGCACGGGGTCCGCCTGCTTGGTCTCGCCGCGCTTCAGCTTCTGGCGATGGTCGTGGATCCGGTTGTGCACATCCGCCATGAATTCGTGGAAATGCGCCCGGCGTTTCTTGGTCGTCGGCGCCTTCTTGAAGAACATGTCCATCAGCATGGTCTTGCCGCGCCCGACGCTGCCATGCACGTAGAGCCCGCGTATTTCGCGCGGCCGGCCGTCGCCCTTGGCGAAAAGCCAGCCGAGCGAGCTTTTCTTCTTCGCCGGCCTCGTCTCGCGAAGGCAGGTCAGCAGATGGTCGAGTTTGGCGGCAACCGAAAGCTGGGCCCGATCGGCGGTTAGCACGCCGGATGCGGTGAGGGCTCTCAGCTCCTCACCGACACTCGTCGTGTATTCGGGGATGGGTTCCAACCGGACGCCCTCGAAATTGCGGGGGGCCGCTTAACGGCTGAGGCTGACTTGCTGACCGGAATTCATCGTGCCGTCAAAGCGGTTCTCGGCGCTCTTGTAGACGCGCCCGATCACGTCACCGGCCCGGTTCTTGAACTGGACCATCTTGCCCGACACGTCCCAGGAGCCCATCGCGGTCAGTTCGCCGGCGCAGCCGCGGGTACCGCCGCGCGAACCGCCACCGAGATTGGTGAGTGTCAGGAACATGTCGCAGGAAGAGCCGCCATTGGACACACGCCAGTTGCCAACCATGCCTTCCTTCTTGACATCGAGCGCACTCGCAGGCGGTGCGGCCGGATTGGCCGACGCCATGGCAGGATTTGCGCCGGGTGCGTTGGGAAACTGGGAAGAACCAGCAGTGCCAGGGGGCGGCGGCAGCTGGCCACCTTGAACGGACGGCACCGGCTGCGCCTGAAGCGGAGCAGGCTGAGAGGGTTGGGCGGGCAGATCGCTATAGGGGCTATACGAAGTGCGCTGGCAACCCGCCAGTGCCAAGGCAAGAACAAGTCCCGTCGCCATATATCTGAACTGCATCACTAAACTCCTGCTTTCAGCCGGTACCCGCCACCGATGCCACTGAATTGAGACCGAATTATCGTAAACCACCTTGGTTAATCAAGTCGTACTGGAACAATTCGGCATGTCCGCTCAAGAGAAATGCTGCAATGCGCTCAGACCCCGCCAACACGGGCCGGACGGGGCACCGACTGTCGGGGATGCCTTAGACGCGGCGCTCGACCATCATCTTCTTGATCTCGGCGATTGCCTTGGCCGGGTTCAGACCCTTGGGGCAGGTCTGGGCGCAGTTCATGATCGTATGGCAGCGATAGAGCCGGAACGGATCCTCGAGATTGTCGAGCCGTTCGCCCTTGGCTTCGTCACGACTATCGATCAGCCAGCGATAGGCCTGCAAAAGGGTGGCCGGGCCGAGGTAACGGTCGCCGTTCCACCAGTAGCTCGGACAGGAGGTCGAGCAGCAGGCGCAGAGGATGCACTCGTAGAGGCCGTCGAGCTTCTGGCGGTCTTCGTGGCTCTGCTTCCATTCCTTGGCCGGCGGCGGCGAAACCGTCTTCAGCCAGGGCTCGATCGAGCGGTGCTGGGCGTAGAAGTTGGTGAGGTCAGGAACCAGATCCTTGACGACAGGCATGTGCGGCAGCGGATAGACTTTCACGGTGCCTTTCACGTCGTCCATGCCCTTGGTGCAGGCGAGCGTGTTGGTGCCGTCGATGTTCATGGCGCAGGAGCCGCAGATGCCCTCGCGACAGGAGCGGCGCAGCGTCAGCGTCGGATCGATATTGTTCTTGATGTAGAGCAGACCGTCGAGCACCATCGGGCCGCAATCGTCGACATCGATGTAATAGGTGTCGATGCGCGGGTTCTGCCCGTCATCCGGGCTCCAGCGGTAGATGCGGAATTCCCGGACGTTCTTGGCTCCTGCCGGCTTCGGCCAGGTCTTGCCTTCGGTCATCTGAGAGTTCTTGGGGAGAGCGAGTTCAACCATGTTCAATCCTGTCGATCGGTATTGAAGCCACAACAATGCGCGGATCAATCTGCGCAATCTGAACGCGGATCCGGTTTACCGGTTCGCTTTCAGGCACAATTAGCAACATTTCATCACTCGAAGTGATCAGTCTGTACATCAACAACTGCCCGATAGCCGTAGCAATGGACTGCTGATTGACATTAGGCTTTACCTCAACGACCGTCTTGCGGCGATCTCTTTGAGCAAAAAAGTCCGGACGGCATCCTTTTGCTACCAGAAGTTCAAAGCCATGCTCCAGAAGATACCGTTCTGCAGCTTTCGCCACCGGATGATGCTTTGGGATGACTTCGCAGCCTGTTCGGCTATGTTCTACCAATGGACCGTAGTCGCCGGTCGCAAGCTTTCCGCTCGCATCCTCCAAAACTGCTTCATCTTCATAAAAGCGGATTATTTCGTCCGCAATACGATCATCAAGCGAACAAACGACGTAATAGTTGGATCCTGCAATAGGCCGCACGTTGAAGTTTTGCCTCTGTCCAATCGACAATGACTTCGTATCGCGCAAAAGATAGACTTGTCCATCGACAGTTAGTCCAAACTTCGCACGACGCCGCGGCCCGAAACCGAATTCAAGAAGATAGTTAGTATGCGTGGCTGGCTCGAGCCGAATTTGAAACTCCTCACCAATCTCGTGCTCAAAAAAAACGAGCTTATAGTCATCGCTCAAATGAACCTGGACATGATAGCGGCCGGTCTCCACGTGTTCGACCTTGCTGCCGGTTTGAGACGCAACCTTCCGGGCAATGTCTCTGACATAGCTTGCGATAGCACCAATGTCCTCGACGATTTGCATGATCAGTACACGCGTGCCTTCGGCTCGATCTTGTAAGGATCGATGCCTTCGGCGATGAGCTCGGTATGGACCGGGCGGTAGTCGAGCTTGACGTCGCCGTTGTCGCTGACCCAGGCGAGTGTGTGCTTGCGCCAGTTCTCGTCATCGCGGCCGCCGAACGGGCCGGATGTGTAGTCCTCGCGTGCGTGGGAGCCGCGGCTTTCCTTGCGGGCTTCCGCGCCGACCACCGTGGTGATCGCGTTCGCCATCAGGTTTTCGAGTTCGAGGGTCTCGACCAGGTCGGAGTTCCAGATCATCGAACGGTCGGTGACCTTGATGTCCTTCAGCTCGCCCCAGATTGCCGACATCCGCTTGCAGCCCGATTCCAGCGATTCCTGGGTACGGAACACGGCGGCATCGTCCTGCATGGTGCGCTGCATCTTGTCGCGCAGCACCGCGGTCGGTGTGCCGCCATTGGCGTTCCGCAGGCGGTCGAAGCGGTCCATGATCTTGTCGCAGGCGGCGATGTTGAGCGCCGGGATCGGCTCGGCCTTGTTGATCACCTCTCCGGCACGGATCGCGGCGGCGCGGCCGAAGACCACGAGGTCGATCAGCGAGTTGGAGCCAAGGCGGTTGGCCCCGTGCACCGACGCGCAGCCCGCCTCGCCGACGGCCATCAGGCCCGGCAGCAGCCGTTCCGGATTGGCGCTGTCGGCATTGAGCACTTCACCATAAAAGTTGGTCGGGATGCCGCCCATGTTGTAATGCACGGTCGGCAGAACCGGGATTGGCTCCCGCGTCACGTCGACGCCGGCAAAAATCTTGGCGCTCTCGGAAATGCCCGGCAGGCGTTCATGAAGAACGGCGGGATCGAGATGGTCGAGATGCAGGAAGATGTGGTCCTTGTTCTTGCCGACGCCGCGGCCTTCGCGGATTTCCAGCGTCATGCAGCGCGAAACCACGTCGCGCGAGGCAAGGTCCTTGGCCGAAGGCGCATAACGCTCCATGAAGCGTTCGCCCTCGGAATTCACGAGGTAACCGCCTTCGCCGCGCGCGCCTTCGGTGATCAGACAGCCGGAGCCGTAGATGCCGGTCGGGTGGAACTGCACGAATTCCATGTCCTGCAGAGGCAGGCCGGCGCGGGCCACCATGCCGCCGCCGTCGCCGGTGCAGGTATGGGCGGACGTTGCCGAGAAATAGGCGCGGCCGTAACCGCCGGTCGCCAACACCACCATCTTGGCGGCGAAGCGGTGGATCGTGCCGTCGTCGAGGTTCCAGGCGACGACGCCGGTGCAGCGGCCGTCATCCGACATGATCAGGTCGAGCGCGAAATATTCGATGAAGAATTCCGCATTGTTCTTCAGCGATTGGCCGTAGAGCGTGTGCAGGATGGCGTGGCCGGTACGGTCGGCTGCCGCGCAGGTGCGCTGCACCGGCGGGCCGGCGCCGAAATTCTGCATGTGGCCGCCGAACGGGCGCTGGTAGATCTTGCCTTCCTCGTTACGGGAGAAAGGCACGCCGTAATGCTCGAGTTCGTAGACGGCCTTCGGCGCTTCCATGACCATGTACTGCATGGCATCGACATCGCCGAGCCAGTCGGAACCCTTGACGGTATCGTAAAGGTGCCACTGCCACGAGTCCGGCGTCATGTTCTGCAGCGAGGCTGCGATGCCGCCCTGCGCCGCGACGGTGTGCGAACGGGTCGGGAAGACCTTGGTGATGCAGGCGGTCTTGAAACCCTGTTCGGCCATGCCGAGCGTGGCGCGCAGGCCCGCGCCGCCGGCGCCGACGACGATCACGTCATAGGAATGGTCGACATAGGTATAAGCCTTGCCGTTCTGGGCGGCCCCGTTCGGGGCAATAGGTGTGACTGATGCCATGACGGGTTATCCTGCGAATGCGATTTTCAGAACGGCGAACAGACAGAGCCCGGCGATCAAAATCGAGAAGAAGGTGTTGAGCATGATCAGCGCGACCTTGCTAAATTCGCCGTGGACATAGTCCTCGATGATCACCTGCATGCCGAGCTTCATGTGAATGACGCCGGAGATGACGATGAGGCCCATGATGACGGCGACGAACGGGTTCGACAGCGCGGCGATCACTTCCGGATAGGGCTTTCCGGCATAGATGATCATGAAGATGACGAAGAAGGTCATCAGCGGCACGTTGGCGACGGCCGTCAGGCGCTGTCGCCAGAAATGATCGGTGCCGTCCTTGGCGGAGCCCAGTCCGCGGACCTTACCGAGCGGGGTACGCATATCCATGGATGAGAACCTTACCGAACGAGGAAGCCGATCACCCAGACCAGCACGGTCAGACAGAGCGATGCGATGATATTGGCGATGGCGAGCTTGGTGGAGAATTCCTTCTCGAAACCGTGGCCGAGGTCCCACATGAAGTGGCGGAAACCGCCGAGCATGTGGTGGATCAGCGCCCAGGTATAGCCGAGCAGCACGAGCTTGCCGAGA
The DNA here is from genome assembly GCF_000731315.1 of Neorhizobium galegae bv. orientalis str. HAMBI 540. NCBI lineage: Bacteria > Pseudomonadati > Pseudomonadota > Alphaproteobacteria > Hyphomicrobiales > Rhizobiaceae > Neorhizobium > Neorhizobium galegae. The sequence continues at coordinate 3,745,369 of NZ_HG938353.1, forward strand.
AGGCTGCCGAGCGCCCAGTTGGCCCAGTCGTAATAGGCCGGGCCGCTGGCGGCGGCGATCAGCCACCACGCCACCAGAATGGTGCCGACATAGAGCGCTCCGCCGGTGATGCGGTGCACAATCGACATGATCATGGTGGGGATTGGCTTGTAGATTTGAAGATGCGGCGACAAGGGCCGGTTATTTGTCACATTCGCCATCAGAACCTCGCGGCGTCGTATGCGGTATCAAGGGCGGGCGCCCAACAATGCACGGTGCCGAAGAAATGTGCATTGCATCATTGGCGTGGTTTAATCGCACGGATGTCTGACGACAAGAACAATTCAAACCGATTTTCAATTTAATCGATTGTGTCTTTCTCGTGGCTTACGCGGGTCAACCCGGCGGCCACATTAACTACGATTTGGAAAGATTTCGTTGCCGCCGGGACGTGGTGAGCCGTTTTATGGTAACGTTTCGTTAATCATGTTCTCCGGAGTTTCGCCATGATCGCGAATCGCATCAAGCCTGTCCTGGTCGCAGCGGCGCTTTTCGCGTCGCTCGCATCCGCCGCCAATGCCCGCGACGGCTGGCGCGGCGCCGACAGCAGCGTCTACCGCCTTGGCGGCAATCACTGGGTCGAACAGGGTGATGGCGCGTCAAACGTGGAAAGCTTCCGCGTCTTCTACACCGGCACGGCATCCTTCGTCCGCAGGCTCGGCATCTTCAGTGGACCGCTGCAGGCTCCCCCGATCCCCGACTTCGGCATCCATTTTGCGCGCTATTTTTCGGAAGACTACTGGCAGGGAGAAGACGGTCGCGTGGTGCTCGCCCCCAAGGCCAAGATCATCGACGTCGGCGCAGGCCTGCGTGGCTTTGGAAACGCCTGCTCCTACGAAGCCGGCGTCTGCGTCATCCGCGGCGGGAATTAGCCTGCTCGAAGCTAACCAAACCGCCAGACGGTCGTCATCTTCACCTCGCTGTCTTCCAGCGCCCGGGTGACCGGCACCTGATAGACCGCCAGCGATTCGAGCATGTCCTTCGGAAGATAGCTGCGGCCCGGATCGCCGATCAGGACCAGCTTCCCCTCACCCGCAAGCCGCGTGAACCACGGGATCAGGGCCGACGCAAAATCCCGGTCGTAGAAGACGTCGCCGGCCAGGATGACATCCGCCCCGACCGCCTTGCCGATCTGGTCTTCGGCCGTGGAGCGGATCGCGACGTCGTTGGCCGCAGCATTCAGCGCTATGGCGCTCGCAGCCCAGGGATCGATATCCGCGGCCAGTACGTCGGCGGCGCCGGCGAGCCGCGCGGCAATCGCCACCAGGCCGGAGCCGCTGGCGAAATCGAGCACCATTTTGCCCGCGACCGTTTCCGGATGATCGAGGATGTAGCGTGCAAGCCCCTGCCCACCCGCCCAGGCAAAAGCCCAGAATGGCGGGGGCAGGCCGATCTTCTCAAGATCCTCTTCCGTCTTTTTCCAGAGGTCATGCGCCTCGCTCGCTAGATGCAGCCGGATTTCCCGCACATGCGGCGGGCTCATGAGCTCGGTATTGGCGAGGATGAAGGTCCGGGGATCGGTCTTCAAGGCGGGGTTCAGGCCGGCGATTTCGGCGGATTGTCGAGACCACCGAGCCTGCAGATTTCAAAATATTCCTCGTCGGTCACCGGCTGAACCGAAAGCCGCATCGATGTCACCAGCGACATCTTCTCGAACTTCGGATTGGCCTTGATGTCCTTCAGAGTCACCGGCGTCGGCACGTCGGTCACGGCGCGGATATCGACGCAATCCCACTTCGGATCGCCCTTGGCGCTGGAATCGGGATGGGAGAGCGCGCAGACCTCGACGATGCCGACGATCTCCAACCCGTCATTCGAGTGGTAGAAAAAACCCTTGTCGCCGATCTTCATGGCCCGCATGTTGTTGCGCGCCAGGTAATTGCGCACGCCGGTCCATTCGGTGCCTTTTTCCCCTGCCGCCTTCTGCTGTTCCCAGGACCAGGCCGACGGTTCGGATTTGTAAAGCCAGTACGCCATCTGTCGCCTCACTCCGGCTTGTTGAAGACCCAGTTCCAGGCCTTCACTTCGACCTTCTCGAACAGGCCCGCCAGGTAATAGGGATCGGCTTCGGCGATCAGGCGGGCGGCGGCCATGTCGGCGGCTTCGACGACCACGAGGCTGCCGTTCGGCTTGCCGTCATCATCCAGGAACGGACCTGCGAACTTCAGCGTGCCCTCGGCATTGAGCTTGTTCAGGTGTTCCAGATGGGTAGGGCGGGTTTCCATCCGGACGTTCAGATGGCCGGGCTTGTCGGTGCACAGAAACGCAAACAGCATCAGTCTCTCCTTGCATGATCCTATTGGGGAAACGGTCTTATTCGGTGGTGATCGGCCGGGTCATCAACTGTTCCATGGCCGTCATGATATCGAGCTTGCCGTCGATGATTTCGGCCACCGCGTTGGTGACCGGCAGCTCGACGGAGAATTTTTCGCCAAGACGCGCCGCGACGGATGCCGCAAAGGCCCCTTCGACCAGCGGTCCGCCGGCCTGAGTACCCTCGCCTCTGCCGAGCGCGATGCCGAAACGCAGGTTGCGCGATTGATGGCTGGTGCCGGTCAGCACCAGGTCGCCGAGGCCCGACAGGCCCCGCACCGTATCCGCATTGCCGCCCATCGCCTCGACCAGCCGCGACATTTCCGCAAGACCGCGCGAGATCAGCGCGGCGCGCGCCGATTCGCCGAGGCCGGCGCCTTCGATGATGCCGCAGGCAATCGCCAGCACGTTCTTCAGCGCTCCGCCGAGCTGCACACCGATCCGGTCGGTGGAGGCATATAGGCGGAAGGTACGGCTCGAGAGCGCGTTGGCGAGCCGCTCCGCCAATGCCTCATCCCCCGCCGCAATCGCCATCGCCGTCGGCAGGCCGCGGGCGATATCGGCCGCAAAACCCGGCCCCGAAAGCACCGCGACCGGATGATGCGGCAATTCCGCCTCCAGCAGGTCGGTCAGCAACCGGCCGGAAGACTTGTCGATGCCCTTGGCGCAGGTGACGACCACCGCGCCGTCGGCAAGATAGGGACCGTAATGCCGCGCCGCATCCGCCTGCGCCTGCGAAGGCATGGCGAACAGAACAAGGCTCGCCTCGCCGATCGCATCCGGCTCGGCGGAAAACTCCAGCGCATCCGGCAGGGGCACGCCGGGAAGGGCTGCATCGTGCACCCGGTCATCGCGCAGATCGCTCATCAGCGAGGGATCGCGGCCGATCAGGGTGACCGGATGTCGGCCTTCCAGCGAAATCACCGCGGCAAGTGCCGTCCCGAAAGCACCGGCCCCGATAACGACGATCCGTTCCCGAGTGCTCATGCCTTGGCTCCTCGCTTGCCGGACCCCAGCAGGGTCTTGGCGTCCTTGTCGAGCGGCCAGCGCGAGCGCGGCGCCACATCCATTCCGTCGGTCGGCAGATCTTCCGCCATCCGCTCGAGCCCCGCCCAGGCGATCATCGCCGCGTTGTCGGTGCAGAGTCTCGGCGGCGGCGCGATGAAGCGGAAGCCGTTCTCGATGCAGAGCGCCTGCAGCGTCCGGCGGATTTCCTGGTTGGCGGCAACCCCGCCAGCGACGACCAGCGCCCGGTCGACGTCGAGATGCGCGAACTCCTGTTTGAAGCGGGCGAGCCCGCGGCCGATGCGGTCGCGCAGCGTCCGGGAAACCGCCTTCTGGAACGAGGCGCAGATATCGGCAATATCCTGCTCGCTGAGCGGCGCGATCTCGGTCGCCGCCTGGCGCACCGCCGTCTTGAGGCCCGAGAAGGAAAAGTCGAGCCGCGCTTCGCCGACCAGCGGCCGCGGCAGCGAGAACCGGTCCGGATTGCCTTTCAGCGCCGCCTTCTCGACCGCCGGCCCGCCGGGATAGGGAAGCCCCAGCAGTTTTGCCGTCTTGTCGAAGGCTTCGCCGAGCGCATCGTCGATCGTCGTGCCCCAGCGCTCATATTCGCCGACGCCGCGCACCAGCACCAGCTGCGTATGGCCGCCGGACACGAGCAGCATCAGGTAGGGAAAGGAAAGCCCGTCGGTCAGCCGCGCCGTCAGCGCATGACCTTCGAGATGGTTGATCGCCATCAGCGGCTTGCCGGCCGCCCGCGCGATCGCCTTGGCGGTCATCAGCCCGACGATCAGCCCGCCGATCAGGCCCGGTCCGGATGTCGCGGCGACCGCATCGATCTCGTCGAGCGACACATTGGCGCGCGCCAGTGCTTCCTCGATCAGCCCGTCCAGCGCCTCGACATGGGCACGCGCGGCGATCTCCGGCACGACGCCGCCATAGGCGCTGTGTTCGTCGAGCTGCGAGAACACCACGTCGGAGAGGATTTCGCCGCGGCCGTCCTCATGGCGCACGACGACGGAAGCCGCCGTCTCGTCGCAGCTAGTTTCAATGCCGAGGATGCGAAGAAAGGTCGCCATACGCCTATCGATAATTGCGATGCCGGATAAACCGGTCTACGAAAGCCTCCGGTAACAATGGAATGACGCGGATGCAAACAAAACCTTTCCGGATCGGCACGCGCGGCAGCCCGCTGGCACTCGCCCAGGCCTCCGAAACCCGGGCCCGGCTGATGACGGCGCATGGCCTGCCGGAGGACATGTTCGAGATCGTCGTGCTGTCGACCACCGGCGACCGGATCACCGACCGGGCGCTGAGCGAGCTCGGCGGCAAGGGCCTGTTCACCCAGGAACTGGAGGAAGGGCTGATCTCCGGCGATCTCGATTTCGCCGTCCATTCCTCGAAAGACATGCCGACCAAGCTGCCCGAGGGGCTGCGTCTCGCCGCCTACCTGCCCCGCGAGGATTTTCGCGATGCGTTTATCGGCCGCACCGCCCATACGCTTGCCGCCCTTCCCGATGGCGCCACTGTCGGCTCCTCGTCGCTGCGCCGCCAGGCGCTGATCCGCCGCATCCGTCCGGACATCGAGGTCATCACCTTCCGTGGCCTCGTCGAAACGCGGCTGCGCAAGCTGAGCGAAGGCCAGGTGGATGCGACGCTGCTCGCTTATGCCGGCCTCAAGCGCCTTGCCAAGCAGGATGTCGTCACCGAACTGCTCGACCCGCAGGATTTCCCCCCGGCGCCGGCGCAGGGCGCGATCTGCGTCGAAAGCCGTGTCAGTGATGCCCGCATCGACGCGCTTCTCGACCCGATCAACGACCGCCCGACCTATGACGCGGTCTCCTGCGAACGCGCCTTCCTGGCAGCCCTCGACGGTTCCTGTCGCACCCCGATCGGCGGTTACGCCATCTGCGAGGGCGACCATCTGAAATTCTCAGGGCTGATCCTGACGCCGGATGGCCGCAGGGAACATTCGATCGAGACCGAAGGCAAACGGGTGAGCGCGGAAAAGCTCGGCCGGCAGGCGGGAGAAGCGGTCCGCGCGGCGGCCGGCACCGATTTCTTCGAAGGCTGGTCGTAAAGCCATGCGGGTCGTCGTCACCCGCCCCGAAAGCTCGGCCCGCCGGACCGACGAACGGCTGCAGAACCTCGGCCATCAGCCGGTCCTGCTGCCGCTGACCAAGTCGATCCATCATCCGGACGCTGCCGCGACAGCGCTCGCCGGCCGGCATTCTGCGCTCGCCGTCACCAGCGCCGAAGCCGTTCGCGTGCTGTCCTCGCTGGGCGATCGCCTCGCCCCTTTTCTCGGCCAAACCCTCTACGCCGTCGGAGAAACAACGGCAAAGGCGGCCGAAGATACCGGTTTCCGGGACATTCGCCGTGGCCCCGGCACAGGCGCCGAACTTGCTGAACTCATCGCAAGCGATGCATCGGATTTCGACGCCCCCCTGCTCTATCTCGCCGGCAAGCCGCGCTCGCCGCAATTCGAAGACGGCCTCAACGCCGAGGGCGTCCCGTTTGTGGCGACCGAAGTCTACGGAATGATGCCCATAGCCTACGATGAGGTTTTCATCCGCGCCACCCTGCTCGATCCACCCGTGGATGCCGTGCTCCTTTACTCGCGGGAAAATGCCCGGCTGTTCTGTGATTTCGCTGCGCCGCACCTGAAGGAACTTGCATCCGTGCAGTTCCTCTGCCTCAGCGACAATGTCGCCGAAAACATTCCGCGGGAATTTCACAGAAATATCAAGATCGCCAGCCACCCTGACGAGGATGGGGTATTGGCACTCCTTTAGTTGATGTGTTGCGCCAAAATCCCGCCCGCCCCTTTCTTTCCGATGACCCACCCACTAGTTTCCTGTGAGCGCATGCAAAAAGAGGTCGAGATGGTACCGGAACAACCACCCCGCCGATCCAAGACAGATAAGGAGCCGGTCACGATCGACCTCACGGCCGAGCAATCGGATGTGGTCGCCGAACCTGTCCGCAGCAACGACACCGATGATGCGGTGAGCGCGACCGAGCCTGCCGAAGACGTTTCCGCAAGCGCCGAAGAACCGGCCAAGGCCGAGCCCACGGAAGAACCGGCGTCCAGTCCCTCGGCCGCGGACGAGCCGCGTTATGACGACCCCTGGTCTGCCGCCCGGAGCGAACCGCAGCCCGCGACCGTGGCGCCCGAACCGGAGCCAACTCCTGCCCCGTCGCAGCGTCCGAGCCCTGCCACGTCGACGCTGATCGCAGCCGGTATTTTCGGCGGCATCGTCGCGCTGCTGCTGGCTGGCAGCATGCAATATGCCGGTTACCTGCCCGGCGCCACGCCAACTCCGGCCGCGTCCAACACGGCCGGTCTCTCTTCGGAGATCGCCGCACTGCGCCAGGAAATAGCAGCACTCAAAAATCGTCCCGCCACCGCAGCAGCGCCGGATGCCGCGCTCGCCAATCGCGTCGCAGCCCTTGAAACTGCGCCCAAGGCATCGAGCGGCGCCGGCGACCAGGCGCTTGCCGCGCTGAAGGCTGATCTCGACCGGCTTCGCGCCACCGTCCAGTCGGCGGCGAGTGCCGATTCCGGCCTCGCCCAGCGCTTGGACCAGGCCGAGGCCAAGCTGAACGATCGCGGCCCGGAACAACAGGTCGCCCGCGCCGTCGCAGCCGCCGCCCTCAAGGCCGGTATCGATCGCGGCGGTCCGTTCGAAACCGAACTGCAGACCTTCGTGAGCGTCGCCGGCGACGATCCCGCCGTCGCCGACCTGCAAAAGTTCGCGTCCGCCGGCGTGCCCGCCCGCGCCGAGCTGCAGCGCGACTTCCCCCGCATTGCCGATGCCATGCTGGAAGCGACCGCCCAGCCCGATCCCAACCAGGGTATTGCCGGTCGGCTGCTTGCCTCCGCCATGTCGGTCGTCAAGGTCCGCCGCGTCGGTGACGTCCAGGGCGCGACGCCGGATGCGATCGTCGCCCGCATGGAAGAGGCGCTACGCAACGGCAATCTCCAGGCCTCCGCTCGCGAATGGGACGCGCTGCCGGAACCGGCAAAAGCCGTTTCGCGCGATTTCAAGCAGAAGCTCGATGCCCGCATTCAGGTGGAAAATCTCGTGGGCGGAACGCTGACGCGCGCCGTCGCCGGCACCCAAGGCTGAGGACGGAAGAACCGGATGGTCAGACTTTTCATTTTTCTCGTTGTGGTGCTGGCTCTCGGCTGGGGTTTCTCCTGGCTCGCGGATCGCCCCGGCCTGCTTTCCATCACCTGGCAGGATCACCTGATCGAAACCAGCCTGATGGTGGCCGCGACCGCTGTGGTTGCGCTGGTCGGCTTTGCAATGATCCTCTGGTGGATCGTCGGGGTGATCTGGACATCGCCCTATTCCGTCCGCCGCTATTTTCGCGCCCGCAAGCGGGACCGCGGCTACCAGGCACTGTCGACCGGCCTGATCGCCGCCGGCGCCGGCAATGCGCTGCTCGCCCGCAAGATGAGCCTTGGCACCCGCGGGCTGATCAGTGCAGACCAGGAGCCGCTGATCCATCTCCTCGAAGCCCAGGCCGCCCTGATCGAAGGCAAGCACGACGAAGCGCGCAAAAAGTTCGAGCAGATGGCCGAGGATCCGGAAACCCGCGAACTCGGCCTGCGCGGCCTCTACATGGAAGCCCGCCGGCTCGGCGCCAACGAGGCCGCCCGCCAGTATGCCGAAAAGGCCGTCGAACACGCGCCCTACCTGCCCTGGGCCGCCCAGGCGACCCTCGAATCCCGCAGCCAGGCCGGCCGTTGGGATGATGCAATCCGCCTGCTCGACCAGCAACGCATGGCCAATATCCTCGAAAAGCCGCAGGCCGAACGCTGGAAGGCCGTGCTTCTGACGGCCAAGGCAAACGACCGGCTGGAAGGCGATCCGAAGGGCGCCCGCGACGATGCCATGGCGGCCCTGAAACTCGCCAAGGATCTGGTGCCCGCCGCCGTCATCGCCGCCAAGGCATGGCTGCGTGAGGACAATGTCCGCAAGGCCGCATCCACCCTCGAAGGAGTCTGGAAGCTCGGGCCCCATCCGGAAATCGCCCGCGCCTATGTCCGTGCCCGCAGTGGCGACAGCACCGTCGACCGGCTGAAACGCGCCGAAAAGCTCGAGGCGATGCGGCCCAACAATGTCGAATCGCTGCTGGCCGTCGCCCAGGCGGCGCTCGACGCGCAGGAGTTGAAGAAGGCCCGCGCCAAGGCGGAGGCAGCCGCCCGCATGGAGCCCCGCGAGGCCGTCTACCTGCTGCTCGCCGATATCGAGGAGGCCGAGACCGGCGACCAGGGCCGCGTCCGGCACTGGATGGCGCAGGCGCTGCGAGCACCCCGCGACCCGGCCTGGGTGGCCGACGGGCACGTCTCGGAAAAATGGCTGCCGATTTCCCCGGTCACCGGCCGGCTCGACGCCTTCGAGTGGAAGGCGCCGTTCGACCAGCTCGAAGGCCCGGTCGAGGAAGGTTCGCTTGCAGCCGACACGGCGATCGCCAGCCTGCCGCCCGTCACCGAGGTGCCGGCTTTCACCCGGAACGCCGAGTCTCGCGCCGAGGAAGCGCCGCGGCCGATCCTGGTTCCGGTCAAGCCCGCTCCACCGGAGGCAAAGCCTGTTCCGAAGGAGTTAGCTGTTGCAGCAAAAACACCAGCGCCAGCGAATGTGACGCCGAAGGACGGAAAAACCCCTGAAAAGGGGGAGGAGCCCGTTCCCTTTTTCGGCCGTCCGCCGGATGATCCGGGTGTGAAAGATCCCGAAGCCGGGCAGCCCGCAACGAGGCTCCGGTTGTTCTAGAATGGCGAGGGCCTGGAGATAGATGTTAGATCGCATTCAGGCCTTCCTCCACACTCTGACAGGATCCCACCATACGCAGGAATTCGCGCCCGATGATCCGCGGGTGGCCTTCGTGGCGCTCTGTTTCCAGGTCATGGAGGCGGACGGCAATATTTCCGATCAGGAACAGCAGAAGTTTCGCGATCTGCTGCGCGAACGTTACGACTTGAGCGAGGATCGCCTGAAGACTTTGATCGAGGTCGGCCACCAGGCCGGCAGCGAGGCCGTCGATTATTACCGCTTCACGTCCGATCTCAGAAAGCATCTCGTCAACGAAGAAGACCGCGTCGAGCTGCTCGGCATCCTCTGGGATATCGTTTATGCCGACGGCCAGCGCAGCGAAATCGAAGATCACGTGATTTGGAGGATCGCCGATCTTCTGGGCGTCTCGGCGCGCGACAGGGTTCTCGAGCGCCAGCAGGCCGCCGCCCGTGCAACCTTGGGAGACCAGGGAGAAGACTGACGGTACCCGATGCCGATGCTTCCACCGGCCACGACGACGCTTCAGATATTCGCCATGCTGCGCCGCCGGCCGGCGCTTCAGGCCGGCTGGGCCGATTTCTCTTCCCGCTCCGGTGCCTCGAGGCTGTCGATCCGACGCAGCTTCGGGAAGCTCATGGACCAGATGATCGCAACCGCCAGCGTGCCTATACCGCCGATAACCACGGCCGGCATCGCCCCGAAGATCGAGGCCATCGTACCTGCCCGGAATTCCCCGAGTTCGTTGGACGCGCCGACGAACACCATGTTGACCGCATTGACCCGGCCGCGCACCTCGTCCGGCGTCCAGAGCGCGATCAGCGTCTCGCGCACATAGACAGAGATCATGTCGGACGCGCCCATCAGCATCAGCGCCGAAATCGACAGCCAGGGCGTCGCTGAGAGACCGAAGACCAGCGTGCCCGCTCCGAACAGCCCGACACCGATGAACATTGCCACGCCGGCATGGTGGCGGATCGGGTAGAAGGCGAGGTAGATCGCGACGATGATCGCCCCGACGCCCGGTGCTGCCCGCAGCATGCCGAGCCCCCAGGGCCCGAGTTCCAGAATATCGCGCGCAAAAATCGGCATCAGCGCCACCGCACCGCCGAGCAGCACCGCAAAGAGGTCGAGCGAGATCGCCCCGAGCACGATCTTTTCACCGGAGATGAACTTGAAGCCGGCGAGGATCTGGCCCCAACTCACCTTCTCGACCGCGTTTCGCTGCGGAGGCTTCGGGATCATGAAGACCAGAGCACCCGCCAGGATGAGAAAGGCGAAGGCGACCGAATAAGCGGCGATCGCGCTGACGCCGTAAAGCAGGCCACCCGCCACCGGGCCGAGGATCGCCGCCGTCTGCCACGACGAGGAATTCCAGGCAACCGCATTCGGCAGGTCCTGTTCCGGCACCAAATTCGGCCCGAGCGACTGGACCGCAGGCCCCATGAAGGCGCGCTCGATCCCGAACACGATCAGGATGCCGAAGACCGGCCAGGGCGAAAACGAATGGGTGACGGTGAGTGCCAGCAGGGCGCCGGCGCAGAGCGCTCCGACCACCATGCAGGCCGCCACGATCGCGCGCCGGTTATAGCGGTCGGCGACCGAGCCGGTGACGAGGATCAGGAGCAGCGACGGCAGGAACTGGAAAAGCCCGATCAGGCCGAGATAGAGCGGATTGCTGGTCTCGTCGTACATCTGCCAGCCGACCGCGACGCTGATGATCTGGATCGCGAAAGCCGAAAAGAGCCGGGAAAAGAAGAAGCGAGTATAGGATGAGTGCCGGAAGGCGGCGAAACGATCGCCCGAGGCAGGAATGGACATAAGGCAGCACTTTCAGCGGAGCCGGAAGCCGGCAGCGTGCCTGTCGCCCGTTAAACATGAATCGGATGAGGCGCGGGCGCGGCACTTGCCCGTTAGTTCGCCAATGTCTACATGTCTGTCAACAAAGAAATGGAGACGTTAATGCTCGCCCTGTTTCAGACCATCGATTTGGCCTTGAACCTCTATACCTGGGTGCTGATTGCCAGCGCCATCTTTTCCTGGCTCTTTGCCTTCAACGTCATCAATTCGCGAAACCAGTTCGTCGATGCGGTCGGTCGTTTCCTCTTCAACGTCACCGAACCGGTGCTGCGCCCCATCCGCCGCATCATGCCGGATCTCGGCGGCATCGACATTTCGCCGGTCGTCCTGCTGCTGATCATCTTCTTCATCCGCTCGCTGATGTGGACGTCGATCTATCCGCTGTTTGCGTGAGCGGTCCTTATAGCAGGCATTCCGATCATCTGCGGCTCGCAATCCGGCTCACGCCGAATTCGGGCCGCAATGCTGTCGACGGCATCGAGACCGCAGCCGATGGCGACATTTTCCTGAAGGCACGCGTCACCGCCGTGCCGGAGGACGGCAAGGCCAACAAGGCGCTGATCCTGCTGCTGGCCGACACGTTCCGTCTCCCCAAATCCTCCATCTCGATCCTGTCGGGCGAAACCGCGCGCAAAAAAATCCTCCGGATCGATGGCGACCCGGAGGATTTGGAAGAGAAATTCAAAAAGGTCCTGAAGGCCTGACGACTTACTTCTGGGCCTTGTAGCGCTCGATGGCTTCGATGATCAGTGTCTTGGCCACGTCGACATTCTGCCAGCCGCCGATCTTCACCCACTTGCCGGGCTCCAGATCCTTGTAGTGCTCGAAGAAATGCTCGATCTGCTTCAGCGTGATCTCGGGCATATCCGTGTAGTTCTTGATCTTGTCGTAGCGCTGGGTCAGCTTCGGAACCGGCACGGCAATGATCTTCTCGTCCTTGCCGCCATCGTCTTCCATGATCATCACGCCGATCGGGCGCACGTTGATGACGCAGCCGGGAACCAGCGGACGGGTGTTGCAGATAAGGACGTCGATCGGGTCGCCGTCTTCCGAGAGCGTATGCGGTACGAAGCCGTAATTGCCCGGATAGGTCATCGGCGTGTAGAGGAAGCGGTCGACGACAAGAGCGCCGGCTTCCTTGTCCATTTCGTACTTGATCGGCTGGCCGCCGACCGGCACTTCAACGATGACGTTGACGTCTTCAGGCGGATTCTTGCCAACGGAAATTGCATCGATACGCATTCTAGTCCCCGATGAGGTTCGACAAAGTTAAGCGTCGATAGCGGGAATCATGCTGCAAGGCAACAAGGCTTTGACGCCAATATTGAACCACGCTGCGCGCCGAAACATTAGAAATCGTTTAAATTCAAGGACTTCAAGCCTGACCGTTCAAGGCCAGACAAAACCGATCTTGCGAAGCTGCGTGCCGCCAAAATCTTCCATGCCTTCGGCGAGATCCACGCCGCCGTGCCGGCGGAAGAAACGCGCCGCATGCTCGCTGTCCTCAAGGCACCAGACAACCAGACCTTCGCAGCCGAGCGATTTCAGGAGCCGGCGGCTTTCGCCGAACAGGCGGCGGCCAAGGCCGATACCCTGGAATTCCGGACGCAGATAGATCTCGTAGACCTCGCCGTCGTAAGGCAGGGCACGGGCGCGGTTGAGGCCGATCGTCGCATAACCGGCGACCTGGTCGGCGACGTCGAGAACCAGCAGCGTTGCCGGCCCGCGCGTCGCCTTGCGCCACCAGGTCTCGCCCCGGCGCTCCAGCATCTGGGTCAGCGGCTTATAGGGAATGAGGCCTGCATAGGCCTGGGTCCATGCCTGGCGGTGCGCCTCGGAAATGGCGCGGGCGTCTTGCGGTTCGGCCCGCCGGACATCGATCGATAACGTCTTCATAACGTTTACTCTAGGCCCTGATGTCGGCAATCCGCCATTCCACCAATGTGTGTAGAGCGGATTGCCCACAGACTTCTCATGTGGACAACGAGGCAACGTTAACGTGTTTTTAACCTTTGCGACAAGGCCGGGCAGGTCTCAGGCACAGAAAAAACCCCAGCATTTCTGCCGGGGTTTTGAAGGGCTCAGAGCATGTAGCCGAAATCAGGCGATCTTCGCCTTGCCGAAGCGCTTGCGGTCATTGGCGTCGAGATAGGTCTTGCGCAGACGGATGTTCTTCGGCGTCACTTCCATCAGCTCGTCGTCCTGGATCCAGGAGAGAGCGCGGTCGAGCGTCATGCGGATCGGCGGGGTCAGACGAACGGCTTCGTCCTTGCCGGCAGAGCGGATGTTGGTCAGCTGCTTGCCCTTGAGGACATTGACCTCAAGGTCGTTGTCTCTGCTGTGAATGCCGATGATCATGCCGGCATAGACCTTCTCGCCCGGCTCGATGATCATCGGGCCGCGGTCTTCCAGGTTGAACATCGCATAGGCGACGGCTTCGCCGGCCTGGTTGGACAAGAGCACGCCGTTGGTGCGGCCGCCGATTTCACCCTTGTAAGGCTGATAGTCGTGGAACAGGCGGTTCATGATCGCCGTGCCGCGGGTATCGGTCAGAAGTTCCGACTGGTAGCCGATCAGGCCGCGGGTCGGCGCGAAGAATACCAGGCGGACGCGGCTGCCGCCGGACGGACGCAGCTCGGCCATTTCAGCCTTGCGCTCGGACATCTTCTGCACGACGACGCCGGAATGTTCTTCATCGACGTCGATGACGACTTCCTCGATCGGCTCCATCAGCGTGCCGTCCTCGGCCTTGTGCATGACGACGCGCGGACGCGACACGGCGAGCTCGAAGCCTTCGCGGCGCATGGTTTCGATCAGCACCGCGAGCTGCAATTCGCCGCGGCCGGACACGAAGAACGAATCCTTGCCGTCCGATTCCTCGATCTTCAGCGCGACATTGCCTTCGGCTTCCTTGAACAGGCGGTCGCGGATGACACGCGAGGTGACCTTGTCGCCTTCGGTGCCGGCCAGGGGTGAATCGTTGACGAGGAAGGACATGGTGACGGTCGGCGGGTCGATCGGCTGTGCATGCAGCGCCTCGGTGACCGAGGGATCGCAGAACGTGTCGGCGACCGTGCCCTTGGAGAGGCCGGCGATCGCGACGATATCGCCCGCATGGGCTTCCTCGATCGGCGTGCGTTCGATGCCGCGGAAGGCGAGGATCTTGGAGATTCGGCCGGTTTCGACCGTCTTGCCGTCCTGGCTCAGAACCTTGACGGCCTGGTTCGGCTTGATCGAGCCGGAATGGATACGGCCGGTGATGATACGGCCGAGGAAGGGGTTGGCTTCGAGCAGCGTGCCGATCATGCGGAACGCGCCGTCTTCTTCGCCGACGCTCGGCTCGGGAACGTGCTTCAGCACCAGATCGAGAAGCGGGGCGAGACCCTGGTCCTTCGGGCCTTCCGGATTGACGTTCATCCAGCCATCGCGGCCGGAACCGTAAAGGATCGGGAAATCGAGCTGTTCGTCGGTGGCGTCGAGATTGGCGAACAGGTCGAAGACTTCGTTGATGACTTCTTCGTGGCGGCCGTCCGGACGGTCGATCTTGTTGATCGCGACGATCGGGCGAAGGCCGACCTTCAGCGCCTTGCCGACCACGAACTTGGTCTGCGGCATCGGGCCTTCGGAGCTATCGACGAGAACGATCGCGCCGTCCACCATCGAGAGAATACGCTCGACTTCGCCACCGAAGTCGGCGTGGCCGGGCGTGTCGACGATGTTGACGCGAACGCCCTTCCACTCGATCGAGGTCGCCTTGGCAAGAATGGTAATGCCGCGTTCTTTTTCGAGATCGTTGCTGTCCATCATGCGCTCGGTGGTGCGCTGGTTGTCGCGGAACGAGCCGGACTGCTTCAGAAGTTCGTCAACGAGGGTGGTCTTCCCATGGTCAACGTGTGCGATAATCGCGATATTGCGCATTTTCATGTTTTGAATCTCTGAGCTTTGGCGCGGCGACGGGAGGCGGCACCCAATTCGTTTTGCGGCCTCATACCCTGTTTTTCGCATTTGCGAAAGGGGTGAGCGCGATGATGGTTGACGGCTATTCCGCCACCAGCCCGCTGCGCCTCAACAGGGTCAGCAGGAGGAGCGGCAGTAGGGTGGTAATCACGATTGCAATGAAGGCCATGGCCATGCCGAGCCCGATCGATCCCTGCTCGAACTGCCGCCAGATGAATGTGGCGATCGTCAGCATGCCGACCGGGGCGACGACGACGGAGGCAACCAGCTCGCGGGAAGCGAGCGCAAAGACCAGCAGCATGGCCGACGCAAGACTTGGAAAGACCAGCGGCAGCAGGATGCGCCGGAAGGCCGTGATGCTGCTGGCACCGAAGACGCGGGCCGCCGCCTCCAGATTATCGCCGATCTGCTGGAAGGCCGCCGTGGTATAGCGTACAGGCTGCGGCAGCAGGATGCAACAATAGGCGAGCAGCAGGATTAAGGCGGTGTTGTAGGGTGTCGCCGGAAGCCAGGGCATGTTCCAGGCAAGGATCAGCCCGACCGCCACGACAATGCCAGGCAGCGCGTTCGGCAGGATGGTCATGATGTCGATCGTCGTGCGGCCGCGCATCCGCGTCTTGACCACCGTGTAGGCTGCGGTCACACCGATCAGCCCGGTGATCAGGGCCGTGGCGATGCCGAGCGAGAAACTGTTGACCAATGCCCCGACCGCGCCGGCGCTGTTGCTAAAGACGGCGATGAAATTGCTGAGACTGAGATTGCCGAGCGCCAGCCCGCCGGAAATCGTCCGCGACAGGGCCGTCGCCAGGATCGCCAGCAGCGGCACGCCCGTCGCCAGGAATGCCACCACTGAGAAGGCGATCATCACAGGCACCTTCAGGGCGCCGAGCGACCGTTTGTCCTTGGCGCTCGGCTTGCCGCCCACCGTCTGGTAGGAGCGCCGCGCCAGGATCCAGCGCTGCAACAGGAAAGTCACGAGCGACATGCCGACCAAAAGCAGCGACAGGATCGCCGCACCCGGAAGATCGATCGGCCAGTCGGTGATCCGAAGATCGATGCCGGTCACCAGCACCTGGAAACCGGCACGACGGCCAAGCGCCGCCGGCGTGCCGTATTCCTCGATGGCGGCCGCGAAAACCAGCATCAGACTGGCAGCAAGGCCGGGAGCGGATAACGGCAGTGTGATCCGCCAGAAGGCCCGCGCGGGCGTCGCGCCAAACACGCGACCGACATCGGCGTAGCGCGAACCAACGGCTTCCACCGTGCGCGACACCGCGAAATAGACGACCGGAAACGTGTTGAAGGCCATGACCAGCGTCATGCCGAACAGCGAGAACAGGAAGGGCGCGAGGTTGAAGCCGACCAGCTGCTGCAGGTAGCCGCGCGGCTGCAGCGTCATGATCCAGCCGAGCGTCGCGATATAGGGCGGGATCATGAAGGGAACGAGCAGAACCACGTCCCAGAACGGCGCGTAGGGAATGCGGTAGAGCGCCCGGAAGACGCCTAGCGGCACGGCGACCACGGCCGAGGCAAGCACCACGCAGCCGCCGAGCAGCAGCGTATTGCCGGCCATGCCGATCAGCGCGCTATCGGCAAGCGTCGCGAGAAGCGAGGAGAAAGGGCCCGCGAACGAGCCCTGTCCGAGATTGGGGAAGATGCCCTGCAGCACCACGGCGATGAAGGGGATGGCGACGACGACAACTAGTCCCGCAATCGCGAGCCAGGCGGCCGGAGCCGCCCCGCCGATGCCGTTCATCTTCATGCGTCTGTTCCTTACTTGCCGCCGTAGATCTTGCTGATCTCGGCCAGCGTTTCCTTGCGCTTGCCGTAGACGGTGGCGGTATCGTACTTAAGCAGCTTCAGGTCGCTGATCAGCGGACGGTTAGCCGGGATATCGGCGCGGGCCGGCATCAGCATTTCGTCGGCGACGGCCTTCTGGCCTTCGTCTGACAGCATATAGTCGATGAACTTCTTGGCATCGTCCTGGTTCTTGGACCAGTTGAGGATCATCGCCGGACGCGGCGCGATGACCGTGCCGGAAGCCGGGAAGATCACGTCGATCGATTCACCCTTCGCCTTGGCAGCGAGGGTGATGTAGTCGACGGCGCCGAAGACGGCGGCCTTGGCACCCTGCAGAACCGGGTTCAGAGCGTCAGCATTGGCGCCGGCGATGATCGCGCCATTGGCCTTCAGGTCGTTGAAGAGCTTGAAACTGTCCTGGCCGGCGAGAGCCGCGGTCAGCTCGAAGGACGAGCCGGACTGCGCCGGATCCGGAATGTTGACGAGGTCCTTGTATTCCTTACTTGTCAGGTCGGCCCATTCGGTCGGCTTCGGCGTGCCGCTCTTGGTATTCCAGGCAATGCCGAGTGCCGAGATCCCTTGCGCGACGGCGCCTTCCGTCTTCAGGAAGTCCGGAACCTTGGCAGCGTTGGGGCTCGAATACTTGACGAGCCAGCCGCGCTTGGCGAAGTCGGTGGCGGTATCCCAGGAAGCCGAAACCAGAACGTCAACGACCGGGTTTGCGGCTTCGGCTTCGATACGAGCCATGACCTTGCCGGTCGTCGCCTGGAAGACGTTGACCTTGATGCCGGTCTGCTTGGTGAAGCCGGCCGACAGCTTGTCGATCAGGCTCTGGGGACCGGCGGTATAGACGGTGACGTCGGCATGGGCGACGCCCGCCGTAAGTGCTGCGGCAACGACGCCGAAAGTGATGCTCTTCAATGATTTAAGCATGTTGCAAACTCTCCTTTTGGGATGAATGAACGCGTGGGGAAAACCAGCGGATCTGATCCGGATCGATCGAAAGGCCGACGCCGTCGCCCGGCCGAAGCTTGACGCGGCTCAGAACCTGCAATTCCATATGGGTGGGGCCGACGAGCGAAACCGTCGCCAGGTGCCCGTCGCCGCGGAACTGCGAGCGCAGCACGGTTGCCGCAAGCCGCCCCGGCCCGACGTCACTGACCGAGATCGAGCCGACCGGAATGAGCACGCGGGCGCTCGCGCCGGCATCGCCTTCACTCCGCAGTAGCGCCACGTCGCTGCCCTTGAAGACCCACAGCCCGTCGCGATGGTCGAGATCGGCGATGCCGCCGAGGCGCAGGAAATCCGCCACCTCGGGCGTCGCCGGCTTTTCGATCAACTGGTCGGGAGACGCGAGCTGCTCGATCAGCCCGTCGCGCATGACGGCCACGTCGTCAGCAAGCGTCAGCGCTTCCGCGTGGTCGTGCGTGACATAGATGGCGGTCAGACCGAGCGTTGCGATCAGCTCGGCAAGTTCGCCGACCATGTTTTCGCGCAGCTCGCGGTCGAGGTTGGACAACGGCTCGTCGAAGAGGATGAGCTGCGGTTCGGCGACGATGGCACGGGCGATCGCCACGCGCTGCTGCTGGCCGCCGGACAGATCGCTTGGACGGCGGTCCGCATAGGCACCGAGACCGACACGCTCCAGCGCCCGCATCGTGCGAGACTGGCGTTCGGCCTTGCCGAGGCCACGCATCTCGAGCGGAAAGGAAACATTGCCGCCGACCGTCAGATGCGGCCACAGCGCGTAGTCCTGAAAGACCATGCCGAGATTGCGCTTTTCGGGCGGGGAGAATGTATTCGCGGCAGCATCCGCAACCACCTGGCCGACAATCGAGATCGAACCCTTGGTCGGCGCCAGCAATCCGGCGACGAGGCGCAGAAGCGTGGTCTTTCCGCAGCCGGAGGGGCCGAGAAGGGCAAGCGTCTTGCCCTTCGAAAGCGAGATATCGATGCCCTTGAGAACCGGCGTCGCGCCGTAATGCAATTCCACCCCGGCCGTCGAAACGGCGGCATGTGTCGCTGGGGGCTGAAAGGTCATGGAGAACCGGCATCGGTTGGAGGCGATGCCGGTTTCCTATTAAGGTTCCATGACAGTGGTGTTACGGTTTTATGACGGCCGGATGACAGGCCGATGATTGGTGAATCATCGGCATGCCGCACCCCCTGAGACCAGGATCACGACGCGCTCAGGCGTCGCTCCCGGAAAGCTCCTCGACCATCGCGAGGCCCTTTTTCTTCAGCATAGCCTGCGGGTCCGGCAACTTGCCGCGGAAGGCCTTGTAGGTCTCTTCCGGATCGATCGAACCGCCGACAGAATAGATATTGTTCTTGAGCTTGCGGGCCATGACCGGATCGAAGGCATTGCCGGTTTCCTCGAAGGCGGAGAAGGCGTCGGCATCGAGCACTTCCGACCACATGTAGGAATAGTAGCCGGCCGAATAGCCGTCGCCCGAAAACACATGCTGAAAATGCGGCGTCGCGTGGCGCATCACGATCGAGGCCGGCATGCCGATCTCGTCGAGCACTTCCTTCTGCACCGCCATCGGATCTTCGACCGCCCCGCGGGTATGGAACGCCATGTCCACGAGCGCCGAAGAGGTGAATTCCACCGTCGCGAAACCGGCGTTGAAGGTGCGGGCCGCCAGCACCTTGTCGAGCAGCGCCTTCGGCATCGGTTTGCCGGTCTCGTGATGCACGGCGTATTTCTCGAGGATTTCCGGCACGGCCAGCCAGTGTTCGTAGAGCTGCGACGGCAGTTCGACGAAATCGCGCGACACGCCGGTGCCGGAGACCGACGGATAGGTGACATCCGACAGCATGCCGTGCAGCGCATGGCCGAATTCGTGGAACAGCGTGCGGGCGTCGTCGAGCGACAGCAACGCCGGCTTGCCTTCGGCGGGCTTGGCGAAATTGCAGACGTTGTAGATGATCGGCAGTTCGCCTGTCGCGCCGTTCTTCAGCGGCAGCTTGTGCTGCGACTGCAGGGAATTCATCCATGCGCCGGAGCGCTTCGAGGAGCGCGCGAAATAATCGCCGAGGAACAGCGCCTTCAGCGAACCATCCCTGTCGCGGACTTCGAATACCCGTACATCCGGATGATAGGCCGCCACACCCTTCACTTCGACCACTTTGATGCCGAACAGCCGCTCGGCGACGTCGAAGCAGGCCTCGATGATCTTTTCGAGCTGCAGATAGGGTTTTAGCTCAGTCTCGGAGAAATCGAAGGTCCGCTGGCGTAGCTTCTCGGCGTAATGCCGCCAGTCCCAGGGCATGACCTCATGGTTCTTGCCCTCCTCGGCGATCAACCCGCCAAGGCTCGCCTCTTCCTCCAACGCCTTGGAGCGTGCCTTGTCCCAGACCTTGCGGAGCAGGGAATTTACCGCGTCCGCGGTCTTCGCCATCGTGTTGTCGAGCTTGTAGGCGGCGAAATTCTCGTATCCGAGCAGCTTTGCCTTTTCCGCCCGAAGCGACAGCGTTTCGCGCACGATGCCGAGATTGTCGGTCTCGCCGCCGTTTTGTCCACGCGCCGCCCAGGCCTTAAACGCCTGTTCGCGCAGGTCTCGGCGGGTGGAGAAAGTCAGGAACGGCTCAATGATCGAACGCGACAGCGTCACCATATAGCCGTCCGTCTCGCCGCGCTCGCGGGCAGCGGACGCCATGGCATCGCGCAGGAAGACCGGCAGGCCGTCCAGCTCGGCCTCGCCGGACAATTTCAGCGACCAGCTCTTCTCGTCGCCGAGCACGTTCTGGCCGAACTTGGCGCCAAGCCCGGCGAGCTTCTCGTTGATATCGGCAAGCCGCTCCTGCTCAGCCTTGGCAAGCTTGGCACCGGCCTTGACGAAGCCCTTCCAGTGACGTTCAAGCACGCGTTCTTCCTCGAGTGTCAGGCCCAGTTCCTTGCGCTTTTCCCAAAGCGTATCGATGCGGGAAAACAGCGCCGCATTCATGCCGATCTTCGAATAATGGCGCGACATTTTTGGCGCGATCTCGCGCTCGAGCGCCTGAATATTCTCGTTGGTATGCGCACCAGCCTTGCCCCAGAACAGTGACGAAACGCGCGACAGCTCGTCGCCCGCGGTCTCCAGCGCAACGACGGTATTGGTGAAGGTCGGCTCTTCCGGATTGCTGGCGATCGCCTCGATCTCCGCTTCGTGGATGCCAAGTGCCGCGTCGAAGCCGGGAGCGAAGTCCTCGTCCTTCACCTGATCGAAACGCGGCAGGCCGTGATGGCCGTTCCAGTCCACGAGAGCGGGGTTCACCAGAAGATTAGAAGACATGCAAATATCCTTCGTAACGATGCTTCGCCAATCATATAGGAGAAGGCGGCGGGAATGGGTATGCGCCCATCCATTTTCGTCTTTCAGCAAGAAATCATACACAACAATTAACGGTTATTAACCATTTGACGCACTGCAGTAATCAAAGGTACTTTTGGCCAGTATCCGATGAATCAGGATATAGCCATGGAAATCAGTTCCTTGCGCTGGTCTACCAACTTACTGCAAAGGGACCACTCTCGAAACAATAAAGTCGAGAAGTCATCCGAGCATGGAAGTCGGCAGAGCCAGATCACCTTTCAGGTGCCCGACACGGATGAATCGCCGATCGATTTTTCGGCGATCACCCCGCGGGATCTGCGTGCGCTCGCGCTTGAAAACTATCAGGCCGGCAGGATCGACCAGGACACTTACATAACGCTGTCCGAAGAACTTCCGACGCACGCCGTCGATGCTCAGGGACAATTGATGGACCTGTCGCAGGTCACCGACGAAACCGGCTTCAATTTCCACGATTATTACCGCAATCAACTCGAGATCGCCATGTCGCTCGGCGATACGCCCCGCGCCAATGTCCTTCGCGCGGTGATGGCCTTCATCGAAGTCTGATCGAAGCTCAGGCGCGCCGGTAGCCGAACAGGCCTGGTGCCGAATGCCAGAGCGCCTGCACCGCAAAACCGATGAACAGCAGGCCGGAAAGCCGGACGATCACCCTTTCATGCTTCCGATAGAACCGCCGCACCACGCCGGCGCCGATAATCCCGATCAGCACCAGATCGGCCGTCAGAAACCCGATCAGCGACACGGCGAGAAGCACCGGCAACGCGCTGAAATCCAGTGCATCGGCTGAACTCGCCAGCAGCGCCGTGAAGGTTGCCAGTGCCACCGGATAACCCTTCGGGTTCGTCAACCCGAAAATCAGCCCGCGCCGCAGCGGCTTTTCGACCGTCACCAGAGCGCCGCCATCTTTCTTCGGCTTCGCCCGCAACGCGCTCCAGCCGATCCAGCCAAGATAGAGACCGCAGAAAACCCCGAGTATGTCGAAGACGGCGGTGCCGACCGTCTTGGCGCCGATGATCGCCACCAGCGCCAGCCCGGACCAGAGAATGTCTCCCGCCAAGTGACCGCCCATGAAGAAGGCGCCGGCCTGCCTCCCCTGTCCGGCACCGATGCCGAGCAGCGCCAGGAATGCCGGGCCGGGAATGAGCGTATAGGCGAGCGCCGCGAAAAAGGCACCGGCAAGCAGCGATGAGGACATGGAGAAGCTCCGTCGGAAGGCTGCGACAATCTCGCCGCAGGTTTCGCCGGTGTCAATGCAACCGAACCCCGTTTTCCGTTTGCCTCACACCCGAAAGATAGTAAGGGTACCTTACAAAATTTGCATATAAAGGCGAAAGGTGCCGAAGAAGGCATGGACAGTTTGGGATTTCTGATCGCTGACAGTGCCCGATTGCTGCGTGCCGCCTTCGAGCGCCGCATCGCCGAGGCCGGCCTCGGACTGACGCCCGGCGAGGCGCGGGCGCTCCTGAACATCGCGACCGTCGACGGCAGCCGCCAGCTCGACATCGCTGCCCGCATGGGCGTCGAGCCGATGACGCTCTGCGCCTATCTCGACAAGCTGGAGGCACTCGGCCTGGTCGAAAGGCAGCAATGCTCTGCCGACCGGCGCGTCAAGCGGATCAATCTCACCAAGACCTCCGACGAGATGATCGGCTCGATCCGCCACGAACTGAACGCCATCCTTGCTCAGGCGACCGAAGGCTTGAGCGAGGAAAACAGCCGCATCCTGCGCGAGGCATTGGCCGCGTTCAACGCCAACCTCCAGGCCGTAACCCCTTCAGTCATGCTCCAGACCGCATTCGATGAAAGCCGATAACATGCCGCCTGTCCCCGCTCGGATGAGCGAGCGCCGAACCACGATCATCGGCGCGCTCCTGACGGCGATCGGACCGATCTCGATGGCGATCTACACGCCGGCCATGCCGGAACTGGTGCACGCCTTCTCGACCACGGAGGCAGCGATCAAGATGTCGCTGTCGCTCTATTTTGCCGGGTTCGCGCTGGCGCAGCTGGTCGCCGGCCCCGTCTCCGATGCCTTCGGCCGCAAGACCGCCTCGCTGAGTTTTCTCCTGATCTATCTCGCCGGTTCTCTGCTTGCCGCCTTTGCGCCGACGGTCGAATGGGTGCTCGCCGGCCGCCTCGTCCAGGGTATCGGTGCCTCCGTCGGCATCACTGTGTCGCGCGCCATCGTGCGCGATCAGTTCAACGGCGGCGACGCGGCCCGCATCATCAATACGATGGGCATCATCCTGGCGATCGGGCCGTCCCTCGGTCCGACGATCGGCGGCCTTGCATTGGCGGCATTCGGCTGGCGGTCCGTCTTCCTGCTGATGGTCGGCTTCGGCGCCCTCCTCGTTTTCCTCTCGACCGTCTGCCTGAAGGAAACCACGGTACCCGATCGCAGTCGGCTGAAACCGCTGCGGCTCGTCCAGGCCTATGCGGAAATCGTCGCCTTGCCGCGCTTCCTGTTTACCGCGGTCGTTCTCGCCGGCGCGGTGGGCTCCATGTACGCACAGGCGGCCGTGTTGCCGTTCATCCTGATCGAGAGGGTCGGGCTGACGCCGACCCAGTTCGGCATGAGCATGCTGATGCAATCCGGCTTCTTCCTGATGGGGTCGGTCTGCCTGCGCGTCATCTCGAGATGGTTGCCGGCCGAACGCGCGCCCCTTGTCGGACTGATTTTCAGCGGCAGCGGTGGCCTCCTCATGGCCCTTTCGATCCACTACCTGCCGCCATCCTTTCTGTCGGTCATGGTGCCGGTTGCCATGTGCGCTTTCGGGATCGCCTTCGTATCGCCCTACATGACCGCGGCGGGCCTCATCCCCTTCCCGCATATTGCCGGGTCGGCATCGGCAATGATGGGCTTCATCCAGATGGGCGCCGGCTTCGTGGGCGGCGTCGCCGCCGCCTCGATCGGCTCGCCGCTGCCGGCCTTCGGCATCGTCATTCCCGCCATGCACCTGATCGCCGTGCTCGGGTACATCGGTTTCCGAGTCGCCAGCCGCAGGGCATGAAAAAGCCCGCCTCCCTTTCGGGTAGGCGGGCTTCGGTGATCGGATTGTTTGGAATTACTTGCCGAGATTGCGCTTGGCGAGGGTGCGCAGGCGCAGCGCATTGAGCTTGATGAAACCGGCAGCATCCTTCTGGTCGTAGGCGCCCTGGTCGTCCTCGAAGGTGACCAGCTTGTCGGAATAGAGCGACTTTTCGCTCTCGCGGCCGATGACCATGACATTGCCCTTGTAGAGCTTCAGCGTCACTTCGCCTTCGACATGCTCCTGGCTCTTGTCGATCAGCGCCTGCAGCATTTCTCGCTCCGGCGAGAACCAGAAGCCGTAATAGATGAGCTCCGCGTAACGCGGCATGATGTCGTCCTTGAGATGGGCGGCACCGCGGTCGAGCGTGATCGACTCGATCGCCCGGTGGGCCGCCAGCAGGATCGTGCCGCCGGGGGTCTCGTAGACGCCCCGCGACTTCATGCCGACATAGCGGTTCTCGACGAGGTCGAGACGGCCGATGCCGTTGTCGCGGCCGTAATTGTTGAGCGCGGCAAGCAGGGTCGCCGGCGACATGGCGACACCGTTGATGGAAACCGCATCGCCTTGTCTGAAGCCGACCTTGATGACGGTCGCCTTGTCCGGAGCAGCTTCCGGCGAGATCGTGCGCATATGCACGTATTCGGGAGCCTCAACGGCCGGGTCTTCCAGAACCTTGCCCTCGGAAGAGGAGTGCAGCAGGTTGGCATCGACCGAGAACGGCGCTTCGCCCATCTTGTCCTTGGCGACCGGGATCTGGTTTTCCTCGGCGAATTTCAGAAGATCGGTGCGGCTCTTGAACGCCCAGTCGCGCCACGGGGCGATGACCTTAATATCCGGGTTCAGCGCATAGGCCGAAAGCTCGAAACGGACCTGGTCGTTGCCCTTGCCTGTGGCGCCATGGGCGATCGCATCGGCACCGGTCTTTTTGGCGATCTCGATCAGGTGCTTGGAGATCAGCGGACGGGCGATCGAGGTGCCGAGCAGGTAGACGCCTTCATAGACGGCGTTGGCGCGGAACATCGGGAAGACGAAATCGCGCACGAATTCCTCGCGCACGTCCTCGATATAGATCTCCTTGATGCCGAGCATCTCGGCCTTCTTGCGAGCCGGCTCCAGCTCCTCGCCCTGGCCGAGATCGGCGGTGAAGGTCACCACCTCGGCATTCAGTTCGGTCTGCAGCCATTTCAGGATGATCGAGGTGTCGAGACCGCCGGAATAGGCGAGAACGACCTTCTTTACGTCTTTCGGGAGTACCATGTCGATTTACGTCCGTCTGCGGGTGGAAGCGGTTCTTGAAACTGCCAAGTCAGGATTTGCGGCACTTTTAGCGAGTTTCTTGAGCCACGCAAGAAAAACCCGGCAAACTGTAACTGTCATGTCACGTTGACACGCTTGGTTACGAGTTCCATATCCCGCCCGACCTTTGAACAGCAGCGCCCTAGAGGAGATCTGCCATGACCATCACTCATCCCGCTCTGAAAAAGGACAATGTCGCCGTGATTACCGGGGCCGCATCCGGCATCGGTCTGGCGGCGGCGAAGGAATTTGCCCGGATGGGCCTTTCCGTAGTCCTTGCCGATCTGGAGGGCGACAAGCTTGCGGAAGCTTGCCGCGAGGTCGCGGCCCTTGCCGAAGACGGCGAGGCGGACGTCGCCGCCATCGGCACCGACGTTTCGAAGCCGGATGAGATCGAGGCTCTGGAACGCGCCGTCATCCAGCGTTTCGGCCGGGTGCATGTGCTTATGAACAATGCCGGCATCAGCCCGGGGAGTTCGATATTCGGGCCGCAGGTCAACTGGGACAGCATTTTCGCCGTCAATCTCCTCGGCGTTATCAACGGTACGCGGACGTTCGGGCCGGCCATGATCGCCCATGGCGAGCCGTCGCTGATCATCAATACCGGCTCGAAACAGGGGATCACCACCCCACCCGGCAATCCCGCCTACAATGTCGCCAAGGCCGGTGTGAAGGCGTTCACCGAAGCGCTCCAGCACGAGCTTCGCAACACGCCCGACTGCCATGTGTCGGCCCATCTGCTCATCCCAGGCTTCGTGTTTACCGGCCTGACCAAGGGCGACCGCATCGAAAAGCCCGCCGGCGCCTGGACGCCGGAACAGACGGTCGAGTTCATGCTCGCCAGCCTCGAGCGCGGTGATTTCTATATTCTCTGCCCAGACAACGACGTGGACCGGGCGACAGACGAACGCCGCATGGCCTGGGCGATCGGCGACATCATCGAGAACCGCCCGCCGCTGTCGCGCTGGCATCCGAATTTCGCGGATGCGTCAAAGGAATTCATCTCCAAGCGCTGAGCGCCTGATTGGCATAGCCGCGAAAGCCGGGTAAATGGAGCACTCCTTTATCCGGCTATTCGAGCGTGCGCCCATGGATTTCCTGCCGAGCCTTGCCACCCTCCTCGCCTTCACGGCTGCCGGTCTGCTTCTGGCGCTGACTCCGGGGCCGGATATGACGCTGTCGATCAGCCGCGCGCTCGGCCAGGGCCGGCGACCCGCGCTGTTCGTGGTGCTCGGCACCAGCCTCGGCGTCATCTGCCACACGCTGCTGGTCGCTTTCGGCATCTCGGCGCTGATCACCGCTTCGCCGACCGCCTTCTTCATCCTCAAGACCGGCGGCGCCGCCTATCTGCTCTGGCTGGCGATCCAGGCGATCCGCTTCGGCTCAAAACTGTCGGTGGAGAAGGTCGACCAGACCAAGGCGAGCGCGCTTGCCAACATTTCGACGGGCTTTTGGGTGAACCTTTTGAATCCCAAGGTCATCATTTTCTTCATGACCTTCCTGCCGCAATTCGTCACCGCCGGCGATCCGGACGTCACGAGCAAGCTGATTTTCCTAGGGGTCTATTTCATCGTCATCGGCATGCCGGTGAACGTGATCGTCGTCCTTGCCGCCGACCGCCTGGCCAACTGGCTGCAGGCCAACCCGAAGGTCCTGCGCGGCATCGACTACACCTTTGCCGGCGTCTTCTCGGTCTTCGCGGCGAAGATTTTCTTCACCCAGGCACGCTGACAGAAAAGCCGGCCTGGTCTCCTCAGTCGTCCTCGCCGTGCCCGGCGATCATCATCGCCTCGAAGGCGAGGCGATCGGTCTTGCGCATCCGCTCCGATTCCGATTTCAGCTGGCCGCAGGCGGCGAGGATGTCGCGGCCGCGCGGGGTGCGGATCGGCGAGGCGTAACCCGCCTGGTTGATGAAGTCGGCGAATTTCTCGATCTGCGCCCATTCCGAACACTGGTAGTTCGTGCCCGGCCAGGGATTGAACGGGATCAGGTTGATCTTGGAGGGAATGCCCTTCAAAAGCTGGATCAGCGCCTTGGCGTCCTCCAGGCTGTCGTTGACGTCCTTCAGCATCACATATTCGAAGGTGATGCGGCGGGCGTTCGAAAGACCGGGATAGTTGCGGCAGGCCTCGATCAGCTCCTTCAGCGGATATTTCTTGTTGATCGGCACCAGCATGTCGCGCAGGTCGTCGCGCACCGCATGCAGCGAGATCGCGAGCATCACGCCGATCTCGTCGCCGGTCCGGAAGATTTCCGGGACCACGCCTGAGGTCGACAGGGTGACACGGCGTCGCGACAACGACAGCCCGTCGCCGTCGGTGGCGATCAGCAGGGCCGTCTTGACGCTTTCGAAATTGTAGAGTGGCTCGCCCATGCCCATCATCACGACATTGGTCACCTTGCGGTCGCCGGTCGGCACGTAGGCGCCCGGCGGCGTGTCGGTACCGGGGAAATCGCCGAGCCGGTCACGTGCCAGCAGCAGCTGGGCGAGAATTTCCTCAGCCGTCAGGTTGCGCACCAGGCGCTGCGTTCCGGTATGACAGAACGAACAGGTGAGCGAACAGCCGACCTGACTCGAGATGCAGAGCGTGCCGCGGCCTTCCTCCGGAATGTAGACGGTCTCGACTTCGACCGGACGGCCGGCGCCGCGCGGCGGAAAGCGCAACAGCCATTTGCGGGTGCCGTCATTGGAAACCTGTTCCTCGACGATTTCCGGACGCGCGATGGTGAAATGCAGCTTCAGCATCTCGCGCATGTCCTTGGCGACATTGGTCATCGCGTCGAAATCGGATACGCCTCGGATATAGAGCCAGTGCCAGAGCTGGCTGACGCGCATCCGCACCTGCTTTTCAGATACGCCCTTTTCCTTCAGCGCCTGCGCCATGTCCTCGCGCGAAAGCCCGATCAGCGACGGCTTGGTGCCGTACAGATCCGGATTGGCGACGAGCGGCGTCTTGATGGCAAGCGGCGCCAGAGCCTCTGAGACTGACATTCTTCTATCCCGTTCGAACACATGCAGCTTTCCCACGATCGATCAGCGGGAAAGTCAGGGCATGTTGGATGCGTGAAACCTGTATCGGCCCATCGGGCACATGTGCCGGACCTTCGTTGGGCGGGGCTTTATCATC
The DNA here is from genome assembly GCF_000731315.1 of Neorhizobium galegae bv. orientalis str. HAMBI 540. Lineage (NCBI taxonomy): Bacteria > Pseudomonadati > Pseudomonadota > Alphaproteobacteria > Hyphomicrobiales > Rhizobiaceae > Neorhizobium > Neorhizobium galegae. The sequence continues at coordinate 3,773,940 of NZ_HG938353.1, forward strand.
AAATAGCCGCCGCGTCACTATTCTTCAAGAAATGCAAAAGGCCGGTGCTGCGACCGGCCTTCCAACTCTTGCTGCGCACAGACGCTTACTTGCAGGTTTCGATCTGCTTCAACGCCGCTGCAATGCCCTGCAGCGAATAGGCATAGGAGGTCTTTGTGCCGCGGCCGGAAACGGCGCTGACGCTCATGTTGTGACCTGTCTTCATCGCCGCGACGAGCGCCGGCTCCTCGGCGGCGTTCTCGACCCAGGCCGCCTTGTCCTTGGTGAACATCGTGAAGTTCTTCTTGTCGATCGTCACCGTCACCTTGGAATTCGGCTGCAGAACGTATCCGACCATTGCCTGCGGCTCGTAGGAAATGTTCTGGCCGGGCCGCTGCGAGACGATAAAGAAGATATCGCCGTGATCGACGCTGGCCGGTTCCTTGGTGGTCGGCACCGAAAGCACGTAACAGACGTTGCTGGCGCCCGACTTGTAGGAATAGGCGCCCCACGCCTTGAATTGCTGGATGCGGGTGGGACCTGCGGCGGCCGGTGCCGGCGCCTGGGCCTGTTGGGGCTTGGCCGGGGCAGTGGCCTTCGGCGCCTGAGCCGATGCCAGGCCGGTGCTTGCAGCCAAGATTGCCAATGCGGTTGCGATTGTTCTTACAGACATGGTCTCCTGCCGGTTTTGTTAGTTCAACGGCCCGAGCGGGCAAGCCTTGCCAGGCATGATCCTGATTCGGTGCATTTTGACTTGATCCTGGTTACCAAACCGTCAACCAGACTATTAGAATCTGCTGAATCTCCTGCCTTGGCCCATAGGTGCGTGGAGATAGCACTCCCCCCATGCCTCCAAAGAGCCAACCAGCAGAATTTCCATGCGTTTCGTCAATCAGTGACACAAGGATTGGGGCAAGAGTTTGTCCTTTTCCTAACTCTCACAATGACATTAGAATGGTCGAATATGACGCGAATCTCATCGGAAACTGTGCGCAGCGTAAATGGATGTAGACGAAAGAGACCACTTCGCCGGCTTGGTAAGGGCAGTGGCCGATGAGCGCGATCAGGCAGCTTTTACCGTGCTGTTCGATTATTACGCGCCGCGTCTGAAATCCTGGCTGGTGAAGCGGTCGATGCGGCCCGACGATGCGGAGGAACTCGTCCAGGAGGTGATGGCCGTTCTCTGGCACCGCGCCGGCCTCTACGATCCGGCCCGATCCTCCCTGTCCACCTGGCTTTTCCGCATCGCCCGCAACCGTCGCATCGATGCGGAACGGCGGGCGAGGCACAAGTATCTGGACGTCTACGAACCCCTGTTCTTCGTGACCGAGGCGCCGGGCGCCGATACGATTTTCGAAGGCGAGGAACGGGATGCGCAGGTGCGTGCAGCCCTTGCCGATATCCCTGGCGAACAGATGGAAATGGTGCGGGCGGCCTTCTTCCTCGGCCAGTCCCATTCGGAAATCGCCTCGTCCACGGGCCTGCCGCTCGGGACGGTGAAGTCGCGAATCCGGCTTGCATTCGAGCGCTTGCGAAGAGTTCTCGACGATCCTTCGGGGGAATGACGCCCCGTGAGACTATTTGCCGCGCACGCCGTCGGCGATGTCGGGATTGTCCGCCAGCGCCAGATCGGCAGCCTCGTAATGGCGGTCGGCAATATGGCCCTGGATCATCCGGAAAGCTGCTGCGAGCACGGCGACATCGTCGGTGAAGCCGACGAGGACGAACATGTCCGGCAGAAAATCGATCGGCATGATGAAATAGGCAAGCGCCGCAAGCAGGACGCCCCGCACCCGCGTCGGAGTCCGCCGGTCGATCGCGCAGTAATAGGCGGCGATCAGGTCGCGGCTGAACGGCACCTGCCGGACGGCCCGCTTCAGGGTCGGCCAGAACCTGGCGCGCACCTGCCGCTCGCGGCGGTCTTGCGTATCCTCGTCACCCGGCAACAGAATCTCGCCGATCTTCACGTCGTCCATGGTCGCTCCGTTCGCTCAACGTGTGCCCACCCAATATGGGCTCTAGACCATGAAGTTCAATTGCGGCGCGAGGATGCCTTGTCCATCGCCCGGGCAAGCTTGAAGTCGATGTCGGTCAGGCCTTTGGTCGCGTGGGTGGTCAACAGCACGTCGACCCGCGAATAGACGTTCGACCATTCCGGGTGATGGTTGAGCTTCTCGGCGGACAGTGCGCATTCGGCCATGAAACCGAAGGCCTCGATGAAGGTCTTGAACTTGAAGCTCTTGAAGATCGCATCGCCTTCGGGCTTCAGATCCCAGCCGTCAAGCGTCGCGAACTCGCGCTCGACGCTCGCCGTATCCAGCTTTTCGTAGTTCATCGTCCAACGCTCCTTCGGAAAGGGGCTGCTTCGGGTTAAAGGAGGCTTTTTGCCGGCTCCATGTCGCCAGCATAGGCGGTGCCGTAGCTCGCCTCCTGCAGGGGGAAGATTTCCTCCGTCAGATAAGGCCCGCCCCCGACCGATTCCTTCGATGACAGCAGCACGAAACGCGGCACCGTGAAGGGCGCCGTATAGAAGTTGCCGCGGCCGGAAAGGTAGTGGACCACATCGTCCAGCCGGCAATTCTTGAGCCGTGCGAGCGTCACATGCGGCGTGAACTTGCGAGGATCCGGCGGCAGGCCGAAACGCTGGCAGATCCGCTCGATCTCCGCCTGCAGCGCGTAGATTTCCGGTGAAGGCGAAACGCCGGCCCAGATGGAATGCGGCTTCTTCGATCCGAAGGAGCCGATCCCGGTCAGCGTCGCCTGGAATTCCGGCCGGTCGATACGGTCCAGACGGTCGACGATCTCGTCGGCGGTGCGGCCATCGACATCGCCGATAAAGCGTAGAGTGATGTGATAATTCTCCACGTCGATCCACCGGGCACCGGGGATCCCGCCGCGCAGGAGCGACAGGCTCATCGCTACATTGCGCGGAACTTCGAGGGCGGTGAAAAGTCTCGGCATAGGGACCTCCTCGAATCTTTTGCAGATGCAAACAGCGAATCATGCAACGGAGTTCCGCGCAAGCTGTTATTTTCCCTTATCCTTAATAGCCCCCAGGAAGCTTTTGACAGGTTCCGTGGTCTTTTCGACCATCACCGCGACCCCTTTGGCGTTCGGATGCATGCCGTCCGAGAGCTGGAGCGTGGAAATGGTCGCGACCCCATCCAGGAAGAACGGATAGAGCGGCACCGCGTATTTCTCCGCCAGCCGCTTGTAGATCGGGTTGAACTTTTCGGCATAATCCCCGCCCATGTTCGGCGGTGCCAGGATGCCGATCAGGAACACCGGGATTTTCCGTTCCTTCAGCCGCGCCAGGATCGCATCGAGGTTCTTTTCCGACTGCTCGGGAGAGATGCCGCGCAGCGCATCGTTGGCGCCGAGCTCGAGGATCACGCCGTCAGTTCCGTCGGGCACCGACCAGTCGATGCGCGAAAGCCCTCCTGCTGTCGTATCGCCCGAAACGCCCGCATTGGTGACCACGACATTCTGCCCATCGGCCTTCAGCGCCGCCTCGAGCTGGGCCGTATAGGATTCGGAAGGCGCAAGCTGGTAACCCGCCATCAGGCTGTCGCCGAAACCGACGAGCTGGATCGCCTTATCCTGCGCGGCGGCCGGCATTGCGGCCAGCGCCAGCGCGGACATGACGATGAAGTGAAGCAGGCTTGCTTTAAAACTCACGATCCGTCTCCTAGATTGAGCGCTACCGCAACGCGGTGTTCGGGTTACGCTTCACGCCTAATATAGGACGGTTCGATTTGACTAAAACCATCATCACGCTGAAGAAAGCCGATCTGACCCTCGGCAGCGCGGCGGCCTCGGTGCATGTGCTGAAGCAGATCGACCTCGAAATCCGTGCAGGCGAAGCCGTCGGTATCGTCGGGCCTTCGGGCTCGGGAAAATCGACGCTGCTGATGGTTCTGGCCGGCCTCGAACGCCTCGACAGTGGCGAGATCGTCATCAACGACGCACCCCTTCACGCCCTTTCCGAAGACAGGCTTGCCGATTTCCGCGGTCGCAATATCGGCATCGTTTTCCAGTCCTTCCACCTGATCGCCAACATGACGGCGCTCGAAAACGTCGCCGTGCCGCTCGAACTCGCCAATGTGAAGGACGCCTTCGAAATCGCCCGGCGGGAGCTCGCAGCCGTCGGCCTCGGCGAACGGCTGAGCCACTATCCCGGCCAGCTTTCCGGCGGCGAGCAGCAGCGCGTGGCGATTGCCCGCGCCCTTGCCCCCTCGCCGTCCGTGCTGATCGCCGACGAACCGACCGGCAATCTCGACACCGAGACCGGCCGGCAGATCGCCGACCTGCTCTTTTCGAAACAAGCGGAGCGCGGCATGACCATGCTGCTCGTCACCCATGATAACGCGCTTGCCGCCCGCTGCTCGCGCCAGATCCGCGTCCGCTCCGGCGAGATCGTCGGCGACAGCGCCACCGCCCACGCGACCGTTCAGGCGGTCTCCGCATGAGGTCGGCCTTTCCGCGCCTTTCGATTTCCTTCCGCCTGGCGCTGCGCGAAATGCGCGGCGGCCTGGCCGGCTTCTACATCTTCCTAGCCTGCATCGCGCTCGGCACCGGGGCGATCGCGGCGGTCAATTCGGTATCGCGGGCGATTACCGGCGCCATCGCATCCCAAGGCCAGGAAATCCTTGCCGGCGACATCCGCTTCGAGCTGAACAACCGCGAGGCCACCGACCAGGAACGCGCGTTTCTAACAAGCCTCGGCAAGGTTTCGGTTTCCACCAGCCTGCGCTCTATGGCACGCAAGCCCGACGGTTCCGAACAGGCGCTGGTCGAGGTCAAGGCGGTGGACGACGCCTATCCCCTCTATGGCAGCTTCCGCGCCGAGCCCTCGGCGCCGCTGCCCGACCTGCTTGGCAAGCAGGGAGACACTTTTGGGGCGCTGGCAGCCCCGCTGCTGCTGGAACGCCTCGGCCTCAAGGACGGCGATCAGCTTCTGCTCGGCAATGCCAAGCTGACATTGCGCAGTACGATCACCGCCGAACCGGACGCACTTTCCGACGGTTTCGGCTTTGCGCCGCGCCTGATCGTCAGCCGCGAAGCGCTTGCAGCTTCGGGCCTGATCACCACCGGCAGCCTCGTCGAACATGCCTACAAGATCCAGCTCGACGATCCGGCGACCCGTTCGACGCTGACCGCCCGCGCCAACCGCGAATTTCCAAGTGCCGGCTGGTCCGTTCGCACCAGCGACCGGGCCGCCCCCTCGCTGACCGAAAATGTCGATCGCTTCTCGCAATTCCTGACACTGGTCGGCCTGACGGCCTTGATCGTCGGCGGCGTCGGCGTCGCCAATGCGGTGCGCGCCTTTCTTGACGCCAAGCGCACCACCATCGCCACGTTCAAGTGCCTCGGCGCACCGGCCTCGGTGGTGACGATGATCTACCTCATCCAGATCATGCTCCTCGCAGTAGTCGGCATCCTGATCGGTCTCGTCATCGGCGCGGTTTCGCCCTTCGTGGCGCTGCAGTTCCTCGAAGGCGTGCTGCCGGTACCGAAGGAAGTGACCTTCTATCCCTCGGCGCTGGCGCTTGCCGCGCTGTTCGGCATCCTGATCACCTTCGCCTTCGCGGTCCTCCCGCTCGGTCATGCCCGCGAGGTTCCGGCAACCGCCCTCTTCCGGGAGCAGAGCTTCGACAATACCCGCCTTCCCTCCTGGCCCTATCTTCTGGCCGCCGGCCTGGCGCTCGCTGCCCTGGCAACGCTGGCCATCTTCTCTGCCGAGGAACGCTTCATCGCCTCTGTTTTCCTTGCCGCAGTCGCCGGCGCTTTCGTGCTGCTGCGCCTCGTGGCAGCACTGATTGCAGCACTGGCGAGGAGAAGCCCGCGGGTAAACTCGCCGGCGCTGCGGCTGGCGATCGGAAATATCCACCGGCCCGGCGCGCTGACGCCTTCAGTCGTTCTGTCGCTCGGCCTCGGCCTTGCCCTGCTCGTGACGCTGGCGCTGATCGACGGCAATATGCGCCGCCAGCTGACCGGCAGCATCGCCCAGCAGGCGCCGAACTTCTTCTTCGTGGACATCCAGGGATCGGAGCGCGAAGGCTTCGTCAACATCCTGAAACAGCAGGCGCCGGAGGGTACGATCACCCAGGTGCCGATGCTGCGCGGCCGGATTCTCGCTTTCAACGGCCAGGACGTCACCCAGATGAACGTGCCGCCAGCCGGCCGCTGGGTGCTGCGCGGCGACCGCGGCATCACCTATGAGGAGAAGCTTCCCACCAACTCGGCGCTCACCGCCGGACAATGGTGGGGTGCCGACTACACCGGCGAACCGCTCGTGTCCTTCTCGGCTGAAGAGGCCGGCGAACTCGGCCTGAAGATCGGCGATACCGTCACCGTCAACGTGCTCGGCCGCAACATCACCGCGCGCATCGCCAATTTTCGCAAGGTTCAGTGGGAATCGCTGTCGATCAATTTCGTGATGATCTTCTCGCCGAACACGTTTCGCGGCGCGCCGCATGCCTGGCTCGCGACGTTGAGCGACCCTTCGGCCACCGCCCAACAGGAAGCCTCGATCCTGCGCGCCGTCACCAACGCCTATCCGACCATCACCAGCGTCCGGGTGAAGGATGCGATCGACATCGTCGACCAGCTCGTCGGCCAGCTCGCGACCGCGATCCGGGCCGCTGCCGCCGTTGCGCTGATCGCCTCGGTGCTGGTGCTTGCCGGTGCGCTCGCCGCCGGCAACCGGGCTCGCACCCATGACGCCGTCATCCTGAAAACGCTCGGCGGCACGCGCGGCATGCTGATGCGCGCCTTCAGCTACGAATATATGATCCTAGGCGCGGCAACCGCGCTCTTCGCACTCGTCGCCGGCGGCCTCTCCGCCTGGTTCGTGGTCAGCCGCATCATGCGGCTTCAATCGGTCTTCCTGCCTGATGTTGCGGTGCTGACGCTCGCCGTTTCGCTGGTACTGACGGTCGGAATAGGCCTTGCCGGCACCTGGCGCATATTAGGGCAGAAAGCCGCACCTGTGCTGCGCGAGCTCTAATTCGTCCAGAGGTAGTATTTCGCGTTAACTCACGGATCAAATTCCCGTCAGAACGTCCCATAGGTTGCTAAATAGCGCCTATGGCTTGCGTTTTTCGCTTGGCGCACCTCTTGTATGTGAAGCGATCTCGCATCATATTTATGCGCAGGCTTGCTGGAGCTCCGCAGCGGCGCCTGGGTCCGTGAAAAAGGGGGCCCGACACCGTGAATAATTCCGGAGCTTAAAGAGGAAACAATGGCTGACTTTAACAACTACCAGACCCGGGCGGCGCAGGGTCGCGCCCAGTCCGGCGCGATGATCGATGAAGGCCTGCGCGCCTACATGCTCAAGGTCTACAACCTGATGGCTGTCGGCTTGGCTATCACCGGTATCGCCGCTTATGGTATCTCGGCCCTCGCAACGACGACGGATGCAGCTGCAGCTGTCGCCCGGCTTCCGAACGGCATCCTGCTGACCAGCCTTGGCGCTGCGATCTACGGTTCGCCGCTTCGCTGGGTCGTCATGCTCGCACCGCTCGCCGTGGTGTTCTTCCTGAGCTTCCGCGTTCATAAGATGAGCGTCGGCGCTGCTCAGAGCACCTTCTGGGGCTATGCGGCTCTGATGGGTCTGTCGCTGTCGTCGATCTTCCTGGTCTACACGGCCCAGAGCATCGTTCAGACATTCTTCATCACCGCTGCTTCCTTCGGCGCGCTGTCGCTTTACGGCTACACAACGAAGAGAAGCCTGTCGGGCATGGGCTCGTTCCTGATCATGGGCCTGTTCGGCCTGATCATCGCCTCGATCGTCAACATCTTCCTGGCGTCTTCCGCGCTCGGCTTTGCGATCTCCGCGATTGGTGTTCTGATTTTCGCAGGCCTCACCGCCTACGATACCCAGAAGATCAAGGAAATGTACTTTGACGGCGACGACGTCGCGGTTGCTGGCCGCAAGGCCATCATGGGCGCTCTGACCCTTTACCTCGACTTCATCAACCTCTTCACGTTCCTCCTCCAGTTCCTGGGCAACCGGAACAACTAATCTCGAGGAACTCGAACAGGAAAAGGCGGCCTCCGGGTCGCCTTTTTTGTTGCCCGGCTTCGCGTTGCGGCATAGGCTTGGCCATTCCTTTCAACGGCCTGCCTCAATGACATTCCATCTCCGCGACGCCTCCCCCGCCGATCTTCCGACCATCACCGAGATCTATCGCGACAGCGTGCTGAACGGCACCGCAAGTTACGAGATCTTACCCCCGGACCAGGCTGAGATGACGGCTCGCTTCGAGGCGATCCGTGCCAAGGGGTATCCCTATATCGCAGCGGAACAGGAAGACGGCACGCTCCTCGGTTACGCCTACGCATCGGCCTTCCGGACCCGCCCCGCCTATCGCTGGCTGGTCGAGGATTCGATCTATCTGGCGCCGGAAGCGCGCGGCAAGGGCGTCGGCAAGGCGCTGCTCAAGGAATTGCTGGTGCGCTGCGAGGCGCTTGGTTTCCGCCAGATGGTCGCCGTCATCGGCGGCGCGAGCCCGGCGTCCGTGGCACTCCATCGCGGCCTCGGTTTCGAACTGACCGGCACCCTGAAGGGCACCGGCTTCAAACACGGAAAATGGCAGGATACCGTGCTGATGCAGGCAGCCCTCGGCGAAGGCAACGAAACCGATCCGGATCCCAGCGTCTATCCGGGTTCGCTGTTTACCGAGTAGCAATCAGCGTCAGTCGATCAGTTTCAGCACCTTGTCGAACACCTTGAGCACCTGCGGCAGCTCATGGCCGCGCTTCATGATCAACCCGTGGGTGTTCGTCACGGAATAGGCGCCCTGCTTGGCGGCAAGCTTCGGGTTCTTTTCGATTCGGAACAGCGGCGTCTCGCCCGAGCGCTTGAAAATGGAGAACACCGCCCGATCCTTGAGGTGATCGATAGCGTAGTCCTTCCATTCTCCCTCGCCGACCATGCGGCCGTAAATCCTCAAGATTGCGTCGAGTTCGCGCCGGTGGAAGGTGACCGGCGCAGGATCGAGATTCTGCCGATATTCACTGAGATCGACGACGACGGCTGTGTCCCGGGATCTCTGGCCCCCCGGCAAATCCGGCTGATCTGTCATCAAGACTCCCAAATCGTCAAATGTCAGAGACATGACAGTTTGCCCGAGAGGCTGCAAAAATCAACCCCGGCAATTTCGCCAGGGACGAACCGCACGATTTTATTGTTGCCCCATTTCGAACAAAAGAGTGCCCGATTTCGAAGCGAAATTGACGATGTTGGTTGGCGCCGTTTTCAGCGCCATATGGCCCGGTCTGGTGCATTGACCCTTACCCCCAGCCCCCCAATGTTATTGGATCGGGCCGCCAACAAGAATTCACATACAGTCAGCCAGTCCTGAACCGCGCCTGCGGTCAGTAGTTTTTGCGACCCACCATCAATACCGTCGCGCCGAGAATGGCTGCCGGTTCGCCGCCCGGACCGGAGGTCTGCAGCAGGATCGCGCAACCGTCCTTCTTGGACTTGCCCATCAGCTTGCCCGGCAAGGTCAGCTTCATGCTCTGGCCGTTCCAGGTGCCGACCGACTGCACGTCATAGACGGCGTGCCAATATTCCATGTTCTTGCCGCTGTTTTCACCCTTGGTGACATCCACCTGCTGGCGCTTGGTGAAGTAGGCAACGACGACATCCGCCTGTCCCTTGCCGTTGCCGATCTCGATCTCGATCTCGTCGCCGCGCATCGCAGCGGTGACCGGAACGTCGAGCCCCTTGCCGTTCTGGCCGAGCATCTTCACCTTGTCATTGATGACCGTGAGGTCCGTGCCCTTGACATGATCGCGGCCGTTGATGACCGCCTGCGGAGTATAGACGCCGCTGCGTCCGAGCGACTTGGCATAACCATATTGCCGCTCGGTATTTTCCTTGGAGCTCAGCGTATCGGTCCAGCCGAGATAGTTCCAGTAGTCGACGTGGTAGGAGAGCACGACCATGTCGCCCTGCGCCACCAGCTCGCCCAGCGCTGCGTCGGCCGGCGGGCAGGAAGAACACCCCTGAGAGGTGAAAAGCTCGATCACGCCCTTCGGCGCTCTCACCTCTCCCGCAAATGCAGCGCCCGCATAAAACAGGCCCGCAACAAGGAGTACGGAGCGAAAACGAAAGGGCATGGGTGGTGGACCTCTTTATCAGGGCAACTGTTATCCACGATTGCTCGCGGCGATCAAGGGCCTAACGCACTGGATGGCGGAAAGTAACCACCGGGCACCTTCAAGAGAAAGTCACGAAGGGGTGAAGACCGGATAATTGATCGGTTCCCGAATGCGTTTCGTTGGGCGCCAAACTTGGCGAAAAATGCGGCGAGGTCAAATCAGTTTGAGCAGGCCCTGAGTAAAATAAACGGCACCTACGCCGGTGACGACCCAGCGCGTCCAGGCGCGGAAATTCTGGTCGGTCATCTTCTGCAGGATGCCGTTGCCGACATGCGCGCCGAGGATGGCGATCGGCGCGGCGAGCAGGATCGAAATCCAGTCGGAGGTTGGCAGGCCGGAAGCCGCGCTCCAGTAGAAGGCAACCTTCGTGAGATGCGAAAGCGTCTGGATCGACGCCTTGGTGGCGATGATCTTGCGGCGGTCCATCTGGGTGCGGATGAAGAAGATATCGACCGTCGGCCCCGCGACGCCGACGCTGATCGTCAGCGCCCCGGAAAACAGCCCGCAGATGAAGGCATGCAGCGGCTTCGACGCATCGAGCTGCAGCCGCTTGACGGGCAGCCAGACCAGGATCGGCATCAGCCCCACCCCGATCAACACGATGACCAGGTCCGGCACATAATTGACCGAGAACAGCACCGCTGCCGAAACGGCGACGCCGAGGCAGAGGATGCCGAGGATACGGTAGTCGATATAGGCGCGGGAAAACCAGGCGCGCGATCCGTTTGAGACCATCTGGATGATGCCGTGGAAGGCGATCGCGGTACCGACGGGATAAAGGAAAAGTAGCACCCAGAGCAGGATCAACCCGCCCGCCATGCCGAAAATTCCCGAAAGCAGCGATGTCAGGAAAACGGTGACGGCCATTCCGATGAGGATGACGACGGTCAAGGGCGCGGGACCTTGGGACAGCTGGGATCGAGGGCCTCCACCTCCCTCATTTCTGTGCTTGTCACAGGAATCCAGTGACCCGATGTCTATCGGGTCGGGAGACTCTTTCAGCCCAAGGACTTGGGCTGGCTGGATTCCTGTGACAAGCACAGGAATGAGGACCGATGGGGTTGTGCAGAAGACCACCCGCAGGCCCAGCCTGCGGGTGGCTTTGTCGCTTAGGCGGCGAGGTCGCGCAGAACGGTCTGCAGGATGCCGCCGTTGTTCATGTAGATGACCTCGTCAAGCGTATCGATGCGGCAGAGGATGTTGACTTCCTTCACCGTGCCGTCGCCGTAGGTGATCTTGGCGATCTTCCATTCGCGCGGCTTGATGTCGCCTTCGAGACCGTCGATCTCGACGACTTCATCACCCTTGAGGTCGAGGCTGGCCCAGGTCGTGCCCTCTTCGAAGACGAAAGGAACGATGCCCATGCCGACCAGGTTCGAGCGGTGGATACGCTCGAAGGACTGGGCGATGACCGCCTTGACGCCGAGCAGGTTGGTGCCCTTTGCGGCCCAGTCGCGCGACGAACCGTTGCCGTATTCGACGCCGGCGAAGATGACGAGCGGGACGCCCTCGGCCTTGTACTGCATGGCCGCGTCGTAGATCGACATCTCTTCCTTGGACGGATAGTGGAAGGTGTAGCCACCTTCCTTGCCGTTCGGGCCGAGCATGTAGTTGCGGATACGGATGTTGGCGAACGTGCCGCGCATCATCACTTCATGGTTGCCGCGGCGCGTGCCGTACTGGTTGAAGTCGGCAACGCCGACGCCATGACCCGTCAGGTAGGCACCGGCCGGCGAAGCAGCCTTGATCGAACCGGCCGGCGAGATGTGGTCGGTGGTGATCTTGTCGCCGAACAGACCGAGGACGCGAGCGCCCTTGATGTTCTTGAGGCCCGAACCGGTCTTGCCCATGCCGACGAAGTAAGGCGGGTTCTGCACATAGGTCGAATCGTCGTCCCAGGCATAGGTCTGGCCCGGAGGAACCTTGACGGCCTGCCAGTTCGCATCGCCCTTGAACACGTCCGCATACTTGCTCTCGTAGAGTTCGCGGGTGACGTATTTCAGGATGAATTCCTGGACTTCCTTCGAAGTCGGCCAGATGTCCTTGAGGAAGACCGGGTTGCCGTTCTGGTCTTCGCCGAGCGGTTCCGTGGTCAGGTCCTTCTGGACCGAACCGGCCAGCGCATAGGCGACGACGAGCGGCGGCGAAGCGAGGTAGTTCGCCTGGACGTCCGGCGAGATACGGCCTTCGAAGTTACGGTTGCCGGAGAGCACGCCGGCGGCGATGAGGCCCTTGTCGTTGATTGTCTTCGAGATCGGCGCCGGCAGCGGACCGGAATTGCCGATGCAGGTGGTGCAGCCGAAGCCGACCAGGTTGAAGCCGAGCTTGTCGAGATCGGCCTGCAGGCCAGATTTGGCAAGGTATTCGCCGACGACCTGGGATCCCGGCGCAAGCGAGGTCTTGACCCACGGCTTGGACTTCAGGCCCTTGGCAACTGCGTTGCGGGCAAGAAGGCCGGCGGCGATCAGCACAGACGGGTTGGACGTGTTGGTGCAGGACGTGATCGCGGCAATCGCCACGTCGCCATGGCCGAGGTCGAAATCCGTGCCTTCGACAGGGTAACGATTGTCGAGCTGGCCGGGCTTCTTGTACTCGGTATCGAGCGAACCGGCGAAACCGGATGCGATCTTGTCGAGCGAGATGCGGCCTTCCGGACGCTTCGGGCCGGCCATGGAAGGCACGACGTCGTTGAGGTCGAGTTCCAGCGTGTCGGTGAAGACGAGGTCTGAACCGTCGCCTTCGCGCCACATGCCCTGGACCTTGGAATAGGCCTCGACCAGCGCGATACGCTCAAGCGTGCGGCCGGACATGGTCAGGTAGTTGATGGTTTCGCCATCGACCGGGAAGAAGCCGCAGGTCGCGCCGTATTCCGGGCCCATGTTGCCGATCGTCGCGCGGTCTGCGAGCGGCATGTTGTCCATGCCCGGACCGAAGAATTCGACGAACTTGGAAACGACGCCCTTCTTGCGCAGCATCTGCACGACGGTCAGCACCAGGTCGGTCGCGGTGACGCCTTCCTTGAGCTTGCCGGTGAGCTTGAAGCCAATGACTTCAGGCAAAAGCATCGAGACCGGCTGGCCGAGCATCGAGGCTTCCGCTTCGATACCGCCCACGCCCCAGCCGAGAACGCCGAGACCGTTGATCATCGTGGTGTGCGAATCGGTGCCGACGCAGGTGTCCGGATAGGCGATCGTTTCGCCGTCCTCTTCCTTGGTCCAGACCGTCTGGCCGAGATATTCCAGGTTCACCTGGTGACAGATGCCGGTGCCAGGAGGAACGACGCGGAAATTCTTGAACGCCTGCTGGCCCCACTTCAGGAAGCGGTAGCGCTCGCCGTTGCGTTCGTATTCGAGCTCGACGTTCTTGGCAAAGGCGGTCGGCGTGCCGAACTCGTCGACGATGACCGAGTGGTCGATGACGAGGTCGACGGGAACCAGCGGATTGATCTTTTCCGGATCGCCGCCGAGCGCCACCATGGCATCGCGCATCGCAGCAAGATCGACAACGGCGGGAACGCCGGTGAAGTCCTGCATCAGTACGCGGGCCGGACGGTAGGCGATTTCCGCTTCCGTAAGACCCTTGTTGTTCAGCCATTCGGCAACGGTGAGGATCTGTTCCTTGGTGACGGACTGGCCGTCTTCAAAGCGGAGCAGGTTTTCGAGCAGCACCTTCATGGAGAAGGGCAGCTTCGAAACGCCGGCCAGGCCGTTCTGTTCGGCCTTCGGAAGGCTGTAGTAAACGTAATCCTTACCGCCTACGGTAAGGATGGAGCGACAATTGAAACTGTCGAGAGACTTAGCCACGGAAAATAACCCCGCTGATTAAAGAGCCAACACGCGCGTGCGGACGCCTATGCACTTCATGCACATCAGGATGCGGGTGCGACCATTTCCGCTGTCCGCACGAGAAGACTTTTGGGATCTTCAGGTTCGGCGGAAGATTGAAATCACGCCGGCCGCTGGCGTGGTTGCAGTGCTTATAGATAATTTCTAAGAAGGGTTCCAGACGCTTGGCGCCCATTCCGAATAAATTTTCGGAATGCGATGATTAAAATCTTAATGAAGGTCTCCAGCATGCGGCTTTTGGCCGAAAACCTGAGCGCAAGACGCGGCGAAGACCTGATTTTCACGGATATCTCCTTTGACCTCGGAGCCGGTGAAAGCCTCGTCCTGACTGGCCGCAACGGATCGGGGAAATCGACGCTGCTGCGCGTCGTGGCCGGATTGCTGCACGCTGAAACCGGCCGCGTGAGCTGGATCTCCGAGAGTTCCGAATCAGGCATGCGCGCCGCCGAGGCCTGCCACTATCTCGGCCACCGCAATGCGATGAAGGCGGAGTTGACGGTCTTTGAAAATCTGGGCTTCTGGAAGGATTTCCTCGGCGATGCGGAGGACGGCAAGGGTATCTCCCCGGGCGAGGCCGCAGAGTCCGTGGGTCTCGGGGGGATCATCCATCTGCCCTTCGGATATCTCTCCGCCGGCCAGCAGCGCCGCATGGCGTTTGCCAAGCTGCTGGTCGCTTACCGCCCGGTCTGGATATTGGACGAACCCACCGCCGCCCTCGATGTGAGCGCGGAGGCCGTGTTTACCGAGTTGATCAAGGCGCATCTTGCGGCCGGCGGTATTTTATTGGCCGCGACTCACCAGCCGCTGGGGTTGGAGAATGCAAGGGAATTGCGGATGGCGGGGTTCGCGGGCGTGACGGAGGAGAGATGGTGATCGTCCTGCCCCGCATTACCCCCCTCTGCCCTGCCGGGCATCTCCCCCTCAAGGAGGGAGATCGGCAAGACGTCGGACCTTCGCCAAATGTTGGACGTTTTGGAATTGGCGCCCGTAGACTGAAACTCGACTTTGGGGCAAAGCGGCAGCTCCATCCGATCTCCCCCCTTGAGGGGGAGATGCCCGGCAGGGCAGAGGGGGGTAAGCCCCAAACGCAAGGCCTCCCACTATGACCGCCCTCCTCCTCCGCGACCTGAAACTTTCGGTCCGCGCCGGCGGAGGCGCGCTGATCGGGGTCCTCTTCTTCATGACGGTCGTCGCCGTCATCCCTTTCGGCGTCGGCCCGGACCTCAATCTGTTGTCCCGCATCGGCCCGGCGATCGTCTGGATCGGCGCGCTGCTGTCGGCCCTGCTCGGCCTCGACCGCCTGTTCCAGACCGAGCGCGAAGACGGATCGCTGGACCTTCTGCTGATGCAGGAACATCCGCTGGTGCTGACCGTGCTGGTCAAATGCCTGGCCCATTGGCTCGGCAACGGCCTGCCACTGGTGATCGCATCGCCACTGCTCGGCCTGTTCATGAACATGGACGAGGTGGCGATCGGCGCCACCATGCTGACGCTGCTGGTCGGCACGCCGGCGCTGACCTTCATCGGTGCGGTGGGCGCGGCCGTCGCGGTCGCCCTGCCGCGTGGGGGGCTGCTCGTCTCGATCCTTGTCCTGCCGCTCGCGATCCCCGTGCTGATCTTCGGGGTCAGCGCCTCCTATGCGGCTGTCGAGGACCCTGCCCCGTTTATGCCGCCTTTCTTGATATTGGTGGCGATCACGATGTTTTTTGCCGTGCTCGGTCCGCTCGGCGCGGCACTGGCGTTGCGCAATGCCGGCGATTGACTAGAATCGGATTAAACGGGGTCGGATCGACGACCAGCGAATTGACCAGGATCAAGCTGATTTTTCCGCGCGCATATTAGAAAGTGCCCATGACCGAAAGCCTCGCCATCAGCAAGTTCAGCGACCTGGCCAACCCGACGCGATTTCTGGCGCTGGCGGCCCGTATTCTGCCGTGGATGGCGGCGGCGACCGTGATCGTCTTCGCGATCGGGCTCTATCTGAGCTTCACGACGGAAGGCGATTACCAGCAGGGCGCGACGGTGCGTATCATGTACGTGCATGTGCCCTCCGCCTGGCTATCAATGATGTGCTACACGGTCATGGCCGTTTCGGCGATCGGCACGCTGGTCTGGCGCCATCCTCTCGCCGACGTGTCGCACAAGGCGGCAGCTCCGCTAGGCGCCGCCTTCACGCTAATCGCGCTCGCCACCGGCTCGCTTTGGGGCAAGCCGATGTGGGGCACGTGGTGGGTCTGGGATGCCCGGCTGACCTCGGTCTTCGTGCTATTCCTGATGTATCTCGGCCTGATTGCGCTCAACCGCGCCATGGACGATCCGTCGCGGGCGGCCCGCGTCTCCGCCGTGCTGATCCTCGTCGGTTTCGTCAACATCCCGATCATAAAATTCTCGGTCGACTGGTGGAATACGCTGCACCAGCCGGCCAGCGTCATCCGCATGGGCGGCCCGACCATCGACCAGGAATTCCTCTGGCCGCTGCTGATCATGGCGATCGCCTTCACCCTGCTGTTCTTCACCCTGCATGTGATGGCGATGCGCAACGAGATTTGGCGCCGCCGCGTCGCAGCCCAGCGCCGCATGGCCGCACGTTTGGCTGGCCGGGAAGCTTAGAGATCATGACCCACACGTTCTACATCGCCATGTCCTATGCCGTAGCGGCCGTCGTCATCCTCTGTCTGATCGCCTGGACCTGGCTGGACGGGCGCGCGCGTCAAAAAGAGCTGGCCGAACTCGAGGCTTCCGGCATCCGCCGCCGCTCCGCCCAGCCGACAGGTGACGCGGCATGAGCGTCGAGACCGGAAACCAGCCAGCCCCGCGCAAAAGCCTGGCGCGTTATGCGCTGCCGCTGATCCCGCTGGTGATTTTCCTCGGTTTTGCCGGCGTCGCCGGCAAGATGCTCTACGATCAGGACGTCAACGGCCGCGACGTCTCAGCCATCCCCTCGGCCCTGATCGGCAAAAAGGCGCCGTCGCTGGCGCTGCCGCCGCTTGAAGGCTCGAACACCGCAGCGCTGACGACCGCAGCGATCGTCGGCAAGCTGACCCTGGTCAATGTCTTCGCCTCCTGGTGCGTCCCCTGCCGCCAGGAACACCCGATCCTGAAGGAACTGGCGAACGACGGCCGGCTCACCATCGTCGGGATCAACTACAAGGACCGCAACGACAACGCGCTGCGTTTCCTTGGCGAACTCGGCAACCCCTACAAGGCGATCGGCGTCGATCCGAACGGCAAGGCGGCGATCGACTGGGGTGTCTACGGCATTCCGGAAAGTTATCTTGTCGCGCCTGATGGCACCATTCTCTACAAGCGGGTCGGCCCGTTCGACGCGCGCAGCTTGACGCAGGATCTCATGCCGGCGATCGAAAAGGCGTCTGCGAAAGGCTGATCAGTCGCCGGGAACTTATTGGCCGCCACTTGAATGCAAGCACCTTTGGCCGCGCGGGACATCTTGTCCAGCGCGGTTTTGGTTTGGGAATGGGGCAGGCGGTATCGAGTATGTGGGAGGTAGGTGTTTGTGCCTGCCCCGACTGTTTCGATGATCTTTCGAGAATTGCCAGGCCCTCGTCACCCATCTCTGCAGCCATCACCGGAAACCGGGGTCCGAAAACCCTTGGACGAGGAGGCCGGTTCGCGAACCCGGTTTCCCATCCGATGACGGGGGTGATTATGAGATGAGTTCGAGAGGCGGGGATGAAAGGGGAAGTGAATATGGCTAAAGCGTTGATGAGGTTGGGCGGATTTTTCTTGGGGTGAGGAAAATCGCCCCCAGTCAAAACCCGTCCGGCACTACAGCCCGCCCTGCCACACACGCACCGCATCCACCGGCCAGATCAGCATCAGCACGTTGAGCGTCAGGTTATCACGGATGATGTAGCCGGTCGCCAGTTCGAAGAAGATGGCGATCGCAATCGTCAGCCAGACCGGCAGGCGCGAGGCGACAAAAAAACCGACCGCCATGAATACGGTGTCCATCGCCGAATTGAGGATGCTGTCGCCGGTATAACCGAGCGCCATCGTCGCCGTGCGGTAGCGGTCGATGATGAGAGGAGAGTTTTCGAGGAGTTCCCAGGCGGCCTCGATCAAGACTGCCAGCGACAGTCGGGCTGCGATCGGGGCGCGGCGCAGGATCAGCCAGCCGAGACCGTAGAACAGGAAACCGTGGATGATGTGCGACGGCGTATACCAGTCCGAGAGATGCTGCGAATTGCCGCTGGTATTCACCCCGCCTTCCCAGAGCTTCACATAACCGCATTCGCAGATCGGAATGCGGCCCATCGCGTAGAGGATGGCGATCTGGAGCAGGAAAAGGATGAGCGCGGCAAGAAACCAGCGTTTCGGCGACGAACTCGAGGGGGAAAATTCCGCTGCCGTCACTTTTCGACCTCGGGTGCCGGTTCCTGGATCGTGTGGCGCATGATCAGCGGCATCTGGGCGATCGTGAAGATGATGGTGATCGGCATCGTGCCCCAGACCTTGAAATTGACCCACACCACATCGGAGAAATTCCGCCAGACGACCTCGTTGATGACGGCCAGGAACAGGAAGAAGATCCCCCAGCGCAGGGTGAGCTTCTTCCAGCCGGCCTCGTCGAGCTGGAAGGCAGCGTTGAAGACGTAGCCGAGCAGCGACTTGCCAAACAGCAGCCCGCCGAGCAGCGCGACGCCGAAGAGCGAGTTGACGATGGTCGGCTTCATCTTGATGAAGGTTTCGTCCTGCAGCCAGATCGACAGCGAACCGAAGATCAGCACCACGACTCCGGACACCATCGGCATGACAGGCAGATGGTGGAAGACGATCTTCGAAGCGATCAGCGAGGCGACGGTCGCCACCATGAACAACGCGGTCGCCACCAGAAGCGGGCCGCCGACCGCCGAAAGCGCCGGGAATTGCGCAACCAGCCATTCGCCGCGCAGGTTGCCGAAGAAGAACACCAGAAGCGGCCCGATTTCCAGCGCGAGCTTCAGCATCGGATGCTGCTTTTCTTCCTTGGTCGGCGTGATGTCGCTTTCGATCGTCTGCATGGGTTCCAACTTTGAGGCCGTTATCGGCGAAGCCAAATCGTCATTCTGTGTCATCAATGCGTCAAACCCGCAATGGCGCGCGCAAAATCCTGCGCCTCGAAGGGTTCGAGATCGTCGACACCCTCGCCGACGCCGATGAAATAGATCGGCAGCTTGTGCTTGGCGGCGATCGCCACCAGAATGCCGCCGCGCGCCGTGCCGTCGAGCTTCGTCATGATAAGCCCGCTGACGCCCGCAACGTTCCGGAAAATCTCGACCTGGTTCATGGCGTTCTGGCCGGTAGTGGCATCCAGCGTCTGCAGCACGGTGTGCGGAGCGTCGGGATCGAGCTTGCCGAGCACCCTGACGATCTTTTCGAGCTCGGCCATCAGTTCGGTGCGGTTCTGCAGCCGGCCGGCGGTATCGATGATCAAGACGTCTGATTTGTTGGCGCGCGCCTGCTCGTAGGCGTCATAGGCAAGACCCGCGGCATCGGCGCCGAGCTTGGTGCCGATGAAGGTCGAACCGGTGCGGTCCGCCCAGATCTTCAGCTGCTCGATCGCGGCCGCGCGAAACGTGTCGCCGGCGGCGAGCATGACCTTGAGGCCTGAACCGGAGAGCTTTGCGGCGAGCTTGCCGATCGTCGTGGTCTTGCCGGTGCCGTTGACGCCGACGACGAGAATGACATGCGGCTTGTGATTGAGATCGAGCGCCAGCGGTTTGGCGACCGGCGCCAGAACCCTTGTGATTTCAGCCGCCATGATTCTCGACACGTCCTCGCCGGTCACGTCCTTGCCGTAACGCTCGGAAGAAAGCGCACCGGTGACCCGCATGGCTGTCTCGACCCCGAGATCGGCCTGGATCAGCAGGTCTTCGAGCTGCTCCAGCGTTTCCTCGTCCAGCTTGCGCTTGGTAAAAAGCGCGCCGATCTGACCAGTGAGCTGCGACGACGTGCGCGCAAGACCGGCACGCAGGCGCTGGAACCAGGTGAGTTTCGGTTGGATGGCGACGGGTTCGGGCGTGGGTTCCGGGCGGGCGGTGGAGAAGCCCTTGGGGAGGGTGGGTTCTAGGCGAGGCGTTTTACCCAGAGCAGGAACCTCTTCGTCTGAAGAAACACCCCCCTCTGTCCTGCCGGACATCTCCCCCTCAAGGGGGGAGATCGAATCGTGGTCCGCACCTTCCCCTAAAACTGCAGCCGAGCCTGTTGTACTGTCGTCCGATGCCGGAGCCGGCGGCGCATCCGTAATCTCCCCCCTTGAGGGGGAGATGTCCGGCAGGACAGAGGGGGGTGCTTCCGCGGCTGCGACGGCCTCTTCTTCGGCCTCGGCCTCCGCCTGCAATAGCGCCAACGGCACCATTCCGATCTCGGATGCGGCTTCGACACCCAAAAGCAGCGCCGGTTCATCCTCTTCGGAAGTCTCCGGCTCGGCCGGCTCGACATTTTCCGCCGCCACATCCGCGACAGGCCCGCCGGCGGTCTCGATCTCGGCCGGTGCGACCGGGTCGACGGGCGAGACCGGCAGGTCTTCGTCGCGCGACTTCGGCTCCAGTTCCGCCTGGATGGCGGCGACGTCCTCCGGCTTTACCGCATCGGGTGCCGGTTCCTCGGAGGGTTTGCCGAAGGTGAAGACGCGCTTGATGAAGCTCAATGCCATGAGAACCTGTTCCGGTTACGCCGCCCGAGACGGGACAAGGGCAGACGCGACCTGCATTTCCAGATGTTTGCCGTTATGGCCGGTAATCATAACGCGCTTGAACTCGCGGGGAATAAGGCGAGGCACTGCCACCAGCGAAAAGTTTTCCGTGTGCGCCATGCCGTTGTTCTCGACGATGATGGCCTGCTCGCTGCCGACCATCCGGTCGAGGTGGGCACGATACAGCAGGTCGCCCCGCGCCCGCAGCCGTGCCGCCCGGTCCTTGACGACAGCCCGGTCCACCTGCGGCATGCGCGCCGCCGGCGTGCCCGGACGCGGGCTGTAGGGAAAGACGTGCAGGAACGAGGTGCCGGCCTCTTCCGCCAGCGTCGCGGCGTTCTCAAACATTTCTTCCGTCTCGGTCGGGAAACCGGCGATCATATCCGCCCCGAAGGCGATCTCCGGGCGCAGGCGCCGCGCCTGTTGCACGAAGGCAAGCGCCTCGGCGCGCGAGTGACGGCGCTTCATCCGCTTCAGGATCATGTCGTCGCCATGCTGCAGCGACAGGTGCAGATGCGGCATGAAGCGCGGCTCGTCGGCGATCAGGTCCCAGAGATGCTTGTCCGCCTCAATGCTGTCGATCGAGGACAGGCGCAGGCGCAGGATCTCCGGCACCTGTTTGAGCAGCGTCTTGGCGAGAAGCCCGAGCGACGGCTGGCCGGGGAGATCGGCGCCATAGCTGGTGGCGTCGACGCCGGTCAGCACGATCTCGCGATAACCGCTTTCCGTCAGCCGCCTTGCCTGATCGACCACCGCGCCCATCGGCACCGAGCGGGAATTGCCGCGGCCATAGGGGATGATGCAGAAGGTGCAGCGATGATCGCAGCCGTTCTGCACCTGGATGAAGGCGCGTACGTGCCCATCGATATGCTTGACCATCTGCGGCGCGGTGGCGCGCACGCTCATGATGTCGTTGACGCGCAGCTTCTCTTCCGCCGAGACGCCAAAATCCGGCAGCGCCCGATAGGAGGCGCTGGTCAGCTTCTCCTCGTTGCCGAGCACGGCATCGACTTCCACCATGCCCGCAAAAGTCTCTTTTTCGGTCTGGGCGGCGCAGCCGGTGACGATGATGCGCGCATGCGGATTTTCCCGCCTGGCGCGGCGGATCGCCTGGCGGGCCTGACGCACGGCCTCGCCGGTGACTGCGCAGGTATTGACGAGGATCGCATTGTTGAGCCCGGCCTTTTCGGCCTCCGCCCGCATCACTTCCGATTCATAGGTATTGAGCCGACAGCCGAAGGTGATGACCTCGACGCCGCTCAATTGACCCGAGCCTCCGGCTCGCCCCTTTGAATTGCATTGGCCTCTGGCTCGTCGTCGCGGATGAAGGTTCCGATGGTCGGATCCACCTTGCCGGACCATTCCCATTCGGCGGGACCGGTCATCACGACGTGATCGTCGTCGCGCCATTCGATGACGAGCGGTTGGCGGATCGGGCTGGAGGCAACGTCAATCGTCACCATACGACCGGTGCGCCCGGTGCGGGCGGCGGAAACGGCGGCAGCACAGGCGGCCGAACCGCAGGCGAGCGTCAGGCCGGCGCCACGTTCCCAGGTGCGGGTGCGCAGCGACGACTTCGACGTGACCTGCGCCAGCGTGATATTGGCCTTTTCCGGAAACATCGGATGGTTTTCGAGCAGCGGTCCGAACAGTTCGAGGTCGAAGCTCATCGGATCGCGGTCGACCCAGAAAATCGCATGCGGATTGCCCATCGACATGGCAGACGGCGAATGCAGGATCGGGGCGTCGATCGGGCCGATCTGCAGCTCGATGCGGCTGGTATCGAAAAATTCCTCGGCAAGCGGAATGCGGTCCCACTCGAAGACCGGCTTGCCCATGTCGACCGAGATCGTGCCGTCCTCATGCTCGACGGCATTGAGGATACCGGCGACGGTCTGGAAGGTAAAGGTCTTGCGGCCGGTCTCGGAGCTAAGCGCCTGCACCACGCAACGCGTGCCGTTGCCGCAGGCCTGGGCCATCGTACCGTCGGAATTAAGGATGTCGATCCAGGCATCGGTGCCTTGAGCCTTCGGATCGTGGATGGCCATGATCTGGTCGAACTGGGTGGCCGGATCGGCATTCAGCGCGATAGCAGCCTGCGGCGTCACCTTGTCGGCGCGTCCGCGCATGTCGACGACCAGGATCTTGTTGCCAAGCCCGTTCATCCGCGCGAATTCCACCAGTTCCGTCATGACGCCAATCCATTCCGGGCCAGATGCCCGCATATCGGGCTGTATATGGCGGAAAAGGCGAGGAATTACCAGTGGGGGCTTGCCTCTGCGCGGCAGCGGTCGACAGGCAGGGAGAGGGAACCGGCCATATACGCTGGAACACGCTGCCCAAGGATCCGCGGGGTCAAGCCCGAAGGCCTCACGCCACGCCCTCAGACGAAAATCTCGTCCACCAGCGCATGCACCCGCCGAAACGCCGACTTAGCGCCTTCGGCCATTTCCGTTTCCTCCACTTCTGACATCTCGAACCCGTTGAAAGCAGCAACGAAAGTGCGCCAGTGCAGGCCGCGGCCGGCGGGGTGGCCGGCGAGGTGGCGGGCGCCGAATTCTTCCGACAGGCCGAGCCTTGCCGCCTGCTTCAGGAGGAAAGCGGCGCCGAGGTTCGAGCCTTCGGCAACGTACAGCCATCCGAGTGCGGCCGGGATACGGAGCCCATCCGTGCCAGCCGTGAGGACGGCCGGCGGGCTTCCGGTCACGTCGGCGATATCCTGGCGCAGCGCTTCAAGCCGGACCCGGCTCGGAAGATCGGGGACGATGCGGTTGAGCCGCGGATCGAGATAGAGCGGATCGACATCCGCATGGAAATGATGCTGCACGGCGAGGAACAGCGCATACCGCTCGCGGCTGGCGAAGGGATCGGCCGCCATAATGCGCGTGTCGAGGCGCTCATGAGTGGCGTCGGTGAGAGCCTTCAGACGCTGGATCCGGGTCGGTGCGGCGGTTGTTTCAAGTTCGATCTGCATAGGTGCTATGTCCAGATGCTTAAATGTTTTAGAATTTGGCCGTCAGGAATGCCCGGATTGTTCGGCCGGGAGCGGGAGTGAACCCGTCGAGCGCATCCACGTAAAATCGGTCCGTCAAGTTCTCCGCCTGGAGGTCGAACGTCAAGTGGTCGGTGATCTTGTAGGTGGCGAACGCATCGACGGTCGTATAGGGAATCCACATGCCCGTATACATCCGGGCTTCCTGCGTGACCGGCGACAGGCGCGCGCCGCCATGCGTGAAGCGGGTGCCAAAACTCAGCCTGTCGTCGAAGAGGCGCATGCCGAGCGTCAGGCTCGCCATGATCTCGGGCGGCATGTGGTTGGCGGCATAATCCATCGACACGGTCGAGTCCGAGCAGGTGGAAAGAGTGCGGCAGAACTCGTAGCTCAGGTACTTGGTCAGCGATCCTTCGCTGAAGAACGGGCCGGCCTCGTAAGAGCCGGAGATTTCGATACCGGAGAACCGGGTGCTCCTGAGATTGTCGAAGGTGAAGACCGGCTGGCCCGGCCCCGCATTGGACGGTACGCGAGAAATATAGTCGGTGTAGTTGTTGTTGAAATAGGACAGCTTGAAGCGCAACGCGTCGTCGGCGAGCAACAGGCCATCTTTACTGTAGTTGACGCCGACTTCCCAGTTCTTCGAGACCTCCGGCTTCAGATAAGGGTTCTGGATGACGTTACCGTCATTGCCCATGGTTTCGCGCATGGTCGGCGGGCGCATGCCTTCGGCATAAAGCGCGTAGAACTGCAGCCCTTCGATCGGCTCCACGATGACGCTGACGGACGGGTTGAACCGGCCGCCTTCCTTGTGCCGGATGCCGGTCCTGGATTCGATACCCTTGTCGTTCATCCAGTAACCGTCATAGCGCAGCCCGGCATTGAGGGCCAGCCAGTCGGTCGCCTCCCACTGGCCGTCGGTGAACACGCTGGCGATCGACCGGTTGCCGATGCTGGGATCCATCTGCACCCCCCGGTCAGTCGTATGACTGCGACTGAAATAGCGCCTGGAATCGATATCCTCGAGCAGGTAGGACGCGCCGTAATTGGCCTTGAACGGCCCGTATTCCGTGTCGAGCAGGCTCGTGTTCGAAATGTCGCCGCCCCAGGTATGGGTCATGGCGTAGCGGGGATCGTCGCCCGGTATAATGTTGAACTGTGGGTAATATAGGCCGAAACCCGTCGACATGGAGTTCTGGTCGACGATGCTCAGCCAGGCATTGACCTTGAGATCGATCAGGTCGCTGGGATTGTACCGATAACGGCTGGTGAACGTGTCGGTCGTGACATCGGATAGCGGCGCCTGCCGGAATGTGTTGTCGCCCGAGGTCAGAAGCGAGGTCATGATCTGGCCGAACTGGCTTTCATAGCGGATATAGCCCAGTTCCAGGCTCTGGTCGTCATCGAAGCGAAGCGTACCCTTGGCGAGAAACGAGGTGGATTCGTTGGACGAATTGAAGACCTCTTCACCCTGTTTGGTGAGCGAGAGGAATTGATTGCGGCCCTGGAACTCGTAGTAATTCTTGCCGTGCTTGCCGGCGAAATAGTTACCGCGATAGCGGCGGGCACCGGCGATGACGAAATCGAAATTGTCCTGCACCGTACCGAGCGCAAAGCTGCCCGAGCCATTGGTGAAATCGAAGAATTCGGCCGAATCCGTCTGCTGGTCGTAGGAATTGACCGTAAAATCTTTCGTCGTGTTGTCCTGGGCGCCGATCTTGATGCGGCCGCCATATTGCTTGCCGTCCTCAACGATATCCTTGGCTTTCAACGTGGTGATCTCGACCACGCCGCCATTGACGCCGGCGCCCACCGCGCCGCCCGTCGGTCCCTTGGAAATGCCGACGCCGCCGATCAGGTCCGGATCGATATAGGTGCGGTCATCGACGCCGCCGTAACCGCGCCAGGTGGTCGTCGTCTGCTGCGTACCGTCGATCGCAACCCGAACGCGGTTCTGGCCCTGCAGCCCGCGAATGTTCACGTTGACGGAACCGCTGCTGTGGTTGTTGGCGGAAATGATGCCCGGCGTGTTCTTGAACAGGTCGCCGGCCGACGAGCCGCGGAAGCGTTGGATCTGCTCGGACGAGATATAGCTCGTCGAACCCGGCGTCTCGTAAGGCGCGTCGACAGCGCGGCCATTGTCGCCATCGCGCAGGACAATCGGATCCAGCGTCGTATCGGGATCACCACCAGTCGCTGCGGCCGCCGAACCCGCAACTTCCAGCGTCACCGTATTGCCGCCGCTTGACCGGAAGGAAACGCCGGTGCCGGAGAGCAGCCGCGACAGGGCGGCAGAGGGCGTCAGCGAACCGGTCACGCCGCCCGTGGTCTTTCCGGCAGTGATTTCGCTGCGATAGACGAGACGCAGGTCGGTCTGGCGGCCGAGCGCGAGAAGTGCGCTTTCAAGCGGCCCGGCGGGAATGGAAACGGCGACCTGCTGCGACTGGACGCCCTGCGCCGGCTGCTGTGCGAAGGCCGGAGCCATGCCGCCCAGCAAGGATGCGCAACCAAGCGCAATCCGGACATGCCGCGAATAAAGCGGTCCCCTCAAATTCATTTAGACCCCCTGCACTCAAACTTCGTGACCGCTCTCATCGCGGCCCCTGATGGTTATGAGTGAAAGAGAGCTCCACCTCCTGATGTGGGTTTTCAAAAAAAGATGAATTTTGTACTCATATTTTCGAACGACTGCCTCAGCGCGACCGGACCAGCGTGACCCAGTCGGAAAGCCGGATGATGCGGATCGGCAGGCTCTCCTGCAGGGCCGTGAAAGTCTGATCGACATCGGTGGCAGTAAACACGCCGCTGACCCGCAGCTGCGAGGCCTGGTCGTCGAGCACCATGATGCGGCCCCGCTGATAACGGCCGATCTGGCCGAGCACCTCACCGAGCGGCCGACCGGAGAAGACCAGCTTGCCGCTGCGCCAACTCGTCAGATCGGCGACATCGCCGGAGCCGGTTGTCAGGCGGCCATCGGTGCCGAGATGCGCGGTGCCGCCGCTTTCGAGCACCGCACGCTGGGAGCCGGCGGTCACCGCCACATGCCCCTCCTCGACCATTACCTCGTCGCGCTCGCCGACCCGCACCGCATAGTGGGTTCCGAGCGCGATCGCCTGGGTTTCGTCGCCGCTGACGACGAAGGGCCGCGCCGCGTTCGGGGTGACGTCGAAAAAGGCTTCGCCGCGCAGGACCACGATCCGGCGCTCGGTCTGGCCGTATCGCACCTTGATCGCGCTATCGGTGTTGAGCGTCACCACCGATCCGTCGTCGAGGTCGATGCGCTGGATGACGCCGACCGGCGTGTAGAAATCCGAACGATACCGGGCGATGAGGCCGGTCTCGTTGGCGATGATGCCAAGACAGCCCATCAGAAGCAGGGCGGCAACGCCACTCCCGACCACCCGGCGCCGGCGTGGCACGACCGTTTTCGGCACCGCGGCGAGATCGCCCCAGAGAGAGCTCATCTCTTCAAAGGCAGCCGCATGCGCCGGATCCTGCATTTTCCAGAATTCGAAGCGGCGGCGATCGGCATCGGTTGCGTCGCGGGAGCCGAGACGCGCGACCCAGCCTGCCGCCTCCTCCGCAATGGCGTCCTCACGCGCCTTGTCTGAAACATTAGTCATGCGCAATCCCCCCGGCGGGAGGCAATGCCGCAAGGCGGGCCTGACGGCAAGCCATGAGTGCACGGATGATGTGTTTTTCAACCATGTTTCGGGAGATCCCAAGCTTGGTCGCGATCTCTCCGTTGGAAAGCCCTTCGAGCCGGCTAAGCACGAACACCACCCGGCATTTCGGCGGCAGGGAGGAAATCGTCTCGATCAGAAGTCCGAGCTGCTGGCGCGCGGCGACCACACGCTCCGGACTTGGCGCTTCGTCGGCCACCTGCGTCTGGTCCAACTCATCGCTGAAAAGCGCGCTGTCGCGCATCAACCGGGCGGTGATGCCATGGGCGACGGATCGGGCGACCTGGAAAAGATAGGCATGCGGATTGCGCAGATCCTCCTTCGGCGATGCCGTCAGCAGCCGCAGAAAGGTCTCCTGCGTCGCGTCTGCCGCATCCTCCCTGTTGCGCAGGCGCCGAAGAAAGAACCGCCGCAGCTTCCCCTCCTCGGTCTGCTGCAACTGCTCGATAAGGCTGATATCCAAGTCCGTAATCCCAAGGCCGAAACCTGCCCGACCAACGGCTCCGCGTTTAGCGTCGCCTGAAAAGGGGCGCAACATCAATGATTTGGAATGGATCCAAAGACCATTCTATAAGATGACAATTATACTCATGTTTTAATGTGAAATCAGCATGTTGGGCAGCCAGGCAATGGCGGCGGCAGAGACTGAAATTTTTGCCGCTTCGGGCCATCTGTCGCGTTTTCGCAACAGTTCCGGCGTGCTCAGACGGAAATTGTCGGCACTTCGAAGACTTCGCCGGGGCGCATGGGCCGGAAGCGGTCCCGGGAAACGCCGCGCGCATCGAGAGCGGTATGAAGCGCCGCCAGCGGCTCTTCGATCCCTTCATCGGTCAGCTTGAACGTGCCCCAATGATGACCGGCGACGAAAGCCGCATCGCAAAGGAGCATGCCCTCCACCGCCTCGTCCGGGTTCTGGTGCTGCGCCTGCATGAACCAGCGCGGCTCATAGGCGCCGAACGGCAGGTTGGCGAGCCGGAAAGCCCCGTGCTTTTCCCGCGCGGCGCGGTAGTTGATGCCCTGATGGAAGCCCGTATCGCCGATATGGTAGATCTTGCCGGCAGGCGTTTCGAAGACGAAGGCGGCCCACAGCGCCATGCGCCGGTCGCCAACGCCGCGCGCTGACCAATGATGGCAAGGCTCGCAATGCAGGACGACACCGGGGCCGATATCTGCGGCGATCTCCTCGCGGCCGCCCCAATCCATCACCGTGATCTTCGCATCCGCGATACGCGAGCGGATCAGCGCGTCATTGCCGAGCGGCGTGACGAAATGCGGCTTGTCGCGGCCCTGCAGCACCCAGAGGGTCTCGAGGTCCATGTGGTCGTAATGGTTATGCGTGACGAGCACGACATCGATCGGCGGCAGGTCACCGATGCGGATGCCGGGCGGATTGACCCGCTTCGGACCCGCGAAACGCACCGGGCTGGCGCGATCATCCCAAACCGGATCGGTCAGGATGTTGAGACCGGCGACCTGGATCAGCATCGCCGCATGGCCGACCATGGTGACGATCAGCCGGTCGCCCGAGACCCGCGTTTCCGGCACGGCCTGCGGAAACGGGCTCGGAAAACTGTCCGGCCAGGCGATGTTGTTGCCGCCGAGCTTCCAGCGCAGCAGGTCGAGCCCGCCGCGCGGCTGCTCCCCACCGGGATTGAAGAAATACGTTCCGTCGAAATGATCGGAAACCGGACCGGAGTAATACTTGTTGGCAGCCATGGCTCCCCTTGCCGCGAACCCGCCCACGAGGGCGGCGATCGCACCGATGCCGGACCATTTCAGGAATTTTCGTCGGTTCATCAAAGCTGTCTATCAGCGTCCTCTTGCACGTGGGAAGAGAGCTTGCGCAAGGAACGGACACATTTACGCGACCTCTATGTCCGTCCTGGAAAAATCGTTGCCCACGAACAGCAGCGGCGACCGAAGCGTTTTCGCGGCAGCATAGGAGAAGCAATCGCCGAAGTTCAATTTGGCGGGATGGCCGACGAACCGGCCATAGATTCGCGCCGCTTCGAGAGCGGCGCCGTGCAACCCGGGCGAAAAAGTAGCTTCACCGGCACCTATGCTCCGCATAAACTCCTCCACATCTTGCTGAGCTTGAGCGATCAGCTCAGGTGGCGTGGGGCGCTGATCTCCATAAAGGCTGATTGCAGTCTTTCGGGAAATGCCAATCGCGGCCTCGAACATTGTTACCGATGAATAGTGGATAGGCTCTCTGGAATCGGTAATCTTGGCAAGCAAGACCCCAGCTTCCTCCTCGCGGGTCAGAACGGCGACCACAGCCGATGCATCGAGAAACATCAGCTTTCCCACATCTCGTCCATGTAAGCCTTTTCATCAAAGTCGGCAGCATGCGGCCCCATGCGAGCAGCGATGCGGTCTTGCAGATGTTTCACGCGCTCCTCCAACGACATCTCCTCGCCGGCCCGCTTCAGCTCATTCTCCAGCGCCACGCGCACAGCCTCGGTCTTGGTCTTCGTACCAAGCCGCCGCATGACCTCGTTTGCCAGTTCATCGACCTTGTCGTCACGGATATAAAGAGACATGTCCATCCACTCCCCTGCAGAGCTGCAGGAATATTCACTATAGTCGAAATGAATATCCCTGCAAGCGCGAGGCACAAGCCGACGCGCCAGCCTTGACTTTCCCGGCCGCTTGCTGTTTAAGCCCGCCCATCTGCTGACAAGTTACGACTTGGAGCCGCCGACCGGGGCCGATAGACTGAGCCCGGAGGTCAACACCCGACAGCGCGTTGCGCCCTCGGGTGCTTTTTGGCTTTGTCTCTTGTTTTTGGCGGATGAGAACCCGACGTTTCGGTGATCCCGAAACGCGAGAAGGAAGAAACGATGTTCGAAAGCCTCCAGGACCGTCTTGGCTCCATCTTGAGTGGACTGACCGGCCGTGGCGCATTGAGCGAAGCGGATGTGTCCGCCGCTCTGCGCGAGGTTCGCCGTGCCCTGCTCGAAGCGGACGTGGCGCTGGAAGTCGTGCGCTCCTTTACCGACAAGGTGCGCGAAAAGGCCGTCGGCGCCGAAGTCCTGAAGTCGATCAAGCCCGGCCAGATGGTCGTCAAGATCGTCCATGACGAGCTGATCGAGATGCTCGGCTCCGAAGGCGTCGGCATCGACCTGCATGCGGTCGCCCCGGTGGTGATCATGATGGTCGGCCTGCAGGGCTCCGGCAAGACGACGACGACGGGCAAGATCGCCAAGCGGTTGACCGATCGCGAGCGCAAGAAGGTGCTGATGGCATCGCTCGACACGCGTCGCCCGGCCGCCCAGGAACAGCTCCGCCAGCTCGGCGTCCAGACCGGCGTCGACACGCTGCCGATCATTGCCGGCCAGTCGCCGGTCGAGATCGCCGCCCGCGCCGTGCAGGCGGCCAAGCTCGGCGGCCATGACGTGGTCATCCTCGACACCGCCGGCCGTACCCATATCGACGAGCCGCTGATGGCGGAGATGGCGGAGATCAAGCGCCGCTCCAACCCGCATGAAATCCTGCTGGTCGCCGATAGTCTCACCGGCCAGGACGCCGTCAACCTCGCCCGCAATTTCGACGAACGCGTCGGCATTACCGGCCTCGTGCTGACCCGTATGGACGGCGACGGTCGCGGTGGCGCCGCCCTTTCGATGCGCGCCGTCACCGGCAAGCCGATCAAGCTGATCGGTACCGGCGAAAAGATGACGGAGATGGAGGAATTCCATCCCCGCCGCATCGCCGACCGCATTCTCGGCATGGGCGACATTGTTTCGCTGGTCGAGAAGGCCGCGGAGAATATCGACGCCGACAAGGCGCGCGCCATGGCCGAAAAGATGGCCAAGGGCAAGTTCGACCTGAACGACCTCGCCGAACAGCTGAAGCAGATGCAGTCGCTCGGCGGCATGGGCGGCATCATGGGCCTGATGCCCGGCATGAGCGGCATGAAGGACAAGCTTTCGGCCGCCGGCATGAGCGATAAGACGTTCGCTCGCCATATCGCCATCATCCAGTCGATGACCAGGGCCGAGCGCGCTAACCCGGACATACTGAAGCACAGCCGCAAGAAGCGCATCGCCGCCGGCTCCGGCACGGATGCCGCCGAAATCAACAAGCTTCTGAAAATGCACCGCCAGATGGCCGACATGATGAAAATGATGGGCGGCAAGGGCAAGGGCGGCATGATGAAGCAGATGATGGGCGGCCTTGCCTCGAAGATGGGTCTTGGTGGCATGGGGGGCGGCCTGGGCGGAGGAATGGGTGGAATGGGCGGCATGCCCGACCTGTCCAAGCTCGATCCGAAACAGCTCGAAGCGCTGCAGAAGCAGGCCGAGGCAGCGGGGATGAAGCCGGGTTCCATGCCGGGCCTTCCGGGCGGCGGCATGCCGGGTCTCGGTGGCGCCAAGCTGCCCGGCCTCGGCGGTTTTCCCGGTCTTCCGGGCCTGCCCAAGAAGAAGTGAGGGAGGACACGCCAATGGTTGACCCCGAGGTCAAAGCGAAACTTGCAAGCTATCGCCAGTCGATCGACAACATCGACGCGGCGCTCGTGCACATGCTGGCGGAGCGTTTTCGCTGCACCAAGGAAGTGGGCGTCCTCAAAGCCCAGTACGATTTGCCGCCGGCCGACCCGGCGCGCGAAGAATTCCAGATCGAGCGTCTTCGCCGCCTGGCGAAGGAAGCGCATCTGGACCCGGATTTCGCCGAGAAGTTCCTGAACTTCGTCATCAAGGAAGTCATCCGGCATCATGAAGCCATCGCCGCCGAACACGTCGGCACGAAAATAGCCTGAACCAGCCCGCCTGATGGCGGCCTCAAGAAGAACCCGGCCCGCCTGACGGCGGCCAGAAAACCTAGGAGTAATTGAAATGGCCCTGAAAATTCGTCTCGCCCGCGGCGGCTCCAAGAAGCGTCCGTACTACACCGTCGTCGTTGCCGACGCCCGTTCGCCCCGCGACGGCCGCTTCCTCGAAAAGCTCGGTTCCTGGAACCCGATGCTCGCCAAGGACGATGCCAAGCGCGTTGAACTCAACGCCGAGCGCATCCAGCATTGGATCGACAACGGCGCCCAGCCGACCGACCGCGTTCTGCGCTTCCTCGCTGAAGCCGGCCTTGCCCAGCGCGCTGCCAAGAACAACCCGGAAAAGGCACTGCCGGGCAAGAAGGCCCAGGAACGCGTCAAGGAACGCGCCCAGAAGGCTGAAGACGCAGCAGCCGCTGCCGCCGAAGCATAAGCTTCGCGGAAATTCTTCGCAATCGACGGGTGGCGCGGCAACGCGCTGCCCGTTTTGCTGTTTGCTTTTGATCGCGCAGCGCTTAAATGAGCGCACGGCAACCGAGATCACGACCCGCATGACCAAGCTCGAAAACCCCATTCTGATGGCGACCATCGGCGCCGCCCAAGGCTTGAGAGGCGAGGTGCGGGTGCGCACGTATACGGCCGATGCGACGGCGCTCGGCGAATACGGCAACCTGCACAGCGAGGACGGCCGTATTTTCGAGATCCTCGAAATCCGCGAGGCGAAGAACATCGCGATCGTCCGTTTCCGCGGCATCAACGACCGCAATGCGGCCGAAGCGCTGGCCGGGCTCGAGCTCTTCATCGAGCGCGACAACCTGCCCGACGACGAACTCGAGGAAGACGAATTCTATTATGCGGACCTCGAAGGCCTCGAAGCGGTCGATCAGGACGGCAAGAGCTACGGCACGGTGAGCGCGGTCTATGATTTCGGCGCCGGCGATCTGCTGGAGCTGAAAGGTCCCGGCCGCCGCCCTACCCTCATCCCCTTCTCGGAGGCTGCGGTACTGGAAATCGACCTCGAAGGCCGCAAGATCCTCATCGATCCGCAGGCGGCAGGCCTTGCCGAGAACCCGGAAGACGACGGCGCCGCGCCGGGTTTCCCCAAAAAGGGCAAGTAGGCGCGATGACGTTTCGCGCCACCATTCTGACGCTCTACCCGGAAATGTTTCCGGGTCATCTGGCCTTTTCGCTCGCCGGCAAGGCGCTGGAGCGCGGACAATGGTCGCTCGACACGATGCAGATTCGCGATTTTGCCGAGGACCGGCACCGCACCGTCGACGACACGCCGGCCGGCGGAGGCGCCGGCATGGTGCTGAAGCCGGATATTCTGGCCAAGGCGATCGACAACGTCTCCGAAGGTGATGACTTGGCCCCGGGGCGCCCGCGCCTGCTGATGAGCCCGCGCGGAAAACCGCTGACGCAGGAGAGGGTACGCGAGCTGGCTGCCGGCGACGGCGTCGTGATTATCTGTGGCCGGTTCGAGGGCGTCGACCAGCGGGTGATCGATGCCCGCAATCTCGAAGAGGTGTCGATCGGCGACTACGTTCTCTCCGGCGGCGAGCCGGCGGCGCTGACGCTGCTCGACGCAGTGGTGCGCATCCTGCCGGGCGTGATGGGCAACGCGCTGTCCGGCACCCACGAGAGTTTCGAGGACGGTCTGCTCGAACATCCGCACTATACGAGGCCGCAAGTGTTCGAAGGGCGGGAGATCCCGGCCGTTCTGACATCGGGCAATCATGCGGCGATCGAGAAATGGCGGCTTGAGGAGGCAAAAAAGCTGACCGCGGAGCGGCGGCCGGATTTGCTGAAGGGCAAGTAAGAATACCTCTTCACCCCGTTACGAAATAATAGATCGTCAGACCCACCCCGACGGCCACCACACACCAGCGCAGTACTGCCTGCGGCACCCGCCGCGCCATCCACACGCCGGCATAACCGCCCAGCGCGCCTGCCGGGATCATCACGATCGCTTCCGGCCAGGCGATGACCCCGCCGCCGACGAAGACGATGATGGCGACCGCCGCGATCAGGATCGCCAGCATGTTCTTGAGTGCGTTGAGATGGTGGTAACTGCCGCCGGTCGTCACCCCGAGCACGGCGAGCATCATGATGCCCATGCCGGCGCCGAAGAACCCGCCATAGATTGCCGTCAGCAACTGCCCGATGACGGAGCCGGGAGAATTGGCCGACCGCTCCGCAGACGCCTTCGGTTTCAGCCACGGTCCCGCGGCAAACACCGCCGTCGCAGCTGCCAGCAGCCAGGGCACCAGCGCGCGAAAGGACGGATTGTCGAGCGACAGCAGCAGGAAGGCCCCCGCAAAGGCGCCGATCACCGAAACCAGCGCAAGCACCAGCGCGCTGCGCCAGCGGCTGGAAATTTCGTCCCAATAGGCGATCGTCGAAGTAACGTAGCCCGGAAACTGAACGATCGAGGACGTCGCATTGGCTAGGATCGGCGGAACGCCGGCAAGCGTCATCGCTCCGAAGGTCAGAAAGGTCCCGCCGCCGGCGATCGCATTGACCGCACCGGACAGGAAGCCCGCCGCGGCGAGCAGGGCTATCATTGTGATTGTCATTGATGTTTCCTCATCCCTGATCATCAGATAGCGGCTTCGACGAAAGGCAGCAATAGCGGGCTTTTTCGTCACAAAATCGCAATCGACGGGATGACAAACCCATGTCTTTGGTGTATTGGCCCAGCCGGAAATGGGAAATATCCCGTCGACCAGCAACAAAGAATGGTGAATTCGCTCTGCCGAAAAGGCAAATCTCCGAGGCTTGGACCAAAGGGATAATATCCGAGCGCTCTGGCTGTTTCAGAAGAACCAAAGGTTTGAGACGATGAATATCATCCAGGAATTGGAAGCCGAACAGGCCGCCAAGATTGCAGCCAAGCGCACGCTTCCGGAATTTTCCGCTGGCGACACCGTCCGCGTCAACGTGAAGGTCACGGAAGGCACCCGTACCCGCGTACAGGCTTATGAAGGCGTCTGCATCGCCCGTTCCGGCGGCGGCATCAACGAAAGCTTCACCGTTCGCAAGATCTCCTACGGCGAAGGCGTCGAGCGCGTATTCCCGGTCTACTCGCCGATGGTCGAGAGCGTCGAAATCGTTCGCCGCGGTAAGGTCCGTCGCGCCAAGCTCTATTACTTGCGCGATCGTCGCGGCAAGTCGGCTCGTATCGTCGAAGACACCGGCGTTCGCGCCCGCAAGCTGAATGACGCCGAGCGTCAGGCCGTTGCCGAAGAGAAGGCACGTATCGAAGCCGAGAAGGTTGCAGCAGCCCAGGCTCTCGCCGCCGAAAAGGCAGCAGCGGAAGCCGCTGAAGCAAAGGCCGCAGCAGAAGCTGCCGAAGCCGCAGAAGCCGCCAAGGCTGCTGAAGCGACTGCCGAATAAGCTTTTCATATCGAATACGGAAAAGGCGGCCTTCGAGCCGCCTTTTTTGTTATGCGATACAGGTTTAATTTCTGACGGCCGAATCCCAGTGTTCGTCGGCCTTGCCATTGACGATACGCCATGTGTCGAACCAGGTGCTGGTATAACTCTTCGAAGGATCGCGAGCATCTTTCATTTCGCGCACCGTCCCCACGGTCACCAGATCGCCTTCCGCTGTGACAAAGGCGACCGGCGTTTTTATCTTGGTCGGAATGGGGCTCGGCTTCCGCTTCAGGACGTCGATGAAATAGCGTACCACCCCCTCGCGCCCTGACGCGGCATTCGGGTTGTGCTGGATGTAACGTTCAGTGAGATACTGATCGGCCTTGTCCCACTGATTGGCTTCCAGCAGGTCACGGACGATGCCGTAGACAACCTGCTTGTTTGCATGCAGCTTGGGGTCCGTGCTGGTGAAAAGCGCGTCTTTGTCCGGGGCGGCCATCACCGGCTCCTGTGCCAGCGAGGGCGCGGTAAGCGTACCCATCGCGGCCCCGAACAGGACCAAACCCAGGGCGGCATGTTTCAAAGCTCGTATCATCGACATTCTCCAAGCGTTTTGATCTGGCTTGCCAAAAGACATAGGAGAAACGCCGATGAGGCGGAAGGAGGCAGTTTTGCCGCCATTGGTTCCGCAGAGGGAACCAATGGCAGTAACGTCCGGTCAGACGGAGATCGCCTGTCTCGCCGCCAACATTCGGCCGACGATGATGACGAGGACACCGGCGACAGCAAGGCAGACTGCCAGGAAGACCATCGGCAGGATATCGTTGCCGGTCGAATCCCGGATCCAGGGGACGACGTTCTGTGCGATGAAGCCGCCGAGATTGCCGACTGAATTGATCGCCGCAATGCCGGCCGCAGCGCCCGCACCCCTGAGGAAGCGAGAGGGAAGGCTCCAGAAGACCGGCTGACCAGCGAAAATGCCGGCTGCGGCGACGCAAAGGAAAGTGAACTGCAAGATCGGCGAGGTGACGAGCGCCGAAAGCGCCAGGCATATCGCGCCGACGAAGGCTGGACCGACAATATAGGGAGTTTTGCTCTCGGCCCGGTCTGCGGCGGTCGGCACCACCCATAGCGCGAGCGCGACGATCACCCACGGAATGATGTTGATCAAGCCGTTCGTCGTGTTCGAGACGCCGAACCCCCTGACGATGGTCGGCAGCCAGTAGCTGAGACCGTAGGCAGCGAGCGGAAAGCCGATATAGCAGAGCGCCATCAGAAGCACTCGCGGATTGACGAGCGCCTTGAATCCGTTGTCTGCATGCTCTTCCATTCCGGAATTCTCACGCGCCAGCCGATCGTGCAGCCAGCGCTTTTCATCCTCCGTCAGGAATTTCGCCTTTTCTGGCGTGTCGTCGAGATAAAAGAGAGTGACGATCCCGGCGAGCACCGCCGGAATGCCGGTCGCCAGGAAGACCCATTGCCATCCCTCATGGCCAAGCAGCCCTTTGAGATCAAGCAGCATGCCTCCAATGGGGGCGCCCACGGCATTGGCGAGCGCGCTGAAGATCATGAACAGGCCAACCATGCGGCCGCGATAATCCTTCGGGAACCAGAGCGTCAGCAGGTAGAGGACGCCCGGGAAGAAGCCTGCTTCCGCAACGCCGAGCAGGAAACGGAGGATGTAGAACATCGTCGCGTTCTGCGTGTAGGCGAGCGCCACGGTCACAATGCCCCAGGTGATCATGATGCGGGCGAACCAGCGGCTGGCGCCGAACCGGTTGAGGAAGAGGTTACTCGGGACCTCGAACAAAAAATAGCCGATGAAAAAAAGCGAGGCGCCGAGACCATAGGCATATTCGCTCATGCCGAGCGCGCCGACCATTTCCAGCTTGGCATAGCTGACGTTCTGACGGTCGATATAGGCAATCAGATAAAGGATGCCGAGGAACGGCATAAGCCGCCACACGATCTTTGAAATTAGCTCTTTTTCCTGAACCAACTTAGTTACTCCAAAGCATTTGCCGCAGAGGAAGCAGCGTATTTCGGTGAAGGGGATGTAGGGGACCCCATCATGCGCGGCAAGAAAAAGATGCTCGCCGCCGGCCGCTTGCTATCGGCTGGCTTTTCATGAGAGGGATTCGCCAGCCATTTGTCAGGAGTGCCACAATGCTCTCACGCCGTATGCTGATCTCCGGCCTTGCTGCCCTTGCCTTTGCACCCGCCGCCAGCGCCGCCGAACTGCCTGACCTGAAGGGCCGCACCGTGGTGGTGGTGACGGAAAACGCCTATCCGCCACTGCAATTCGTCGATCCGAAGAGCGGCAAGGCGATCGGCTGGGAATATGACGCGATGGCCGAGATCGCCAGGCGGCTGAATTTCAAGCTCGAATACCAGAACACCAGCTGGGACACGATGATCCAGGCCGTTTCCGACGGGCAATACGACATCGGCATGACCGGCATCACCATCAAGGACGACCGCAAGGAAAAGGTCGATTTCTCCGATCCCTATATGCGCTCGCAGCAGCTGATGCTGGTGCGCGGCGATGAAAAACGCTTCACCGACGCCAAGAGTTTTGGCGCCCTGACGACCGGACTGATTGGCGCCCAGCCGGGAACAAGCCCGTTCTACACGGCGGCCTACGAAATCCTCGACGGCAACGAGCAGAACCCGCGGATCAAGCTGTTCGAAACCTTCGGTGCGACCGTGCAGGCGTTGAAGGCGGGAGACGTCGATCTGGTGCTGACTGACAGCACCGCCGGCGACGGTTACGTCAAGGCCTCCGGCGGTGCCTTGAAGCTGATTGGCGAGCCGCTCGGCACCGAGGATTTCGGCTTCATCTTCAAGAAGGGATCCGATCTTGTTTCGCCGGTCAACGCGGCGATCGCCGTGCTGAAGGCAGACGGCACGCTCGATGTGCTGAACAGGAAATGGTTCCTCGATTACAAGATGGGCCAGTAGAGGCATGGCGCCTCCGCGCCGCATGTCATCCGGACAGCAGGATTTCCCCTGGTGGCTGGTCGCCTTCGGGATCCTTTGTTTCGGCCTTGCGGTGGTCATCGCCCTCAACGACCTCTATTCCCAAGTTTTCAATGTCGTCGCCAAGGGCATCGGCATCACGGTCGGCGTGACGCTGGCCGCCTTTCTCCTGGCGACGCTGCTGGGGCTCGGCATCGCGCTTGCGGGGCTGTCTGGCAATGTCGTGCTGAGGCAGGCGGCGCGTTTCTATATCGAGCTCATCCGCGGCATCCCGATCCTCGTCCTGCTCTTCTACATCGCCTTCGTCGGCGCGCCGGCTTTCGTGACGTTCTACAATTGGATGCTGGCGCCGCTGATCGAACGCAACTGGGGCCAGGCGCTTCTGGTGCGAGACGTCTCGCTCTTGTGGCGGGCGATCATCGCGCTGACGATCGGTTATGCAGCCTTCATCGCTGAAATCTTTCGCGCCGGATTCCAGGCCGTCGACATCGGCCAGATCGAGGCGGCGAAAGCGCTGGGCCTCAGTCGCTGGCAGCGTTTCCGGTTGATCGTCTTTCCGCAGGCGATGCGGGTGATCCTGCCGCCGCTTTCCAACGACTTCGTCTCGATGGTGAAGGATTCGTCGCTCGTCTCGGTCCTCGGTGTCGCCGACATCACCCAGATGGCCAAGGTCTATGCGGCAGGCTCCTTCCGCTTCTTCGAAACCTATTCGATCGTCACCTATATCTACCTGCTGCTGACGATCGGCCTGTCGCTGGCCCTGCGCGGCCTCGAAAGACGTTTGCGGAGAAGGACAGAGCGCTAGTAGCAAAAGGCGGCCCGGAGGGCAGCGCTAGCTGCATTGACGATATTCAGTTTTCTGTCTAGCTATATTGATCATGAAGATTCCAACGGTTCTCGTAGTGGTGATAGGGCGCATGGGCACGGTGGCGTAGCCATCCGGCGAAAGCACCCATGCGCGGCAAGCAGGCTCCTGACGGGGCCTTTTTTTATGCCCCGCAGCTTTGGCAGCGTCCCGTCAGACCCTCACATCATCCCGCTGACAAAACGGACGAGACCATGACGAGCAATCCTGTTCAGGAACCAAGCGCTGAAACGATCAGCGGAACCGTTATCGCTCCACCTCGATTGATAACTCTCATCTTGCTTTCCGCCCTTGCGGTGTTGCCGGTAAATATGATTTTGCCGTCGCTGCCGAACATTGCCGCGACGTTCGAGGCTGATTTTGCATTGGTCAACATGTCGGTCGCCGGCTTCGCGATTATCACCGCACTCTTAGAGGTGATCGGAGGCGCGATATCGGATCGATTTGGACGCCGGCCTGTCGTGTTAATTTCCCTGTCGATCTTCGTCGTTGCGTCGGTCGGATGTGCTCTCGCCCCGAATATCGGGGTTTTCCTTCTATTCCGCGCAATGCAAGCGGGCATCGCGCCATGCTATTCTGTCGCTCTGGTGATCATTAAAGAAACA
Source organism: Neorhizobium galegae bv. orientalis str. HAMBI 540 (assembly GCF_000731315.1). Classification (NCBI taxonomy): domain Bacteria; kingdom Pseudomonadati; phylum Pseudomonadota; class Alphaproteobacteria; order Hyphomicrobiales; family Rhizobiaceae; genus Neorhizobium; species Neorhizobium galegae. Next base: position 3,813,904 of record NZ_HG938353.1, read on the forward strand.
TCGGATGGACGCGAAGCCGCAAGCAAATTTGGCTACCTCGCCATGGGGTGGGCACTGGCTCCCATGGTCGGCCCTTTGTTCGGTGGATCGTTGGACGAGCTGTTCGGGTGGCGATCGAGCTTCGTTGTTTTCGTGATCCTTGGAGTAGCCGCCTTTGTTTTATCTATGCACGAGTTAAAGGGAGTTCTTGCGCCGCACCGGTCGAAAACAAAATACCTCGCCTCTTATGGGCAACTTCTCGGCTCGGCTCGTTTCTGGGCTTACACCCTATGCATGGCCTGCTCGATGGGGGTGCTTTATGTATTCTTGGGAGGAGCCCCGTTGGTAATCGGCGACGCACTCGGTGGATCGAGCGCAAAGCTCGGTTTTTACATGGGGCTGGTCCCTGCCGGCTTTATCCTGGGTAGCTATCTCGCTGGCCGATACGCTTCGAAGAAGTCGCTAGGCGCGATTCTGGTTTTTGCCCGGCTTCTGACATGCACAGGATTGCTGCTCGGCTTGATCCTGGCGATACTTGACCTGACGCACGTTCTCGCCTTCTTCGGACCTTGCATCCTCATCGGCGTAGGCAACGGGTTGACCATGCCGGCAGCCAATAGCGGCGCAATGTCTGTACGGTCTGATCTTATTGGCACCGCTGCGGGGCTAGCCGCCGCCATGAGAATTGCAGGCGGAGCCATCGTAGCTTCTATCGCCGGTCTGTTCCTTCCGGATTCTGTCCATGCGCTTTTCATTATGATGCTGGCATCCGCCTCGCTCGCACTGCTTGCGGCGTTGTATGCGGCTCATCTCGATCGGCGTGTTTCCCTGTCTCTTTTATAGCTGCGACCAATTTCATCCATCTCAAAGAGAGACTAAGGAATTGCCTCATCAGCCCGAAAGCCGCCTGTAAATTCCTGTCGCAAAACTCTTTCGGAAAAGTCAGAGTTTTGCGACAGACGGTGTCCACATTTCAGTTACGGACTGGCGCCTAAAGGCCCCGAGTTGTTTTACTCTCCTCGAGCGCCAGACAACGGCGTCAGTACGCTTCCGGAACGTACATGTCCGCTGGCACCGGATGACGGATGTAATCGTCGTTCCGAACGCGGCCCGGCAGGTCGATCTGCTCCTTCGGCACGGTCTCGTAGGGCACCTGGGCGAGAAGATGGGAGATCATGTTGAGCCGCGCCTTCTTCTTGTCGACGGCCTGCACCACCCACCACGGCGCTTCCGGGATGTGGGTGCGCTGGAGCATCTCTTCCTTGGCCTTGGTATATTCTTCCCAGTGGACGCGGCTTTCGAGATCCATCGGCGACAGCTTCCATTGCTTCAGCGGATCGTGGATGCGCATCTTGAAGCGGAATTCCTGCTCCTCGTCGGTGATCGAGAACCAGTACTTGACGAGGATGATGCCGGAGCGGACCAGCATGCGCTCGAATTCCGGCACCGAGCGGAAGAATTCTTCCAGCTCGTCCTTGGTGCAGAAGCCCATCACCCGCTCGACGCCGGCGCGGTTGTACCAGGAGCGGTCGAACAGCACCATTTCGCCGGCCGTCGGCAGATGCGGCACGTAGCGCTGGAAATACCACTGGCTGCGCTCCCGCTCGGTCGGCGCCGGAAGGGCGACGGTGCGGCAGACGCGCGGATTGAGGCGCTGGGTGACGCGTTTGATGGCGCCGCCTTTGCCGGCCGAGTCGCGCCCTTCGAACAGCACGACCATCTTCAGCTTCTTGTATTGCACCCAGTCCTGCAGGCGGACGAGCTCGTGCTGGAGGCGGAACAGCTCGCGGAAGTAGATGCGGCGGTCGATCGTCGCCTCGGCGGGCTCGGACATGCCTTCGGCGACCAGCTCGTCGAGCCGGTCCTCTTCCATCTGCATTTCCAGCTCTTCATCGAAGCTGTCGGCGATCTCTTCCTTGATGCGGCTGAGCTGGTCTTGCATGGGTTCGGACATCTTGGCATTCCTCCGTTATGGAAACTGAGATCAACCACGTTTCCGCGAAAGCTTTATGACAGAGATGCGACAGATTTCCCGCAACGCAATTCGATTGCCGATTTCTTCGGAAACTGGTATTCCAGCCGCCATGGGATCGAAATTCGGATGCCTCGCGAACCAGATTGTCGTGCTGCAGGACCACAAGCGTCTGCCGGCACGCTTTTTCGCGCGGGTGTCCGGGGCGCTTTGCGACCGACTTAGCTGACCTTCCTCAGCTTGAGGCAGCCTCGTGCTGCCGGATACCCATTTCCTGTTTCAGTCAGCTTAACGGACAGCAGCCATGAGCGCACCTCGCACCCTTTATGACAAGATCTGGGACGACCACGTCGTTTCCGAGGATGAGAACCACACCTGTCTTCTCTACATCGACCGTCACCTCGTTCACGAAGTGACGTCGCCGCAGGCCTTCGAAGGCCTGCGCATCGCCGGCCGTAAGGTCCGCGCTCCGGAAAAGACGCTTGCCGTCGTCGACCACAACGTGCCAACTACCGCCGACCGCCACGAAGGCATCAAGAACGAGGAAAGCCGCATCCAGGTGGAGGCGCTTGCCCAGAACGCCCGCGATTTCGGCGTCGAATATTATTCGGAAAAGGACGTTCGCCAGGGCATCGTCCACATCGTCGGCCCCGAACAGGGTTTTACCCTGCCGGGCATGACCATCGTCTGCGGCGACAGCCACACCTCGACCCACGGCGCTTTCGGCGCGCTGGCGCATGGCATCGGCACGTCTGAAGTCGAGCACGTGCTCGCCACCCAGACGCTGGTGCAGAAGAAGGCGAAGAACATGCTGGTGCGCGTCGACGGCCAACTGCCGCCGGGCGTCACCGCCAAGGACATCATCCTTGCCATCATCGGCGAAATCGGCACCGCCGGCGGCACCGGCCACGTCATCGAATTCGCCGGCGAGGCGATCCGGGCGCTCTCCATGGAAGGCCGCATGACGGTCTGCAACATGACGATCGAAGGCGGCGCCCGCGCCGGCCTGATCGCGCCGGACGAAAAGACTTTCGAATACATCAAGGACAAGCCGCGCGCGCCGAAGGGCAAGGCCTGGGACATGGCGCTCGACTACTGGAAGACCCTGCAGACGGACGAAGGCGCGCATTTCGACAAGGTCGTCGTGCTCAACGCCGCCAACCTGCCGCCGATCGTCTCCTGGGGCTCCTCGCCGGAAGACGTGATCTCGGTTGAAGGTTCCGTTCCGAACCCGGACGACATCCCGGACGAAACCAAGCGCACTTCGAAATGGCGCGCTCTGGACTATATGGGCCTGAAGCCGGGCACCAAGATCACCGATATCGCCATCGACCGTGTCTTCATCGGCTCCTGCACCAACGGCCGCATCGAAGACCTGCGTGCTGCCGCCAAGGTGGTCGAAGGCCGCACGGTCGCATCGACCGTATCGGCCATGGTCGTTCCGGGCTCGGGCATCGTCAAGGAACAGGCGGAAGCCGAAGGCCTCGACAAGATCTTCAAGGACGCCGGTTTCGAATGGCGCGAGCCGGGCTGCTCGATGTGCCTGGCGATGAACGACGACCGCCTGAAGCCGGGCGAGCGCTGCGCCTCCACCTCGAACCGCAATTTCGAGGGCCGCCAGGGTTACAAGGGCCGCACCCATCTCGTCTCGCCGGCCATGGCCGCCGCAGCCGCAGTCGCGGGTCACTTCGTCGATATCCGCGAGTGGAAATAAGCGTCTTCCAGCCTTGATTTCGAGATGCCCGGCCCTCAGCGCCGGGCATTTTCGTTTCAGGCCTTAGCCGAGAACCCTCACCACCGTACCCTTGCGCATGAAGCGGATGAGCCGCTTCATGTCGGGAAGGCTGACAGCGATGCAGCCGGCGGTCGGCTGGTAGCCGGGCTTGATGAGGTGGAAGAAGATCGCCGAGCCGCGGTTGCGGGCACGCGAGGTGACGTTCCAGTCGAGCACGAGGCAGATGTCGTAGAGCCCGTCAGCCCGCATCATCTCTTCATGACTTGGCCGGAACGGTGCCTTCACCGGGCGATTGTACGACGGGTGCTCCGGCTGGTCGCACCACAGCAGGCCTTTACCGATGCGCGTCATCGAAAGTGGCGTCGGGGGCAGCTTCACGCGCTCACCGCGCACGTATCCATGAAGAAGGCGCATCGCCGCAATCGGCGTTGCGCCATCCCCTTCCCGCTTGAAGGGAGTGGTGCCGGACCGCCCGAGCGCCGCCGGCACGGTGATGCCGCCGAAGGAGACGATCGCCCGGCGCCGGTCGCGCGGCGCGGGCCGAACGGTGACGACAGCCGTCTTCTTGTGATTTCCCTCGCGAAAACGTTGCATTTCTCTCACAAGGTTTTGCTTTGAATATGATTTCGTTTGAATTCATAGCACACTAAAGCGCTGCGCATCCTCCGGATACGCAAAGGACGCTTAGCATATCGAAACATCGTACTTTCCGAAAATCGATTCCGATTTTCGGATCGATGCTGTAGGGATTTAGATCGAGGAGCCCTAAATGCGCTTCGATTGACTGGCAATGACAGTCCGGACGCAACGGCAAGACGAAAGGCAAGAACGCATGGCAGCGCGCACGATACTCCTGGTGGACGACGACGACGATCTGCGCGAGACGCTCGTCGAGCAGTTGTCGTTTTACGAAGAGTTCGCAATCCTCCAGGAAGCGAATGCGGCCAAAGCGCTGCAGACCGCCAAGAACGCCCAAATCGACCTGCTGATCATGGACGTCGGCCTGCCGGACATGGACGGTCGCGAAGCGGTGAAACTGCTGCGCAAGAACGGTTTCAAGGCGCCGATCATCATGCTGACCGGCCACGACACCGATTCCGACACCATTCTCGGCCTCGAAGCCGGCGCCAACGATTATGTGACGAAGCCCTTCCGCTTCGCCGTACTGCTCGCCCGCATCCGTGCCCAGCTTCGCCAGTACGAACAGAGCGAGGACGCCACCTTCACGGTCGGCCCCTATCTCTTCAAACCGAGCCAGAAGCTGCTGACCACCGAGGACGGCAAGAAGATCCGCCTGACCGAAAAGGAAGCGGCGATCATCCGCTACCTCTATCGCGCCGGCCAGAAGGTGGTAACCCGCGACGTGCTGCTGGAGGAGGTCTGGGGCTATAATTCCGGTGTCACTACGCATACGCTGGAAACCCATGTCTACCGTCTTCGCCAGAAGATCGAGCGCGATCCGTCGAGCGCCGAAATCCTGGTCACCGAAAACGGCGGCTACAAGATCGTACCGTAAAGAGCCCTGATGTCGCTGACCGAAGATATCCGCCTGCTTTCGCAGGTCCCGCTGTTCCGGGACATGAACGACGACCAGCTGCGCCTTGTCGCCTTCGGCGCCGAGCGTCGGCAGGTGACGACCGGCCAGCAGCTGTTTCGGGAGAAATCCCCGGCGGAATCGGCCTTCATCGTCGCAAGGGGTCGCTTCGAACTGCTGATGGCGGACCGCAGTGGCGAGATGAAGGTGGAGGCGACCGTCGGTCCCGGCACCCTGCTGTCGGAACTGGCGCTCGTGACCATGGTGGAGCGAAAGTTCACCGCCGTGGCGATCGAGGATGCCGAAGCCCTGAAGATCAGCCGCTCGCTGTTCCACCGCCTGCTGGAGGAATATCCGCAGGTCGGCCGAGTGATCGAGAACCGCATCCGCGACAATATAGCCAGCCTCGCCAAGGCAGCGGCAGCGATGCAGGACCGGTTTTCCTGAAGATGACCTTCAAATCTTGAACACCGCCGTCACCGGCACATGGTCCGAAGGCTGGTTCCAGCCGCGGGCTTCCTTCAGCACGTCGATGCGCTCGAGGAATGGCCCGAGGTCGGGCGAGGACCAGATATGGTCGAGCCGGCGGCCCTTGTTTGCCGCTTCCCAGTCCTTGGCGCGGTAGCTCCACCACGTATAGATCTTCTCCGGCTCCGGCGTGTGCTGGCGCATCAGGTCGAGCCAGCCGCCCTTGGCGATGATCTCCTTCATGCCCTCGGTCTCGACAGGCGTGTGGCTGACGATCTTCAGGAGCTGCTTGTGTGACCAGACGTCGTGCTCCAGCGGCGCGATGTTGAGATCGCCGACGAGGATCGACGAGATGCCGGGCATGGCATCCGCCTTCAATGCCTTCATCTCCTCGATGAAATCGAGCTTGTGGCCGAATTTCGGGTTGATCGCCCGGTCCGGCTCGTCGCCGCCGGCCGGCACGTAGAAATTATGCAGGCGGATGCGCCGCGAGCCGCGCTCGAAGAGCGCCGAAATGTGCCGGGCATCGCCGACATTGCAGTAGTTCTGACGATGGTCTTCGAGAAGTGGCACTTTCGAGGCGATGGCGACCCCGTGATAGCCCTTCTGGCCGTGGATGATGATGTGCTGGTAACCGAGGTCCTTCAGCGGCTGCAGCGGGAACTCCGGCTCCTGGCACTTGATTTCCTGCAGGCAGAGAATGTCCGGCTTGTGGCGGACGAGGAACTGCTGGACGATCGGCATGCGCAGCCGCACGGAGTTGATATTCCAGGTCGTAATCGAAAATGTCATGATATCCCTCGGGGCTCTGCCGCGAGCTTTAGGGAATTTTTCGGTCACTGAGAAGCAAAAAGGGCCGCGCAGCCCGGCGCAGCCCTTCATTGATTCAGGCCCCGCTAAGGTCAGCCCTTGCGGACGTCCTCATAGGGGATGATGAACACCTTATCATCGAGTTTGACCCCGTTCTGGACGTTGTAGATCATCACCGACGTATCCTTGTTCTGGGCATCGGTGATAGTCCATTGGCGCAGGTCGTAGGTCTTGGAATCGAACATCATGGTGATGGTCGAATCGCCGAAGACGGTCTTGTTGCCGAGCACGATCGTGGTGAGGTCGGACTCTTCCTTGACGTTGCGGACCATCTGGTTGCCGAGGTCGATGCGGCTCGCGAGCAGCAGGCTGAGCGGCGTCTTGGAGAGCGGATAGATATCCCAGGTCTTGAGCTTCATATTGCCGATGACGACGTTATTGCCGTCGGCGATGACGCGGATCGGCGACGGATCCTCGAAGTTGAAGCGCAGCTTGCCGGGCCGCTCGATAAAAAATTTACCGCCGGTCTGCTCGCCGCGCGGGCCGAACTGCACGAATTCGCCCATCATGGTTTTGACCGACGAGAAGTGGTCGGCGATCTTCTGGGCCGCAGCACTGCCGGCGCTCTGGGCGAAGCCGAGGTTCGGCGCAAAGGCAGCCGCTGCCAGGCCCGCAAGCCCCAGCGAAAACTGCCGGCGGCCGAGCGCGCTGGAATTGATGTTTGAAAGGATGGTCTTTTCGTTCTTCATTCTGGTCTCCTTTCTTTATTCCTCCGCACCAAAGGCGGCGGCTTGATGGCCGCGCCCGTGGCGATCACGAAAGCCTTACCGTTCGAGGATGTCGCCCTCGGTCGGCACCAGGATTTCGCGTTTGCCGGCATGGTTGGCCGGCCCGATCAGCCCCTCCTGCTCCATCCGCTCGATGAGCGAAGCGGCACGGTTGTAGCCGATGCCGAGACGGCGCTGGACATAGGACGTCGACGCCTTGCCGTCCCGCAGCACGATCGCCACCGCCTGGTCATAGGGATCGTCCGAATCCGCGAGGTTGGACATGCCGGCCGGGCCGGAACCGTCGCCGTCCTCGTCGTCATCGGCCGTGATCGCATCGAGATATTGGGGGTGCCCTTGAGTTTTCAAGTAGGCGACGATGTCTTCGACCTCCGTATCGGAGACGAAGGGCCCGTGGACGCGCTGGATGCGGCCGCCGCCGGCCATATACAGCATGTCGCCCATGCCGAGCAGCTGTTCGGCGCCTTGCTCGCCCAAAATAGTGCGGCTGTCGATCTTCGACGTCACCTGGAAGGAGATGCGGGTCGGGAAGTTGGCCTTGATCGTGCCGGTGATGACGTCGACGGACGGACGCTGCGTCGCCATGATCACATGGATGCCGGCCGCACGCGCCATCTGCGCCAGGCGTTGTACGGCGCCTTCGATATCCTTGCCGGCGACCATCATCAGGTCGGCCATTTCGTCGATGATCACGACGATATAGGGGATTGGCTGGAGATCGAATTCTTCCGTCTCGTACATCGCCTCGCCCGTGTGGCGGTCGAAACCGGTCTGCACGGTGCGGGTCAGGACCTCGCCCTTTTCCATCGCCTGCTCGACGCGGCTGTTGAAGCCGTCGATATTGCGCACGCCGATCTTCGACATCTTCTTGTAGCGCTCTTCCATCTCGCGGACGGTCCACTTGAGCGCAACGACGGCCTTCTTCGGGTCGGTGACGACGGGCGAGAGGAGATGGGGAATACCGTCATAGACGGAGAGTTCGAGCATTTTCGGGTCGATCATGATCAGGCGGCATTTCTCCGGCGTATAGCGATAGAGAAGCGACAGGATCATGGTGTTGATGGCAACCGATTTACCCGAACCGGTAGTGCCGGCGACGAGCAGATGCGGCATCTTGGCAAGGTCGGCCACGACAGGCTCGCCGCCGATCGTCTTACCGAGCGCCATGGCAAGCTTTGCCTTGCTGTTTTCGAAATCCTTGGAGCCGATCATTTCGCGCAGGTAGACCGTCTCGCGGGTGCGGTTCGGCAATTCGATGCCGATCGCGTTGCGGCCGGGAACGACAGCGACGCGGGCGGCGATCGCGCTCATAGAACGGGCGATATCGTCGGCAAGGCCGATGACGCGCGACGACTTGATGCCCGGCGCGGGCTCGAGTTCGTAAAGCGTGACGACCGGGCCGGGGCGAACATGGATGATCTCGCCCTTGACGCCGAAGTCCTCGAGAACGCCTTCCAGAAGGCGGGCATTCTGTTCCAGCGCATCGGCGGACAGCGAGGCGTCGCGGGCAACGGCCTTCGGTTCGCTAAGGAGGTGCACGGATGGAAGCTGGAACCCGTCAGGCGCGATGAACGAGCCTTGGGCCTCGCGGGCGACACGAGCGCTCGGTCTCGGCGGCGTGGCCGAGGGTGCGACGCGCTGCTGGACGCGGACCCCATTGACGGTCTGCGGTGCGCGCGAAGCGACGAACGGCGCATCATCGTCCTCGTCGTCATCGGCCAAGATACCCGCGGGACGCGGCGGCATGTCGTCCCGGTCGAACGGCGGGTCGTAGTCGTCGTCTTCGTCATGGCTGGAAATCGGCGGAGCGGCCACCACCCGGCGCGGCGACGTGACCCGCTCGGCGGGATCATCGAGCGAAGGTTCCATGCGACGGCCGGGCACGACAGGCGCCGATCTCGCACGAACCGGCTCGTTCAACGTGCCGAACTCGTCCTCGTTGAAATCATAGGGCTGGTCGAATTCCATCCGGCGGCGCGGCTTGATGCCGGCGAGACGGCGTAACCGCGCCTGGGCGATATACCAGTAGTGAGCAAGAGCGCCGAACGCCAGGAAACCGGCAAACCGGTCCTCGTCGTCTTCTTCCTCGATCTCCTCGCGCTTGGAGCGGGTCTTGGCGGCGGCAACAGGCTGATCGTCATCCTCGGCATCGTCCTCGAAGGCTTCGCCGACCAGGCCCGATGCAAACAGCATCAGCCAGGCGCAGGGGATGGTGAAGATGCAGCCGAGGACGACCGCGACGGTACCGGTCGGATAGGCGCCGACGAACAATGCCGGGAACCGCAGGATCATATCGCCGATGACGCCGCCGATGCCGTTTGGGATCGGCCAGGTGAGCGGTGCGGGAAAGCAGCCCAATGTCGCAGACGCCAGCAGCGTGCCGCCGCCCCAGGCCGCAAGGCGCGCCGGAACGCGGTCGTATTTACGCCCGGCGATCAAAGCCAGAGCGAAGGCGAGCACCGGCAGCAGGGCGACGAGGCTTGCAAGTCCAAGGAACTGCATCATCAGGTCTGCGAAGGCAGCCCCCGGGAAGCCCAGGAGATTGGTCGGCGCATTGTCGGTCGCATAGGAGAAGCTTGGGTCGGCGACGTTCCAGGTTGCCAGTGCCGCAACCGCCAGCGCCAGCGCGAAGAATATCCCGAAACCGGCGAGCGCCAGCGCCTGGCGCCACACGAACGCGGTGAGCACCAGGCGGGTGGACCGGTTTGCCATAGCCGCTGAACTGCTTCTGCCCATCGTGTCTGCCCGCCGTCCTTGAACGCAACTACAAGCGCGAATCGGCAACCTGAGAGCTGATCCACGCAATTCCAGCGGAGAATAGCGCGATGGTGGTTAATGTCCCTTTAACCACAACGGGTCTGGCGAAGGCTGAAAACATGAATAAAAAGCCCGGGTCGAAACCCGGGCCAATGCAGTTTTAACAAAAACCACGATGCAACGTGCTGCGGCAGCGGTCACCCGCCGCCGCCAGCCGTAGATCAGGACGCGTGATACGCCGCTTCGCCGTGGGTCGCGAGGTCGAGACCTTCGCGTTCGGCTTCGACGGTGACGCGCAGGCCGACGATCAGGTCGACGACCTTGTAGAGGATCGCCGAACCGATGCCCGACCACAGGAGGGTGGTCAGGACGCCCTTGAACTGTGCCCAGACCTGGGTCGCGGTGCCGGAATAGGAGGCAGCGAAGTCGGCCGTCGAATAATCGACGATGCCTGCACCGCCGAGTGCCGGGTTGACGAGAATACCGGTGCCGATGGCGCCGAGGATGCCGCCGACGCAATGGACGCCGAAGACATCGAGCGAGTCGTCGTAGTTGAACTTGTTCTTCACCACGTCGACGAAGAAGTAGCAGACCGGCGAAACGATGAGGCCGAGAACGATCGAGCCCATCGGGCCGGCAAAACCGGCAGCCGGGGTGACGGCGACGAGACCGGCAACCGCACCCGAGGCGGCACCCAGCATGGAGGCCTTGCCGCGGGAGAAGGTTTCCACCAGGCACCACGACACGGCAGCGGCAGCCGTCGCAACGAAGGTGTTGATCATGGCGAGCGATGCGTAGGCGTTGGCTTCAAGGTTGGAGCCGGCGTTAAAGCCGAACCAGCCGACCCAGAGGAGCGAAGCGCCGACCATGGTAAGGGTCATGGAGTGCGGAGCCATGATGTCCTTCTTGTAGCCGGTGCGCTTGCCGAGCATGATCGCGCCGACGAGGCCCGCGATACCGGCATTGATGTGCACGACGGTGCCGCCGGCAAAATCGATCGCTCCATAGGAGAAGATCAGGCCGGACGGATCCGCGTAGGCGCTCGGGCCACCCCAGAACCAGACCATGTGCGCCATCGGGAAATAGATGAACGTGACCCACAGGATGACGAAGAGCATGACGGCCGAGAACTTGATGCGCTCGGCAAAGGCGCCGACGATCAGGGCCGGCGTGATGCAGGCAAACGTCATCTGGAAGCAGACGAAGGTCAGTTCCGGAATGGCGACGCCCTTGGTGAAGGTTTCGGCAAGCGACGACGTGGTGACGCCGGCCAAGAACATCTTGGAGAAGCCGCCGACGAAGCTGTTCAGCGAACCGCCGTTGGTGAAGGCGAGCGAATAGCCGTAGGTGACCCAGATGATCATCACGACGGCCGTGATCATGAACACCTGCATCAGCACGGACAGCATGTTCTTGGCGCGAACGAGACCACCGTAGAAGAGCGCGAGGCCCGGAATGGTCATCAGCAGGACGAGAATGGTCGAGATGAGCATCCAGGTGTTGTCACCCTTGTCCATCGTCATGGCCGGAGCGGCGGCGGCAGCAGCAGCCGGTGCGGCGGCCGTCTGCGCAAAAGCGACGGCGGGCGCAAGAAGCGCCGCGGCGGCGGCACCCACGCGTCCCAGAGTGGAAATCCTGTTAAATTGCATAGCTAAAAAACTCCCCTGTCAACCGTGCTTCAAAGCGCTTCAGTGTTGGTTTCGCCGGTACGGATGCGCACGGCCTGCTCGATCGAATAGACGAAGATCTTGCCATCGCCGATCTGGCCGGTCTTGGCGGCCGAAGCGATCGCATCCACGGCCTTTTCGACGAGGTCGGAGGGGACTGCGATTTCGATCTTCAGTTTTGGCAGAAAACTTACGGCATATTCGGTACCGCGATAGATTTCGGTATGTCCCTTTTGGCGTCCGTAACCTTTGACTTCGGTTACGGTCAGGCCCTGGATACCGACAGCCGTGAGGGCTTCGCGCACCTCATCCAGCTTGAACGGCTTGATAATGGCCATCACGATTTTCATCTGGCTTTCCCATCCTTTGTTTGTCCTCGGCCAAGGCCGACTCTCCTCATCGACGTCAGATCATGACAGCGACTGGCCAGATACATTCAAGGGGCGTGCCAGTTTCGAGACACCCTATAAGTTATTGAAATGTAAAGAACTAAACAGCCGGTCTCAAAAAACGGGCATTTGGATGGCGCAATCGCGTCCAAAACTTGTGCAAATTTGAAAAATTGCACAATTATTAATCATTTGCCTTTTTCCGAATCAATCCTTCCTGGGCGACCGAGGCGATCAGTGTGCCAGAACGGGTGTAAATGCTGCCGCGGGTCATTCCGCGGGCGCCGGAGGCGCTGGGACTGTCCTGCGTGTAGAGGAGCCAGTCGTCGAATGTGACGGGCCGATGAAACCACATCGCATGGTCGAGGCTCGCCGCCTGAAGCGTCGGATCGAAGATCGACGTGCCGTGCGGATAGAGCGATGCGTCGAGCAGCGTCATGTCGGAGAGGTAGGCAAGCACGGCGGCCTGATAGTGACGGTCGGACGGCACCTGCCCGACGGTACGAACCCAGATATCCTGCCGCGGTTCGAGCTTGTCCCTGGTGAGATAGTGCACGAGCGAGGTCGGTCGCACTTCGATCGGCCGCTCCCGGCTCCAGTAGCGACGCACATTCTCCGGCGCCTTTTTGAGGAAGAGTTCCTTGAACTCCTTCTCCCCCATCAGATCTTCCGGCTGCGTCACCGAAGGCATATCGATCTGGTGATCATAACCGTCCTCCTCCACCTGGAACGAAGCAGAAATGGCGAAGATCGCCTTGCCGTGCTGCACCGCCACCGCCCGGCGGGTGGTAAAGCTTGAACCGTCGCGGATACGCTCCACCTGATAGAGGATCGGCACCGAAGGATCGCCGGGACGCATGAAATAGGCATGCAGCGAATGCACGAAACGATCGGCCGCAACGGTCCGCTGGGTGGCCATCAGGGCCTGGGCGATGACCTGCCCGCCGAAAACCCGCTGCCACCCGACATCGGGACTGGTGCCGCGATAGATGTTCTCCTCGAGCTTTTCGAGGTCGAGCGTCGCGATGAGCTGTTCCATGGCGGAGGGGGATTCGGTCTGGCGCGACATTATGACGAACTCCGGCGATAGGAAGCGGCTGTCGGATGATCTATATCCACCACATGATATTCTCAAGTCTCACGGGAGTTTAGGCAAATGCTGGACATGCTGGTTGTAGGAGGCGGTTATGTGGGTCTCGCCGCCGCTGTCGCGGTCAAGCAGGCGGCGCCGCATCTGACGATCGAGGTGATCGAGGCGGCTCCTTCCGGCGCCTGGGAAAAGGACGAGCGGGCCTCCGCCATCATCGCCGCCGCAACCCGCATGCTGGACGTCATCGGCGTCTGGAACGAGATTACCGTGGACGCCCAGCCGATCAACCGGATGGTTGTCACCGACAGCCGCACGTCCGATCCGGTGCGGCCGGTCTTCCTCACCTTCGACGGCGAAATCGAGGAAGGCAGGCCGTTCGCCCACATGGTGCCGAACGTCGCCATGGTGCGGGCCCTGCGCGGCGCCGCCGAACGCCTCGGGATTGCCATCCGCCACGGGCTTTCCGCCACCGGCTTCCAGTCCGGCAGCACCCGTTGCACGGTCTCGCTCTCCGACGGTTCGGCCGTCGAGACCCGTCTCCTGGTCGCCTGCGACGGCGTGCGCTCGAAACTGCGCGACATGGCCGGCATTAAGACCGTCACCTGGGATTACGGCCAGTCGGGTATCGTCGCGACGGTTGCTCACGAGCGACCGCATGAAGGCGTGGCGGAAGAACATTTCCTGCCGTCCGGCCCGTTTGCAATCCTGCCACTCACCAACAACCGCTCCTCGCTCGTCTGGACCGAACGGACAGCGGAGGCCAACCGGCTGGTTGCCGCGGACGACCTGGTGTTCGAGGAAGAGCTGCAGCGCCGTTTCGGCCACAAGCTCGGCGAACTGACGGTGGTCGGCGACAAGCGCGCCTTCCCGCTCGGCCTGACGCTCGCCCGCGCCTTCGTCGCGCCGCGCATCGCCCTTGCCGGCGATGCCGCCCACGGAATCCACCCGATCTCCGGCCAGGGCCTCAATCTAGGCTTCAAGGATGTCGCGGCGCTCGCCGAAACGGTGGTCGAAGCCGATCGCCTCGGTCTCGACATCGGTGCGCTCAACGTGCTGGAGCGTTATCAGTCCTGGCGGCGTTTCGACACGTTCCGCATGGGCGTGACGACCGACGTGCTGAACCGGCTGTTCTCCAACGACATCACCCCCATCCGCATCGCCCGCGACTTCGGGTTGGGCATTGTCGAACGAATGCCGAAGCTGAAAAGCTTCTTCATCGACCAGGCGGCGGGAAAGAGCGGCGAAGACGGCCCGAAGCTGCTGGCGGGCGAGGCGATCTAAGGAGTGGTTGCACCCTCATCGGGCTGTCCGCGCAACTGCCTCGACAATCGTCTCATAAAGGGCAGGCGGCAGATCATGCCCCATGCCCTCAACCAGCATGAGTTCTGCGCCGGGGATGGAGGCAGCCGTATCCATGCCGCAGGCCGGAAGAATCAGCGGATCGTCTGCGCCATGAACGACGAGCGTCGGCACGTCGATGGTCGCCAGCCTCAATCGGCGGTCACCCGCCACGGCCATCGCGGCGATCTGCCTGGCAGTGCCATGGGGATCGTACGCTCGACGCACCTCTTCCAGAACGAGAGCGCGGTGCGCGTCCTCGTCGAGCGCAAACTTCATGCCGGCGATGCGCCGGGCGAAGGCAAGGCTGTGCACCAGGAAACCTTCCTGGTCGGAAACCGGATCGGGCGCAGGACGCATCATCATTGCCATGACATCGGGCGCGGCCTGCGGAAGCGCCGGGTTGCCGGTACTCGACATGATGGAGGTGAGCGACAGGACCCGATCGGGATGTTCACTGGCGATGATCTGCGCGATCATGCCGCCCATCGACCGACCCACCACATGCACTCGGTCGATCGAAAGCGCATCGAGCAGGCCGATCGCATCCGCTGCCATGTCATGGAGGCTGTAGGGAACGTCAGGCCGCCGCCCGGCCATGAGCGCCGCGACCAATGCGCCGAACTCCGGAGGCGCGAGATCGGAAAAATGCGTCGACCATCCCGCATCTCGGTTGTCGAAGCGGATCACACGATAACCTTTCGACGCCAGTTCATCGCAGAACGGAGACGTCCAGCGGATCATTTGCGTACCGAGCCCGGCGATCAGCAGAACCGGTTCATCCTCTTGCCTGCCGAAAATATCGTAGGCAAGCTGCACGCCACTCGCATTCACGGAGTTCATGATGGGCTCCCGCTGGGGAAAAGGCACAATCCAGGCACCGCGTCGGCATCTCGAAATTCCTGGCGGCGCGGCCGGATGTTAGCTACCAAACGCTTCCGCGGAAGTCGACGGGCGGAGTGCCCGGAATGCGGATTAGGGACGCCTGATCAGTCCTCGATCTTGCGGGCTTCGGAAATCAGCATGATGGGGATGCCGTCGCGGATCGGGTAGGCAAGCTGTGCCTTCTGGGAGATGAGCTCGTTGGTCTCGCGGTTGAGGGACAGCCGGCTCTTGGAGAGCGGGCAGACGAGGAGGTCGAGCAGTTTGGGATCGACCTTGCTGAGTTTCTCGTCCATGGACCTGGGCCTTACTGGAGCATGGTGTCGGAATCGCCGAAATCCCGCGCCAGCAGGATTTCCGTGATCGCAATCAGCGTTTCGGCGCGGGTCCGCAGGTCCGGCGCTTCGAGCAGAGCCTGTTTCTCCGCAGGTCCGAAGGGCGACATCATCGACAGGGAGTTGACGAGCGTCCGGTTGCCGGCGCGCTCCACGCTTTCCCAATCCGCCTCCAGCTTGTTGGCGTCGAGATAGGCGCGGAAGACACGCAGCAACTCGGTGCGGTCGACCGTGCTCTCGTCGTCCTCGGTGGAGAGGTCCGTCATCATCGGCGCGATCTTGAAGGTGCGGTAGGGATGGCCCATGCCGACTTCCTCGATGAGCCGGAACCGGCAGATGCCGCTGATCGAGGTGATGTACCGGCCATCGCCGGTTTCGGCAAACGATGTGATGCGGCCGATGCAGCCGACCGTCGAGAGCGGCGCGCGCGGACCTTCGGCAGCCTCGCCGGATTCGAGCAGGGACGGCTGTACGATACCGATCAGCCGGTTACCTGCAAGCGCCGCGTCGAACATCGCAAGATAACGCGGCTCGAAGATGTTGAGTGGCAACTGTCCACCCGGCAGAAGCAATGCGCCGGTAAGAGGAAAGACAGGAACCGTCTCCGGCAGATCCTCGCGCTTCAGATATCTCGCATTTCCCACATGCATGGGTCCGACACCTCCCAGACGACCACTGGCTCAGACCAAAGATTCGCTGCTTGGAATAATGTGGGGCACCCACTGGAGAACGCAAGGCCAATCCTCGAGGATTGGCCTTGGCTTGCGAACACAGCCCCGTGTTCGCGAAAACAGGCCCGTGTTTACGAAAACAGGCCCTGTCTACGAAAACAGAATGGAGGAGAGGCGGCGGCGGGCGGCGATCGTCGCCGGGTCCTTCGGCCCCCAGACATCAAAGAACGCCAGGAGCTGGCGGCGGGCGCCGTCGTCGTCGAACGTGCGGTCCTTGCGCATGATCGTCAGCAGGTGCTCGGCAGCCTTGTCCCGTTCGCCCTGGACATTGAGGATCTTGGCGAGCTTCAGGCGGGCGTCGTGGTCGTCCGGGTTGTCGTCGAGCTGGCGCTCGAGAGCCACCGGATCGCCGAGCTTGCGAGCTTCCTCGATATGCTCGAGCTTCTTGGCGACCGCCTGGATCGCCGGATCCTTGGCAAGCTCTTCCGGGAGGGAGGCGAGCATCTGGCTGGCGCGAGCAGTCTCGCCCATAGCGATCAGGCACTGCATCATCCCGGCGGCGGCCTTGGCATTTTCCGGATCGGCCTGCAGGACGGCGCCGTAAAGCTGGGCGGCTTCCTGGATCTCACCGCCGGCCAGCAGGGTTTCCGCCTCGACGAGTGCCGCCTCGATCTCGGCAGCCTGGTCGGCGCCCGGAGGTCCGGCAAGCTTGTCGATGAACTGGCGCACCTGACTTTCCGGCACCGCGCCCATGAAACCGTCGACCGGGCGGCCGTCCACAAAGGCGATGACAGCCGGGATCGACTGGATACCGAGCTGGCCCGGGATCGACGGGTGATCGTCGATATTCATTTTGACGAGCTTGACCCGGCCCTGGCCTTCGTTGACGACCTTTTCGAGAACCGGCGTCAGCTGCTTGCAGGGACCGCACCACGGCGCCCAGAAATCGACGAGAACCGGCTGGCGGCGCGATTCTTCCAGAACGTCCTTGGTGAAGCCGGCGGTGCTGGTGTCGGATACGTAGACCCCGGCAGGACCCGATGCGGCCGGCGCCGCCCCAAAGCTTGCCGAAGCAGTCATCTGCCCGCCGTAGGAACCGCCATAGGGGTTATTGCTGCCGCTCATGAATGTTCTCCCGGGAACGCTTTCGCATCTTTGCCATATAGGCTGCAAAGATCGTATGTCAGTCTGTCACTTTCAAGACAAGCGGCGGATGGCCGGTCGCTTCCAGAAAACGGATGAGATCGTCGCGCCCGATCGACGTGGTGGCATCGTTCGACAGCGGATGGCCGTTGATGATGTCGTGCTTCATCAGGTCTTCGTCGAGCACGAAGGTGACATTGCCTCCGGTATCGTTGAAGGCACCGAATACCGTCACCGAACCGGGAACCACGCCGAGATATTCCAGAAGCATTTCGGGCCGCCCGAACGAGACGCGGCTCGACGCTCCGATCACCTTGTGCACGGTCTTCAGGTCGACCGTTGCGCGCTCCTCGACCGTCAGGACGAAATACTGGTCCTTCTTGTCCTTCACGAACAGGTTCTTGGTGTGGCCGCCGGGGATCTCGTCACGCAGGCTTTCGGACTCCGCCACAGTGAAGACCGGCGGGTGCGTCTTGGTCGAATGCGCAATGTTCAGGCTGTCGAGGAAACGGAAAAGATCCTCGGCGGTTTTCGGCTCTGTCTCGGTCATGCTGATAGATTGGCTCTGTTGGCGGGCGGTTGAGACGTAACCATAACCACAATGTAGCGCTCGGCCAAGGGAAGCGCACACGATCTCGTGAAGCGCTTGACCCAGAATGATGGGCGACCATTTAAACAGACATGGAGAACCGGCCTCCGACTATTCGGTCGGCGGCCCGTAGCCAATTGATAAATAATAACTACTCCAGTTAACTCAAGTTTATTCCGCGCGGTTTTTCGCGCCTCTCGATACCGGCCCCGGCCGATAACAGCCGCTCAATCTCCAGTGCCGGTGCAGCGCCCGGCTTCTTAACGGAAAGGTCTGCCTCATGGTCACCTTCACGCTCAACGGACAGGAAAGAACGTTCGACGGCGACCCCGACACCCCGCTTCTCTGGGTCATCCGCGATTTCGAAAAGCTCACCGGCACCAAATACGGCTGCGGCGTCGCCCAGTGCGGCGCCTGCACGGTGCATCTCGATGGCACGCCGCGACGCTCCTGCGTAACCCCGATTTCGACGATCGAGGGTTCGGAGGTCGTTACCATCGAAGGCGTTTCCGGCACGGAAGCCGATGCGGTCAAGACCGCCTGGACCGGCCTCGACGTGCCGCAATGCGGCTACTGTCAGTCCGGACAGATCATGTCGGCGGTTGCCCTGCTGCAGATGGTGCCGAAGCCGACGGATGCCGATATCGACGGCGCGATGGCCGGAAATATCTGTCGATGCGCCACCTACCATCGCATCCGCGCGGCGATCCACAATGCCGCCAATTCGATGGAGGGCTGAGCCATGACCATCCAGGACGTCAACACCACCCGCCGCGGTTTTCTCGCCGGCTCGGGTCTCGTCATCGGCGTCGCCATCGCGCCAAAGATGCTCTCCGCCGCGCCGACCGGCGTGCATGCCGGCGGCGACCCGGCGCTGGCCCCGATGAATGCCTTCGTCAAGATCGGCACCGACGACACGGTGACGGTACTCGCCAAGCACATCGAATTCGGCCAGGGCCCGTTCACCGGTCTCGCGACGCTGGTCGCCGAAGAACTCGATGCCGACTGGAGCCAGATGCGCGCCGTCCACTCGCCGACCGACAACAAGGTCTATGCCAACCTGATGTTCGGCCTGCAGGGAACCGGCGGTTCGAGTTCCATCGCCAATTCCTATGAGCAGATGCGCAAGGCCGGCGCCACCGCGCGGGCGATGCTGGTCGCGGCAGCCGCCGAGGACTGGAAGGTGCCAGCTTCCGAGATCACCGTCGAGAAAGGTCGCATCAAGCACGCCGGTTCCGGCAAGGAGAGCGGTTTTGGCGCATTTGCCGAAAAGGCCGCCCGCCAGACGCCGCCCGCGGAGCCGAAACTCAAGGATCCGAAGGATTTCGTGCTGATCGGCACCGAACTGCCGAAACTCGACACCCATGGCAAGACCAACGGCACGGCGATCTTCACGCTCGACATCACGCCTGACAACCTGTTGATCGCCGTCGTTGCCCACCCGGAACATTTCGGTGCGACGGTGAAGAGCTTCAACGATGCCGAAGCCCGCCAGGTGCAGGGTGTGATCGACGTGAAGCAGGTGCCGTCGGGCATCGCCGTCTACGCGGACAACACGTTCGCGGCGCTCAAGGGCCGCGATGCGCTGAGCATCGAATGGGATCTCTCAAAGGCCGAGACCCGCTCCTCGGAAGACCTTTCCGCCGATTACCGGAAACTCTTCGGCGAAAAGGGTCTGGAGGCGGCCAACAACGGCAATGTCGACGACGCTTTCAAGGGCTCCGGCCTGCAGACGGTGGAAGCCGAGATCGTCTTCCCCTTCCTGGCCCATGCGCCGATGGAGCCGCTCGACGCCGTCTTCATCAAGGCGGATGACGGATCGGTCGATATCTATAACGGCGCGCAGTTCCCGGGCATGGACCAGTCGGTCGCCGCCAAGATCCTCGGGCTCGATGAAACGAAGGTGCGGGTGAACACCCAGCTCGCCGGCGGCAGCTTCGGCCGCAAGGCGCAGTTCGGCTCGCCCTACATACAGGAAGCGGCAGCCGTCTATGCCGCAACCGATCGCAGCCGTCCCTTGAAGCACATGTGGACCCGCGAGGACGACATCCGCGGCGGTTATTACCGCCCGATGTATGCTCACAGGATGCGCGGCGCCATCAATGCGCAGGGCCAGATCACCGCCTGGGAACAGGTGATCGTCGGCCAGTCGATCATGGGCAAGGCCGATCTCGACGAGACCTCGGTCGAAGGCGCCTCCAACCTGCCCTACACGATCCCGAACCTGAAGGTCAGCGCCCACAACGTCCAGCTCTCCATCCCGCCGCTCTGGTGGCGGTCGGTGGGCCATACCCATACGGGCTTTGCAGTCGAGACCTTCGTGGACGAGCTGTTCCAGAAGATCGGCAAGGATCCGGTCGAGGGGCGTCTTGCGCTGCTGGGCGAAAAGCCACGCCATGCGGGCGTGCTGAAGAAGGCGGCCGAAATGGCGAACTGGGGCTCGCCTCTGCCGGAAGGCCGCGCCCGCGGCGTTGCGGTGGTCGAAAGCTTCGGCACTTTCGTCGGCCAGATCGTCGAAGTTTCGGTCGGGCCGGAAGGTGCACCGCGTGTCCACAAGGTCTGGTGTGCGGTCGATTGTGGCGTCGCCGTCAATCCGAACGTCATCAAGGCGCAGATGGAAGGCGGCATCGGCTACGGCCTCGGCGCAGTCCTCTTCGATGCGGTGACGTTGGCAAAGGGCGGCAAGATCGTGCAGTCGAACTTCCACGACTACCGGTCGATCCGCATCAACGAGATGCCGGACGTTGCCGTCGAGATCATCAAGTCGAGCGAAAAGCCGAGCGGCGTCGGCGAACCCGGCGTACCGCCCGTCGGCCCGGCGGTTGCCAATGCCTGGCGACGCCTGACCGGAGCACCAGTCCGGCAGCTGCCCATCGTCAACATCGTTTCGGCCTGAGGATCAAACCCCGATGAATTGGAAACTCGCTATCACCGGCGTCGCGACACTCTGTCTTTTCGTGGGCGCCGGCACGCTTCTGTCGCCCGCCTCCGTCGCCCAGGATGCCAGGACAGATGCCAAAGCGCTGAAGCCCGCCGCCTCCTTCCAGTCGATCGCCAACGAGCGGGAACGCTCCGTGGCGCTCTTCCAGGAGGCGGGCAAGGTCATCCAGCACCCGCGCTGCGTCAACTGTCACCCGGCGACCGACCGGCCGCTGCAGGGCGCCAACATGCACCCGCACCAGCCGCCGGTCTTCCGTGGCGACGGCGGCATGGGCCTGCCCGGCATGCAGTGCACCACCTGCCACAGCGCGGAAAACACGCCCGTTGTCGGCCAGGCCGACACGATCAAGAGCATACCGGGCAATCCCGCCTGGCATCTGGCGCCGATCGAAATGGCCTGGGTCGGCAAGTCGCTCGCCCAGATCTGCCAGCAGATCAAGGACCCGGCCCGCAACGGCGGCAAGACCATGGACCAGATCGTCGAGCACATGGCGCATGACGAACTGGTCGGCTGGGGCTGGGACCCAGGTGCAGGGCGCGAACCGGTGCCGGGCACGCAGGCTCAGTTCGGCGAGCTGATCAGCGCCTGGGTGAAGTCCGGAGCAGCCTGCCCTGCCTCCTGAGAATGAAGCGGCCGCCGGTTCCGGCCGGAACCGGCGGTTTGCAGGGGCTTTGGCGGGATCGCGATTTTTCTTGGCGCCAATCGTCATTTCCCTGTTGCATTTGAAAAAGGACTGGGCCATATAGCGCCCGTCGCCGGCAACGAGCCACGACGCCACGGTCAAGCTTTACTACCACGGACCGATGGATTGATGAGCGGGTGTAGCTCAGTGGTAGAGCACAACCTTGCCAAGGTTGGGGTCGAGGGTTCGAATCCCTTCGCCCGCTCCAAATTCCCCTTTCAAGACTATACTCTACCAGCCCGGCCGCAGGGCAAAGATGCTCGACAGCGTCGCACCGGTTGCAGATGCAAAGCGGGCGCTTGCCCCTCCATCACCCTTTCCCCATGAATTTAATGATTCCCCGCATGTTCACCGAATGCGCGAGATGGCATATTGGTTGCAACCGCCCATGCGATATCGCGCCAGTGATTCGGGGGTTGAATGGAGATGTGCCGTCATGGAATCTCGCCCGCACCACCCAAAGCTCAGTCAGAAAACCGCCGTTGAGACCATGCAACGGCTCGAGGGCATCGTCGCCTCTGCTATGGACGGGATCATCACCATCGATGACGAGCAACGGGTGATCCTGTTCAATCCGGCCGCGGAGCGCATGTTCGGCCTGCCGGCCAACGAGGCGCTTGGCCAGCACATCTCCCGTTTCATGCCGGAACGCCATCGTCCGGCCCATGCGGCGCACATTCATCGTTTCACCGAAACCGGCGTAACCAACCGCCAGATGGGATCGCTCGGTGCAATCAGCGGCCTGCGCGCAGACGGCAAGGAGTTTCCGATCGAGGCGTCGATCTCGCAGGTCGAGATCGGCGGCGAGCGGCTGGCCACCGTCATCCTGCGCGACATCACCGAGCGAAAGGCCGCGGAGGATGCCCTGCTGGAAAGCCGGCGACGCATGGAGGGCATCGTGGAATCCGCGATGGACGCGCTGATTACCGTCGATGAAGGCCAGCAGATCGTGCTGTTCAACCCGGCCGCCGAGCGCATGTTCGGCATCGCGGCCAAGGATGCGATCGGCTCGCCGATCGAACGCTTCATCCCCGAGCGGTTTCGGCATGGGCATGCCGCACATATCCGCCTCTTCAAGGAGACCGGCGTTACAAACCGCCGGATGGGCGCATTGGGGGCGATCAGCGGCCTGCGCGCCAATGGTGAGGAATTCCCGGTCGAGGCGTCGATTTCGCAGGTCCGGATCGGCGATGGAAAGCTGGCAACGGTCATCTTGCGCGATATCACCGAACGCAAGGCCAACGAGGATTCCCGCCAGCTATTGGCCCGCGAGGTCGATCACCGGGCCAAGAACGCCCTGGCTGTGGTGCAGGCCCTGGTCTCCCTGACCCGTGCCGAAACCAAGGAGGCTTTCATCGTTGCAGTTCGAGGCCGCGTTTCGGCGCTGAGCCGCGCCCATTCGCTGCTCGCCCAGAACCGGTGGGAGGGCGGAGATCTCGCAGCGGTCCTCACCGAGGAAACCCGGGCCTATCAGAGCGTCAACCAGCTGATGATCGGCGGGCCTTCAGTCACTCTCACCCCCAATGCCGTGCAGCCGGTCAGCCTCCTCATCCACGAGCTTGCCACCAACGCCGTCAAATACGGGGCATTGTCGGTCACAGAAGGGCGCGTCGATGTCTCCTGGCGCATCCTGCCCTCCCTGGAACTGGAGCTCCGCTGGACCGAGACCGGCGGCCCGGCCGTGCAGAAGCCGGAAACAAGGGGTTTCGGCTCCACTCTGGTGACGGAAGTCGCCACCCGTCAATTGGCGGGTGAACTCGACATCAGCTGGCCACCAACCGGCATGCGCCTGATCGCGACGCTGCCCCGATCCGTCTATCGGCCCGACATTTCAACCGGCTCAGTTTCCGGCGAGGAGGTCGCGCCCAAATCGCTGGAGGCCGGTTCGGCGGGGCGGATACTTGTCGTCGAGGACGAGACCCTCATCGCTATGGAGCTCTGCAACGAACTTGAATCGCGTGGCTGGGAAATCATCGGACCAGCGGCAACTACCGATGAAGCCATGCGCCTGGTCGGCGGCTCGCAACTTCCCGACGTCGCCGTCCTCGATGTCAATCTCGGGGGAAACCCCGTCTACCCATTTGCGGAATGGCTGCAGACCCATGGCGTGCCCTTCCTGTTCTGCACCGGATACGAGCAGCTCGACGATCACCACAGCTTCAAAAACCGGACGACCATTCGAAAACCGGTGAACATGACGCTGCTGGAAGGAGAGCTGCGCCGCATCCGTCAACTGACATGACCAGAAAACGCCGCCGGCTTTCGGCCAGCGGCGTCGTCAATCCGGAAAAGCCCGATTAGGCCGCGCGCGAGCGATAACCGCCGGAAGCATAGGTCTGCGAGGGTGCACCGCCATTTGTCTTGAAGCGGGCCATCATGTCGGCGAGGCTGTCGGTTTCCTGCGTCAGGCTCTGGGCGGCGGCAGTGGTTTCTTCCACCATCGCGGCGTTCTGCTGGGTCACCTTGTCCATCTGGTCGGCGGAGGCCGCCACTTCGCGCAGGCTCATCGCCTGCTCGCTGGTGCTTGAGCTGATCGTGTTGACGAACGTGCTCATCTGCGCGACTTCGCCGACGATGTCGTCGAGCGACTTGCCGGAAGCGGTGACGAGCTCGACGCCCTGCTTGACCTGCGCGGACGATGTCGAGATCAGCGTCTTGATCTCCTTGGCGGCATCGGCCGAACGCTGGGCGAGCCCGCGGACCTCCTGGGCGACGACTGCGAACCCGCGACCAGCCTCGCCGGCGCGGGCGGCTTCGACCCCTGCGTTGAGGGCGAGAAGGTTGGTCTGGAAGGCGATGTCGTCGATCACGCCGATGATCCGGCTGATCTGCTCGGCCGAGCCTTCGATGGCAGCCATGGCGGCGACCGCACTGGCGACGATCTCGCCGCCGCGCTGGGCCTTCTGCTGCGCAAGCGATGCGACGCCCTGGGCGCGGCTTGCGCCGCCGGCGCTGTCGTTGACGGCCGAGGTCACCTGGCCGAGAGCGGCAACCGTCTCTTCAAGGCTTGCGGCCTGCTGTTCCGTGCGCTTGGCAAGATCGTTGGAGGCGATCGAGATTTCCTGCAGACCCGCGCGGATCGTGCCGACGGCTCCGACGACCGAGCCGATCGCCTCTTCGAGATTGCCGACCGAACTGTTGAACTTGGCGCGGATCGGCTCGAATTCTGCTGCGACGGCACCGTCCATACGGACCGTCAGATCGCCGCCGGCAAGCTGGTTGAAGCCTTCCTCGATCGCATAGACGAAAGCGCGCAGGTCCTCGCCCTTGGCACTGTCGATCGCCGACTGGCGCTGGCGCTGATGTTCCTGCGCCTCGCGGGCCTCCGACGCCTGGTGCTCCAGCCGAACATTCTCCTCGGCTGATGCCTTGAAGACCTGGACGGCACGCGCCATTGCTCCGATCTCGTCCTGGCGCTCCTGGCCTTCCACCTTGGCGCTAAGATCGCCGGCGGCAAGCTTCGCCATCGTCACGGTCAGGCGACGGACCGTGCCGCCGAGTGAGCGGGCAAAGATCAGGAAGCCGATCAGCGACAGGATCGAAACGGCGACAGTGCCGAGTGCGGTCATCCACAGCGCCGTCTCGCTGGCCGTAACCAGCGGCGTGATATCAGAGGCGATTTCGAGAACGCCGACCTTGGTGCCCGAGAAGTCGAGGAGCGGCACCGCCTCGACGGCGTAATGCTTGCCGCCGATATCCGCATAACGCCGCACGGAACCCTTGTCATAGGCCTCCTGAAGCTCGGCGCCGCTCAGGATCGGCTCGCCGCCAAAGGTGGAAGCCTGCTTGTCGAACTTGTCGGCACCCTTGGTGTAGAGCGCGACATAGGCGTTCGCTTCCTTGGTCAGGCGGGAGAAATAGGCATCGACGAGCTTCAGCCCGA
This sequence comes from Neorhizobium galegae bv. orientalis str. HAMBI 540, assembly GCF_000731315.1. NCBI lineage: Bacteria > Pseudomonadati > Pseudomonadota > Alphaproteobacteria > Hyphomicrobiales > Rhizobiaceae > Neorhizobium > Neorhizobium galegae. The sequence continues at coordinate 3,839,557 of NZ_HG938353.1, forward strand.
CATCCACCACACCGACGACCTTGCCGTCCGTGACGACGGGGGCGGTTGCAAACAGGCTGACGGCGGTGCGACCGGTCTCGATGCCGACCACCAGTTTCTTGTCGCTGAGCGAAGTCGCGACCATCTTGCGGCGTGCCTTGATGTTGTCGCCGAAGACATCCGGATCGTGCACGCGGGCAACCGCATCGGCCGCCGCGGTGCTGAAGGTGATCATTTCAAGCCCGCTCGCGTCCTTGACGCTCTTCATGCTGGCATAGCGGGAGAGCAGGCCCTGCCGATCGTTGGCGAGAATGAGCGGGGAAGTTTCCGGCAGGGAAGCGATCGTCAGCGCCAGCGCGGAAGCGGCACGCCCCTGGGCGGCCATGTCGTCCTGGATGACCGCGAGATCGCTATCAAGCTCCGTCTGCAGCGCCTGCTCGGTCATGCTCGACTGGCGTTCCCATGCAAGCCCGCCGATTACCACGCTCGCGAAAAGCACGGCTGCAAAACCGAAGAAGGTAAGCCGTCTCGACAATGGCTTCCTGATGCTGATCTCGTTCATATGTCCCTCGAATTGTGCTCTGCAAAAGCAAAGGGCTGCCGCCCGGCGGGTGGCAATGCCAATCCTGAAGAAAACTATGTCGAAATCGGTTGAAATTTAACTAATGTCAAAATCCCATTGCGTTCCACAATGTAAAACACGAGGCGGTAACTTTGCTCCGGAAACCGTGCGCCGCGGTAGCGTTACAACTGGAATCCACGGCTTACCGATTTTACATGGATACCGAAGCAAGCCCCGTTTGAATGACAAGAGTTATTTGAATGTGTCGGCATGAGCTGGTCCGGACGCGGCCCGCTGCGATCATTGTTTCGAAAAGACATAGTCGGTTTCCTGCCGCAACACCTCGCCCGGGCGCAGCACCGCATTCGGGAAGTTGGCGTGGTTGATGGCATCCGGCCAGACCTGGGTTTCCAGGCAGAACCCGGCAAAAGCCCCATATCGGCGGCCATCGAGGCCCGGCACGGGGATCTGCGACAGCTTGAAAGCGGCATAAAGCTGCACGCCGGGCTCGGTGGTGCGAACCTCCAACGACACGCCGGAATGGATGCTGCGCGCCAAAGCCACCGCACGTTTGGCCGTTCGCTCCGGCGACAGGCAGAAGTTATGATCGAACAGGACCTGAGCCTCGCCGTCGAACCGCTTCATCGGCCCCATGTCGCGCAGGTCGAAAGGCGTGCCCGCGACCGGCATCAATTCGCCGGTCGGCACCTGATTGTCGTCAAGGACGAGCACATGGTCGGCTGCGATCATGATGTCATGACCGAGCGCATCCTCGTGGCCGTCGAGGTTGAAATAGGTATGCTGGCAGATATTGGCGAGCGTCGGCTGATCCGTGGTGGATTGGTAGACGACGGAAAGAACGCCGTCACTTTTGAGTTGGTAGATCGCGGTGATCGTGCAGTTTCCAGGATAACCCGCACGGCCGTCGGGATCGGTGATCCGCAGCACCACCTTGTCGGCAGCATGCTCGACGATCGTCCAGTTGCTGCGGCCGATGCCATCCGAGCCGCCATGGAGATGGGTGACGCCCCGTTCGTTCAGTTCCAGCTGATATTGCTTCCCATCCAGCGTGAAGCGGCCACCGCCGATACGGTTGGACGAACGGCCGGGCGTCGCGCCGAAATATGGGGAATGCTTCAGATAGTCCTCAAACCGTCCGAAGCCGAGCACGAGCGGCGGCTGATGGCCGTCGAGCCGGAGGTCCTGGATCACCGCGCCCCAGGTGATGACACTGGCGGTGAGCCCGCCGCCGGAGATCCGGACACGATAGACGGTTTCGCCCTTTTCCGTGGTGCCGAAAACTTCGAAATTCTGGTCCGCCATATTCTGGTCCGCCATGAGACTGCTCCTCCACCAATATGTTTTGCGGCAAACTGCGCGATTTGACGGCAGGCCGCAACGCCGGTGACCGATAAAGTTCATGGAAAAGCAAAGTCAGCGGGTGAGCGCGCGCGTCGCCTGTTCCAACCCGCCGAGCGTCAGCGGAAACATCCGTTCGGTCATCAGCTGCCGCATCACCCCGATCGAGGTCGTATGGCTCCAATGGTCCTGCGGCAGCGGATTGAGCCAGACGCAGCGATGGAAGTGGTCGGTGACGCGCCTGATCCAGGCCTCGCCCGGTTCCTGGTTCCAATGCTCCACCGAACCGCCCGTATGGGTGATCTCATAGGGGCTCATCGAGGCATCCCCGACGAAGATCACCTTGTAGTCGGCGCCATAACTGCGGATGAGGTCGAGCGTCGGCGTCCGGTCGGCCCGGCGGCGGTTCTCTCGCCACACGCCTTCATAGAGGCAGTTGTGGAAGTAGAAATGCTCCATATGCTTGAACTCGGCGCGGGCTGCCGAGAACAGCTCTTCGACCACCCGGATATGGTCGTCCATCGACCCTCCGACATCGAAGAACATCAGCAGCTTCACCGCGTTGCGTCGTTCCGGCCGGGTCTGGACGTCGAGATAACCATGCTCGGCAGTAGAGCGGATCGTGCCCGGCAGATCGAACTCCTCGATCGCCCCTTCCCGCACCCAGCGGCGCAGCCGCTTCAGCGCAAGCTTGATGTTGCGGGTGCCGAGCTCCACCTTGTCATCGAAATCGGCGAACTCGCGCTTGTCCCAGACTTTTACCGCCCGGCGGTGACGGGACTGGTCCTGGCCGATCCGCACGCCTTCCGGATTATAGCCATAAGCGCCGAAAGGTGACATGCCGCCAGTGCCGATCCATTTCGAGCCGCCCTGATGCCGACCCCTCTGCTCCTCGAGCCGCTGGCGCAGGGTCTCCATCAGCTTCTCGAACCCGCCGAGCGACTCGACGAGCTTCTTCTCTTCGTCGCTCAGATGCTTTTCTGTGAGCTTGCGCAGCCATTCCTCAGGGATATTGGCGGCGTCCAGGCCAGGCTCCCCGGAGACCATTTCGAGCCCGCGGAAATAGGACGAAAAGACCCGGTCGAACTTGTCGATATGCCGCTCGTCCTTCACCAGCGCCGTGCGGGCGAGGAAATAGAAGGCCTCCACGTCGAAATCCGCGATCCCTTCTTCCACCCCTTCCAGAAGGTCGAGGAATTCCCGGAGTGTTACCGGGATCTTCGCTTCTTTGAGGTGAAGGAAGAAGGGAATGAACATCGCGTCGAAAACCTATTCGGTACCGATCTTCTCCGGATCATAAGGGGTCGTCTGGTAGATCTCGTTGATCCAGTTGCCGAACAGAAGATGTGCATGGCTGCGCCAACGGTTCAAGGGCGTCAGCGTGTCGTCGTTATGCGGGAAGTAGTTATGCGGCATCTTGATCGGTACGCCGGCATTGACGTCCCGGAAATATTCGTCGGCCAGCGAGGTGGAGTCGTATTCCACATGGTTGAACATGTAGAGCCGCTTGCCGGCCTTCTCGTGCACCAGGCAGATACCCATTTCCTCGGATTCCATCAGGATTTCGAGGTTCGGGTTCTTCTCGATATCGGCGCGGCGGACTTCCGTCCAGCGCGATACCGGCACCTGGAAATCGTCCGAAAAGCCGTTGAGATAGATCGAGGACGGCACGAGGTTGCGATGGCGATAGACGCCGAACGCCTTTTCCTTGAGCTCGTATTTCGGCACGCCATGGAAATGGTAGATCGCCGCCATCGCGCCCCAGCAGACATTCATGGTCGAATGCACGTTGGTCGCGGTCCAGTCGAGGATTTGTCTCATCTCGTCCCAATAGGTGACGTCCTCGAAGGGAAGTGTCTCGATCGGTGCGCCAGTAATGATGAAACCGTCGAACTTGCGGTGCTTCACCTCTTCCCAAGTTTCATAGAAGGAAAGGAGATGATCCTCCGACGTGTTCTTCGCCTTGTGGCCGCCGACGCGGATCAGCGAGAATTCGACCTGCAGCGGCGAGGCGCCGACGAGGCGCGCCATCTGCAGCTCGGTCTTGATCTTGTTCGGCATGAGGTTGAGCAGCCCGATCTGCAGCGGACGAATGTCCTGCCGCACCGCCATGGTTTCGGTCATCACCCGGACGCCCTCGGAAACGAGGGTGCTGTATGCGGGCAGCGTATCGGGAATCTTGATCGGCATGTCTCAACCCAACAAAAATAAAACCGGCGGCAAAATAAATCGCGACCGGTCCGTGGGAAGACATCTTCTCGCGGCCCTTTAGCGACTTTTTTAACGTGGCTGCAAGCCGGCCGGCCAAATCACCACGAATTCTCGAGAGTTCAAATACGCCTTGCTACAGGCCCCGTCAATGGGAGCAAAATCTTCCGCTTACCGCTCCCGCCGCGCCATGAAGGCCATTCGCTCGAAGAGATGCACGTCCTGCTCGTTCTTGAGGAGAGCGCCATGCAACTTCGGCAGCGCGTTCCGGGCGTCGCCGCGCAGATCCGATGGGTCGACATCGTCCGAGACCAGCAGCCGGATCCAGTCGAGCGCTTCGGAGGTCGAGGGCTTTTTCTTCAGCCCCGGCATCTCGCGGATCTCGTAGAATTGGGTGAGCGCATTGCGCACCAGCGCCTGCTTGATGCCGGGGTAATGGACCTCGACGATGCGGGCGAGCGTATCGACGTCCGGGAAGCGGATATAATGGAAGAAACAGCGGCGCAGGAAGGCGTCCGGCAGTTCCTTCTCGTTGTTGGAGGTGATGATGACAATCGGCCGGACCTTGGCGCACACCATTTCACCGGTCTCGTAGACATGGAATTCCATGCGGTCGAGCTCCTGCAGCAGGTCGTTCGGGAACTCGATATCCGCCTTGTCGATCTCGTCGATCAGCAGGACGAGCTTCCTGTCGGAGGCAAACGCCTGCCATAGCTTGCCGCGGCGGATATAGTTGGCCACGTCGTGGACGCGTTCGTCGCCGAGTTGGCTGTCGCGCAGCCGCGAGACGGCGTCGTATTCGTAGAGCCCCTGCTGCGCCTTGGTGGTGGACTTGATGTTCCACTCGATCAGATCGAGCCCGAGGGCGGCGGCCACCTGCCGCGCAAGCTCGGTCTTGCCGGTGCCGGGCTCGCCTTTCACCAGCAGCGGACGTTCGAGCCGGATCGCAGCATTGACCGCCACCATCAGATCCTTGTCGGCAATATAGTCAGCTGTACCCTGAAACTGCATCTCGTGATCCTGATCGGTAAACGCGCCGCAAACTAAAAGCTCACCCGCGGCGGTGCAACAGCTTTCCCTTTCCATCGGCTTTGCGCTATGGGCAATGCACATGACCCATTCGACCTTCACCATTCTGCTCGGCGGCAGTCTCACCGTCACCGACCGCCTGCGGGACGCGATCGACGGCAGCCGCTTCATCGCGGCCGACAGCGGCATGCGCCATGCGGTGGCGCTCGGCGTGAAGCCGGAACTCTGGGTCGGCGATTTCGACTCCTCGGATGCCGCGCTGATAGCGCAGTTCCCGGACGTCGAGCGACAGACCTACCCGCCCGCCAAGTCCGAAACCGACGGCGAGATCGCAACCTCGGAAGCGACCGACCGCGGTGCCACAAGACTGATCTTCGTCGGCGCACTCGGCGGCGAGCGCAGCGACCATGCGCTCCAGCACCTCTTTCACGCCATGGGCCTTGCCGAACGCGGCCTCGATATCCTGCTGACGTCAGGCGACGAGGAAGCCTTGCCGCTGCTGCCGGGCGCAAGGACGCTCGACCTGCCGAAGGGTTCGCTGTTTTCGGTCATCGGTTTTTCCGACCTGGAAGGGCTCGATATCATCGGCGCACGTTATCCGCTCGACAACTTCTCACTCCCCTTCGGCTCCTCGCGCACCGTCTCGAACGTTGCGGAAGGCCAGGTGGATTTCCATTTGAGGAAGGGCAAGGCCATGATCCTTGCCCGCCCCCACGACTTTACAGGAGCCTGACTGTTGGCGCCCCCAATTCTGAAACTTGACGATATTTTCCTGAGCTTCGGCGGCGCGCCGCTTCTCGCCGGTGCCGGCATGCAGGTGGAGCCGGGCGACCGGATCTGCCTCGTCGGCCGCAACGGTTCCGGCAAATCGACGCTGATGAAGATCGCCGCCGGCATGGTCGAGCCCCAATCGGGCGAGGTGTTCCGCCATCCCTCCTCGACCATCCGCTATCTCGAACAGGCGCCGGATTTCGCCGATTATTCGACGGTGCAGGCCTACGCCGAAGCGGGCCTTGGCCCGGGCGACGATCCCTACCGCGTCACTTACCTGCTCGAACATCTGGGCCTCACCGGCCAGGAACACCCGAACACGCTCTCCGGCGGAGAATCCCGACGCGCAGCACTGGCCCGCGTCATGGCGCCCGAGCCGGACATCCTGATGCTCGACGAGCCGACCAACCATCTCGACCTGCCGACCATCGAATGGCTGGAAGAGGAGCTGCGCAAGACGAGAAGCGCGCTGGTGGTGATCTCGCATGACCGTCGCTTCCTCGAAAAAGTCTCGAATGCCACGGTCTGGCTCGATCGCGGCACCTCGCGACGCCTGAACCGCGGTTTCGGCGATTTCGAAGCCTGGCGCGACGAGGTGCTGGAGGCGGAAGAGCTGGAACAGCACAAGCTCGGCAAGGCGATCGAGCGCGAGGAGCACTGGCTGCGCTACGGCGTGACGGCCCGCCGCAAGCGCAACATGCGCCGCCTCGGCGAGCTTCACACGATGCGCGGCAATTACCGCGGTCACAAGGGGCCGCAGGGCACGGTGCAGGCGAGCGTCAGCGAAGGCCGCGAATCCGGCAAGCTGGTCATCGAGGCCGAGTTCATCACCAAAAATTATGACGAGCGGATCATCGTCGCGCCGTTCTCGATCCGCGTGCATCGCGGCGACTGCATCGGTCTCGTCGGCCCGAACGGCGCCGGCAAGACCACGCTCCTGAAAATGCTGACCGGCCAGCTGGCGCCCGACACCGGTACCGTCAAGCTCGGTACAAATCTGGAAATCGCGACACTCGACCAGAAACGCGAGGATCTGGACCCCGAGGACACGCTGTCCCATTATCTGACGGATGGACGCGGCGAGACGCTGCTGGTCAACGGCGAACAGCGGCATGTCGCAGGCTACATGAAGGACTTCCTGTTCCAGCCGGAGCAGATCAGGACACCGATCAAGAACCTGTCGGGCGGCGAGCGCGCCCGGCTGATGCTGGCCCGCATCATGGCCCGGCCGTCCAACCTGCTGATCCTCGACGAACCGACCAACGACCTCGACATCGAGACGCTGGATCTGCTGCAGGAAATCGTCGCCGGCTATACCGGCACCGTCATCCTCGTCAGCCACGACCGCGACTTCCTCGATCGCACCGTGACCTCGACCATCGCCCCCGCCAATCCGGACGCACCGGACGGCCGCTGGATCGAATATGCCGGCGGCTACACGGACATGCTGGCGCAGCGCAAGGGCGCGCTGGAGGAAAGGCGCCGCACGGAGAAAGCCGACAGGGCAAAAACCGATACTGCGGCACCGGCTTCCGGCACCAACAAGGGCAAAGGCAAGCTTTCCTTCAAGCAGAAATTCGCGCTCGAGAACCTGCCGAAGGAAATGGCGAAAGCCGAGGCCGAGATCGCCGCCCGCGAGAAGAAGATGGCCGATCCCAACCTCTTCACCAAGGATCCCGCCGCCTTCAACAAGCTGGCTGCGGAGATGGAAAAGCTGCGCCAAAGCATCAGCAAAATGGAAGAAGAATGGCTGGAGCTCGAAATGCTGCGTGAGGAAATCGAGGGCTAGTTTGCGATTTATTAAGCTTAACAGATAGTTAGCTGAAAAAATATTTGTCGCGGACCGGAACATATGATGTCCCGAGACGTTCTGGGTATGAATAGTGGTCGAAATGTCCCGGGGACGCATCGGCCTGCCAGGAACCGATCAACCGAATAGGGACATCCAATGCTGACAAATGTTACGCGTCGTCGGCTGGCCGCTGAGGCGATGAATCAGAGAGTTATGATTGTCGAAGACGAGTTTCTGATCGCGCTCGATGTTGCCGAGACGATCGAAGCCATGGGCCTTAAAGTCGCCGGTTTTGCCAATGCCCGCAAACACGCCCTGGCGCTCGCCGCCTATGCCGATATCGCCCTGGTCGACGTCAATCTCTCGGACGGCCGGACCGGTCCGGAGATCGGCCGAGAGCTTGCCGAGCAATATGGCATCACCGTCGTCTTCATGACGGGTAATCCGGACGATGTGGAAGCCGGCGTCAAGGGCTCGCTCGGCGTTCTCACCAAACCGGTCATGCCTGACGTAGTCGAGAAGACGATCGACTACGCCGTTGCCAACCGACTCGGCGGCATGGCGATCGTTCCGCGTGAACTGAAAGTGTTTCCGCAGAACCACTGAGCCAATGTTGCTCCTACCGAGTGCGCCTCTTGCCAGCCATTCGCCTCACCGCTAAATCTGATCTCGCTCTAACGGGGTGCCGCGCGTTTTCGCGCGGCTGAGAGGCTTCTGGCCAACCCGCGGAACCTGATCCGGTTAACACCGGCGGAGGGATTAGACGGCTCTTTATCAGCGCCTATTCCCCTTGTTAGCAAAAAGAGGAGGCGCTGATGCGCAAGACCATTCTTTCGATATTTGCGGCCGCTGCCGCTTGTTCCCTTTCCGCGCCGGCCGAAGCGCAGCAAAAGACGCTGACCATCTACACTTATGAGAGCTTCATCTCCGATTGGGGTCCCGGTCCCAAGGTCAAGGAAGCCTTCGAAAAGACCTGCGCCTGCAGGCTGAATTTCGTCGGCGTCGCCGATGGCGTGGCGCTTCTCACCCGCCTGAAGCTGGAAGGCAAAGGCACCGACGCCGATATCGCGCTCGGCGTCGATACCAACCTGATCTCCGAGGCCAAGGCGACCGGTCTGTTCGAGCCGCATGGGCTCGACGTCTCGGCCGCCAAGGTCCCCGGCAATTACAGCGACGACACGTTCATCCCCTACGATTACGGCCATTTCGCCGTTGTCTATGATACCCAGGCGATAAAGAACCCGCCGAAGAGCCTGAAGGAACTGGTGGAAGGCGATCCGGCACAGAAGATCGCCATCGAGGATCCGCGCACCTCAACACCCGGCCTCGGCCTGTTGCTCTGGGTAAAATCGGTCTATGGCGACAAGGCACCGGAGGCCTGGGCCAAGCTCAGGAAACGCGTGCTGACTGTCACGCCAGGCTGGTCGGAGGCCTATGGCCTGTTCACCAAGGGCGAAGTGCCGATGGTGTTTTCCTACACGACCTCGCCCGCCTATCACGTGGTCGAGGAGAAGACGGACCGCTACCAGGCTGCCTCCTTCTCAGAAGGCCACTATATCCAGATCGAGGTCGCCGGCCTGCTGAAGGGGGCGAAGGAAAAGGATCTGGCGAAACAGTTCCTGAAATTCATGGTCTCACCGGCCTTCCAGGATGTCATCCCGACCACCAACTGGATGATGCCGGCCGCCAAGACTTCCCAGCCACTCCCCGACGCGTTCAACAAGCTGGTGCAGCCGACGAAAACTTTCCTGATGGGGTCGAACGAGGTGGCCAAGAACCGGCAGGCCTGGATCGACGAATGGCTGACCGCCATGAGCCTGAACTGATCCCATGCTGACCAGGGCCGAGCGGAGACGCGGGATAGGCTGGGGGCTGCTGAGCCTCGCCGGCATCGCCCTCTTCGTCGGCATCGCGGTTGCCGCCCTTCTCTCCTGGGACACCGGCAACGCCCAAAGCCGGCTGTTCACCGCCTATACCTGGCGAATTCTGCGCTTCACCCTGCTGCAGGCGGTTCTTTCGACGCTGCTGTCGGTCGTCTTCGCCCTTCCCGTCACACTCGCGCTCGCACGCCGTCCACGTTTTCCGGGCCGCGTGTGGGTCATCCGGCTGATGGCATTGCCGATGGGCCTGCCGGTGCTGATCGGCGCGCTCGGCCTGATCGGCATCTGGGGCCGGCAAGGGGTGATGAACAGCCTACTATTGAAACTCGGCCTGGAACATCCGGTCAGCATTTATGGGCTTTCCGGCATATTGCTGGCCCATGTGTTCTTCAACCTGCCGCTCGCTGCGAGACTGCTGCTTGTGGCGCTGGAGCGCCAGCCGGCGGAATACTGGCTGCTCTCCTCCAGCCTCGGGATGAAACCCTTCTCCGTTTTCCGTTTCATCGAATGGCCGGCGGCGCGGCGAGTCATCCCCGGCATTGCCGGCCTGATCTTCATGCTCTGCGCCACGAGTTTCACGCTTGTCCTGGTGCTCGGCGGCGGACCGGCCGCGACCACGCTCGAAGTGGCGATCTACCAGTCGCTCCGTTTCGATTTCGATCCGCCCCGCGCCATCGCGCTGTCGCTGCTGCAGATCGGCATGACGGCGCTGATCCTGATCGCGATTTCGCTTTTCCCGGCGCCTGATGATAGTGGAATCTCGGCAGGCCGAACTACCCGCCGCTTCGATGGCCGAACGTTGCCGACACGCCTTTGGGACACGCTCGCCATCCTGCTGGCTACCGCCTTCCTGATCCTGCCGCTCGCATCGATCGTCGCTGCCGGCGTTCAGGCCAATCTCCGGAGCCTCGTCACCAGCCCCGCCTTCCTGGGCGCCGCATGGACCAGTTTCACGATCGCGCTTTCCGCGGGCCTGCTCGCCGTTCTGGCGTCGCTGGCGATTATTGCCGGGCGCGAGGCAATAACCGACATGAAGAGGCCCGGCGGAACTGCCAAGATGTTTTCCATGTCACTCGTGGCTATGTCCTCGCTGGTGCTGCTCGTTCCGCCGGTCGTGCTCGGCACCGGTTGGTTCCTGATGCTGCGCCCGTTCGGCGATGTCGCTCGCTTCGCCCCGGCGCTGGTCGCGATCATCAACATGCTGATGGCGCTTCCTTTCGTGATGCGCGTCCTCGCGCCGGCCGTCGAAACGCACCGCAAGCGGACAGGCAGGCTGTCGGCCAGCCTCGGCCTTTCGGGCTTTTCGCGGGCATGGAGGATCGATCTGCCGGTCTTGGCTAGGCCGTTGCTGACGGCGCTCTCCTTCGCCATGGCGCTGTCGCTCGGCGACCTCGGCGCTGTAGCGCTGTTCGGCTCCAGCGATCTCATCACCCTCCCCTGGCTTGTCTATAGCCGGCTATCCAGCTACCGCACCAATGATGCGGACGGGTTGGCGCTCATCCTCGGCATCATCTGCCTGGGGCTGACGATGATCGGCACTGCTGGCCGGAGGGAAGCAAGCCATGACTGACGGCATCGCCCTGGACAAGGTTGAACTGAAGCTCGGCACCAAGGAATTCCGCTTCGACTGTGCTTTGCCGGCCGGCGCCGTGACGGCGATTACCGGTCCATCCGGCTCCGGCAAGTCGACCTTCCTCAACCTCGTTGCCGGCTTCGAGACGCCGGACCGCGGCCGTATCCTGATCGCGGGCGGGGACGTGACGGAAAAACATCCCTCCGAGCGTCCCGTATCGCTGGTCTTTCAGGACAACAACCTCTTCGCCCATCTGGATATGGCCACCAATATCGGGCTCGGCATCAGCCCTTCGCTGAAACTTTCCAGCGGTGACCGGGCCGCGATATCGCAGGCGCTGGAACGCGTGGACTTAAGCGGTTTTGAGAAACGGATGCCGGGGACACTTTCCGGCGGCGAAAGGCAGCGTGCCGCGTTCGCCCGGGCTCTGGTGCGCAAAAAGCCGGTTCTGCTGATGGATGAGCCGTTCGCGGCGCTCGATCCCGGCCTCCGGCTTTCGATGGCCAGCCTGCTCATCGACCTGCATCGCGAGACGGGCAATACGGTGCTGATCGTGACCCACGACCCGGATGAGGTTGGCCGGTTGGCCGACCATGCGATCTTCGTCGACCACGGCCAGATCCTGCTGCAGGCGCCGGCCGAGGAATTCCTCACCCGGCGCGATATTCCGGCACTCGCCGAATTTCTTTCCGGTTGATCAGGCAGCCTTTCCGCGAAACCAGACCCCGGAGCGGATGGCGAGGAACAGGATCCCGCCATAGGCGACCAGACCAACTGCCAGCGCGAAGAACAAACCGTTGAGCGATCCGGTAAATTCCAGCGCCAGCCAGCCCCCGAGACCTGCAATGGCGAGTCTCAGAAAACCGCAGGCAAGCGGCCAGAGCAGCTGGCCCGCGCCTTGAGAGGCGAAATAGAGCGCCAGGCCGCCGCCGAAGAAACCATAAACCGGCCCGACGATCTGCAGATAGGCAACGCCCGCATCGATCGCTCCATGCTCCTCGCTGAACAGCGAAATCCACGCGACCGGAAAGATCGCCGCGATCAGGCCGATCACCTCGGTGATGACGAAAGCGATCGCAGCACCGGTGAAGGCGATGCGCATCGCCCGGTCCTTCTGGCCGGCGCCCATGTTCGTGCCGACCAGCGCCACCATCGGCGCACCGATGCCGAAGATCACCGGGATCAGCAGATATTCGAGCCTCGCGCCGGTACCGAAACCGGCGACGGCAGAGACACCCGCCTTGGTGGCCACCAGAGCCGTGGCGATGCCGATGGTCACATTGGTGAGAATGGAATTGATCGCCGCGGCAGCGCCGAGGCGGACGATATCCCGGAACATCGTCCAGCGGAGCGGACCGACGCCGAAGCGCACGAGATTGCGGCCGGAGAGGATGTACCAGGCAAGCACCGCAGTGCCGCCGAAACTGTAGAGCACCAGGGCCAGACCGCCGCCGGCAATGCCGAGCCCCGGGAACGGGCCGAAGCCGAAGATGAGAAGCGGCGATACGGGCACGAGGAGTACAGCACCGACGCAGGTAACCAGGGCCGGAAACAGCATGTTGCCCGTGCCGCGCACGACGCTCGCCAGGCCGTTCATCAGCCAGACGAAGATCATGCCGCCGAACACCACGTTGGAATAGACCAGCGCAGCCTCGAGTTCCGCACCTTCGCCGCCGAGCGCCCGATAGATCGGTCGGCCATAGGCGAGCATGACCGCCGAAAACAACAGCCCGATCGCGACATTGACGACGACGGCATGCCAGGCAAGCAGGTCGGCATCCCCGCGCCGGCCGCTGCCGAGCGCACGGGCGATGGCAGACGAGATCGCGCCGCCGAAACCGCCGGCAGACATCATCTGCATCAGCATCACGGCCGGAAAGACCAGGGCCATGCCAGCCAGCGCCGCGGTGCCCATATGTGAAATCCACCAGGTTTCGATGAGGCCGGTCGAGGCCTGGGCGAGCATGATCAGGATATTCGGCCATGCGAGCCGGATCAGCATCGGCAGGATCGGATCCTGCAGCAGCTGCCGGGTCCGCGGATTGATCGGCGCCGCGTCCGTATCTTCGAAGGGAGACGCCGCTTCGACGGCTTCGGTGGTCACGGCACTCATCGATCAGCCTCTCTATGTGGCAATAGCTGGTTCACGGATGGATAACGACGGCGGATACGTTCGCTCGCAGCCGGACCGGCCGCGTTGGTAAAGACCGGATCGTTTAGCGGCCGGCCACTACAGCGGTCGATCATCACCGGTTCGGCCTGCTCTCCGGTCTCCCTGTTGACGATCACCACGCTTTCGCCCTCCGGCGCGAAATGCTGGTTTCCGAAGACAAGCAGCGCCTGCACCACAGGCTTGAAGTCGCGGCCGCGCTGCGTGAGGTGGTATTCGTCCCGCGGCGGCCGTTCGGAATAACGCCGGCGTTCCATCAGCCCGGATTCGACGAGCGAGTTCAGCCGGCTGGTCAGGATGTTTGGGGCAATATCGAGGTTGCGCTGGAATTCGTCGAAACGTGTTGCACCTGTCAGTGCGTCGCGCAGGATCAGGAAGCTCCAGACCTCGCCAACATGCTTGAGACTGCGCAACACCGGGCATCCGGTATCGATGGGACCTGTTCGTTTCATGGGTTTCTTCCCCGACGAGACGCAGCCTTGTGGCATACGTAACTTGCAATTTGCAAGTCACTATTTGCGTGATCACGTTTGGCGACGAGCGCTGCCAGACCGTTATGGAACTCGCCACAATTTGGACGTGCCACGATGGCATCGCGGAAAGGCAGCGGGGATTTTCATTGCAAACGCACCAGCAAGACATATTTCAATAAGAGCATCTGTGCATTCGACGCGAAAATCGCTAAGCGACATAGAGAAGGAGCCAGCTTGGATCGAGAGGACCTCAGCCAAGCTGGATGGCGGACCTTGGGAATGATGGTGCGGAAGACGAGGACGATGAGGCGCGACACGGCGATCCCGGCTGTCTGGACGATTGTCCGTGCGCTGCCCGGTTGGCGGGCCGTGGGCGCCCTGCTGTTCAGCGGTGCGGTCCTTTCCGGCTGCCAGTCGCTCTTCGATCAGGCCTATACCCCGAATGTCTCTCCCTCTGACTCGCCGCAGATCGTCGACGAGGTACAGAAGAACGATCCGCGGGCGCAGATGGGCGCGCGCGAGCATCCGCGCATCGTCGCAAGCTACGGCGGCGAATATCGCGACGCAAAGACTGAGCGGCTGGTCGCCCGCATTGCCGGCGCGCTGACGGCAGTTTCGGAAAACCCCAACCAGTCCTTCCGCATCACCATCCTGAATTCGCCGGCGATCAACGCTTTCGCATTGCCCGGCGGTTATCTTTACGTGACACGCGGCCTTCTGGCGCTTGCCAATGATGCATCGGAAGTCGCGGCCGTGCTCTCCCACGAGATGGGCCACGTCACCGCAAACCACGGCATCGAACGCCAGCGCCGCGAAGAGGCTGAAGTGATTGCGAGCCGCGTCGTCGCCGAAGTCCTCTCCAGCGATCTTGCCGGGAAACAGGCGCTTGCCCGCGGCAAGCTCAGGCTCGCCGCCTTCTCGCGCCAGCAGGAACTGCAGGCCGACGTGATCGGCGTGCGGATGCTCGGCGAAGCCGGTTACGACCCCTATGCCGCAGCGCGCTTCCTCGATTCGATGGCGGCCTATGCCCGCTATTCTGCGGTCGACCCGGACAACGACCAGAGCCTCGACTTCCTGTCGAGCCATCCGAACTCCGCCCAGCGCGTTGATCTTGCCCGCCGCCATGCCCGTAATTTCGGCCAGGAAGGCACAGTCGGCGACAAGGGCCGCGATTATTACATCGCCGGCATCGATGGCCTGCTCTACGGCGACAGCCCGCAGGAAGGCTATGTCCGCGGCCAGACTTTTATGCATGGCAACCTTGGCATCCGTTTCGACGTCCCGCCGGACTTCCGCATCGACAACAAGGTGGAAGCAGTGCTCGCGACCGGCCCTGGCGAGACAGCGATTCGTTTCGACGGCGTTGCCGCCGGCGATAATGACAACCTGGCGAATTATCTGACGAGCGGCTGGGTCGCCGGTCTGCAGCCTGAAACGGTGCGGGAGATCCAGGTGAATGGCATGCCCGCGGCGACCGCACGGGCTTCCGCCGAACGCTGGGATTTCGATGTGACCGTCATTCGCGTCGACACTCAGATTTTCCGTTTCCTGACGGCAGTACCGAAAGGAAGCCCGGCACTCGCGACGGCCGCCGAAACGTTGCGCTCGACCTTCCGCAAAATGACACCTCAGGAAATAGCAGCACTGAAGCCGCTGAGGATACGGATCGTCACAGCGACCAAGGACGATACCGTCGCATCGCTTTCGGCCCGCATGATGGGTACGGATCGCAAGCTCGATCTCTTCAAGCTGATCAATGCATTGCCGGTCGGCGCGACGATCTCGCCCGGCCAGAAGTTCAAGATCATCGCGGAATGAGGGTGAGAGGTCGCCTCAGCAGGCGGCCGCAGCCATCTGCGGATTGGCTGAAACCAGCGCCGACTTGAGCTTTTCGATCGCCCGGCTTTCGATCTGCCGCACACGCTCCTTGGAGATACCGAGCTCGGCCCCTAACGCTTCGAGCGTCGCGCCATCGTCCGTCAGACGCCGGGCGCGGATAATCTTCTTCTCCCTGTCGTTGAGCTTGGTGAGCGCGCCCTGCAGCCATTTCAGGCGGCGCTCGCCGTCGATCATCCCGGAGACCTGTTCGTCCGGCAGCGGCTCGGCGCTGGCAAGCATGTCGAGCCGTTCGCCGCTATCCGCATCGCCGGCGATCGACGGCGCCTGCAGCGAGGAATCATTGCCGGAAAGCCGGGCATCCATGGTCTGGACATCGGCAACGCTGACGCCGAGGGCCACGGCGATCTCTTCGTGAATGGCCCGGGCGGTGAGATTGGAATCGCCGCGGGCGAGTTTGGCGCGCAGCCGGCGGAGATTGAAGAACAGCGCTTTCTGCGCCGAACTGGTGCCGCCCCGCACGATCGACCAGTTCCGAAGAATATAATCCTGCATCGAGGCGCGGATCCACCAGCTGGCATAAGTGGAAAAACGCACATCGCGAGCCGGTTCAAACCTTGCCGCCGCTTCGAGCAGCCCTACATAGCCTTCCTGAACGAGGTCGCTCATCGGCAAACCGAAGCCACGAAACTTCGAAGCCATGGCGATAACCAGACGCATATGCGCAAGGGCAATCTGGTTTCGGGCATCCTGGTCCTGATCGTCCTTCCAGCGGACCGCCAGATCGCGCTCCTCCTCCCGGGCGAGATATGGAGCGGACATTGCTATCTTGATCATCGTGCGGTCTGCGGACATGGCTGTCATGGTGTTCTCCGTGAACGGTCTGATCCGACAAAGACAGCGAGGCACAAACCGAAAACACCGTGCACGCGACAAGCCCGAACGATGATGGGTGAGATTCCTGCCGCCTTTGCTCCCCTCGTCTTGAGTTCTGTCGGGGATTCACATCGGCTCGATAGACCGATCTTCCGCCCCGCACTTAGCTGTCCGAACGCAAACCGACGCACATCAGTTCGCCGTTAGTTCGCCGTTCCGGCGGGTTAACGCGGAGGCAGGCAAAAAGTTCCAATAAAAAACCCGGCTCGAAGGCCGGGTTTTTGAGAGAATTATAGGTCGGATGATCAGGCCGCTTCTTCCTGCGCCTCATCTTCCTCGACGTTCTTGCCGCGCTTGGGGCCCTTGGCGAGATTGACCTCGATAAGGCGGACGGCTTCAGTTTCGGACATCTTGTTCACGGCAGCGATTTCACGAGCCATGCGGTCAAGGGCAGCTTCGTAAAGCTGGCGCTCGGAATAGGATTGTTCCGGCTGGTTCTCGGCGCGATAGAGGTCGCGAACCACTTCCGCGATCGAGATCAGATCGCCGGAATTGATTTTGGCATCATATTCCTGGGCGCGGCGCGACCACATGGTGCGCTTCACGCGAGCCTTGCCTTGAACAACCTTGAGAGCGCGTTCGACAAAATCCGTTTCGGACAGCTTGCGCATGCCGATGCTGACGGCCTTTGCGACTGGCACCTTAAGGCGCATCTTGTCCTTTTCGAAATCGATTACGAAAAGCTCGAGCTTCATGCCGGCAACTTCCTGCTCTTCAATCGCAGAGATAGTGCCTACGCCATGAGCGGGGTATACAATCGATTCACCAGTCTTGAAGCCCTGGCGTGCGGGAGAAGTCTTTTTCTGCTGAGTCGTCATTCGTTTCACAAACTCCCTGTTACTCACCCGTAGTCGGGTCGGGGGAACCGGGTCTGTCAGGCCCGGATGAGACGGGGGAAACCGTCGGGTCACTCCATACTGGTCCGACCAACGCGAGCGAAAAAACACCCCTCGCGAACTGCGACCGACAACATTCAAGCGTTGCAATGTCACGGAAACCGCGCTTTGGGTGGTCTGTTGCTTTCGTGATGTTTTTTGGGCACGCACGTGCCGCCTTGTGGAACAGTTCTTGTTGTCTACCACAAAAAAGTGCGGAAATCAATAATTTGCTTTTGCACGTGCACAGAGCGCTTTATCCACGCTCTGCCCAACAAAAAGGCAAAGCGATTCGAAACGGCTCAGAGCCATGCCGTCACGGCAAATCTCAATCGCCCTTGCCGGGTTCGGCTGAGAAATACTGCTCGTATTTGTTGGGGACCCCATCCATCTCTTTGGCCTCGGGCAGCGCGTCGCGCTTGACCGTGATGTTGGGCCACATCTGAGCGAATTCGGTATTGATCTTGAGCCATTTGTCGAGACCCGGTTCCGTATCCGGCTTGATCGCCTCGGCAGGACATTCCGGTTCGCAGACGCCGCAGTCGATGCACTCGTCGGGATGGATGACGAGGAAGTTTTCGCCTTCATAAAAACAGTCGACCGGGCAGACCTCGACGCAGTCGGTATATTTGCAGCGGATACAATTGTCGGTCACGACATACGTCATGCGGCACTCCAGGAACCATCGCGGATCAGCGGCACGTCGACGGATGAGGAGCGCCGGCACACCGGAAAGCCGGGAGAGGCGAAAACCCAACTGCGAAAATGACAGGAGGTAGGCGATCCGGCTTTTCGACAGTCAGGTAAAGCCTTTGGCTTTGGTTAGCAAGGATATCCGTGCTGAAAACCCAAGCGTAGCGGGTCGTTTTTTCTAATCTAGGTCCGCGTCGATCCCCGGAAACAGCCGATCGGTCTCCCGGCGCTCCTTCTTGGTCGGTCGTCCGCTTCCCTGCGCGCGTTGCGCCTGCTCAAAAAGGGTCAGCCTTTTTGTCTCGTCCGGAGTTGGGCTGAGATCTTCGTAGAGCAGCCGGGCCTCCTCGAAAGGCCCTCGCCTCTCCCCGCCGGTCTTCACCACCAGCACGAGATCGCGACGCTCAAGCTTGAGATCGATGCGGTCACCCGGCTTCACCTGGGAGCTCGGCTGGGACACCAGATCGCCGTTCACCCGCACGTGGTTGGAGCGGATGAGATCCTGGGCGATCGACCGGGACTTCGCCATGCGGGCAAAAAACAGCCACTTGTCGATGCGCTGGCGCGAACCGGATTGTGGCTGCTTTTCCGTCATGGGCTTACTTCTTCATCTGCTCCTTGAGAGCTGCAAGCTTTGCAAAGGGCGAGTCCGGATCGATCGGCTTTTCCTTGCGTGGCGGCTTTGCCTCGAAGCGAGCCGGCTGCGGCCCTTTGCCGCGGTCGTTGCGGTCCGGACGAGGACCACCTTCGTGGCGCTCCCCACGGTTCGGGCGATCGCCCCCGCGGTTATTGTTATTGCTGCTGTTGTTATTGTTGTCCGGCCGGCGATTGTTGTCGCGGTTCGGCTTGCCGCCGTCCTTGCGGTCACCCCCGCTACGTTCGCCGTTCGGACGTGCCTCACGCCGCTCGCCGCCGTTGTCGCGACGGTCATCACGACGACCCTGGGCCGGCTGACCTGCCTCGCCAGGGGCGTTATTGCGTTGGCCGCCGTGACCACGACGATCGCCGTGTTGCGGACGTCCGCCACGCTGATTGTTTTCACGGCCGCCGCCCGGGCGCCACAACAGGACCGGCTTCGGCTCTCCAGCCTCGGCAGACTTTGCCTCGTCGGTCACGTCGCCAGCCGGAGCCTGCTCCGCGGGAGCGTCTTCCGAAGCAACCGGTTCTGCAGTGGCCGTCTCAGCCGGCGCAGCCTCGACCGCGGCCTCGGTGGGGGCTGCTTCCGTCGCATTCTCGGCCGGAGCGGTTTCCGTTGCAGTCTCGGCCGGAGCCTCACTCGCATCGGCGTCATCTGTTTCGGAGACTTCCGACGCATCTCCTGCCGAAGCCGGAGCAGCAACAGCGTTCACGGAACTTGCATCGTGGCCTGCGAGGAATGCCTGTGCCTCTTCCGCCTTCACGGCGTCGGCCCGGTACCCGAGACCCTTGAGGATTTCTTCCATATCGTCTGGCGTAGCGCCGAGAATGGAGAGCATGGCGGTCGTGGCCGTGAAGCGGCGACCGTCATATGCGCCTTCCGGACGCGGCGTGGAGCCCGGTTTCCACTGCAGAAGCGGACGGATGAGATCGGCAAGGCGCTCCAGGATGTCGATACGCACGGCGCGCTTGCCGAGGAAACGGAAACCCGCGAGTTTGTAGAACATCCGCTCGAATGTCGGATCGGCGACGACCGACGTGCGCCCCGCGGCCAGAGCCGGAATGAGATCGCCGTAACCAGGCTTGTCGAGGCCGTCGTTCCCCAGCGCCCAGAGGAGCGTGATGAGCTCGGCCGGCGCCGGCTTCAGAAGCAGGGGCATGAAGACGTGGTAGGCGCCGAAACGGATGCCGTAGCGGCGCATCGAAGCGCGCGCATCCTGATCGAGCGACTTCACGTCGTCGGCCACGTCGCGCCTGAACAGCACGCCCAGGTTTTCGACGAGCTGGAAGGCCAGCCCCTTGGCGAGGCCCTGAAGGTCTTCGGCACGAGACAGATCGTCGAGCGGCTTCAAAACCGTCGCGATGTGATGATTGACGAAGCGCTCAAGACGGGCGAGCACATGTTCGCGGGCATGGCCGGTCAGCTGTTCGTCGGCAAGCAGGATGACGCGCGGACGCATGACATGCTCACTCGCCGCAAGACGGGCGATAGGCTCGCCGAGCCAGCGCACGAAACCATCGGAGCCGACCGCCAGGTCGCTATTGCCCGATGCATAAAGTCTTGCCGCCCGCGCCTCGAATTCGAGCGCCAGCGCTTTCTGAGCGGCACCCTGCACCGCCTTGGCGTCGGGCCCCTCGGTTCCCGAAACGGGCGTGAACCGGAAACCGGCCAATTGCCCGACGTGATGTCCCTCTACAAAGACATCGCCATTCACACTGATTTCAGCTTCCAGCATCGCATTCTCTCTCAGGCGCTTCATGAGCACAGATGTCCTGCGATCAACAAAGCGTTTCGTCAACCTTTCATGTAGCGCGTCCGATAACCTATCCTCTATTTCCCGTGTCTTTTCTTGCCAGTGTGTCGGATCGGCAAGCCAACCAGGGCGATTAGAGACGTAGGTCCAGGTCCGGATCTGCGCTATGCGGGCCGACAATGTGTCGATTTCACCATCAGTGCGGTCGGCGCGGCGGACCTGTTCCGCCATGAATTCTTCGTTCACCGTCCCGAAGCGCACAAGATCGGAAAAAAGAGTCGAAATAAGGTCGGCGTGCTGCGCCGGCGCAATTCGTCGGTAGTCCGGCAGGGCACAGGCCTCCCAGAGCTTCTCGACCCGCTGGGGGGTGGTCGCAATGTCCTTGATTTCGGGATAACGCGAAAGATAATCAAAGGCTTGGCTGTCGGTCGCAGGAAGCGCCCGCGTCAAGCCCAGAAGGGTCGGCGCGGCATCCAGGCTTTCCCGCAGAGCTTTGAGCGACGAAAAATCGAGGTTCTTCGACCGCCACTGCAGCACTTTGACCGGATCGAAGTGGTGGCTTTCGATTCGCTCGACCAATTCGTCCTCGAAAGGCGCGACCTGGCCGGTCACGCCGAATGTCCCATCCCGCACATGTCGGCCGGCGCGTCCGGCGATCTGTGCGAGTTCGGCCGGATTGAGGCTGCGGAACTGGTAACCGTCGAATTTGCGATCCTGGGCGAACGCCACGTGATCGACATCGAGGTTGAGACCCATGCCGATCGCGTCTGTCGCGACGAGATATTCGACGTCGCCGGACTGGTAGAGGCCGACCTGCGCATTGCGGGTGCGGGGGCTGAGTGCCCCAAGCACCACCGCCGCGCCGCCGCGCTGGCGGCGAATGAGCTCGGCGATCGCATAGACCTCGTCGGCCGAAAACGCCACGATCGCAGAACGCTGCGGCAGGCGGGTGATCTTTTTCTGGCCCGCATAAAAGAGCTGCGAGAGGCGCGGCCGCTCGACGATGGTTATTCCCGGCAGAAGCCTCTCGAGGATCGGCCGCATGGTTGCCGCACCGAGGAGCAGCGTTTCATCGCGCCCGCGCAGGTGCAGGATTCGGTCGGTGAAGATATGGCCGCGCTCGAGATCGCCCGCGAGCTGCACCTCGTCGATCGCCACGAAAGAGGCCTTCGTCTCGCGCGGCATGGCCTCGACGGTGCAGACGGAGAAGCGTGCATTCGGCGGAGTGATCTTTTCCTCGCCGGTGACCAGCGCCACCTGGGCGACGCCGACCTTCTCGACAAGGCGCGTATAGACCTCGCGCGCCAACAGCCGGAGCGGCAAGCCGATCACGCCGGTACCATGCGCCACCATTCGCTCGATCGCATAATGGGTCTTGCCGGTATTGGTGGGTCCGAGGACGGCGGTGACGCCGCGCCCGCTGAGGATCATGGGCTGGAAATTCAAAGCCTGGTTCCGCGCATCACATAAGGCTCGGTGTTTTGCGCATTCACCCAAAACTCAAAGCCACGCAACACATGGCGATCTCGGCGGGTAAACGCAAGCCTCAAGAATGGCTTTGCGGCCGAAGAACGATCGCTAAAGGCGGCAAATCGAGGCTCGGCGATTCGAATTTTAAACGCAAAGGAACAGACGCGAACGAATCGGAGACGAATCGCAGACTCGAGAAGATTCAGCTTTTGTTCACTGCTATATGTTGATGCGACTCTCGCCTTCCCCACGACATCCTGAATTTGCATCAGGATTGGGTGCATGCAACCGAAGGATTCATCCCGAAGCTGCGCTTTCACGAAGAATCGGAAGAGTCAATCCATTGATATGGTTAACATTTTATCAATCGATTCAGGCTGTTCCACGCTCCTTCGAGCACGGAATTAAGATTCAGGCCAAAGGCGGAACGAATCGCCGACGAATCACGGACATCCATGTCTTCGCCATTTGTTCTCACAAGATATGGTAGGTGTTACCAGGAGAGACCCGCAAGAAAATCGTCGCGGGTAAGGACCTCGAAAGCGAATCGTTCAGGTGCCATTAACATTGGCTAACGCACTTTAACCACATGTGAGAGCACACGTTTGCAAGCCATGGAACAAAAATCGCGGCGCTACGTTTCCTCGCCAAATCCATCTCGGATTGTCTAGCGGAGTAGAAGATCATGCTCGGAACCGTATTGCTTGTTATCCTCATTCTGCTGCTCATTGGCGCCTTGCCGAATTGGGGATATAGCCGGGGCTGGGGCTATGGTCCGTCGGGCGGATTGGGCCTTGTAGTCCTTATCATCATTATCCTGCTGCTGATGGGCAGGATTTAAAGGCGGCGTAGCCGTGTGTACCAAGGGAAGGGAAACTAACATGATGAAGAAGATTCTGATTGCGGGCTGCATGATCGGCACGCTCGCCTCCTGCACCGCGACTGAACGCGGCACGGCAATCGGTGCCGGCACCGGTGCCGTCATCGGTGGCGCGGTGTCGAACAGCTGGGGTGGCGCAGCAGTCGGCGCAGTGGCCGGCGGCCTTGTCGGCGCTGCAATCGGTCACTCCTCGGAGCGCCGCGGATACTGCATCTATCGCGACCGTTACGGCCGCCGCTACGAGGCCCGTTGCCGCTAATCGCTGGCAACAATCCAGTCCCTCAGGACCGGCGCCCGAGCAATCGGCGCCGGTTTTGTTTTGCCTCTAAGAGACTGTCGGCGTTAACTCTTGGCCAAAGGCGGAACGAATCGCCGACGAATCGGCGACATCGCCTGTTTCCCGCTTTGTTCACCGCAACATCTCGTGGAAAAACAACTCGTTAACCATATGGATAAGCTGTTTCGGCGCAGCAATAGGCGCCGAAACACGTTCAAAGGTTAATGCCGCAAATCAGCTCGCGAAAAACTGGCCACCATTCGCTGACAGCGTTGAGCCGGTGATGAAACCGGCATCGTCGGAGGCAAGGAAGACGACGCAACGGGCAATCTCTTCCGGTTCGCCGAGGCGCCCGACCGGGATCAGTGGAATGATCCTCTCGTTCAGCACCTTTTCCGGCACCGCCCGCACCATTTCGGTAGCGATGTAGCCGGGGCAGATGGCATTGACGGTGATGTTCTTTGCAGCACCTTCCTGCGCCAGCGCCTTGGTAAGGCCGAGATCGCCGGCCTTGGCTGCCGAATAGTTCACCTGGCCCATCTGGCCCTTCTGGCCGTTGATGGACGAGATGTTGACGACCCGGCCGAAACCGCGATCGCGCATCCCGTTCCAGATGGGATGGGTCATGTTGAAGAGACCGGTCAGGTTCGTCCCGATCACCTCGTTCCACTGTTCAGGCGTCATCTTGTGGAACATGCCGTCACGCGTAATGCCGGCATTGTTGACGAGCACCTCGATCGGACCGAGTTCGGCCTCCACTTTTGCGATGCCCTCGACGCAGGCCTGGTAGCTGGAGACATCCCATTTGAAGACCGGAATCCCGGTCTCGTCGTGGAAGGCTTTCGCCTTTTCCTCATTGCCAGCAAAATTTGCCGCGACACGATAACCTGCCGCCTTCAACGCGATGGAGATGGCTGCCCCGATCCCCCGCGTTCCTCCCGAAACCAATGCAACCCTGCTCATGCGGCCGTCCCCTTTGCGTTGTGATCCGATCCTTCTGTGTGACCGGATACTTACCTATTTTGACATGCTCTTGTCGGGGAGATAGTCCCGCCACGAAGTTTTGCAACGCCGGCGGGATTATCCACAATCTTCTAAAATATCACATGGCCTCAAGGCACATGGCGACACCCATGCCGCCGCCGATGCACAGCGTAGCAAGACCCTTCTTGGCGCCGCGGCGCTTCATCTCGAAGAGGAGCGTGTTGAGGATCCGGGCACCCGACGCGCCGATCGGATGGCCGATGGCGATTGCGCCGCCATTGACGTTGACGATCGACGAATCGAAACCGAGATCCTTGACGACGGCGCAGGATTGCGCAGCAAAGGCTTCATTGGCCTCGATAAGATCGAGATCGCCGACCTTCCAGCCCGCCTTTTCGAGCGCCTTGCGGGAAGCCGGGATCGGGCCGGTGCCCATGATCTGCGGATCGACGCCGGCGGTCGCCCAGGAAACGATGCGAACCATCGGCGTGATGCCACGGCGGGCGGCTTCGGCTTCCGTCATCAGCACGGCAGCCGCCGCGCCGTCGTTGAGACCGGAGGCGTTGCCGGCGGTGACGGTACCTTCCTTGTCAAAGGCGGGGCGCAGCTTGGCCATCGAATCGAGCGTCGCGCCGGCACGGATGTATTCGTCGTTCTCGACGGTCACGTCACCCTTCCGCGTCTGGATGATGTAGGGGATGATCTCGTCCTTGAACCGACCTGCGTTCTGCGCAGCTTCGGCCTTGTTCTGGGAAGAGACGGCGAACTGGTCCTGCTCCTCGCGGGAGAGCTGCCACTGGCGGGCGATGTTTTCCGCCGTGATGCCCATGTGGTAGCCGTAGAACGCGTCGGTCAGGCCGTCCTTGACCATCGTGTCGATCATCTTGAAGTCGCCCATCTTCACGCCGCCGCGAAGATGCGCGCAATGCGGCGCCATGGACATCGATTCCTGACCGCCAGCAACGATGATCTTGGCGTCGCCAAGCGCGATCTGCTGCATGCCGAGTGCAACGGCGCGCAGGCCCGAGCCGCAGAGCTGGTTGATGCCCCAGGCTGTGGCTTCCTTCGGCACGCCGGCCTTCATGGCCGCCTGTCGGGCCGGGTTCTGGCCCTCGCCCGCCGGCAGGACCTGGCCGAGGATGACCTCGTCCACTTCCGCCGCCTCAACGCCGGCGCGCGCGAGCGCACCCTTGATCGCCGCCGCACCCAGTTCATGCGCCGGGACATTGGCAAAGGCGCCATTGAAGGAGCCGACCGCCGTACGGCCAGCGGCTGCGATCACGATGGATGGATTGGACATGGACGTTTCCTCTTATCCGTTATTTTGTCTGCGAGACTGGCAAAGCTTGAGCCGAGAGTCAAACGGCAGCCGAACGCCGCGACGAAACCGTCGGACGTTTCGAAAATGCCCGTTAGATTTCACGGGGTTGCTGCGCAACAAAGCAATCACCGCGCCGCACAAATCGTTTGTAAGTCCTCGTCATTTAGGCTTACATTCCTGTCGGGAGAAGAATGCCAATCGATAATGACCAAACCATATTGACGGGAGCAGGAGGCAATCATGGCGAAGACCGAAGGCGAAATCATAATCAAGAAATATGCCAACAGGCGCCTCTACAACACGGGCACCAGCACCTATGTGACGCTGGAAGACCTGGCGAAGATGGTGAAGAAGGGCGAGGAATTCACCGTTCAGGACGCCAAGAGCGGCGATGACATCACCCATTCGGTTCTGACGCAGATCATCTTCGAGCAGGAATCCAAGACCGGCAACACGCT
Organism: Neorhizobium galegae bv. orientalis str. HAMBI 540; assembly: GCF_000731315.1. NCBI lineage: Bacteria > Pseudomonadati > Pseudomonadota > Alphaproteobacteria > Hyphomicrobiales > Rhizobiaceae > Neorhizobium > Neorhizobium galegae. The sequence goes on from NZ_HG938353.1 coordinate 3,865,470, forward strand.
GCTGCCGATTTCCTTCCTGCGACAGCTGATTTCCTACTACGGCGACCAGATGCAGATGGTGGTGCCGACATTCCTCGAACACTCGATGAAGGCCTTTACCGACCAGCAGGTTCAGATGCGCGAGCAGATGACGCGCGCCTTCGGCGATACGCCGCTCAGCAAGAACCTGCAGATGCCGATCCAGATGATGGAAGAGCACGTGCGCCGCAACACGGACATGTTCCGTCAGGCCATGCAGATGTTCTCACCGTTTGCGGGGCAGCCCCAGGCACCTACCGCCAAGAAGACCGACGCCAAGGATATCGACGAGCTGAAGGAACAGCTCCGCAACTTGCAGAGCCGCCTCGACAATCTTTAAAATCTGGATGGGCCGTCAGAGCCCGATCGACACGTCGCGGCCGGCCGAGCGGATTGCTACCGCAAAGCCGCCGATGACGTCGACGAAGGTGATCGTCATCAGGATGAAGAATATCTGCGTCGCGGCATCCCGCACCAGCAGAAATTCGACCAGATAGGCGATGAAAACCAGCATCGACAGCATGTGGTTGATCAGCGAGCCGCGGCCATTGCGGCTGGCTTTCAGGATTTCAACGAACAGGAAGACCAGCGAGACGACGATGATCACGTCGCCGAGCGTCATGGTCCAGACGGCACCCGACAGCATCTGAAGCGAGCTGATGACGGTGCCGAGCGACGCGACCCCGCCGCCGCCCAGAATGCCGAGCATGGCGAGATTGTAGAGAATGAACGGGATGATCATCAGCGGCAATGCGGCAAGCATGGTCCAGAACTCCAGTCGACGTGGCCGGACTGTACGTGCTTGCCCTGCTTTCGCAAGTCTTCGCGCAATAAAACAAGTCTTCGCGCAACAAAAAAGGCCGGCAGAGCCGGCCTTCGATGCAATAGAAACCAGGAACGCTTATGCGCTTTCCTTCGGCGTCAGAACCTGACGACCGCGATACATGCCGGTCTTCAGATCGACATGGTGCGGACGGCGCAGTTCGCCGGAGTTCTTGTCTTCGATATAGGTCGGAGCCTTGAGTGCGTCTGCGGAGCGGCGCATACCGCGCTTCGACGGGCTCGTTTTTCTCTTCGGTACAGCCATTTTGATTACTCCACTTGCGTGCAAAACATAATCCCCGGCCGGAACTGAGGCCGATTGGACATGTCTCGATCTCGGAAATTTGGGCGGCTTATACATGCCCCCCGGGGCTTTGACCAGTCCCCAAGCCTATTTTTTCAGAATTCCCGCTCAAACTTCGTCTTCCGGCACGATCCAGGTTTCGGCAAGGGCTGCGTCCTGCCACTTGAGCCACGCCGGATGCGATTTCATTGCCGCGACATAGGCGAGCGTTTCCGGATCCGTCACGAGATCGTAGACGTCGAAACGGCTGACAACCGGCGCAAACATCGCATCCGCTCCGGAGAATTCGCCGAACAGGAAGGGGCCGCCGGATTTTGCCCGGAGCTCGCGCCAGATCGTCTCGATGCGAGCGACATCGTCCATCACCCCGTCGGCAAGAGCGATGCTCGCCTTCGGACGGCGCATGTTCATCGGACAGGCGTTGCGAAGTGCGCCGAAGCCGGAAATCATCTCCGTCGAAACGGAACGCGCCACCGCGCGGTCGGCGGCAGCTTTCGGCCAGATGCCCTTGTCCGGGAAAAGCTCGGCGGCGTATTCGATGATTGAAAGCGATTCCCACACCCTGATGTCGCCCTGGTGCAGCACCGGCACCTTGCCGGTCGGCGAAATCGTCTTGAATTTCGGATTGCCGGCCGGGAAATCGAAGGGGATCAGCACTTCCTCGAAAGGAATGCCGGCCGCCGTCAGCGCGATCCAGGGGCGGAAAGACCAGGAGGAATAATTCTTGTTGCCTATATAAAGGGTAAGCTTTTCCACGGGCCGCTCTCCGGTTGGTTTATTAGCCTCATAATGGCCTTGCCAGGAGACGACCAATGAAATCGATAGACCTCAATCATAAATGCATTTGATGTAATCGCCGGATCCCCGCGCCCGGCGCTCGACGAGCACGGCCAGTTGCTGAACGCCGCGGCTCGGTTTGCTGGCGACGCGGGTGATCGGATTGGGAAGTGCTACGGCCAGAAGTGCGGCCTGCCGGGCGCTCAGTTTCGAAGCAGGCACCTTGAAATGATATTGCGCCGCCGCTTCCGCACCATAGATGCCCGGGCCCCATTCGGCGATGTTCAGATAAATCTCCATCATCCGGCGTTTCGACCAGACGAAGTCTGCACCCAGCGCCAGCGGCAGCTCCAGCCCCTTGCGGATGAACGAGCGCCCGTTCCAGAGGAACAGGTTCTTGGCGGTCTGCATCGGAATGGTGCTCGCGCCCCGAGTCGCCTCGCCGTCGAGAGCATCCTCGACCACGCCACGCATCTGGTTCCAGTCGACGCCGCCATGGAAGCAGAACTGGCCGTCCTCCGACATCATCACCGAACGGACGAGATTGGGCGAGATCTCGTCGAGGCTCACCCAGCGCCGGTCATACCCGCGAAACAGCGCCAGTTCCGACAGCATCAGCGTCGAGACAGGACGGGTGAACGGCAGCGCATAAACCAAGATCAGCAGATAGGGCAGCAGCACCAGCGCGATCGCGATCAGCACGATCCGGCGGATCAGAGTTCCGGAAACCGGGCGCCGTTGCCAGCGGGGCCTCACGGGCTCCTCCTCCTGCACCTGCTGTTCGGGTGTGATGTCCAATATCGCACTCGTCCCTCGTTTTGAGTTTCATAACCGCTCAACGTGGCCAAGGCGAGTCCGGTGCCGAAAACTTCGCGTGTCCTGGTGAATCGCCGTTGCCAGCCAACAATCGGCATGCCAAACAGCGGCCATGACGGACGCGAAGACGGCATTCGAAATACGCCTGCGGCAGAGCGCCGCCGAGACGGGAGCCCTGCTTTCGTCTCTCTTGTCCGATACCCCTCTTTCCGACGAGACGACCCGCCCGGCGCATCTGATGGCCGCCATGCGGCACGGGTCGCTGAACGGCGGAAAGCGACTGCGGCCCTTCCTCGTCCGCGAGAGTGCGGCTCTGCTCGGCGGTCCGGCGGATGCGGCGCTTCGGGTCGGCGTCGCGCTCGAATGCCTGCATTGTTATTCGCTGATCCATGACGACCTGCCGGCCATGGACGACGACGACCTGCGCCGCGGCCAGCCGACCGTGCACAAGGCCTTCGACGAAGCGACCGCCATCCTCGCCGGCGACAGTCTCCTGACCTACGCCTTCGACATCATTGCCGCGCCGGAAACCATGCTGGCCGACCGACTGAAGACGGAACTCGTCCTGGCGCTTGCCCGCGCTGCGGGACCGGGCGGCATGGCGGGCGGCCAGGCGCTCGATCTCGCCGCCGAAAAATCGCCCCCCGACGAGGCCGGCATCACCATATTGCAGGCGATGAAAACGGGTGCGCTGCTGCGCTTTGCCTGCGAGGCGGGGGCGATCATCGCAGGCTCTGAACCGGAGCATCGCGAAAGGCTGCGGCTGTTCGGCCAGAAGATCGGCCTTGCCTTCCAGCTCGCCGACGATCTGCTCGACCTGACTTCGGATGCGGCAACCATGGGCAAGGCAACCGGCAAGGATGCGGGACGCGGCAAGGGCACGCTCGTGGCGCTGCACGGTATAACATGGGCGGAAGGCCGGCTCGATGTTCTGACGAAGGAAGCCATAGAACTGCTTGCGCCCTACGGCGAAAAAGCGTCCATTCTGCAGGAGACGGCACGCTTCATCGCCAGCCGGGAAAACTGAAAAGGGATAGGAAACGAGAATGCCGGACGTCCTGAGCTATCTGCCCTACATGTGGCCGGCCTATGTGGCCTATGTCATCAATGTCGCGAGCCCAGGCCCGGCCAATTTCGCCATCATCGGCACCTCGATCTCTCAAGGGCGCCGCGCCGGCCTGATCACCGCACTCGGCATCGCCAGCGGCTCGCTGACCTGGGCGACGGCTGCAGCGCTTGGTCTTGCGGCGCTGCTCCGCAATTATGCGATCGCGCTGGAGATCATGAAGGTGCTCGGCGGGATCTACCTGATCTACCTGGCCTGGAAGGCTTACAAGTCCGCACGCCTGCCGGATTCCAAGGTCGCCCTCGGCAATACGAAAACAAATTATACAGCGCGCCAGCTCTGGCTGCGCGGTTACGCGATCCACGTCACCAATCCGAAGGCGATCTTTGCCTGGTTGGCAATCATTTCACTCGGCCTGCCGGACAATGCGCCGACCTCTGCGATCCTGTTGATCATCGCCGTCTGCATGAGCTCGAGCATGCTGATCTTCACCACCTATGCGATGGTCTTTTCGACATCCCATGCGCTGCGCGGCTACAAGGCCGCGCGGCGCTGGGTCGAAGGCACGATGGCGGTGTTCTACAGCGTCGCCGGCCTGAAGCTGCTGACGAGCCGCATCTGAACGGCTCGCCTTCCTTATCAGCCTTTTTTTGATCAGCCCTGGGTGATCGGTGCGATCGCCACTTCGACACGGCGGTTCTGCGCGCGGCCATCCGAGGTCGCGTTGGAGGCAACCGGCTGCGACGGTCCGAAGCCCATCGTCGACATGCGGCGCTGGTCCACACCCCCACGGCTTCCGAGATAGTTCGCGACGGAAGCGGCGCGGCGTTCAGAGAGCGCCTGGTTATGCTGCAGGCTGCCGGTCGAGTCCGTATGGCCGTTCACGTCGATCAAGGTGCGGTTGAACTTGTTCAACACGATCGCGACGGCATCGAGCGTCCGGTAAAAGGGCGGGATCACCTGGTCCTGGTCGGTGGCAAACGTGATGTTCGACGGCATGTTGAGAATGATGCGGTCGCCGACGCGGGTCACGGAAACACCAGTGCCCTGCAGCTGGGCGCGCAGTTCTGCCTCCTGATTGTCCATGTAGGCGCCGATCCCGCCACCGGCGAGCGCACCGATACCGGCACCGATGAGCGCATTGCGGCCCGCATGGCGTCCGCCGGTCAAGCCGCCGGCAAGCGCGCCGAGGCCGGCACCGATGGCAGCGCCGCCGGCTGTGTTGGAAACCTTCTGCTCGCCCGTATAGGGGTCGGTCGTGGTGCAGGCGGAAAGATAGGTCGCGCAAAGTGCGACGATTGCAATTTTCTTGAGCATGTAAATCGATGTCCCCGTCGTCAGTGGTGCCACCTCATTTACCATGAATTGCGGCAATAGCGAGGAGGCCGGCGCGATGTCGATGCCCTCACCGTCAGAAGCTTGCAAGTGCTGGCGCGCCTGCCACACGCGCCTCCCGCCGCAGGACGGCGATCACCACCAATCCGCCGATCAGGCTGACATGCTCGAAGGTGAACATCATCTCGATGAACGCCGCTTCGCCGGTCATCGTCCAGAACGCATGAGCGATCGGAATGGTCATCATCGTGAACACGCCGAGCGCGCCGGCGCCGAGCCAGACCCAACGGCCGGAAATCACCAGCGCGGAGCCACCGAGCTGGACGAGGATGACGGCGATCGCCATCGGAACGGCCGGCATCACGCCATAGCGCTCCATTTCCGCGACCGCGCCACCGAAGTCGATAACCTTGGCAAGACCGCTCGACCAGAACACGAATGTGAGAAGCACGCGGGCCAGAATACCGAAAGAGCGGGAGGCGAGAAGATTGTTGATCAGTGGGAGTGTCATTGTCCTGTCCTCAAGCATTTGCCGGGACGGGGATATCGATCCCGAAACGCGCGGCGGTCGCCACGATCTTCGGAACATCCGGCGGCAGCATCTCCGGAAATACCGTCGAGCCGGATGGCATCGGATCGCCGATGGCCACGAAAAATTCCTCGTGCAGGTCGCCTGGGAAATTGATCAGCAGCAGTCGTGAGGTCGTCTCGGCGATATTGCGGAAGGAATGCATCGTGCCGGGCGCGACATGGACGAAATCGCCGGGGCCGCAATGCTTGACCTCATCGCCGACGATGATCTCGTATCGGCCGTCAAGAACGAGGAATGCTTCCTGATCGGTCTGCGTATGCGGCGGCGGACCGGCGTTCGGTGCAGTGAGCACATCGATGACGGTGAAGTTTTCCTTGGTGTCCGCGAAACGGGCACGAAAGGTCAGGATATTGCCGAGAAAATGCACCGTCAGGGGCGCAACAGAACCCCCGGCGGGAGATGTGGAAACCGTGTTCATGGTCTTGTACCTTGATTTCGTTGTGATACACTTAGCTCTTAATGAGATATAAATCTCATAACGAGAGTGAGGTACCAAGTCAAGTGAATGACGTGAAGAAAACAGAACGGGTGAACCAGAAGAAGCGGACGCGGGTCGAGTTGCTGCGCACCGCAAGGCAGTTGATCGAGGCCGGAGGGCACCCCTCAGTTGCGGAAGTCGCCGATGCGGCGGGCATTTCCCGTGCCACGGCCTACCGTTATTTCTCGACCCCGGATGAAATGGTGCACGAAGCGGTGCTCGACGCGGTGGCCGACAGTGTTCGCCTGCCGGACAATCTTGCCATGAGCGGCAGCGTCGAAGAACGGCTCGACGAAATGGTCGCCCAGATTTTTCGCATGGTGGCGGAGAACGAAAGCGTCTTCCGCACCTTTCTCGCCACCTCGATCACCAACGATACCCAGGTGCGGCGCGGCGGCCGACGCCTTCCCTGGCTGGCGGAAGCGCTGGAGCCGGTGCGGCCCAGGCTCTCGAAGGAGGCCTTCGACCGGCTGATTCATGGACTGTCGATGCTGACGGGTATCGAGTCCCTCGTCGTGCTGCGCGACATCTGCAATGTCGACCCGCAGGAGGGCGAACGGATCGTCCGCTGGTCCGCCCAGGCCATGCTGGCAAAGGCCCTGGCCGAGGAAACGTCTATTGCGAGAGAATAGTCACGGTCAGCCGGCGGCCGGCAGGTTCTTCAGGACGTCGAGCAGCCGGTCGCATTCGGCATCCGTGCCGATCGAGATGCGCAGATAGTCGGCTATGCGCGGCTTGTTCCAGTGCCGCACCAGCACGCCCTCGGCCCGCAGCGCTGAATAGACTTCAGCGCCCGCGAGTGCCGGATGTTTGGCGTAGACGAAATTCGCCTGCGACGGCAGCACATCGAAACCCATCGCCTGCAATTCGCCGCTGACGCGGTCGCGCGTCGCGATGATCTTCTGCCGGCAGGTCTCGAACCATTCGGCATCCTCGATCGCAGCCGTCGCGGCAACCTGGGCCAGCCGGTCGAGCGGGTAGGAATTGAAACTGTCCTTCACCCGTTCCAGGGCATCGACCAGATGCCGCTGGCCAAGCGCGAAACCGACGCGCATCCCCGCCAGTGAGCGGGATTTCGACAGCGTCTGGATGACGAGGAGATTTGGATAGCGTCCGATGAGGCCGGCAGCCGTCTCGCCGCCGAAATCGATATAGGCCTCGTCCACCACGACCGGTACGTCGGGATGCGCCGCCACCAGCGCCTCGATATCCGGGAGGGCCAGGCCGATGCCGGTCGGTGCATTCGGGTTGGGGATGATGATCGCGCCGCAGGGCCGATCGTAGTCGGCATGCCGGACCCGGAAGCCCCCATCGAGCGGGATCTCGACCACGTCGATATCGTAGAGCCGGCTATAGGTCGGATAGAAGCTGTAAGTGATATCTGGATAAAGCAGCGGCTCGTCGTGCTTCAGCAGCGCCTGGAACGTGTGCGCCAGCACCTCGTCCGAACCGTTGCCGACGAAAACCTGATCCGCCTGCACGCCGAAACGTACAGCGATCGCTTCGCGCAATGCGGTCGCCGACGGATCGGGATAAAGCCGCAGGGCATCATCCGCCGCCGCCTGTATCGCGGAGACCGCCTTTGGAGACGGCCCGTAGGGGTTTTCGTTGGTGTTGAGCTTGACGAGGTTCTGGATGCGCGGCTGCTCGCCCGCGACATAGGGTTTCAGCGTGCTGACGATCGGCGACCAATATTGGCTCATGGGATTACTCGGCAGCCGTCCGCTGACCGAAGCGCTGCTCGATATAGTCGATGACGAGCTTCTCGAAATCGGCGGCGATGTTGACCCCACGCAACGTCATCGCCTTCTTGCCGTCGATGAAGACAGGTGCTGCCGGCGTTTCCCCGGTGCCCGGCAATGAGATGCCGATATCCGCGTGTTTGCTTTCGCCCGGACCGTTGACGATGCAGCCCATGACCGCGACGTTGAGGGCTTCGACGCCCGGATATTTCTCGCGCCAGACCGGCATGTTCTTGCGCAGGTCGTTCTGGATGTTCTGGGCAAGCTCCTGGAACACCGTCGAAGTCGTACGCCCGCAGCCCGGACAGGCCGCGACGACGGGAACGAACTGGCGAAAACCCATGACCTGCAACAGTTCCTGCGCCACCTGCACTTCGCGGGTACGGTCGCCGTTCGGCTCCGGCGTCAGCGAAACGCGGATCGTGTCGCCGATCCCGTGCTGGAGCACATAACCCATGGCAGCCGACGAGGCGACGATGCCCTTGGAGCCCATGCCGGCTTCAGTGAGGCCGAGATGCAGCGCGTGGTTGGAACGCTCTGTGAGCATGGAATAGACGGCGATCAGGTCCTGAACCTGGCTGACCTTGGCCGACAGGATGATGCGGTTGCGCGGCAGACCGATCTGCTCGGCAAGCTCGGCCGAAATCAGCGCCGACTGGACGATCGCCTCATGCATGACCTGACGGGCCGACAGCGGCGAACCGTCCGCGGCGTTACGATCCATCAGCGTGGTCAGCAGATCCTGGTCGAGCGAACCCCAATTGACGCCGATGCGCACAGGCTTGTCGTAGCGGATCGCCATCTCGATGATGTCGGCGAACTGCTTGTCCTTCTTGTCCTTGAAACCGACATTGCCCGGGTTGATGCGGTATTTGGCGAGCGCCTCGGCGCAGGCCGGATGGTCGGCGAGCAGCTTATGGCCGATATAATGGAAATCGCCGATCAGCGGCACGTCCATGCCGAGACGCAGCAGCCGCTCGCGGATTTTTGGCACCGCGGCGGCACTCTCGTCGCGATCGACGGTGATGCGCACCAGCTCGGAGCCCGCCTTGTAAAGCGCCGCGACCTGGGCGACCGTTCCGTCGATATCGGCAGTGTCCGTATTGGTCATCGACTGCACGACGACGGGCGCCCCTCCGCCGACGATGACGCCGCCGACATCGACAGCGACCGTGGCGCGGCGCGGTTTCGGATCGTAATCGATGGGTGCGGTCATCGGAAGTCTCGTCGCCTTGGGAATGAAGCGCCTTTCAGGTGGCGTATGGCTCGCGGCTTGTCAACCGCCGCGACACTCACTTTATAGCACAGGCCTTTCCCGTTCCAGCCCGGCAGGCTGACGCACCTAATGATGCGCCGTGTCGGCATGTCTGGCCAACGGCGAGAGGACCAGCACCACGATGATGAGCGCCGAAAGCCCGGCAAAGATCGCCGCCAGCCCGGTATGTTCGGCGATGAAGCCGATCGCCGATGGAGCGACCAGGATGCCGGAATAGCCCATGGTCGTGACCACCGAGAGGCCGACGCCGGCCGCCATGCCCGGCAGGTTGCCAGCTGCCGAAAAGGCGATCGGCACGATATTGGAAATGCCGATGCCCGTCAGCGCAAAGCCGGCAATCGCCATCGGCGCATTCTGGGCAAAGCCGATCAGCAAGAGGCCGAAGATCGAGATGACGGCGCAGACGCGCAGCGTCATCACCGCTCCAAAACGGTCGCGGATCAGGTCGCCAGCAAAACGCATCGCCGCCATGGTGAGTGAGAATGCAGCGAACGCGAAGCCGGAGAGCGTGACGGAAGCCGCCAACTCGTTGCGAAGGTAAAGCGCACCCCAATCGAGGATCGCGCCTTCCGGGATCATGCAGAACAGCGCCATGATGCCGATCAGCCAGGGCAACGGCGAAAGCGGCAGGCGGCTTCCACCGTGCTTGGCTTCGTCCGGATGCGGCGCATCATGCAAAACGGTCGGCCAGGCAGCAACGATCATCACCGCGGCCAGCACCGTGACCAGGATGGCATGCGCGGAAACACCGATATGTTCGATCAGGAAACCGCCCGTCGACGAGCCGATCAACCCGCCCAGGCTCCAGAAGGCATGGCAGGACGACATGATCGCCCGGCGCATGCTCTTCTCAACCGAGACAGCATTGGCATTCATCGCCACGTCCATCGCGCCAATCAGGCCGCCGAACAGGAAGATTGCCACGGCGCCTGACCATATGCTGCCGACCCAGGTGAGAAGGAGCAATGTCGGCGTCAGCAATACCGAGGTATATTTGGAAACCTGGCTCGACCCGAAGCGGGCGATCTGGCTGCCGGCAAGCGGCATCAGCAGCAGCGATCCGAGACCGAACGTCAGGATCATCAATCCGAGCGAGCTTTCGCTCAAGCTCAGGCGGCTCGCAAATTCCGGGATTTTTGGCGCCCAGGCACCGATCATGAAACCGTTCATCAAGAAGAGCAGCGATACGCCCGCCCTTTCGCGGGTGAAGAAAGCGCGGGAGCTGGAGGAAGCGTTTGAAGGTGCGCGACTGTCCATGGATAGGTTCCTTTCGATCGTCGCGAACATATTTAAATCGATTGAATTTGCAACGTCGCGAAGAAACCCTCCCTCTCACAAATTGTATCGAGGCGAAACCTGCAACGCGGAAAAATGTTCGCGGCCATGTCATTCGCCGCGGGCCAACGCGGGCACCGGCGCAATCCTGAACGATTGCGCCGGCCTGACGATCATTTTCGGCGAAGGGCTCGGTGGGGAACGCCGGGCCTTGAGGTAAGGCCGCTGAACGCCCCTCCCCTTAGCTGGCGCCATAAACGATCAGCAAATCCTTGGCGTCGATCTGGTCGCCGGCCTTGACGAGGACTTCGGCGATGGTTCCGTCCTTTTCGGCATGCAACGCGGTTTCCATCTTCATCGCCTCGATCGACAGCAGCACGTCGCCGGCTTTCACGGTTTGGCCGGTTGTCGCAAAGACGCGGGAGATGACGCCCGGCATCGGCGCGCCGAGATGAGCGGCATTGCCGATATCCGCCTTGCGGCGCACCGCACTGCCGGAAGCCCCATGCGCCCGGTCCGGCACCTTGATGCGGCGCGGCTGGCCGTTGAGTTCGAAGAATACGGTAACCATGCCTTGGGCATCCGTGCCGCTCATCGCCTGGTTGACGACAACCAGCGTCTTGCCCCGCTCGATATCGGCGAACAGTTCCTCGCCATCCTTCAGCCCGTAGAAATAGGCATGCGTCGGCAGTACCGAGACCGGGCCGTAAGTGTCCGAAGCCAGCGCGAAGTCGGTGAACACCTTCGGATACATCAGGTAGGAGGCGAACTCGAAGTCGTCGATCTTGCGCTCCAGCTTGTCCTCGATGACCTTGCGCTCCGCAGCGAGATCCGCCGGGGCTAGAAGCGAGCCGGGCACCGCCGTATAGGGCGCCTCGCCCTTCAGCGCCTTTTTCTGCAGTGCCTGCGGCCAACCGCCGGGAGGCTGGCCGAGATCGCCCTTCAGCATCGACACGACCGAATCCGGAAACGCGATGTCCTTCGCCGGGTTTTCGACGTCGGCGACGGTGAGGTCCTGGGAGACCATCATCAGCGCCATGTCGCCGACCACCTTGGACGACGGCGTCACCTTGACGATGTCGCCGAACATCTGGTTCACGTCCGCATAGGTCTGGGCGACCTTGTGCCAGCGGGTTTCAAGCCCGAGCGAGCGGGCCTGTTCCTTGAGGTTGGTGAACTGGCCGCCGGGCATCTCGTGCAGATAGACTTCCGAGGCCGGCCCCTTGAGGTCGCTTTCGAAGGCCGCATACTGACCGCGCACCGCTTCCCAATAGAAGGAGATGCGGCGGATCCATTCCGGATCGAGGCCCGGATCGCGCTCGGAGCCGGACAGCGCTTCGACGATCGAGCCGAGGCAGGGCTGGGACGTATTGCCGGATACTGCATCCATCGCCGCATCGACCGCGTCGACGCCCGCGTCCACCGCGGCAAGCACGGTCGCAGCCGAGATGCCGGACGTGTCATGGGTGTGGAAATGGATCGGCAACGAAGTCGCCTCGCGCAGCGCCTTGAACAGCACCCGTGCGGCAGCCGGCTTCAACAGGCCGGCCATGTCCTTCAGCGCGATGATATGCGCGCCCGCCTTCTCCAGCTCTTCGGCCAGGGAGACGTAATATTTGAGGTCGTATTTCGGGCGCGCGGAGTTCAGGAGATCGCCCGTATAGCAGATCGCCGCCTCGCAGAGCCTGTTCTCTTCGTTGATCGCATCCATCGAGACGCGCATGTTCTCGACCCAGTTGAGGCAGTCGAAGACACGGAAGAGGTCGATGCCGCCCTTGGCGGCCTGGGCAACGAAAAATTTGACGACGTTGTCGGGATAGTTCTTGTAGCCGACGCCGTTGGCGCCGCGCAAAAGCATCTGCAACAGCAGGTTCGGCGCACCCTCGCGGATCATCGCCAGGCGTTCCCACGGGTCTTCGGTGAGGAACCGCATGGAAACGTCGAAGGTCGCGCCGCCCCAGCATTCCAGCGAGAACAGGTTCGGCAGCGCCCGCGCATAGACGCCGGCGACACGCGCGATGTCATAGGTGCGCATGCGGGTGGCCAGCAGCGACTGATGACCATCGCGCATCGTCGTGTCGGTCATCAGCACGCGCTTTTCGTTGCGCATCCATTCGCCGAACTTTTTCGGGCCGAGCGTGTCGAGGAGCTGCTTGGTTCCGTCCGGGACCGGGCCGTTGATATAGGGCAGCACCGGTTTGGCACTATGTTCGGATGGCACCGGCCGGCCTTTGGTTTCCGGATGGCCGTTGACGGTGACGTCGGCGAGATAGGTGAGCAGCTTGGTGGCACGGTCTTGCCGCTTCACCTGCTCGAACAGTTCCGGCGTCGTGTCGATGAACCGCGTCGTGTAGGTGTTGTCGCGGAATTTCGGGTGGCCGATGATCGCTTCGAGGAAAGTGAGGTTAGTCGCGACGCCGCGGATGCGGAACTCGCGCAGAGCGCGGTCCATCCGGCTGATCGCTTCGGCCGGCGTCGAGCCGGCCGCCGTCACCTTGACCAGCAGCGGATCGTAATAGCGGGTGATCACCGCGCCCGAATAGGCCGTGCCGCCGTCGAGACGGATGCCGAAACCGGCGGCCGAACGGTAGGCGGTGATACGGCCGTAATCCGGGATGAAATTGTGTTCCGGATCCTCGGTGGTGATCCGGCATTGCAGCGCGTGGCCGTGCAGCCGGATGTTTTCCTGGGCCGGCACACCGGATTCGGGCGTGCCGATCGCAAAACCTTCTAGAATATGGATCTGCGCCTTGACGATATCGATGCCGGTGACGACTTCGGTCACCGTATGCTCGACCTGAATGCGCGGGTTCACCTCGATGAAGTAGAATTTGCCGGTATCGGCATCCATCAGGTACTCGACCGTGCCGGCACCGACATAATTGGTCGCCGCAGCGATCTTCAGCGAATAGGCGGCAAGCTCCGCCCGCTGCTCTTCCGAAAGATAGGGTGCGGGCGCGCGTTCGACGACCTTCTGGTTGCGGCGCTGGATCGAACAGTCGCGCTCAAAGAGGTGCACAACGTTGCCGTGCGTATCGCCAAGCACCTGGCTCTCCACGTGGCGGGCACGCTCGACAAGCTTTTCGAGATAGACCTCGTCCTTGCCGAAGGCGGCCATCGCCTCGCGCTTGGCTTCCACGACTTCCTTGGCGAGGTCCTTCGGATCGCGGATGGCGCGCATGCCGCGCCCACCGCCGCCCCAGGACGCCTTCAGCATCACCGGATAACCGATTTCCTCGGCCATCTTCGCAACGACCGCCATATCGTCCGGCAGCGGCTCCGTCGCCGGCACGACCGGCACGCCGACCGAGATGGCCAGATTGCGGGCCGCAACCTTGTTGCCGAGCTGACGCATCGTATCCGGCCGCGGGCCGATGAAGATGATGCCTGCCTCATTGCAGGCCTCGACGAATTCCGGGCTTTCCGACAAAAGGCCGTACCCCGGATGGATGGCATCGGCGCCGGAAAGCTTGGCAACGCGGATCACTTCCGGAATGGACAGATAGCTCTCGATCGGCCCCATATCCTTGGAAAGATGCGGGCCGCGACCGACCTGATAGCTCTCGTCGGCCTTGAACCGATGCAGCGAGAGCTTGTCCTCCTCCGCCCAGATCGCAACGGTCTTGATGCCAAGCTCATTGGCGGCACGGAAGACGCGGATGGCGATCTCCGAGCGATTGGCAACCAGTATCTTCGAAATCGACAAGACGGATCTCCCCACGCGCCATCGAGAAAAATGCTGCACTGCAAAGAAATCAGTATCGTCTTAATCAAGCAAGCGCAATTTGTCGGGGAGGCCAGACGACAAATTTATGACGGACGAATAGGGGGCTGGTTTCTAGGTGACGAGACCGAGGCGGAATGCCGAAGCGACGACATGCTGGCGGTTCTTGGCGCGCAGCTTCTCCTGAAGCCCGTTGATATACCAGTCGACCGTATGGCTGGAGATCTCGAGCGACTTTGCAATCTCGTTGGATGTCAGGCCCTCGGCCAGTAGCACGATGACTTCCATCTCGCGGCGGGTAAGCTGGGTGTCGACTTTTGCGACAGCTTCCAGTTCTTCTGCCTGGCCGCGCAGCTCCAGAAAGCGCCAGAACGTCCTCTTGGCAGCGGCATCGAACAGCGCCGTTTCAGCGGGCGAAAGATCCACGGGCCGTCCGCCGATGGTCATGTTGCCGAGTAACCCGTTGCGGCCATGGACCGGAAACATGTAGCCGTCCTGGAGACCGTAACGCATCCCTTCCTGCATCATCCGCTGCATGCGCTGCCGATGCGGATCGTTCCGGAGCCTGAGGACCGCGTCCCGCCAGCGGAAGTGTTTTTGCGCGATGCTGAGCATTCGGATGGTCGGATCGACCAGCACGTATTTGCGGCTCTCGTAGATTTCCTGCCAGCCTTCCGGCCAGCGCTCGGCGAGGGCCAAGCCTGCCGGCCCCTGGTGAGAGCGTGGTCGGATAACCAATCCATAATATTCGAAACCATAGGCTTTCAGCAGAGATTCGAGCTGAGCCGTCAGCTCCGCCTCGGTCTTGACTTCCCCGACGAGTACCAAGAGTTGCACGACCAGCTGAATGTTCACGACTTGCTCCCGCCGCGCTCTTTCCGGGCGCTTCTTTTCTTTGTATTAAATTTCAGTGACTTCCCTTATTCACAATCGATTAGCATAGTTATCATTCGTTGAAGGTATACCGCGAAATCTAGCCCTTGACGGCGTTGTGTGAGAAGCTGTGGACCGGTTCGAGACACCGAATACGGGAAGTCTTGCTCTCCATGAAACATTTCTGGCAGAAGGGTATTATCTCCGGCATCCGTCGCGGAATTGCCGTTTACGATCATTAGATTACCGATGCCGCTGCCATGGCGGCTCCACATGAAAAAGGTTGCGCCAGTTGACGCTGTTCCAGGTTTACGCACGAGCCCTCAGATATCTGGCCAAGAACAAATGGCGCGTCGGTGCCGTCGTCGTCGCCAATATCGTGCTGGCCGTCATCACCATTGCCGAACCGATCCTGTTCGGCCGCATCATCGACGCCATTTCGTCCGGCGGTACTGTTACTCCGGTCTTGATTTTATGGGCCGGCTTCGGCGTCTTCAATACCGTCGCCTACGTGCTTGTCTCCCGCGAGGCCGACAGGCTCGCCCATGGTCGACGCGCGTCGCTGCTGACCGAGGCTTTCGGACGCATCATCTCCATGCCGCTGGCCTGGCACCATACCCGCGGCACCTCCAATGCGCTGCATACCCTGCTGCGTGCCGCAGAGAGCCTGTTCGGCCTGTGGCTCGAATTCATGCGCACCCACCTCGCCACCGCGGTGGCGCTGGTGCTGCTGATCCCGACCGCAATCTCCATGGATTGGCGACTCAGCCTCGTCCTTTTGGTGCTGAGCATCCTCTACTGGATCATCGGCGTCACGGTGATGAACCGCACCAAGGAGGGCCAGGCCTCGGTCGAGAACCATTACCACACGGTCTTCTCCCATGTGAGCGACGCGATCAGCAACGTATCGGTGCTGCACAGCTACAATCGCATCGAAGCCGAGACCCTGGCGCTCAAGGACTATACCAAGGACCTGCTTGCCGCCCAATATCCGGTGCTCGACTGGTGGGCCTTGGCGGGCGCGCTCAACCGTACTGCCTCGACGGTATCCATGGGCGTTATCCTGGTCATCGGTACGCTTCTGGTCCAGCGGGGTGAAATCCGGGTCGGCGATGTCGTGGCTTTCATCGGCTTCGCCAACCTGCTGATCGGCCGTCTCGATCTGCTGCGCCAGTTCGCCACCCAGATCTTCGAAGCGCGCTCCAAGCTCGAAGATTTCTTCGCGCTTGAGGATTCCGTCGAAGAGCGTGCCGAGCCGGCCGATGCCGCCGATCTCGGCGAGGTTCGCGGCGAGGTGGAATTCCGCGATGTCTCCTTCGGCTTCGCCAATACGACCCAAGGCGTCCACAACGTTTCCTTCACCGCAAGGGCCGGGGAGACGGTTGCCATCGTCGGCCCGACCGGCGCCGGCAAGACGACGCTCATCAACCTCCTGCAGCGTGTCTACGATCCCCAGGAAGGCAAGATTCTCATCGATGGCGTCGATATCGGCAAGGTGACGCGGAAATCGCTGCGCCATTCCATCGCCACCGTCTTCCAGGACGCCGGTCTCCTGAACCGGTCGATCAGCGAAAACATCCGCCTCGGCCGCGAAGGGGCGAGCGAAGAGGAAATCGCCAAGGCGGCGGAAGCAGCCGCCGCCGCCGAGTTCATCGAAACCCGGTTAAACGGCTATGAGACGCCTGTCGGAGAGCGCGGCAACCGCTTGTCCGGCGGCGAGCGCCAGCGCATCGCCATTGCCCGCGCCATCCTCAAGAATGCACCGATCCTCGTCCTCGACGAAGCGACCAGCGCCTTGGACGTCGAGACCGAGGCTCGCGTCAAGACAGCCATCGACCGCCTTCGCGAGAACCGCACCACCTTCATCATCGCCCACCGGCTTTCGACCGTTCGCGATGCGAACAAGGTGATCTTCCTCGAGAACGGCCGCGTTGCCGAGATGGGCAGCTATGACGAACTCAGCGAGAGCGGCGGACGTTTCGCCTCGCTACTGAAGGCAAGCGGCATCCTGACCGACGACGAAGCGAAGGATCACACCCCGTCGGAGGCGCAGCCCGCCTGACCGGTCGATCCCGAAGCCCAACGAAAAACCCGCCGCCATTCGCATGGCGGCGGGTTTTCTTTTGTCGGTTTCCGATGATCGGAGGTCTCAGCTTTCGGCCGGTTCCGGCAGTCGCTTCGCAGCGGCTCCGTCGAGGAGGAAACCTTCCGTCCCATTGACCACCTGACCGTCGATCATGACCTTGTCGCCTTCGACGGTGATCTTGTGTACCGTGTCGTCGATGGTCAGTTCGGCGGTAAAGCCATTCCAGTCGGTCGGCAGTGTCGGGTTGACGAACAGCCGGTCGCCCTGGCGGCGGATGCCGAGGATGCCCTCGGTGGCCGCACGATAGAGCCAGCCCGCAGAACCCGTATACCAGGTCCAGCCGCCGCGGCCGGTATGGGAACCGTGGCCATAGACATCGGCCGCGACCACATAGGGTTCGACGCGATAGGTCTCGGCCGCGTCCTGGTCGAGCGCGTGGTTGATCGGGTTCAGCATCCGGAAGCACTTCCAGGCGTCGTCGCCCCGCTTCAGCGCCGCCAGCGCCAGCACGACCCAGATTGCCGCATGGGTATACTGGCCGCCGTTTTCACGAACACCCGGCGGATAAGCCTTGATATAGCCCGGGTCCTTGCGGGTATCCTGGAACGGCGGCGTGAAGAGGCGGATGATGCCGGCTTGGCTGTCGACCAGTTTTTCGAGCACCGCATCCATCGCCTGGGCGGCACGCTCCGGATCGCCTTCGCCCGAGAGCACACTCCAGGACTGGGCAAGCGAGTCGATGCGGCATTCGTCGCTGGTGCTCGAGCCGAGCGCAGAACCATCGTCGAAATAACCGCGGCGATAGTAGGTGCCGTCCCAGCCGGCCTTTTCGAGCGCCTGCTTCAGCGTTTCGATATGGTCGGTCCAGCGCTGGACGCGCTTCTTGTCCTTGCGGGCCTCCGCATAGGGCAGGAAATTGCGCAGTGCCGCGGCCAGGAACCAGCCGAGCCAAACGCTCATGCCGCGGCCGCCGATGCCGACGCGGTTCATGCCGTCGTTCCAGTCGCCACCGAGGATGAGCGGCAGGCCCTTATCGCCGGTTCGCGTGATCGCCAGGTCCAGCGCCCTTGCCGCATGCTCGTAGACAGTTGCGGTCTCGGTCGACACCGTCGGCTGGAAGAAGGAGTCGTGCTTGTTCTTTTCGAGCACCGGACCGTCGATGAACGCCAGTTCCTCGTCGAGCAGCGATGCATCGCCGGTCACCGAGACATACTGGTGGATACCGTAGGCGAGCCAGACAACGTCGTCGGAGATCATCGTCCGGACACCGGCACCGGAGCCGGGCAGCCACCAATGCAGCACGTCGCCTTCCTTGAACTGCCGCGAGGCCGCATTGACGATCTGGCGGCGGGCGAGCGACGGCTCGTGCACCAGGAAAGCCAGGGTGTCCTGCAGCTGATCACGGAAACCGAAGGCACCGGACGCCTGGTAGAAGGCGGTGCGGGCCATGATGCGGCAGCCGAGCGCCTGGTAGGGCAGCCAGTGGTTGACCATGTTGTCGAGCGACTTGTCCGGCGTCGAGACCTTCAGGCGGCCGGTGAAGCCGGTCCAGAAGTCACGGTTCGCCGCAAGGATCGGAGCGAACTCCTCGCCGCGCAGCTGGGCGACCAGCGCCTGGGCCTCTTCCTTGGTATCGGCATCGCCGAGATAGAAGGTGACCGTCTTCTCTTCGCCCGGGGCAAGCTCGATGTCATAGGCGAGCGCCGCGCAGGGGTCGCCATCGAGATCGAGAGCGTTGCTGAGCGCCGAAGCGGACATCACCGCCGCCGGCATCTGGACCGAACCGAAGCGGCCGATGAATTCGCGGCGGCTCGCCGTGAAGCCGACCGGCGTCTCCTTCATGCCCATGAAGGCAATGCGGCGGTAGTCGATGCTGTAGGAATTGGTGGCGAAAAGCGCGCCCGTTTCCTCGTCGCGGCTGGAGAGGATGAACGGGATGGACCGGGCCGGATTGGCGCCGAGCAGCCATTCCACATACCCGTAGACGCGCAGCCTGCGGGTTTCCGAGCTGCCGTTATGGACGAGGATGGACGAAAGCTTTGCCGCCCGTGTCCGGTCGACCGTCTGGGTCAGCCTGATCTTCAGGCCGTCTTCTTCGCTCGAAAAGACCGAGTAACCAAGGCCGTGCCGGGTTTCAAACTTGACCTCCGGCTTGCGCGACAGGACCGCGAACGGCGTCATGACAGCGCCGTTATCCCGGTCGGCGACGTAGAACGCCTCGCCGGGGCGGTTGATGACCATGTCGTTGGTCCAGGCCGTCAGCTGATAGTCGCGGGAGTTCTTGGCCCAGGTGAAGCCTGAACCTTCCGCCGAAATGTGGAAGCCGAACTTGTCGTTGGAGATGATGTTGATCCACGGCTGCGGCGTCGACTGGCCGCCGTGCAGGCGCACCACATATTCGCTGCCGTCCTTGGTGAAACCGCCGAAACCGTTCCAGAAGTCGAGATCCGCCGGCGCCTCGATCGGAGCCGGAGGCTGGAAGATCTCACCGTTCAGCAGCGGACGACGGTCGATCTCGATCTGCTGGTCCTTCGGCGGCGCGAAGATCGTCGCCGTGCGGTTGAGCTGGTCGCTGATCTTGCCGTTGCGGGCATGCAGAACCACGCGGGATGCGGCGATCAGGCCTTCCGAACCCTCGTCGTCCATGATGTCGCGGCGCAGCGAGAAGACGTGCTGGCGCTGGCCCTCCTGCTGGCTGAGGCGGCGGGAACTCTCGGAGAGATGTTCCAGTGCCTGCTGCATTTCCTGCGCGTAGGAGGCCGCCCGCTCGTTGAAGATCACGAGGTCGGTGACGACGCCGCGCGAGCGCAGATATTCCTGGGCGCTCATCGCCTCCTTGGCGACCGGCATGTCGTTGTCATCGTTGATACGCAGCGTGAAGATCGGGAAGTCGCCGGAAACCGACGACGGCCAGAGCGACGATTGCGGCTGCATGCCCGCGTGTATGGTCGCCTGGTCGGCGCGAAGCTGCATGTCCGGATAGATGAGATAACGCGCCAGGTGCTGGAACGCCGCCGCATCCTGCGAAGAGACGCCGAGATGGCGCATCTGCACCTGCGTGCGTGTCCAGGCCTGCGTGAGCTCGGTCTGGAAGGCGTCCGGATGGCGATAACGTTCGATCGCCTGGTCGAGCTCTTCGCGCTTGGGCGCTGCGATCGTCCAGAAGATGACGCTCACCTTCTTGCCGGCCGGCACCCGCACGACCCGGCGCAGCGACAGGATGGGATCGAGCGTGAAGCCGTCGGTACCCGACAGCGTCGCGCCGGGATCGAAGGCTGCAGCTTCCGAAAGCGTGCGGCCGCGGCCGAGGAACTTGCGGCGGTCGGTCTCGAATTCGGTCGGGCGAGCCGAACCGGCATTGTCGGCGGCCAGATGGGCGATCACCATGTCCGGCTCGTTCGGCGCGCGCTTGTTGCGCCAAGCACGGATGACGTCGCCGCGGCGGCCGATTTCCGTGTGGACGAACATCCGCTGGAAGACCGGGTGGGCGTTGTCGTCGTCCTCGGTGGTCAGCACGGGTTCCATATAGGACGTCACTTCGATGAAGCGATCCTCGGTACCCATGTTGAGCAGCGTCAGGCGGCGGCCTTCGGCATCGTGTTCGCTGGCGACGATGCACTCGACCGTGCTCGTGAGGTCGCCGACCGTCTTGTGGAATTCAGCCCGTTCGTCGGAGAAGATCGCCCTGGTCTTTTCGCCTTCGATACGGCGCGGCTCGGCGGTGGCAGACCACCATTCGCCGTTCGTTGTGTCGCGCAGGAACAGGAACTGGCCCCAGCGATCTTCGGTCGGGTCGGGTTTCCAGCGGGCGACAGACAGTCCGTTCCAGCGGGAATATCCCGAGCCGGTCGCGGTCAGCATGACCGAGTAGTGACCGTTGGAGAGCAGCGCCAGTTCCCGGTCCTTGGTGGCCGGGTTGGTGATGGTGCGGATTTCCGAACGCAACAGCTCGCCCTGGCCCTTGCCGGGGGTTTCTTCGTGCTTGGCGCTCATCACCGGAATGTCGCGGGGCGCCTTTTCCTGCAGCAGCAGTTCGGCGGCCTCGATGGTCGGGTCGGAATGGAAGAGTTCGCGCAGCAGGCCGTTCATCACGACGTTGGCGATCGCGGCGATCGACATGCCGTGGTGGTGGGCATAATAGTTGAACACTACCGCGTAGCGCTTGCCTTCCGGCACGCGGGTCGGCGTGAAGTCCACCGCATCGTAGAAGCCGAATACCCCGAGCGCTCCGAGCGAGCGCAGTTCGGTGAGGTTTTCCGAGGCAGCGATCGGGTCGTACTGGCTGGCCAGGATCGACGCATAGGGGGCGATGACGGCGTTTTGTCCGAGACCGCGCTTGAGGCCGAGCGTCGGCACCCCGAAGTTCGAATATTGATAATACATCTGATGGTCGAGAGCGTTGAATGCCGCTTCCGAGATGCCCCATGGCGTGCCGAGGCGGCGGCCGTGGTTCATCTGTTCCTTGACGATCAGATTGTTGGTCTGGTTGAGGATGCCTCCCTGGCGCTCCTGCATGACGAGCGGCGGCATGAGGTATTCGAACATCGAGCCGGACCAGGAGACCAGGGCGCCTCGCGCACCGATCGGCACCACCTGGCGGCCGAGCTTGTACCAGTGCTCGGTCGGCAGGTCGCCCTTGGCGATCCCGAACAGGCTGGTCAGACGCGCTTCGGATGCGAGAAGGTCATAGCAGGCTTCGTCGATCTCGTTGGTTTCGACACGATAGCCGATCGACAGAAGGCGGCGCTCCTTGCGGAACAGGAAACTGAAATCCATCGCGAAGGCGAGGCGGCGGGTTCGGTCGCGCAACACGCCGAGCCGCTCCCGCAGCGATTCGATATTGGCATTGTCGAAGACGCTATCGGCGATATGCGCCTCGCAGGCGGCGACGAGAGACGCGGACCAGCGGGTAACTTCGTCGCTCTGCGCCGAACGGACTTCCTGATCGAGGTTGACGGCGAGCTTCTGGATGTCGCGGGCAAGCACGGCAAGGTTGATGATCCGGATCGACGCGAATTCATGCTCGCGCTTGACCGCGGCAAGCGCATTGCCGAAGCCGACGATACGTTCTTCCAGACGGCGACGCAGCGGGCGCACCGTCTTGCGGTCATCCGGCAGAGCTTTCAGCGTCTCGGCCAGAATGCCGGAAACGTCGCCGATGCCGTCGAGATTGCCCTGAAGGTGCGCGGAAGGAGCCTCGGCCCAGATGCGCAAAGCCGACGAGATGGCGATCAGATGGCCGGCGAAGTTGCCGCTGTCGACCGACGAGACGTAGCGCGGCATCAGCGGCTGCAGCGTGTCGGTATGATACCAGTTGTACATGTGGCCGCGGAACTTGTCGGCTCTTTCAACCGCCGAAATCGTCTGCTCGATGCGCTCGATCGTGTCGGTGAAGCTGATCCAGCCGAAATGCCGCGCCGAGATCGTCGACAGCAGGTAGACGCCGATATTGGTAGGCGACGTGCGCTTGGCGATGACCGGGTTCGGCTTCTCCTGGAAATTGTCCGGCGGCAGGTAGTTCTGCTCCGCCGTCACGAAGGTCTCGAAATACCGCCAGGTGCGGCGGGCGATCTTGCGCAGTTCGACGGACACGGGTTCCGGCACGAACAACCGGTCTTCGGTCTCGGCCGACTGGCTGACATACCAGGCGACGAGCGGCGAGAAGATCCACAGCACGGCGAACGGGATGCCGACCAGGAATGCGTTGTCGCCTGGCATGGCCGACAGGATGATGCTGAGCACGGCGATTGCCGGCGCATGCCACATCGTCTTGTAATAATCCTGCGGGCTCCCTTGCGCGCTCGACTGGATCGAGGCGGCGGTGCGCCATTCCAGCATCAGCTTGCGGCTGAAGAACAGGCGGTAGAGAGACCGGGCGATCGCATCGGTCATGATGCAGGCGGAATC
The DNA here is from genome assembly GCF_000731315.1 of Neorhizobium galegae bv. orientalis str. HAMBI 540. Classification (NCBI taxonomy): domain Bacteria; kingdom Pseudomonadati; phylum Pseudomonadota; class Alphaproteobacteria; order Hyphomicrobiales; family Rhizobiaceae; genus Neorhizobium; species Neorhizobium galegae. The sequence continues at coordinate 3,888,561 of NZ_HG938353.1, forward strand.
CGCGATGAAGACGACGCGGAGGGCGACCTGCGCATTGGCCGAGCGCATGTCCGACCAGACGGAATAGAAATGCGCGCCGGGAACGATATCGGTGGAACTCGGCAGCAGGCCGGTGACCAGGCTGAGGGTCGGAGCAACGAACAGCGAGAAGATCAGCAGGATCTGCCAGATCAGTGCGCCGAGCGGATCCATGAAGTACCAGCCGAGCACGGAAGCGAAGAACCACGCGATCGGGGTCAGCGACCGGCGTAGGTTGTCGATCATCTTCCAGCGGCCAAGCGCAGTCACGCCCCGCTTCGGATCAAGGATGTAAGGCAAGAGCTGCCAGTCGCCGCGCGCCCAACGATGCTGACGCGAAACCTCGACCTCGTAGCGGACCGGAAAATCTTCGACCAGTTCCACGTCGGTCACGAGAGCGCAGCGTGCGAACGAACCTTCGAGAAGGTCATGCGAGAGGACTGAGTTCTCGTCGATCCGGCCCTTGAGCGAAGCCTCGAAGGCATCAACGTGATAGAGGCCCTTGCCGGTGAAGCTGCCTTCACCGGTGAGGTCCTGGTAGACGTCGGAGACGGTGAAGACGTACGGGTCGAGACCGCGGCCGACGGAGAAGACGCGCTGGAAGACCGAGGCTTCCTTGCCAGTCGTCAGCGACGGCGTCACGCGCGGCTGCATCAGACCATAGCCATGGATGACGCGATTGGTTTTCGGATCGAGCACCGGCTGGTTGATCGGGTGGTGCATCTTGCCGACGAGCTTGGTCACCGCATCGCGCATCAGGCGCGTATCGGCATCGAGCGTCATCACATACTGGACATTTTCCGGGACGATGTTGGCACCCGGAAGATAACTGGTGTCGCGATCACCGCGCAGCAGCATGTTGAGCTCATGCAGCTTGCCGCGCTTGCGCTCCCAGCCCATCCATGCGCCTTCGGCCGGATTGAACAGACGGCGGCGATGCAGCAGATAGAAGCGCGCCTTGCCGTCCTCTCCATACTTGGCGTTGAGCGCTGCGATCTCGCGCTTCGCATAATCGAGGATTTCGAGGTCCGTATCGGTCTCTTCGAACTTGCTGTCGCGCCAGTCGCTGAGCAGCGAGAAGTAGATTTCGCCGTGGGGATTGGCGAGATAATGGACTTCGAGGTTGCGGACGAGTTCGTCCACGGTGTCGCGGTCGGTGATCAGGCAGGGTACGGCAACCAGCGTTCTTGCCGTTTCCGGAATGCCTTCCTTGAATTCGTAGCCGACCAGCCGGGCTGGCCTCACCACATAGGTCACCAGCGTATTGAACAGGCCGGTCGCGCCTTCGGAAGCCGGCAGTGCAAACATCAGCAGGAAGCAGAAGACGACCGGCAGCGGAATATCCGCCTGCACCAGGAACCAGCCGGCAATCGCCATGGCGAGAACGGTAATCAGGATGACCGGGCCGGCGATCGCAAACCAGCTGAGGCGGCGGACAAGGCGGACAAATTTCTGGACGAACAGCAGGTTGTAACCGACTGCCGCTTCCAGCTCCCGGCGGCGGCGGCCGACGACGAAAGCGCCGACATTGGTCTCGCGCGGGTCGGCATTTTCTTCTGCCGACGCCTTTTCGGCGAGCTGGATGGCAGCTTCCGCCACCTCGGCCTCGCTCTTGCGGGAGCGGCGGGCAATCTGCTCGATACGGTTGCGATAGGCGTTACGCGAGCCGAAATCGAGCGCCTGATAGTCGGTGCGCTCGCGGAAGATCTTGTCGATCTGCGAGACGTCTTCGAACCAGACGCTCCATTCCGTATCGTCGATTTCGCGCAGGCTCTTGATGATGTTGCCCATCGTCACGTTGCCGGACGAAAGGCGGTTCTGTTCGGCGAGCATCACCTCTTCGACGCCGGTGCCCGCCTGTTCGAGACGCTGCTCCAGCCAGGCGACGGCAAAACCCGAGGTCTGCGAGGCGTTGCGAAGGCGATAGAGGAACTGCGCCGTGAACGTATTGTCGTTCGTCAGGTTCTCGATGCCCTTCAGGACATCGGCGCTCGCCTCCTCGTTATTGAGGCGGATGATCTCGTCGGCGGTCTCATTGGCGCGGCGGCGCATGTTGCGCGAGCGATCGACACGGGTCGCGATGCGGCGCAGGTTCTCGATCAGCACGAAACGGATGAACGAGGGCAGCGCCCAGAGCTCGCCGATCTCGAGCGGTTCCTTGACCTGGAAACCCTGGACCATCGAGGCCAGTGCTTCGCGGGAAATGCTGCTGTGGGTATGGGCGACATAGAGCCAGGCGAGCGCCAGGACGCGCGGCAACTCCTGGCCGCCGACCATCATCGTGGGCAACTGGCGGAAGAATTTCTTCGGGAAGTCGCGGCGGACTTCCTGGATCGCCTCTTCGACGATGTAGTAATTGTCGAGCAGCCATTCGGCGGCGGGCGTAATCGATGCGCCGGCATCGACATCGGTAGCCGTCGCCCGGTAGACCCGAAGGATTTCCTTCTCGTTCTCCTCGTGCCGCTTGAAGAATTCGAACTCCATCAAGCCCGGCAGGCTGGGCGTGCCCTCCTTGCCGAGTTTCTCGCCGCATTCCCGCAATGCATCGATGTTGAAATAGGTCGAGCGGATCGAGTCATTATGATCGATCTGCTTGGCTTCGGTTTCGCGCGAGGAAGCTGACGGCGGAGTGTGAAATGACATGGATACGGGCTTCTGCTGAAAACTCTAAGGGTTTGTCGGCCTCGCCTTACTCGGCCTGCATCGGAAGCGCCAGTCATCATTTGGATTATGGTGACCGGCCGGATGCAAACCCGCGAGGATGGGAAATAGAGAGCAGTCCGGATATTGCAAACGACTGACTGAAATCTATTGCTCACTTCCTGCGGATTGACACATGTTCCGGCTCTATCGAGGCTCGCCTGAATGGAACCTGAACGGAAGCAGCCCGTTGATAATGCGATGAATTTCGAGCCGGCGCGGCAGGCCTGTCCGAGCACCTTGCCGTAGCGAGGACGGCTAAATTTAATCGGGGAGGGTTTACCTTCCGGAGGCCCGGCTGATATTCATCGTGGACGCAAGGGCGATCTCGTCGTGCCCGCGACCGGTCCAATCGAACCTTCGGTGTTTTGAACGATGACGATCCAGTTTTCCAACTATATGGCCGAAGTGGTGGCCACTCGCCGTTACCTTCATCAACATCCGGAACTCGGCCTATCGGAGTTCAACACATCCGATTTCGTCGCCGGACAGCTCACCGATCTCGGATATGAAGTCACCCGCGGCCTCGGCAAGACGGGCGTTGTCGCCACCTTGAAGAACGGCACCAGCGGCCGGTCGATCGGCATCCGGGCCGATATGGACGCGCTGCCGATCGAGGAAGAAACCGGCGCGGAATATGCCAGCAGGAACAAGGGGCTGATGCATGCCTGCGGCCATGACGGCCACACCGCGATGTTGCTGGGCGCCGCCAAGATCCTTGCCGAGAGGAAGAATTTCGATGGCACGATCCACCTGATCTTCCAGCCGGCGGAGGAAAATTTTGGCGGCGCCAGACTGATGATCGAGGACGGCCTCTTCGAGCGTTTCCCGTGCGACGCCGTGTTCGGGCTGCACAACGACCCCAGCCTGCCCTTCGGCCAGATCGGCGTCAAGGAAGGCCCGATGATGGCGGCGGTCGACGAATGCCGCATCACGGTCAATGGCCGCGGCGGCCATGGCGCAGAGCCGCAGGATACGTCGGATCCGATCGTCTGCGGCGCGAGCATCATCATGGCGCTGCAGACGATCGCCTCGCGCAACATCCACCCGCTCGACCAGATGGTGATCACCGTCGGCGCCTTCCATGCCGGCATGGCGAGCAACGTCATTCCGGAGCGGGCGGAAATGCTGCTCACCATCCGCTCCTTCGATCCGGACGTCCGCAACGAGTTGGAAAGGCGGATCCGGATGGTCGCCGAAGGCCAAGCCGCCAGCTACGGCATGAGCGTCACGCTCGATTACAAGCGAGGTTACGAGGCGACCATCAATCACAAGGCGGAAACGGATTTCGTCCGCGATCTCGCCCGCCGCGTCGTCGGCGAGGACAAGGTCATCGACCTGCCCCGCCCGTCCATGGGTGCCGAGGACTTCGCCTATATGCTGGCGGAGCGGCCGGGCACCTATTTCCTGCTTGGCACCAGGCGCACCGACAGCGACCCGCCGCTGCACCATCCCCGTTTCGATTTCAACGACGACGCGCTGCCGATCGGAACGAGCTTCTGGATTGAACTTGCCGAAGCCTATCTTCCGACGAGATAAGCCCGAAACGAAAACACCTCCCGAGCGGCAAGCGCGGGAGGTGTTTCGGTCTTGGGAGAACCAAGCTCGATTTGAAAAGGCGAAACCTGAAAGGCTCAGGGGAAAAGGCCGAGCGTCACAGCGCCGACAAAGATGAAGGCTGCCGTCACCAGCGCCGCATTCGCCGCCCATTGCCATTTGCCCGCGATACCGCGGTTTGCGAAAGACCGTGTCTGATGCTCGATATGACGCATGGATGTCTCCCGGGTTCTGCTTTCGCCCTTTTCGGACGTTGACCTATGCTAGCTTATCTCTACCAAGCCGATAGAGATAATGTTCCAACCAGCCACCAGTTCCGTAGAAAATCCTTTTTTCTTAACGGCCCTTCTTCGCAATTAACGGTTTATTATTCCCAACCGCCTTGCGAGCGTCTTTAGGCGCCAAAACGATCCAGCGCCAGACGGAAGATATCCGGGTCGATATTGCCGCCGGAGCAGACGGCAATCACGGTCTCACCCAGCGTCTCGCCATGGAAAAGAGCGGCCGCCAATGCCACCGCCCCGCCGGGTTCGACAACGATCTTCAGCCGGCTGAAGGCAAGTGCCACCGCATGCAACGCTTCGTCGTCGGTCACCACGAGACCTGCGCCGCAGAGCTTCGACATGATCGGGAAGGTGATGTTGCCGGGCTGCGGCGTGACGATCGCATCGCAGAGCGAACCGCCCTGGGTCGCGTTGCGCTCGATCTTTCCGGAAGCCAGCGAGCGCGTCACGTCGTCAAAGCCTTGCGGCTCGCAAGGATGCACGAGAAACCCTGGGGCCTTGGCGTTCAAGGCCAGCGCAACGCCGGAAATGAAGCCGCCGCCGCCGGTCGGTACCAGCACGTCGGCCTTCTCGATTCCTTCCTCCCTGGCCTGTTCGGCGATTTCGAGCCCGGTCGTACCCTGGCCGGCGATCACCAGCGGCTCGTCGAACGGCTTGATCAGCGTCAGGCCGCGCTCCTGCGACAGCCGCGCGCCGATCACATCGCGATCCTCGTTGAGGCGGTCATAGAGCACGACATCCGCGCCATAAGCGCGGGTATTCTCGATCTTGATGCGCGGCGCATCGGACGGCATGATGATCACGCTCGGGATACCATGCATCCTCGCCGCCAGCGCCACACCTTGGGCATGGTTGCCCGAGGAGAAAGCGATCACGCCCTTGGCCCGGACGTCGGGCGACAGTGCCGAGATTGCCGACCAGGCACCGCGAAACTTGAACGACCCCGTGTGCTGCAGGCATTCCGGCTTCACGAAGATGCGCCGCCCGGCGATGTCGTCGAGGAAGGGCGAAGACAGCAGCGGAGTGCGGCGCACGTGGCCATCGAGACGGACACGGGCAGCTTCGATCATGGCGATATCGGTCATGCGGGAAATTCCATTCGGAGGGCGAGGCGGTGAGGCCGCAAACCTATCGGCGGTTTCGGTTTCGGTAAAGGGCGGAAAACGATCGGCTCAGCCGGCTTCCGGGGCTTGAGACAACGGCGGGGAACCGAGCTTCACCACCGCCTTGATGGGCAGGTGATCGGAAGCAAGCCGCGCAAGCGGGCTGTCATGGGTTTCGACGGCATCGATCAGCCCGGGCTGGTTCGCCATGATGCGGTCGAGCGCCAGGACAGGCAGGCGCGACGGAAAGCTCGGCACCGCAGCTGGGAGACCGAACACGGTCGCGAGCGTGTTCAGGGAAGAGCGGTCACCAAGCCGCCATTCGTTGAGATCACCCATGAGTACGGTCGGCTGCTCGTCACGCGAGCGCAGGATATCGAGGATCATCCGGGCCTGCTGCTGCCGCGAGCGGTTGAGCAGGCCGAGATGGGCGGCGATGATCCGAAACGCGCTGCCGTCCTTGAGCTCCAGCTCGGTGATCAGAGCGCCCCGCGGCTCGAGCCCCGGCAGTTTCACCTGGTGGACGTCGCGCACGAGACCTTCGCGGAAGAAGACCACATTGCCATGCCAGCCATGAGCCTTGGCGACACCCGAAACCGGCACCGGGAAAAGCCCCGTCTCCCGCTCCATCCAGGCAAGGTCGAGCAGGCCACGCCGCTCGCCGAACCGGGAATCCGCCTCCTGCAGCGCGATCACATCGGCGCCAATCTCACGGATCACGTGGCTGGTGCGGGCGGGATCGAACTTTCCGTCGATGCCGACGCATTTGTGCACGTTGTAGGAGGCAATCAGCATGCCGTGTCCGCGTTCACGCTCCTCATGCGTTCCGGCACCGCGGTTCCTTCGAGCCCGGATGGAAGCCAGAATGCTTTTCGGAAGATTGGGACGTTTTTCCCGCATGGTTCTTTTGACTATTCGCCGATCAATGAAATCTATAAGGCAAGGTGCCTATCTATCCAGCAACTAGAGATAGGGAGAGCCCAGCCAAAACACCCGCTCGATGAGACGCACGAGGAAGGGCCTTGCCATCAACCCATCCAGCGTCACTTCGGTTGCGGAAGAAATCGCCAGATCGATCCTTCGTTCCAACGCTTCCGCGAAGGGACAATCCAGGACTTCGAGATCGACCTCGAAATTGAGCCGGAGCGATCGCGGATCGAGGTTCGATGAACCGACATAGGCCCAGCGCCCGTCGATCACCAGAAGCTTGGAATGGTTGAACGGCCCCGATGCCCGCCAGATCCGGCAATAATTCTTCAGCATCTGGTCGAACTGCGCGGTCATCGCCCGGTCGACCAGGACGAGATTGTTGGCGGTTGGCACGACGATATCGACCTCAACCCCGCGCCGGGCGGCGGTGACGAGCGCGGTGATCAGTTCGCGGTCCGGCAGGAAATAGGGCGATACGATGCGGATCGAGGAACGCGCCACGGAAAACGCGCCCATCAGCATCTTGTGGTTGGTCTCGACGCTGCGGTCAGGCCCGGAGGAAACGGCGCGGATAATGACCGGCGAACCGGGCTCCGTCTCCGGCGCCTGCAGCGCCCAAGCCGCGCCCTCCAACGCCTCGTCGGCGGCATATCTCCAATCCGCGGAGGCAATCGCGAACAGGTCGGCGACGACGGGCCCGGTTACCCTGAAATGCGTGTCGAACGAGCATTTGTTGCCGCTGAATTCGCTCGAAAAACCCTCGCGAATGTTCATGCCGCCGGTAAACGCCACCCGCCCATCGATGACCAGGATCTTCCGGTGGGTGCGCAGGTTCGCATAAGGCAACCGCAGCCCCATGATGACATTGCCGTTGAAGACGTCGACCGTGATCCCGCCCTCTCTGAGCATACCGAGCACGCTCGGCACCGAATATCGGGCGCCGACCGCATCGATCAGCACACGCACCTCGACGCCGCGCTTGACCGCGGCAATCAGCGCATCTGCAAACCGGGTGCCGATCCTGTCCCGGTCGAAGATATAGGTCTCGAGAATAAGGCTGCGTTTCGCCTTGGCGATCGCCTTCAGCATCGCCCCATAAGCTTCGTCACCGGTATCGAGCGCGACGATCGTATTGCCGGTCGTCAGCCGGTGGCGCGTCACCCGGTCGCCAAGCGTCTTCATCGCCCGGAAGCGATGTCCGAACTCCTCGATGATCAGGTCGTTGGTCGCGTCGTAGGAAACCACATGCGCCCGGATTTCCCCCTGCAGCAGCGCGCGGCGATCGCTGATCACCGAACGGCGGATGCGATTTATCCCGGCGACAAGATAAAGCAGCGCGCCGACGATCGGAGACAGAACGATGACGCCGACCCATCCGATCGCGGAGCGGACCTCTTCCTTGGTCATCGCCGCGTGGATCGCAGCTGCGGCCCCCATCAGGACCGACAAAACGAAGAGGATATGCGGCCAATAGGGTTCGATGAGATCCAGCATGGCGAGCAATATAGGCGCGCATGGCCCAAGCGCAATCGGAGCCGCACCAACAGGTTAGCGGCTCCGGGAGGATATCAGGCGGCGAGCTGCTTCGCGAAGGCTTCGAGCGAAGCTTCGAACGTATCGAAGATCGTGTCGATTTGGCTCTCGGTGATGATCATCGGCGGGCAGAGCGCCAGCGAGTCGCCGATCGCCCGTGAGATCAGGCCCTTTTCGAGCATGATCGCCAGCAGTTTGGGGCCGAGCTGGCCAGCTGAGAAACCTTCGCGTGGCTTCAGCTCCAGGGCACCGATCAGGCCGACGCCACGGGCTTCGATCGCCAACGGATGGCTTTCCAACGCCTTCAGCCGGCTCTGGAACTTCGGCGCCAGCGCCCGGACATTGCCGACAAGGTCACGCTCTTCGATGATCGCCAGGTTTTCGAGCGCAACCGCTGCGGCGACCGGATGGCCGGCCGCGGTCACACCATGACCGAACGTGCCGATCTTCGCCGATTCATCGGCAAGCGGTCCGTAGACATTCTCGTTGATCAGCAGCGCCGAGATCGGCTGGTAGGACGACGAAATCTGCTTCGACAGCGTCATGATGTCCGGCTGCAGGGAATAGGTCGTGGTGCCGAACATCTCGCCGGTGCGCCCGAAGCCGCAGATCACCTCGTCGGCGATCAGCAGGATATCGTATTTCCTGAGCACCTTCTGGATCGCATCCCAGTAACCGGCCGGCGGAACGATGACGCCGCCAGCGCCCATGACCGGCTCGCCTATGAAGGCGGCGACCGTTTCCGGACCTTCCTTGAGGATCAGGTCTTCGAGGTCCTTGGCGCAACGTTCGACGAAGGCCAATTCCGTCTCGTTTTCCTGTTTGAAGGCGCGGTAATGCGGGCAGGTCGTGTGGAAGACGCCGGCCAGCGGAAGGTCGAACGAGCGGTGATTGTTCGGCAGGCCGGTGAGACTGGCGCTGGCGATCGTCACGCCGTGATAACCCTTGATGCGCGAGATGATTTTCTTCTTTTCCGGCTTGCCGAGCGCGTTCGAGCGATACCAGACCATCTTCATGGCAGTGTCATTGGCTTCGGAACCGGAATTGGTGAAATAGGCCTTCGACATCGGCACCGGCGCCATCTGGATCAGCTTTTCGGCAAGATCGATCGACGGGCCGTGACTGCGCAGGGTAAAGGTATGGTAATAGGGGAGCTTCGCCATCTGCCTGGCAGCCGCTTCGACAAGGCGGCTTTCGCCGAAACCGACGCCGACACTCCAGAGGCCGGCCATGCCCTCGATATATTTGTTGCCGTTGACGTCGTAGACATAGATGCCCTCGCCGCGGTCGATCACCAGCGATCCGTCACGCTCCAGCGCGCGGGCATTGGTGTAGGAGTGGAGCTGGTAAGCCTTGTCCCGGGCTTCGATGGAATTGGGCTGAATAGTCACGAAGGACCTCCTGTAAGACGCAACGGCCTATGAATTTCATAGGGGGAAACGGCGATATTGGACAGCCCAAATCGCCGTTTTCGTATAGGCTGATCGTTCAAAATAGTTGACGCGTCGATCAGTTTATTTGGTCATTTCAGCGTCATTGCCGCGACCGGAGGTTCGGCGCCGGCCGGAATGGGGCTTTTGTAGTCCTGTCCCTTGCGCCGTTTCTTGAGATCAGCCCAGGCCGCCTCGCGAAGCTGATCGCTGGTCATGGCGGCCAGCCCGGTCGCGGCCATCGCCTTGGCGACCGAGACCATGCCCTTGTGGGCAAGCGGGCTCTTGCCCTGCGCCACCACCTGCCAGGTGTGAAGCTGAGTGCCGACCGCAAGCGTCGCGCCATAGGCCTGCACGGTCGGCACGACCCAGCTGACATCGCCGACATCCGTCGATCCGCCCATCTGGCGGTTTTCGGCGTGCGGCGGCAGGATGAAATCGGCAAGCGGAATATCCCGCTGCTCCAGGCGCTCCTGATTCCAGCTTGCCGCAATGTCTTCCGGCGTCACCGTTGCACGGATCTGCTCGGCAAATTCGATATCGGCCGCGTCGAACGGCGGCGGACCCATGCTGTCCCAGACATCCTGCATGACGTCCATCAACGGGGTGTTGACGACAAGGTTGGAAACACCGGCGAGGATCGTGCTCTCGACCTTGGTCTCGGTCATCAGCGCCGCACCTTCGGCGACCTTCTTGACACGCTCGATCAGGGTGAAAAGCCCAGGCAGGTCCGCGGAACGGACGACGTAGCGCACCTTGGCATGCGCCTGCACGACGTTCGGGGAGATACCGCCGCTGTCCAGGACCGCATAGTGGATGCGGCTTTCGGACGGCATGTGCTCGCGCATATAATTGACACCGACGCTCATCAGTTCGACGGCATCGAGCGCGCTGCGGCCGAGTTCCGGCACCGCGGACGCATGGGCGGCGCGGCCCGTGAACGTGAAGTCGATCCGGCAGTTGGCAAGCGAGGTCTCCCGCTGCACGCCGGCGAAATTGCTCGGATGCCAGCTGATCGCGATGTCGACATCCTCGAAGGCGCCGGCCCGCACCATGAACGCCTTCGCGGCACCGCCTTCTTCCGCCGGGCAGCCGTAATACCGCACCCGGCCGGGCGTGCCGGTCTTTTCGAGCCAATCCTTGAGCGCGGTCGCGGCAAGCAGCGATGCGGAGCCGAGAAGGTTGTGGCCGCAGCCATGGCCATTGGCACCGGGGGTCATCGGATCCTGCTGCGTGAGGCCAGCCTTCTGGCTGAGGCCCGCCAGCGCATCATATTCACCGAGAAAGGCGATCACCGGGCCGCCCTCGCCCGCCTCGCCGATCAGCGCGGTGGGAATGCCGGCGACATTCTCGGTGATCTTGAAGCCCTGCGCCTCCAGCATCTCGCGATGCGCGGCAGCCGAAAGCTTCTCCATGTAGCAGGTTTCCGGCGTCTCCCAAACGCGGTCCGCGAGTTCCGTGAAGACCTCTTTTTTGCGGTCGATGAAATCCCAAACGAGCGGGAGATTGGAATTGCCTGTCGTCATGAAACCGTTGCCTCGATACATCTATGCTGGTCGGAAGGCCCGAACCGTACCCAATTCCTGGCCGATGGCAATGCGGCATTGCAGCAAAAGTAGGCTGTGCTGAGGGATTGGGCGAAAGGAATGCGGATGTGAATGGCACGCGAATGTTAGCATCTCGACAACCGGATCATAATCGGTATGCTCCCGCGCCATGGCCCGCAGGCAAATCTATGAAACGAGCCTAAAAGAATAAAAATACATGGGAATTTTGCCGATTTTGTGGAAAATTTTCTAAAAAATAAAGCGGGTGCGAAATTCGATACGGCCGGAGCCGTTGATCGGAATCAAGGAACAAGGGCATGCCCGGCCTGAAGGCCGGAGCAGACCCGCCAGGAGAAACGCATTTTGAGGCCGGCCGCAGCGAAATATCGCCGGCCAGGAGGTGAACACGGGAATACCAGTCGTTGGGCGCTATATACGCGCCATTCCAGCTGAAGACATCCACCGGGCACGGCACATAAGCCGGCCACAGGTCATCGGGAGATCCATATGAAATACAAACTCACCCTTGCCGCAGCGCTGCTGTCGGCAACATTCTTCGCAAGCGCCGCCAGCGCCAAGACCTTCGTTTATTGCTCGGAAGGTTCTCCGGAAGGCTTCGACCCCGGCATCTATACCGCGGGCACGACCTTCGACGCTTCGGCGCATCCGATCTACAATCGCCTGCTCGAGTTCAAGCCGGGCACGACCCAGCCGGAAGCCGCCCTTGCCCAGAGCTGGGAGATTTCCGCCGACGGCACCGTCTATACCTTCAAGCTGCGTCCGAACGTCAAGTTCCAGACGACCGACTTCTTCAAGCCGACCCGCAATCTGAACGCCGACGACGTCGTCTTCTCGCTCGGCCGCCAGATCGACGAGAAGAACGCCTGGAACAAGTACATTTCCGGCGCGACCTGGGAATATGCCGATGGCATGGGCTTCCCGAAGCTGATCAAGTCGATCGAGAAGGTCGACGACCTGACCGTCAAGGTCACGCTCAACCGTCCGGAAGCACCGTTCCTCGCCAACGTCGCAATGCCGTTCGCTTCGATCCTGTCGAAGGAATATGCCGACAGCCTCGACAAGGCCGGCAAGAAGGAACAGCTGAACCAGATGCCGGTCGGCACCGGTCCGTTCACCTTCGTCGGCTACCAGCAGGACGCGGTCATCCGCTACAAGAAGAACGCCGATTTCTGGGGCCCGGCTCCGAAGATCGACGACCTCGTGTTCGCCATCACCACCGACGCCGCCGTTCGTTACCAGAAGCTGAAAGCCGGCGAATGCCACCTGATGCCCTATCCGAACGCCGCCGATGTGAAGGCCATGAAGGCTGATCCCAACCTCCAGGTTCTGGAGCAAGAAGGCCTGAACGTCGCCTACCTCGCCTACAACACGACCAAGGCTCCGTTCGACAAGGTCGAAGTCCGCAAGGCGCTGAACAAGGCGATCAACAAGAAGGCGATCGTCGATGCCGTCTTCCAGGGCATGGCGACACCCGCCGTCAACCCGATCCCGCCGACCATGTGGTCCTACAGCAAGTCCACCCAGGACGACACGTACGACCTCGACGCGGCCAAGAAGATGCTCGCCGACGCAGGCGTCAAGGACCTTTCCATGAAGGTCTGGGCGATGCCGGTTTCGCGTCCCTACATGCTGAACGCCCGCCGCGCGGCCGAAATCATCCAGGACGATTTCGCCAAGATCGGCGTCAAGGTCGAGATCGTTTCTTTCGAATGGGCTGAATACCTGCAGCGTTCGAAGGACAAGAACCGCGATGGCGCCGCCATCATGGGCTGGACCGGCGACAACGGCGATCCGGACAACTTCCTTGACACGCTGCTCGGCTGCGACGCCGTCGGCGGCAACAACCGTGCTCAGTGGTGCAACAAGGAATTCGACGAACTGGTGAAGAAGGCCAAGGTCGTTTCTGACCTGGCCGAGCGTACCAAGCTCTACGAACAGGCTCAGGCGGTCTTCAAGAAGGACGCTCCCTGGGCAACCATCGATCACTCCCTCGCCGTCGTTCCGATGCGCAAGGGCGTGACCGGCTTTACCCAGAGCCCGCTCGGCGACTTCACCTTCGAAGCGGTCGATATCGCGCAGTAATTTCTGCTTCACGACGATTTTGCCGCGGGACGCGTTGCGTTTCCCGCGGCATTTTCTTATGAGACGCCAAAATTTGGCGCAGACGCCACGATTGCCGCCTTCATGGCTTGACAAAACCGTGAATCGGCCACGAACCAAAAACCACGAAGGTTTCGAATGTTTGGCTTCCTGTTGCGGCGTATCGCCGTGTTGATCCCGACTTTCATCGGGGTCTCGATCATTGCTTTTTCATTTATCCGACTTCTGCCGGGTGATCCGGTTGCGCTTCTTTCCGGCGAACGTGTCATGTCGCCGGAGCGGCACGCCCAGATCAGCGCCCAGCTCGGCATGGACCGGCCGCTGGTCGTTCAGTATTTCGATTATCTCGGCGGCGTGCTGACCGGCGATTTCGGCTCGTCGATCGTTTCCAAGAAGCCGATCCTCGACCAGTTCTGGGCGCTGTTTCCAGCGACCGTCGAACTTTCCTTCTGTGCCATCGTCATCGCCATCGCGCTCGGCATTCCGGCCGGCGTGATCGCCGCGATCAAGCGCGGCTCGATCTTCGACCAGGGGCTGATGGGCATTGCGCTGGTCGGTTATTCGATGCCGATCTTCTGGTGGGGCCTGCTGCTGATCATCCTCTTCTCCGGCACCCTGCAATGGTTCCCGGTTTCCGGCCGCATCTCGCTGATGTTCTTCTTCCCGCCGGTCACCGGCTTCATGCTGATCGACTCGCTGCTGTCGGGACAGAAGGGCGCCTTCGCCTCGGCGATCAGCCATCTTGCGCTGCCGTCGATCGTGCTTGCGACCATTCCGCTCGCGGTCATTGCCCGCCAGACGCGTTCCGCCATGCTGGAAGTGCTCTCGGAAGACTACGTCCGCACCGCCCGCGCCAAGGGCCTCTCGCCCTTCCGCGTCGTCGGCATCCATGCGCTCCGCAACGCCATGATCCCGGTCATCACCACAATCGGCCTGCAGATCGGCGTCATGCTCGCCGGCGCCATTCTGACCGAGACGATCTTCTCCTGGCCGGGCATCGGCAAATGGATGGTCGACAGCGTCTTCCGCCGCGACTACGCCGTCATCCAGGGCGGCCTGCTCCTGATCGCGGCCATCATCATGTTCGTCAATCTCGTCGTTGATCTGCTCTACGGCCTGATCAACCCCAGAATCCGACACTGATCCGGCACCAAGAAGGAGAAAATCCCGTGGCCGATACCACTGTTACCAAGATCGCCGAACCGGTTTCCAGCGCCGCGATGCGCCGCCAGATGCTCCGCGAGTTCTGGTTCTACTTTTCCGAAAATCGCGGCGCCGTTCTGGGCCTCATCGTTTTCGTGTGCCTCGTCATCGTGGCGATCTTCGCGTCGTTCATCGCCCCCCATTCGCCGTTCGAGCAATATCGCGATTTCGCCCTGCTTCCGCCGGCCTGGGCTGAGGGCGGCAACCCGTCCTATCTGCTCGGCACCGATCCTGTCGGCCGCGATATCCTGTCCCGCCTGGTCTATGGCGCGCAGTATTCGCTGTTCATCGGCGTCTTCGTGACGACGCTGTCGCTGACCGGCGGCATCATCGTCGGCCTGATCGCCGGTTATTACCGCGGCTGGATCGATACCGTCATCATGCGCCTGATGGATATCATCCTCGCCTTCCCGTCGCTGCTGCTCGCCCTCGTGCTCGTCGCGATCCTCGGGCCGAGCCTCACCAACGGCATGATCGCCATCGCGCTCACGCTGCAGCCGCATTTCGTGCGCCTTACCCGCGCCGCCGTGATGGCCGAAAAGACCCGCGACTACGTGACCGCCGCAAGGCTTGCCGGCGCCGGCCCCATTCGCCTCATGTTCCGCACCATCCTGCCGAACTGCACCGCGCCGCTGATCGTCCAGGCGACGCTCTCCTTCTCGAACGCCATCCTCGACGCAGCCGCCCTCGGCTTCCTCGGCATGGGCGCCCAGCCGCCGGCACCGGAATGGGGCACGATGCTTGCCGAAGCGCGTGAATTCATCCTGCGCGCCTGGTGGGTCGTCACCTTCCCCGGCGTCGCCATTCTCGTCACCGTTCTCGCCATCAACCTGATGGGCGACGGCTTACGCGATGCGCTCGACCCGAAACTGAAGAGGTCCTGATCATGGCGCTCTTGCAAATCGACAATCTGACCGTCGAATTCGAAACCGCAACCGGCTGGTTCCGCGCCGTCGACGGCGTCTCCGTCTCGGTCGAAAAGGGCGAGGTTCTGGCAATCGTCGGCGAATCCGGCTCCGGCAAGTCCGTCGCCATGCTGGCCGTCATGGGGCTGCTCCCGTGGACGGCCAAGATCACCGCCGACCGCATGCTCTTCGAAGGCCGCGACATCCAGAACATCAGCCCGGCCGAGCGCCGCAAGCTGATCGGCAAGGATATCGCGATGATCTTCCAGGAGCCGGTCGCCAGCCTCAACCCGTGTTTCACGGTCGGTTTCCAGATCGAGGAAGTGCTGCGCATCCATCTCGGCCTGGACAGCAAGGCCCGCCGCGCCCGCGCCATCGAGCTGTTCAGCCAGGTCGGCCTGCCCAACCCGGAAGAGCGGCTGAACCATTTTCCGCACCAGATGTCCGGCGGCCAGTGCCAGCGCGTGATGATCGCGATCGCGATCGCCTGCAATCCGAAACTGCTGATCGCCGACGAGCCGACCACGGCGCTCGACGTGACGATCCAGAAGCAGATCCTCGACCTGATCATGGCGCTGCAGGCGAAGAACGGCATGGGCCTGATCATGATCACCCATGACATGGGCGTCGTCGCCGAGACCGCCGACCGCGTCGTCGTGCAGTACAAGGGCCGCAAGATGGAGGAGGCCGACGTGCTCTCCCTCTTCGAAAACCCGAAGAGCAACTATACCAAGGCGCTGCTGGCGGCCCTGCCGGAAAACGCGACCGGCGACCGCCTCACCACCGTTTCCGCCTTTTTCGACGGCAATCCGGAACCCGCGCCGGAGGCACGCGCATGAGCGATAATATGACCGACAACACCATGCTCGAAGTGCGCGACATCAAGCGCGATTACGAACTGCCGGGCGGCCTCTTCAAGCCGAAGAAGATCATCCATGCGGTGAAGGGCGTTTCCTTCAAGCTCGAACGCGGCAAGACGCTGGCGATCGTCGGCGAGAGCGGCTGCGGCAAATCCACCCTTGCCCGCATGCTGACCTTCATCGACGAACCGACCGGCGGCGACCTGCTGATCGACAACAAGAAGGTCGACACCCGCCCCGGTCACCTGACCCAGGACATGCGCCAGAAGGTGCAGATCGTCTTCCAGAACCCCTATGGCTCGCTGAACCCGCGACAGAAGATCGGCGATGTGCTGGGCGAACCCTTGGCGATCAACACGACCATGTCGGCCGGCGAACGCCGCGACCGCGCCAGCGAAATGCTGAAGAAGGTCGGCCTCGGCCCGGAACACTACAACCGCTATCCGCACATGTTCTCGGGCGGCCAGCGCCAGCGCATCGCGATTGCCCGCGCGCTGATGATGAACCCGAAGCTTCTCGTGCTCGACGAGCCGGTTTCGGCGCTCGACCTCTCCGTCCAGGCCCAGGTGCTGAACCTGCTCGCCGACCTGCAGGACGAGTTCAACCTCACCTACGTCTTCATCAGCCACGACCTCTCTGTCGTGCGCTATATCGCCGACGAGGTGATGGTGATGTATTTCGGCGAGGCCGTGGAATACGGCACCCGCGAAGAGGTCTTCTCGGACCCGAAGCACGACTATACCCGCACGCTTTTCAAGGCGACGCCGAAGGCGGATATCGAGTCCATCCGGGCTCGTGTGGCGAAGAAAAAGGCGACAGCGGCGGCTTAAAACGTCCTTCGAAGCGACCGCATCATGCTTTCCGAAAAGCCGATTTTCGCGGAGTGTTGAACCGGGCGGTGGCTCGACGATTTGAGAGAGGTCGTGCCGTGAGGCACCCCCCTCTGCCCTGCCGGGCATCTCCCCCTCAAGGGGGGAGATCGATGGAGGCAAGGTCCTACCCGACCAAAAGCTTTGAGCTTGCCGAACTCCACTCCCTGCCAGCTTCCTGCCGCCGCACAAATCAGAGAGGGACCGCTGAACAGGCCTCCTTCGATCTCCCCCCTTGAGGGGGAGATGTCCGGCAGGACAGAGGGGGGTATGGCAGGGTGCGCCGTCCAATGCTGTCTTTCCGTGTTTGCTCGTGGATAATTGATCGCCACCCTCCAGCATCTCCAATGACTTAACCACATCGTCATCCCCGCCCTTCAAACCCATGCCTACAATTGCCTCGCTTCCGTCGCCGGAGTGTTTCGCGAGACGTTCGCGGGCAAGCGGGAGCCGGCGCCCTCATTCGATCCGTAACGTGCGGGGAAGGTGAGGGAGGTGAAAGCCATGGAGTGCAAGTCGAAAGACGACCATTCCTATCAAGCCTCCCCCGGACAGCCATGTCCGGTTCGGTTGAGCCGTGCAAGTGGCAAGGTTTCCCGAAAGGAAGCCGTGAACACAGCCACGCAGCGAGGCGAGATGATCACCTGTAGAGGCCGGAAGCCTCGACAAGACGCCGAAGGCCACGCGAATGCGGAGCCACACATACTAAACAAAATGAGGTTCCGCATTCGTGTGGGCTCTCCGATCTTTGAAAACCACGGCAGGCGACTGCGCGGGGCTCCGGAGTATTGGCCGAAGCCAAGCGGACGCCCGAACGCCTTCCTCGCGAAGCTCCAACATTTCTATTCCACGAAAACCCGAACGCTCGCGGCACGGCCGGCGGCGTCGATCACCGTCAGCGTCGAATAACCGGCTCCATCCGGTTTCCACTCGCTGGTTCGGCGGCGGGACAGCTCGCTGAGCGGCTTGCCATTGGCGAGCCACCGGAACGGCGCACGGCCGCCCTGCAGCTTCAGGACCAGCGGCGAGATATCGCCCGATAACGCCCCGAGATCGACCCGTGCGCCTTCCGGCGGATAGACGATCTGTGGTGCCGGCTCCCGCGTCGAGGCGGAAAACAGCCCGTTCGCGGTCATCGAGAACCGCCGCTGGCTGATCGGCAGTTCGGCCTGCGCAATGCGCACGGCACCCGACGGCGCCGATGGCAGCGGCGTGATCGGCACGCCGGATTTGGAAAAAGCTTCGAACAGGATCGGCGCCGCAGTCTGATAACCGGCAATGCCCGGCACCGCGCCATTGTCCGGCCGCCCGACCCAGACGCCCAGCACATGACGTCCGTCGAACCCGACGGACCAGGCGTCGCGATAACCGTAGCTCGTGCCAGTCTTGTAGGCGATGCCGAGCCTTCGGCTGCCCTGCGGCGGCAGAACGTCGGACAGAATGTCCGCAACGTTCCACACCGCCTGCGGATCGAGAAGCGGCTCGCCGTCGATCATGCCCGGCTGGTCCTCGATGCCATTGCCGATCCGCATCGGATTGCCGCGATTGGCGAGCGCCGCATAGGCCTGCACCAGATCCTTGAGCGTGATGCCGACGCCGCCGAGGCCGATCGCCAGGCCCGGCGCCTCGTTGGCCGGCAGGACCGGGCGCACGTCGGCGCGACGAAAGCGGATCATCAGCCGCGACGGGCCGACGGCATCGAGCAGCCGCACGGCCGGCACGTTGAGCGACAGCTGCAGCGCCTGGCGGACGCTGACATCGCCCTGGTAGGTCATGTCGAAATTTTTCGGCCGGTAACCGAAGAAATCCGCCGGCCGGTCCTCGATGATCGTTTCCTGGGACACCAGCCCCTGCTCGAAGGCGAGGCCATAGATGAACGGCTTCAGCGTCGAGCCGGGCGAGCGGTTGACCCGCGTCATATCCACCCAGCCGGAGCGGCTCGCATCGAAATAATCGGCCGAACCGACCTCGCCGACGATCGCGCCGGTGGTGATATCCGCCATGACCATGGCAACCGAAACCTTCGGGCTGAGCTTGACCGAAGCCTCCCTCGCCACCTGTTCCAGCCCCTGCTGGATACTGCGCTTCAGCGTCGTCCTGTGCTGCTCGGTCTTGGGCTGTTTGCGGATCGCCGCCTCGGCGAGATGCGCCGCATAGGCCGGCAATTGCAGCCGGCGTGCCGGGATGCCATCGCGTGCCGCCCGCTCCATTTCGCCGTCGCCGGTCACCGCGGCAACGGCCGAGCGCATCAGCACCCGCTCGCGAGCCGCCTGGGCAATCTTGAAATGCCGGTCCGGCCGCCGGCCCTCCGGTGATTGCGGCAGGGCAACGAGGAGGGCCGCTTCCGCCACCGTCAGCCGCCGCGGCTCCTTGCCGAAATAGGCAAGGCTTGCTGCCCGCACGCCCTCGAGATTGCCGCCATAGGGCGCGTGGGTCAGGTAGAGTTCGAGGATTTCCTTCTTGGACAGCCGCCGTTCTATCTGGACCGCACGGACGACCTGGCGGAGCTTTGCCGTCAGAGAGCGGCTCTCCCGCGGTTCGATCAGCCGCGCCACCTGCATCGACAGCGTCGAAGCGCCCGAGACCACATGGCCATTGGTGACGAGTTGCAGCACGGCGCGACCAAGCGCCCACGAGTCGACGCCGGCATGCTCGTAGAAACGCTGGTCCTCATAGGCGACCAGCATTTTCAGGAAGCGCGGGTCGACGTTTTCGATGGTCGTGCGAAGCCGCCAGCGGCCTTCCGGCGCCGCGAAGGCGCGCAGTAGTTCGCCATCCGCATCCAGCACTTCGGCAGAAACCACCCGCGCCCTTTCGAGTGGCGGCGGATAGGCCCTGTCGGCCGCTTCGAGTCCGACGATCAGCCCCGCCGCAGTGACGAGGCCGATAGCCAGACCGATCGAAAGTTTCCACCTGAGCTTCATCGGGACGAGCTGCCGCTTACTGGGCGGCCAGCACCTCCATCTTGCCGGTCGCGGTGCGGGCCGAGAACTGCGGACGGTACATGTCCTCGACCTGGGCAGCCGGATGATCGTAGACGCCAGGGGTTACGGCGCGGACCACATAGGCGAGCGTGATCTCGCGGTTGTCGCCGGCGCTCCGGTCGAAGGCCGCCACGAAACGATCGTTGCGGAATTCGGTATGGGCCGCCTGCACTTCCTCGATCCAGTCGAAATTGGCAAGGCTGGCGCTGTTGACGATGCTCGGATTGTCGATCTCGAACCCGGCCGGCAGAAGATCAGTGACGACAATGCGCGACGGCCAGCTGTTGCTCTCGGTGATCTTGATCACCGCGACATAACGCTGGTTCTGCTCCGCTTCGCTGACATTGGCCTCCTCGCCATCCATCGAATAGTAGGTGCGGGTGATCTGGAAACCGTCGCCGCCGGCCGGCAGCGGCTGCGCCGGCGCCGCGACCGTGGTGATCGAGGCAGACAGCGGATCGGCGCTGTTGTTCTTGACGATCAGCGGATGACCGATCAGCGCATCGCCGGTCATCTGCGACATCAGCGTGCCGCGATGATCGGCGCCGTTGACCTGCAGGCGCAGACCGTCGTCACCGTTCTGCAGCGCACGGGCGGCGAGCAGCATCCAGGTCTGTTCCTGGGTGCTGGTATATTTCTTCTGCCCCCATTCCTTGGCGACGATGGTGGCGAGCGCCGGGACGATCGGCGGCACCGGCCGGCTTTCGGCGGCGAGCGCCAGGACCGCGGCGCCGTCTCGCAAGGACGAGCCATAGTCCGAGCGCGACAGGCTGACCCGGTGGATCTGCGCATCTTGCGACATCTGCAGCGAGGCCGCGAAGATATTCTTTGACCGCTGCGCATCGCCATAAAGTGCCAGCGCCGCGGCAATATGAGCCTTGGCGAGCGGCGTCGGGAAGTCGTTCAGCATCGTGTCGGCATAGTAGCGAAGGTCGCTGATCGCGGCCTTGCGATTGCGGGCGAGCACATAGAGCGCATAGGCGATCTCGTTGCCCTGATCCTTGATGTTGTTGGTGAAGCCGAGCGAGTTCTGCAGGCTGTCGAGAGCCTGGACGAGCGCCTGTTCGGGCACGTCGTAACCCTGTTCGCGGGCCCGGCTGAGGAAGTCGCTCACGTAGGAATCGAGCCACAGATCGCCGCCGCCCGGACCCCAGAGGCCGAAACTGCCGGCCGAGGACTGGTAGGAGAGCACGCGATAGATCGCATCCTGGACCCGCTTCTTGACCTCCGTATCGTCGGCAAGACCGTTCTGCACCGCCATCTGGCTGAGATAAAGAAGCGGCAAGGCGCGGCTGGTCGTCTGTTCGGCGCAGCCATAGGGATAACGGCTGAGGCTCATCAGCAGCGCCGGAATGTCGAAGGCGGTGGAGCGGCTGACGTTCACGCTGATCGAGGCACCCGGCAGGATGCTGTCGGCAAGCAGGTTGGCATCGACCGTGACACTGGCGCCGGGCTTCAGCTCGACGAGCCGCTGCTGGGTGATCGGCATCGCGGCCGGCCGCACCGGAATATCGAGCACCTGGTCGAGCGACATGCCCGACGCATTCGAAAGGCGGATCGAGATCGACCCGTCGCCCGGCTCGACGCCGTGAAGCGCCAGCGTGAGATCCGACTTGCCGCCAGCGGCAAGCGTTATCTTTCCAGTCCCCTTCTGATCGACGGAGACCGGCTTGTTGGTAGTGATGGCGAGCTGGTAATCGCCGGCCGGCGCATCGGTATTGGCGACGTCGAGCCTGAGATTGGTCTGGTCGCCAGGTGCCAGGAAGCGCGGCAGGCTGGCTGTCACCACGACCGGATCGCGGATCACCACGTCCTTGACGCCATGCCCGACGCCGGTCTTCGACCAGGCGACCGCCATGACGCGCGCCGTGCCGTTGAATTGCGGAATGTCGAAGGAGACATTCGCCTTGCCCTGCGCATCGAGTTTCACCGGGCCGGAGAAGAAGGCAATCAGCTTTTCCTTCGGCGGGCTGCTCTGCAGCGCCGCGCTGCCGCCGTCGCCGCCGGTGCGCAGTCGACCGGTCGCGCCGAGCGAGCCATCGATCAGGCGGCCGTAGAGGTCGCGGATTTCGAGGCCGAGGCGGCGCTGGCCGAAATACCAGTCGTCCGGCGCCGGAGGCTGGTAACGCGTCAGATTGAGGATACCGACATCAACCGCCGCGACGGTGACATAGGCGTCCTGGTTTGCGCCTGCTCCGGCGACCTGCAGCGAGATATTGAGCGGCTGGCGCGGCAGCGTCTTTTCCGGCGCCGTGATCGACACCTGCAAATCGCGGTTTTCCGGATCGACCTTCAGCCAGGTGACGCCGATGGCGCGCATCGGCATGCGGCTTTCCTGCGCCTGGCCCGGACGATAGAGCGTCGCCGTGACATAGGAACCGGCACCCCAGGCGGCGGTGACCGGAATCTCGACTTCGCCGCCATTCGCGCCGATGCTGGCGGTCTTGACCGCAATCAGGTTCTCGGAACCCGACGTGATCATCAGCTCGCCGGCATAACGCGACGACACCTTGAGCTTGGCCGTCTCGCCGACCTTGTAGCTCTGCTTGTCCAGCGCAATTTCCAGCGCATCCGGGGTTTCGGTCGAGGTCGCAGTCACGAACCAGCCGGCATCGAACTCGACGCTGGAGGTGGGTCCCCCGATATCGGCGGTTTCGACTTCGAGCCGGTAGCGGCCCCACTTGACCGGAACGGAAACCCTGCCGCCATCGGCGGTGACATTCACCGTGCCGTTGGCAGCCTGGCTGGTGCGGGTCACCGGCTCATATCGCCAGGACGAACCGTCGCGATACCACTGGTAATCTCGGTCGATCTTGATCAGTTTCCAGGGCAGGTTCTGCATCGCCTGTTTCTTGCCGGCCTCGTCCACCATGATCACGGTGAAATTGCCGACCGAGTTTTCGCCGAGATCGCCGGAAAATTCCGGCTTGATGCCGATCCGGGCACCTTCCGCCTTCACCGGCAGGGTGATCGAACGCTCGATCGCCCGGCCGCCCGCCTCCTGCATGCGCACGACGATATCGGCATTGACAAGCTGCGTCGTCGAAGGCGCCTCGGCAACGGTCGCGTCGAAGACTGCCTTGCCGTCGTCGTCGAGCGGTTCGAGCGCCTCCAGCGGAATGCGAACCGCTTCGCTCGCCTCTTCATCCACAAGGCCGAACTGGTAGCCCGGGAAGGCCGGATTTTCACGCGTCGTCTTCAGCGCGATCTCGCCTTCGAGATTGAGGCCGGCAGCCGGCGCTCCATAAAGATAACGGCCGTCGATATTGATCGGCACCGGTTCCCCGACCGCGATATCCTTGGCGTCGCTGGTCATGTCGAATTCGATGCGGTCCGGCACGAAGTCGTCAACGAGGAAGGTCTTTTCACCGATTGCCGACCCCTTGGGATCGGTGAAGATCTGCATCGTCCAGGTGCCGCGCATCGAGGTCGCCAGCAGCGGCAGATCGAGCGCATAACCGCCGAGCGAGCCGTTGTTGACGATGCGCCGATCCTCGACGCCGTCAGGCCGCAGGAAGACGAAGGTAAGCGGCAGGTTCTCGATCGCCGTCGCATCGATATTGCGGGCAAGCGCCGAGGCATGCACGGTTTCGCCGGGGCGGTAGATGCCCCGTTCCGTCCAGGGCAGGATATCGATCGCACCAGGCGCCGGGCGCCCGGTAACGCCACGGTCGGAAAGATCGAAGCCGGCACGGGCCATGTCGAGGAAGACATAGTCCTGGCCGTTGTTCTGGGCCGCCAGCACCGCCGGCACCATCGCCGCCGTGCCGCGCATCAGGCCGGCGGTAAATACCGCGCGGCCATCCGCATCGGTCTTCGCCGTGCCGAGGATTTCGTTATTCTTGGCGAGAAGCTGCAGGTCGACGCCGGCCATCGGCTTTGCACTGCCGAGCGAGCGGGCAAAGACGTTGAGGCCATCCGTGCCGGCATAGGTGGTGAGACCGATATCCGACACCACGAACCATTGCGTCGCCTTGGTATCGTATTCCTGGCTCGTCGCATTGGCGGCGGCCGCCGTCAGCATGTAAACGCCGGGTTTGCGGGTCGGCAGAGCCTCGTCGACCGGGAAACTCGTCACCACGTCTTTGTTGAGGTCCTGGGCGATGTCGATCGTGCCCTGCCAGACCAGTTCACCGCTCTGCTCCTGGATCTGGGTGGCGTTATAACCGTCCATCTGGGTCAGGAACTGCGAATTGGCGAGCAGCGGGGCAATGCTGCGGTCCCCCACCCTGTAGAGCTTCAGATTGGCCTTTTCGGTATTGACCGACACGATCGGAATGCCGCGGCGCGCGGTCGACGGCAACACGAAACTGTCGCCGGTGAACCGCACGGTCGCCGAGCGATCCTTGACGTAGATGTCGATATCGACCTGGGCCGCGAGCGGCTCATCCACGGAAGACGGCAGGCCGCGGCGTAGCGACAGCTTGTAGCGCTGGCCATGGGTCAGGCCTTCGACGCAGATCTGGTTGTCCTTGGCCTCCATCGCCTTCGGCGCCTGGCCGTTGAGCACGACAAAGGGCGCGTAATCGACACCGATCTTCACCAGCGGCTCGGAGAATTGCACGCAGACGCGCGGGTTGGCGCTGTCGGCATCGACCGTGTTGCCGGTCATCCGGAAACCCTGACGTTCGCGCAGATCGTTATAGGCGGCTTGAACGGTGCGGGCATTCACCAGCGCCAGGCTTGCCTTGTAGGCGTTGAGCGCGGCGCGATAATTCTGCTGCTTGGCAAGCGCGGCCCCGAGAACCGCCAGCGCATCGGCGCGGGTCTGGGTCGTGCGCGAAAGCTGGTAGCCATTAACGGCGGCAAGCGTGCCTTCGCCATCGACCGTGGTGTTGTTCTTCGCGGTGCTGGCAGCACGGGCAAGCTCGATCCACAGCGCACCGTCGTCGGGGATGATCGAGAGCGCGCCTTTGAAATTGTAGACCGCCGTATCGACATTGCCGGCCAGAACCTGGCCCTGGGCGATCGTCCTGAGGTTTTCGACGCCGTAACCCTGCTGGTTGCCGCCAAGCGTCAGGCCATCCTTCTGATCGCGCGCCTGCTGGAGAACTTCTTCCGAAAGGAAGGACAATTTTGGCGGGGCGCCGATATCGGGTTCAACGGCGGTTACGACGATCTTGCCGGCGGTCGCACCCGGAAACGGGTTGAGCTGGCTATAATCCGACTTGAGGAAGCACCATTTGGCTTTCTCGTTATAGGTGAAAGCCTTGCAGGCATTGTCGCCGATGCAGGCCGCCTCGCACTGGGGCTGGCTGACATTCTTCACGGTTCGAAGATCGAAACCGAGATAATCGCTGTTCGGAGTGCTTTCGATCCGCCGGTCGGCCGCAGTCAGCGGCGAGACGAGAGCGAAAGCGAAAACGATGAGAGCGAGAAAGCCGAATAACGCGCGCCTAGACATTGAAAGTCCCCCCGTGGCTGCCGTCGGAAGTCGGCAGTTTTCTAATCTATCCCGTGACTTGTCAACGAGCCTCGATGCGTGGAGCCACCTATTTTCGTGAAGAGATTGTCATATGACGAATGTCGTGCCGGAACGGTTCAGGCCATCAGCCCGGCAGCCGTAAATCCGCCGTCGACGGCAAGAATCTGGCCGGTCACATAGGAGGACTGGCGTTCGTCGACGAGAAAGGCGATTGCCGTGGCAATCTCCTCCGGCCGACCGTAGCGGCGCATCGGCACGGTGCGGTTCCACTCTTCACGCGTCACCGCCGTGTGGTTCTCCTTGACCATCGGCGTCTCGATCGGACCCGGCGCAATGGCGTTGACGCGGATCAGGTCGTCGGCAAGTTCGACCGCCATGATCTTGGTAAGCGTCACCAGCGCGCCCTTCGACGCGCCATAGGCGGAACGGCCGAGATTGCCCTTGATGCCGGAGACCGAAGCGATGTGGACGATCGACCCGCCGCCGTTTTCCCGCATGATCGGCGCCAGTGCCTGCGACAGCGCAAACGCGCCGACGACATTGACCTCGTAGATCCGCCGGAGCTGATCGGTCGTAGTATCGGCGAAACGAACATTCGAACCGATGCCGGCGCTGTTGACCAGTGCCTGCAGCGGACTTTGAAGCGCC
Organism: Neorhizobium galegae bv. orientalis str. HAMBI 540; assembly: GCF_000731315.1. Taxonomy (NCBI): domain Bacteria; kingdom Pseudomonadati; phylum Pseudomonadota; class Alphaproteobacteria; order Hyphomicrobiales; family Rhizobiaceae; genus Neorhizobium; species Neorhizobium galegae. Next base: position 3,914,678 of record NZ_HG938353.1, read on the forward strand.
TGGCAGCGATCGGCAAGATCCGCGATCGCCTTCTCGTCGGTGATATCGAGAAGAACGGTGGTGAGGAGACCGGCGCGATTGCCGAGCCGTTCCATCAGCCGATCGAGTGCTGCGGCATCGCGGTCGGCGGCCAGCACATGCCAGCCGGCTTCGATCAGAAGCTCCGTCGTCGAAAGGCCGATACCCGATCCCGCACCCGTGACGACGACGCTGCGCATGTTCAGCTCTCCCGATTTTCGATGATGACCAGTTCGAAGGTGACGCCGACCGGATTGTCACCCCGCGCCAGCCGGCCGTGATAGATCACGCCGTCCGTATCGACGACCGCAGCATCGATCGAGGCCCGGAGCCCATCCGGCGTCATTTCGAGCACGCCGTTCTCTATGGCGATCTCGGTCGCGAGGCAGACCACGCGGCGCCCATCCTCGAAGACTGGCTCGTTGATGCTGCCGATGCCGTAGATGCGGGCGCGCTCGATGCCATGCTCGCGGCAGACCTCTTCGATCGCTATCCCGACATCCTCGTTCGGGCGCACCCGCAGCAGGATGCCGTTGCCCTCGCCGCTTTCGCCCTTGGCGGAAAACAGCGTGAAATTCGTTTCCGGATCGGGGATCGACGAGAAGGTCGCGGTGGCGCTGCCATACCCTTTGACAGTGATCGGCCGGCTGACGATGCTGTCGAAGGGCAACACATGCCCCATGCGCAGGGCGCCTTCGCCGGTATCCCAGATGCCGTGGCAATGCAGGAACGGCGTGCCGTCCCGCTCACCCACCATCGCAGTCGCCGAGTGGAATTTGCCGCCCGCTTCCGGCGCGAAGGTCGCGCTGTACCAGGCCGCATGGTCCTTGTCCGGCGAGAAGGCCGGCAGGACATAACGGAACGGATCGCAGGCTCCACCTTCGATATTGAGGAAACCACCCTTGCAGCCGGCCTCCGCAAAAACGCGCGCTACCTCGGCCATGAAAACCTCGCCCGGCCGCAGCATGCCCTCGACCGGCTTTAAAGCGGTCCGCACCGCCTCGCGCCTGATCGGAGCGGCAGGGCCTGGATGCTTGAGCTGGCGCAGCGCCGGCATGTCGTTAGCCGGCTTATCGTCGAGTTCGCCGCGTGCCTGAAGCTCTTCGCGGATCATCTTCTTGGTGATCTTGCCATAGGCCGATTTCGGCAGAGCTTCCCAGAAGATGAAGCGTTTCGGCATCTTGTAGCGGGACATCCGGCCGTCGATGAAGGCGAACAGGTCCTTCTCGGTCACCGCCGAACCCGGCTTGGCGACGCAGACGGCGATGCCGACTTCGCCCCAGAGTGGATCGGGTACGCCGAGCACGGCCACCTCGCTGATTGCCGGATGGGTAAGGAGCTTCTCCTCGATCTCCCGCGGATAGACGTTCGAGCCGCCGGAAATATACATGTCCGAGGCACGGCCGGTAATGTAGAGGAAACCCTCCGCATCCATATGGCCAAGGTCACCGGTGCGGAACCAGCCGTTGCGGAACGCCTTCTCGTTAGCCTCCGGATTGTCGTAATAGCCCGCGAAGACCGCCGGGCCGATGCAGCAGATCTCACCTGTCTCGTGAGGCGCGACCTCCTCGCCCGCATCGTTCTGGATCGACACCTGCATGCCGGTGCGCTCCATGCCGCAGGTGCCTATCCTGGCGGCTTCGCCGTCCTCGGCAGAATGTTGCGCCGGCGGCAGAACGGTGATCGCGCCGGTCACCTCGCCGAGCCCGAAATATTGCACGATCACAGGCCCGAGGCTTTTCAGCGCCCGCTTCTGGTCCTCGCGATACATCGGCGCGCCGGCATAGATGACGTAGCGCAGCGAAGAATGGTCGTATTTCTTGGCGGCCGGATGTTCGACCAGCAGCTTCAGGATGGTCGGCACGGTGAACATGGTCGACACGCGCCATTTTTCGATCAGCGACCAGGCGGCGTCGATGTCGAATTTCTCGGTCGGCAGCAGGATGGTCTTCACCCCATGCGCCACCTGGGTTAGCTGGTGGACGCCCGCACCATGCGACAAAGGCGCAACGACCAGCGCCGCGTCGGCGGAGGTGACACCGGGCATCAGGTCGCAGAGATGGTTGTTGATCACGAAGGCCATCTGGCCATGGGTCAGCACCGCCGCCTTCGGCCGCCCGGTCGTGCCCGACGTGAAGAAGAACCAGCATGGATCGTCGCGCTCGACGCGCGCCTCGGCCGGCTTCCTGCCACCGAATTCGTCGACAATTGCATCATAGGACGGCCCGAAATCCGCTTCGCCGATGGCAATAGCGAAACCGATTTCGGGATTGTTCTCCCGCACCACCCGGGCGTGATCCGGAAACGAGGCGCTGCATATCAGGCCGGTCGCGCCGCTCGCCTTGGCGAGATAGGCGACCTCTTCCGGCGTCTGCCGGAAATTGGTCGGCACCCAGACGGCGCCGATCCGGAAACAGGCGAACATGCTCTCGAACATCTGGTTGCAGTTCTGCGACTGGACGAGGATGCGGTCGCCCTTGCTCACCCCGAACCGCTGCTGCAGCGCCGCAGCCATCGCGTCGATGCGGGCCTCGAACTCTTCCCAGGTCCAGGTCTTCTCGGCCCAGACCAGCGCGATGCCCTGCGGTTCGCGACGCATCGCCTGCGTCACGAAGCGGGCAAGGTTCATCACCTGCGTCGAGCGGGGGCTCAGCCCGCCCTTCGGTTCGGTCCGATTGCCGATGCCAACCGAGGTCGTCGCATTCATTTCGTCCGCTCCAGGATCGACACATAGTTGGCGACGGCAGCACCGCCCATGTTGAAGACCCCGGCCATCGTCGCCTTCGGCAGCTGCATGTCACCGGCTTCGCCGCAAAGCTGCATCGCCGCCATGACATGCATCGAAACGCCGGTTGCGCCGATCGGATGGCCCTTGGATTTCAGCCCGCCGGAAGGGTTGACCGGCAGGCGACCATCCTTGCGGGTGATGCCTTCACGGATGACGCGATAGCCCTTGCCGGGTTCGGCGAGCCCCATCGCCTCGTATTCGATGAGCTCGGCGATGGTGAAGCAGTCATGGGTTTCGACGAAACTGAGGTCATCCAGCGACACGCCCGCCTCAGCCAGTGATTTCTGCCAGGCCATGCGCGCGCCCTCGAAAGCGATCGGATCGCGCCGCGACATGGCGAGGATATCGTTGACGTGATTATGCGCCTTGAAGGCGACGGCGCGCTTCATACCGGCTGCGACTTCGGGCGAGGCGATCACCAGAGCGGCCGCACCATCCGAAACCAGCGAGCAGTCGGTGCGCCTCAGCGGCGCTGCCACATAGGGGTTCTTGTCGGACACCGTGTTGCAGAAATCGAAGCCGAAATCCTTCTGCATATGCGCATAGGGGTTCTTCATGCCGTTCGCGTGGTTCTTGGCCGCGATCATCGCCAGCTCTTCCGAACGATCTCCGTAACGCTGAAAATAATGGCTGGCGATGCGGCCGAAGAGGCCGGCAAAGCCGCCTTCGACATCCGCTTCCTCCTCGCGGTAGGAGGCGGACAGCAGGATGTCGCCCGTCTCCTTCGTGGGCAGCGCCGTCATCTTTTCGGCACCGACGACCAGCGCGATCTTGCCGCGGCCGGCAGCGATGAAGTCGAGCGCTGTATAGAGCGCCGCCGAACCGGTGGCGCAGGCATTCTCCATCCGAACCGCCGGCACATGGTCGAACCCGTCGGCCGCCATCGCCACGAGGGCACCCTGAAAATCCTGCTTGGAAAAGCCGTTGTTGAACACGCCGACGAAAATGCCGTCGACATCCTTGGCCGTGATGCCGGCATGTTCGAGGGCCGGATTGATCACCTCGGCCATCAACTCCCGCGTCGAGGCCGCTTCGGACTTGCCGAACTTCGAATGCGCCCAACCGACGATCTGCGCTCCTGCCATGACCTTCTCCTTCGTTTCAAACGCGTTCCGGTGTTCTCGACCGTGCCGCTTGCGGCGTCTTTCGAAGCGCCGGTTTCTCCGAACTGAACAGCGATTTAAGCTTGCCCTGCACCCGCTCGACTTCATGAGCCAGCAGCCCGACAAGTTCCTTCTGACGCGCCTCGCCCATGCGACTGTCGATTGCGGCAATCGACAACGCTCCTGCAAGCCGCCCGTCGGGCAGCAGGATCGCCATGCCGATCCCCCAGGAATTGGCGATTACCCGCCCCGGATTGAGCGCGTAGCCAAGCTCGCGTGTGCGGCCGACATCCTCTCGGATAATCTGAGGGGAATAGCCCGGATATTGCGCGGCAATGACGCCTTCAATGCGGCCGAGGACCGCCTCGACTTCCGCGTCCGGCAATGCCGCCAGCATCGCAAGCGAACCGGCGCCGACGCCGAGCGGGTTCTGGTCGCCGGTCAGCAGCGCGTGGGTGCGCACCGGATGCGTACCCTCCTCGCGATGCAGGCAGACGGCGTAGTCGTCACGCCGCATCGAGACGAAACTCGTGTCGGCCGATTTGCCGGAAAGCCGCTTCAGACTCTCGCCGGCCATCTCCAGAAGGCCATGCCGGCGAGAGGCCAGCATGCCGAGTACGTAAAGCTCCCCGCCGAGGTAATATCGGCGGGTAAGCTCGTCCTGTTCGACGAGGCGGGACCGCATCAGCGCCATCAGCAGCCGCCGGGCCGTGGGTTTGTTGAGGCCGCTATCGGCGACCACATCGGCCAGCGCCACGCCCTTTTCCGCCCCGCGGCCGACGACGGAGAGAAGCTGCAGCGCCCGCTCCACCGCCTGCGAGCCGGAAACGGCACCTTCCCGAAGACCCGACGGGATCTCGATCACCTGTTGCATATGCCGTTTCCCATCAGATGCATGTCCGCCACCGATCAGCTCAATGACTTGCCGATGGCCTTTTCGAGGATCGCCCAGGCCTCGTCGCCGTATTTCGACTTCCAGTCCTTGTAGAAATTGGCGGCGCGCAGCTTTTCCTGGAAAAGGGCGCCGTCCGGCTTGTTGAACTTCATGCCCTTGCCTTCGAGTTCGGCCTGAACGGTGGCGTTGAGGCCCATGACGTCCTTGCGCTGCAGCTCGGCGGCGGCGTTGAAGTGTTTCGAGACTATACCCTGCAGATCTGCCGGCAGCGCCTGCCAGGAGCGGCGGTTGAGCAGGATCCAGAAACCATCCCACATGTGGTTGGTCATCGAGACGTATTTCTGCACCTCGAACAGCTTTGCCGTCGTCAGGATGGCGAGGGGATTTTCCTGGCCGTCGACGATGCCGGTCTGCAACGCGGTATAGGTTTCGGCAAAGTTGATGCTGGCGGGCGCCGAGCCGAAGGCGGTGAACATCGAGGTCCAGAGCGGGCTGACCGGCACGCGGATCTTGAAACCTTCGAGGTCCTTCGGCTTTTCGATCGGTCCCTTGGACGAGGTGATCTGCCGGAAACCGTTGTCCCAGATCTTCTCGAGCGTCAGCAGACCCTTCTTCTCGATCTCGCCGCGAACATATTTGCCGAGTTCGCCGTCCATGGCCGGCCAGACCTTGTCGTAGCTCGGGAACGCGAAACCAACGCCGTTGAGCGAGGCATTCGGCACCAGGGTCGACAGGATGATCGGCGAAAGGCTGAACATTTCGACGCCGCCCGAACGCACCTGGTTCAGCATATCCGTATCGGCGCCGAGCTGGCTCGACGGGAAGATATTGATCGCCATGCGACCACCGCTCTCCTCCAGAATCTTGGCGACAGCCTCCTTGGCGCGGGTGTTCATCGGATGCGTCAGCGTCTGGTTGTTGGCGAACTTATAGGTGAACTCGGCGGCATTGGCCGGCCGCGTGCGGATCGAAAAGGTCGTGGCGATGCCGGTCGTGGCCGCGCCCAAAAGAAGCGTTCTGCGATTGACGTTCATGAAATCCTCCTCCGAATTCAGTTCCCAGTTTTTTGCCTCACAGCCTCTAGAGAAAGGCGGTCGAGAAATAGGGCACGGCTGCGATCACCAGAAGGCCGATCATCAGCGCGCCGATATAGGGCCAGATGGCCTTCATCGCTTCGTCCGGCGAAACATTGCCGATCTTGCAGGCGATGTAGAAACCGATGCCGATCGGCGGCGTCATCAGGCCGATATTCATCGCCGTCACCACCACCATGGAATAGTGGATATCGTTGATTCCGAGCGAGCGGGCGACCGGAAACATGATCGGCGCCATCAGCACGATCGCCGGGAGGCCCTCGAGCACGCAGCCGAGCACCATGAATATCAGGATGGTGACGCCCATGAAGGTCATCCAACCACCCGGCAGGCCTTGGACCGCCTGCACAAGCTGCGCTGCGAACCCCGTCTGGGTCAGTGCCCAGGCCATCGCGGACGCCGCACCCAGGATCATCAGGATCGCGCCGGAAAGCGCTGCCGTCTCCACCAGCATGGAATAGAGCTTCTTCAGGCTGATGCCGCCATAAAGCGTTGCGCCGATGATCATCGCGTAGAGAACCGCGATCGTCGAAACCTCGGTCGCAGTGGCAATCCCCTCGCCGACGGCGGTGCGGATCAGGAAGGGCAACACCAGTGCCGGAGCGGCGACCAGAAACGCCTTCTTGATCACCGAGATCGGCGCGCGGCGAACACCGGCCATGGATTCATGCCGCGCCTTCCAGCGCGCCAGGATCGCAAGAACCAGAAGTAAAACCATGGCGATCGCGAAACCCGACGTGAAAAGCCCGGCGATCGAGACGCCGGCGGCGGAGCCGAGCACGATCAGCACGATCGACGGCGGCACGGTTTCCGCCATTGCAGCACCGGTTGCCAGCAGCGCGATCATCTCCGGCGGCCTGTGGCCGCGACGCTTCATTTCCGGAAACAGGGCAGGCGCGACGGTCGCCATATCGGAGACCTTGGAACCGGAAATGCCGGACACCAGAAACATCGAGCCGAGCAGAACATAGGACATCCCTGCCCGCACATGCCCGAGCAGCGAGGCCAGCACCTCGACGATCGCCCTGCCCATGCCGGTCGCATCCAGCACGCAGCCGAGCAGCACGAAGATCGGCACCGACAGCAGGATGATGCTCGACATGCCCTCGTCCATGCGGCCGATCATCACGAACACCGGAACTGACGTCGTGAACGTCAGGAATGCCAGCGTCCCAAGGCCGAAGCAGAAGGCGATCGGCACCCCGAGCACGAGAAACAGCGCCACGAAACCGACGAGGAAGATCGGAATGTTCCAGTTGCCGATCTGCTTCAGGCCCGGCCCGACAAGCCAGAGCAGCATGGTCACGACGGCGATAACCACCACAGATATCGCGACCTGCCTCAAGGTCGATCCCTTCAATGCGTTGACAACCGCGAGGATCAACATCAGCCCGACACCAACGGGCAGGGCGGCGGCGCGAAAACTCATCGGAATGTTGAGCGCCGCCGAAGTGATGTAGGATTCCTCGATTGCATATTCATAGGCCGGCCGCAGCATCACGCCGAGGAAAAGCGCCATCAGCAACAGGGCCAGCGTGTTGGCCAATCCCTGCACCTTTTCCGGCAGCATGCCGACGAAGAGCGTCAGCCGCAGGTGCTCGCTGCGGTCGACGGCCATGGCCGAGCCGAGCATGGCAAGCCAGAGGAAAGAGATCGATGCCACCTCGTCGATCCAGACGATCGGCAGCGAAAAAACATAGCGGGAAACAACCCCGGCCAATAGCAGCGCGATAATGCCGACGAGAAGCCCGGCAGCAATCGCCTCCGCCGGCCGCATCCAGACGGAACCGCTCTGCTGCGGCGCCACGCCTTCGAGGCCGGCGAGCAGCGAAGCCTCGTCCATGGGCTCGATCGTATTATGGGCTGCCGTCACACATCATCCTCCTCTGTGCTGCGAAGCGGACAAACGGAAGAAACGCTCCGGATATTCGCGGACCAAGCCGCAAATCCGCGCGGACCACGCCCCTCTCCGGCGCGACCGCTTCTCCTCCCGACGTCCGGCTCCTCCAGCCATCCGCAGTGGTCCATTATCTGGATCTTATTCTTCTTCAAGTTGCCGGAGTTTGCTGAAGCCCGACAGATTAGGCAAGCCTAAATTTGCCACCGGAGTAGAAAACTTTAAAACCGATCCACATCATGGATCTCACCCCAGCGCACCTGCAATTGCCTCAGTTCAAGCTGCCGGACACCGTCACATGCAGCCCGCCGTCGATCGGAAGCTCGACGCCGGTAATGTATTTTGCCTCGTCGGAAGCGAGGAAAACCGAGGCCCAGGCGATGTCCCAGCCGTCTCCCTGGCGTTTCATCGGCGAAAGCGCATCCCTTTTTGCTTTCATCTCATCGGCTGAAGCATAGTAGCCGCTGATCTGTTTCTGAATGTGCGGTGTGTCCATCACCCCTGGCAAAATGGCATTGGCCCGGATGCCTTTGGCCGCATATTCGATCGCAATCGCGCGCGTGAAGTGGTTCAGCGCCGCCTTCGATGCATAATATGAAACGTAGGGATAGCCGGTCCATCGGATGGAGGCGAGCGAGGAAATATTGATGATCGCCCCCCCGCCCTGCTTCTCCATGATCGGCAGAACGGCCTTGCAGGTGAGGAATGCGCTGGTCAGGTTGACGTCCATCACCTTGCGCCAGCTCTCTTCGGTTGCCTCCGCCGCACCGCCCGGCAGGTTGATGCCAACATTGTTGTGCAGCACGTCGATGCGGCCGAAACGCTCCATGGTCGCTTCGACAACGGCAGAAATATCACTGGATCTGGTGACGTCCGCGGCGAGCGCCACGCCTAAGCCTCCCTCGGATTCGATGACGTCGACCGTGTTCCTCGCCGCATCGAGATCGACGTCGACGCAGATGACGCTGCCGCCCTCACGCGCATAGGCGACGGCCGCAGCCTTGCCGTTCCCGAAACCCGGGCCGACCGAACCGGCACCAAAGACGAGAACGACCTTATTCTTCATGCGATCCATAACTGCTCCTCCGAGCCACCCTCCCCGGCGGCGCGAAGCAACTTACGGTGCGGTTTTCATCCGGTCCATGTTCAATCGCGGACAGAACATGTTCAAAAAGTACCTGATTGCTCCGGACTGCCTGATGTCAGCGGTGTTTTCGGCGACTACTCGAAATAACGGGAGTTATTTTTCTTCGGCGGAGCCGGCCCCGAACGCGGCTCGGGCGAGATACCGGGCATGTTCTCGAACATCCTTCGGCCAGCTCTCCGTCAGCTCCTTGAAGCGATTCTCTTGCCCGGCATAAAGCGCCCGCGCCGCGTCCTCATATCCCGGCTGATCCCCGCCGAGCGCCCGCATGAAGCGATCGGAGGCCTCCTGCGCCCGGCGCGTGTCGTCTCCCGAACTGCCGGCTGCACGCGCCGAATCGACGAGCTTGCGCAGAGCCACCGAGGCCCCGCCCGGCTGCTGGCCGAGCCATTCCCAATGCCGCGGCAGCAGTGTCACCTCGCGTGGCACTACACCGAGCTTCGGCCGCCCGGGCCGCCGTTCCACCGGCTCGACAGGCTCCACATTATCCCTGGGAAGGCGGCCGAGACAGTCTTCGAGTGTGCCGCGGAGATCGAGATCGACCGGCTTTCCGGTCGCATCGTCGAAGACCAGAACGCTTTCATGGCCACCAGCCTTGACCGCCGTTACGACTTCCGCCGGTGATCCACCTGCAACGCGGTTTTCACCCCAAAAAGCTGTCCAATGAAAATCTGCCATCTGCTTCCTCTGTATTGAGAGGAAGATTTATCCGGGTAAAATAGGATCGTCAATTCGGGATCAGGCGGTTCGCTGTCTCAGGCGGCCGAGACCGTCGCGAAGATGACCAGCAGCGCGGATGATCGCCCGCCGCGCCGCCGGTTCGATGGTCGTTGCGATCACCCAGGCGACGAAGAGCAGGGCGGCAACCAGCACCAGGGCAACGAGCCAGCGGTTCTGATCCGTGCCGAAACGGGCAAACACCGCGTAACCGATATTCTGGTGCAGCAGGTAAAGCGGATAGGTGAGGCCACCGAGACCGATCGCCAATGCCGGAGAAATGCGCAGCGACGGCGCCGTGGCGCAGACCGCAACCGCTGCAAGCGCCAACGGCCCGATGAGCGCGAGCCCGACGGCGCTGCGGCTCAGCCCGTATGTTGCGATGAAATCCGGTTCGGTCAGGAAGGGTGTGGCGATTGCCCAGCAGACGGCAGCGGCGAACACGCAGAGGCTCGAAAGGGACGCATGCTGCCTCACCTTGTAGAGCGCCAGGCCGAAGGCGAAATAGCCGGAATATTCGGTGATCAGCAATTTCTGGATCGCGCCGCTGCCAATGAAGGCCTCGTTGACGATCGAAATCGCCAGCCATGCCAGCACGACAACCCGCCAGCCGCGCTCGAAAAGGCCAGTGGCAATGAGCAGGAAAACCCAGAAGTAGAAGATGATCTCGTAGGCGATCGTCCAATAGGCACCGTCGAGAAAGGGCTGCCCGAGGCCGCGCGAGATGATGACGACATGCGCCAGCCATTGTTTGACCGTCGGCGGATCGAGGGTCGGCACATGCCAGACGGCGAGCACGACGGCTGTAATCGTCGCGCAGACGATGAAGGTCGGCCAGAGCCGGGCAAAACGACCGGCGGCGAAATCATAGGCCGTGCGGCCCTCCGCCGACATGGTGATGACATAGCCGGAAATCGCAAAGAAGATCAGCAGGCCGGTATCGAACCACATGGCAAGGGGTGCGAGTTCGGGAAAGCCGATGCCAGCGCCCTCGCCGGAAATCCGCATGCGGAAACCGTAGTGGAACGTCATGACCATCAGCGCCGAGACAAGGCGTAGGATATCCAGGTTCAGCAGCCTTGGCGTCTTCGGGGCCGTCATCCGATCCTCTGGGGTGAAATAGCCTAATGCCGGACCCTATCGCACCTGCCTTTGGAAAAGGTGAATCCTTCCCCGAGAATATGAGCGGATCCGACTGGACTGCCTCAGGTAACGCCAAGGACTTCCCTTTCCTTGCGGAATATCGTTTCCTATCAAATTCATGACAGGACCCACACAAGATCCTGAGGGAGGTTTCGATGTCGATTTTTCTCTGCGGCGCCTGTGGCACCTCCTTCGAGGAAGCCGAAGAGGCGCCGGAAACGTGCCCCATCTGCACAGACGAGCGGCAGTACATACCGCCTTCCGGCCAGGCCTGGACGACGACGGAAAAGCTTGCACGGACGCATCGAAATGCTTGGACGCAGCTCGAGCCGGATCTGATGGCAATCCAGACCGTTCCAGCCTTCGCCATTAACCAGCGCGCCCTGCTGCTGCGCACACCGGCTGGAAATATCCTGTGGGATTGCATCGCGCTGCTGGACGACGCGACCAGGAAGATCATTCAGGCTCTGGGCGGCCTCAGCGCCATCGCGATCTCCCATCCGCATTATTACTCGACCATGCAGGACTGGGCCGCGGCCTTCGACGCGCCGATCTATCTGCATGCCGCCGATAAGGAATGGATCTGCCGCCCATCGGATTACGTCCGGCTCTGGGACGAGGACGCGTTGGTGCTCTCCTCTTCCGTCACGCTGGTCCATGGCGGCGGACATTTTGCCGGCGGCACCGTGCTGCATTGGACGGGCGAGGACGGCAAGGGCGTGCTGCTCGCCGGCGACATCGTCCAGGTCACGCCGGGCACCGACCATGTCTCCTTCATGTGGAGTTATCCCAACATGCTGCCGCTCAGCGCCGCTGAAGTTGCCGATGTCGCCGAGCGGCTGGCACCCTGGCCGTTCGAGCGCATCTACGGCGCCTTTTCGCATCAGAATGTCCGCCAGGATGGCCAGGCGATCGTCGCCCGCTCCGCCAAGCGTTATATCGACCGGCTTTCCAAATAAAAAACGCGCGGGTGTTGCCACCCGCGCGTTCGATAATTCCGAAAACCGGATCGTCTACTTCAGGCCGAGAAGCTTCTTGGCATTGCCCTCGTAGATCTTTTGGCGGGTAGCGTCGGAGATGTCCATGTTGTCGAGAACCTTGATGGTCTCGCGGATGTACATCGGGCCGCCTTCCGGATCGAACGGCGCGTCGGACGCGAACAGCACCCGGTCTTCGCCAAAAAATTCGATGGCGTGTTCGATTGCCTTGGTCGAACCGAAGCTCGCCGTGTCGGCATAAAATTCCTTGAAATATTCGAGATGCGGGCGCTCGAGCGCCTTCAGCACGACCGAGAGGTCGCGGTCGGTCGTGCGTTTGCCCATCTGGTCCCAGCCGGCACCAACGCGGCCTTCGAAGAAGGGCACCATGCCGCCGGCATGGTGGGTGACGACTTTGAGACCTTTGTACTTGTCGAAGATGCGCGAGAAGACGAGGCGCGCCATCGCCGCCGAGGTTTCATACGGCCAGCCGAAGGTCCAGAAGATCTCGTATTCCGAACGGTCTTCGGTCAGGTAGTCCGGGAAGTTGGCGCCACGCGACGGATGCAGGAAAACCGGCTTGCCGGACTTTGCCATATATTCGAAGAATGGCTCGAACTGCGGCAGGTCAAGTGGCTTACCGCTGTAGTTGGTGAAGATCTGGACCGCACAGGCGCCGAGATCTTCGACGACCCGCTTGGTTTCCGCCATCATCCATTCCTGGTTTTCCATCGGCACGGTGGCGATGAAGGCCGGGAAGCGTTCCGGATACTTTTCGCAGAGTTCCGCCTGCGAATCGTTGCCGATCCGACCGAGGTCATAGGCGCGTTCGGGGCCGGCCAGCTTTTCCAGCGGCGGGGAAGCGAGCGACAGGACCTGCTGATAGTCGCCGCCGAACATGTCCATCACCTGGAAACGACGGTCGAGATCGGTCATCATCGGCACCGCACCGCTGCGCATGGTGACGTCTGTCATCGTGCCGATATAGCCGATCAGCTTGTCGAAAAACGGCTTCGGCCAGATGTGGTTGAAAGCGTCAATCTTCTTCATGGAATGCTCCTCCTGTCTATCCCTGCTACGGCACCGCGAACTTAAGGGAAGTTCAGTGCCCCCGAGGGGTTTAAAAAATCCGCGAGCCGAGCAATGTCGAGATCTCGGCCATGCTCCGTCGCGGCAAAATGCGAAGACGGTCGCCGAAAGTCAACACATTTTCTTGCAATATGAGATTACCGGCTTGAAATTCGATGTCGATGCGAGGCAAGCGCGGCGGTGATCTCGCCGGCTGCGAACAAGACTTCCCGGCCGATCTCCTCCACAGCGGAGCCGCCGACCTGATCTTGAGCGATCGTTACGGAAAAGCTGGCGATGGGGCTCTGGCCAGCATCGAAGATCGGTGCCGCGAAACCGACGACACCAGGTGTCACCTCGCCATGAGCCACGGCATAACCCTTCTTGCGCACCGACTTCAGCCCGTCCAGAACCGCTTCAACGGTATCGCCGGCGCCCGCTGCCTGCCAGTCGTCGAGCGTGCGATTGATCAGCGGCACCAGATTGCGGCGCGGCAGAAAGGCGACGATGGACCGGCCGATCGCGCCGCGGCTGAGCGGCATCGGCCGTCCGCGCGGATAACTGCTGATCGCCTCGCGGCTGGAACTGATCGAATCGACGCAGAGGATCTTTTCGCCGTACCAGCGCACCAGAAGCGCCGTGCATTCGTATCGACCGGTGAGTTTCTGGAGATAGGGCGCGCCGGAGAGGATCAGATTGTCCGACTTCCGCAGGAGATAATCCATCTCCACCACCCTTGGTCCAAGGGTGAAGCCGGTATTCGGCATGGAGGTCAGAAAACCGCTGTCTTTCAGGATCTTCAGGTAGCGATAGAGCGTCGGCCGGCTATAACCCAGCTCCTCCATCAGCTCTTCCGGCGTCCATTCCAGACGGTCCTCGGTGAAGACCTCAAGAACTGCTTGAAGGCGTTCGAGACTGTTGACGGCCTTTTTTCTCAAGATGCTCCCGCTCTCCGCTGACGGCGCGCAACATCGAGCGGGCCGGGCATATGCGGATAACGATAACCACGAAAACTGCAATGGCAAGTGGCGCTACTCGGCGGCATTCAGCGAAGGCAAACGGCTGCCGTCAGCAGCGCTGACTGTGTCTTCCGTCGCGACTACCCGCCGGATCGCTGCCAGATATTCCGCCTGGAGAGCGGTCGACTGCCAGTTGCGGCGGGTGGTGATGCCGACCGACAACGGCTTTCCCGGCACTTCGTAGTTCAGAAGCGTCAGGAACCCGGCCTTCAATTCGTGCCGGAGCTGATGCCGGGACAGCAGCGCCAACCGATCCGTCTGCATCAGGATGCCGCGCAACGCCGTCAGCGAGCCGGTCTCGACAGTTCCTTGCGTCTGCGGTCCATCTGGAAACGTTGCCGCCAGGGCATCGAACGTTCTGCGGTTGGGGGTGCCCTTGCGGGCCACGACCCATGGGTAGGAAGCAAGTTCGGTTGCCGAGACATCCGCCTTGCCGGACAGCGGATGACCGGCACCGGCGACAACCGCGAGGCGGAAATCGAAAAGCGGCTCCTGAATCAGCGACGGCGTCAGGCGGCTGCGCAGCGCGCCGATCAGAAAATCGATATGTCCCATCTCCAGATCGCTGAGGAGCTGTTCGTAGCTGCCTTCGAGGATCTCGAACCGTGCCAGCGGATGGGTGAGGGCCAGCGAAGCAATGGCATCGGGCACGATGGTGGTACGCGCCATCGGCAGCGCGCCGATCGATACAAGGCCATCGAACTTACCGCGCAACTCCTGCACTTCCTCGGTGGCGTTGCCGAGTTCCTTTAGCGAAAGGCCGGCCCAGCGGGCAACGGCACGGCCGGCACTGGTGAACCGCGTCGCCCGGCCGTCGGCCTCGAAAAGGTTTGCACCGAGGATCGCTTCTGCATTGCGCGCGGTGCGCTGAACCGCAGCACCCGATTGTTCGAGGATGCGCGCGGCACCCGGAAAGCCGCCGGTCTGGGCAAAGGCCTGCAGGGCGCGCAGGTGGGAGATCGTCAGCCGCGCGTCCGCACCGGAGCCGCGCGAGCCGGAATCCGCCTGGAGTTTCTGGCAGCCGGTCCGGATAAGATCGAGCGCCCTGAGCGATCGGGTCTGGACGACGCGCCCCTCGGGCGTCACCATCGCATGCCCGGGACCACGTTCGAGAAGCTTGGTGCCGAAAAGTTCTTCAAGCCGGGAAATCGCCTGCGATGCCGCTGGCTGGGTCACCCCCACGATATCGGCCGCCTGCGTCAGCGAGCCGGTGCGCAGGCAGGCGCAGAAAAGACGGATATGGCGCAGATTGGGATAGTCCACGTATCTGTCCTCCCCTGCCAATCTCCTCCCGGCAGCGGGTCGAAACGGTGCAAGCCCAGCAGTTGCCCCGTTTCGGTTAAGTCACAATGCGATGCTGCGCTCGCCGGTCAGCTGTTCGTTCATCCATTCCGCGCTGGCGCGGATGCCGCCGAGCGGGAAGACATGGATCTGCTGAAGCAGACTTTCCGGATGGGCGGTCTTGTAGTTGGCGATGTCAGCCAGCACTTCGGTCGGCTCGTAGGGAACCAGGAGCTTGCTGAGATCCATTGCGCGCTTCTGCAGCACGCCGAGCGAGGGGCCGACGCCGCATGCGATCGCAAACTTGATAAGCGTCTGCAGTTTGGTGGGGCCGGCAATGCCAAGGTGGATCGGCAGCTTGACGCCGGCGGCGGCAATCCGCTCGGCCCAGGCGATCACCGGCTTGGCATCGAAGGCGAACTGGGTGGCGATCGCCATCTCCGCATCGGTGCGCTCGGAATAGGCCTGTTTGAACTTCAACGCCTCGTCGACGATCCTGTGACCGCCATCCTTGTCGATGTCCTTGTTGCCTTCCGGGTGGCCGGCGACGTGCAGCCGCCTAAAGCCGTAGCGGTCGAACAGGCCGGTCTCGATCAGCTGGATGGAACTGTCGAAATCGCCAGCGGGGGTCGATACGCCGCCGCCGAGCAGCAGCGCCTGTTCCACACCCGCCTCGTTTCTATAGCGCTTGATCCAGTCCTCTAGGATCGCATGGCTTGCAATGATGCGGGAGGGAAAATGCGGCATGACGGGGAAGCCGTCTTCGTGCAGGCGCCTTGCGGTCTGCACCATGTCCTCGATCGGCGTCCCGTCGATATGGGCGATATAGACCCGCGTGCCCTTCGGCAGCAGTGTCTTGAAATCTTCGATCTTCGCCGCCGTGCGCGGCATGACTTCGATGGAATAGCCGTCGATAAGGTCCCTGAAGCGGGCCGGCTCCACGGACTTCTCTTCCTGCTTGCTCCTGAACAAATTTAAAAGTGCCATTGTTGATCCTCCCCCCGTTTAGCCAATGAAAAACGTCCGGTCAGACGGACGGAGCGGCGTGCGAGAACAATCCGTTCTCGCACGCCCATCGCTTAGAGGGCCTTCTTTGTGCGCCAGCTTTCGGCGTAATTTTCACGCGCTTCCTGAGCGTAGGGCACGGCTGCGACGCGAACGCGGATCTCGGCCTGCTTATGGCCCTGCTCGACCGAGGTCTTGGAGGTGCCGCCATCCGGCTCGCCCCAGATGAGCGTCAGGATGTCGTTTTCCTTGATGTCGGCATCGACGACGCCGAGCGACAGCATGGAACGCTCGTTGTAGCTATAGCCGTTGAACATCGACAGGCCGACGACCTTGCCATCCTTCAGAACCTTGTCGAAGCTCGACGAAGCGTAGTTGGAGAGCGGGAAGTCGATCCACTTGGCGGCCTGTTCGCCGGGCTGGAAAGCCGAAGCGATGACCTTGACGACGTCGTCGGAATTCCACTCGAAGGTGACCTTGCGGCGCTGCGGGGTCGCCTTCTGCTTTTCGACGGCGGCGCGGCCGACGAAGTCGTGGTCGAACTTGACGTAGACGCCGTAACCCAGTTCGTAGGGGTTCAGGTAATAGTCTTCGATCTTGTCGGAGACGTAGCTGCCGCCGATCGAACCCGAAGCTTCGTAGCTCTGGGCAGAAAGCCAGTCGCGATAGGCCTGCAGTTCGTCGCCGGTGTAGATCGCCGGAAGCGGCGACGGGATCCAGCCGGATTCCAGGGTGTTGGTGGCGTAGGCGCGGCTGCCGACCGGGCGCAGATCGACGCCGGCTTCTTCAGCAGCCTTGATGATGGCGGCGCGAACTTCGTCCTTCTCCGCATACGGACCCCAGATTTCGAGACCCGGAGCGCCGGCCATGCCGTGGCGCAGAGCCTGGACCTTGCGGCCGCCGACATTGATCCAGTCGACGTGGAAGAACTTGATCTCCGGGATCGGGCCGCCGTTCATCTTTTCGAAGACCTTCGGCGCATCCGGACCCTGGATCTGGAAACGGTAGTGGATGCGGGTGACGAGCTTGCCGTCCGGACGCGAGGGCGAACGCGGATCGTGGGTCAGCTTGACGTTGTGCTTGCCGAGCGATGCGTTGTAGAGCAGCCAGTTGGCGGTCGGCGCACGGCCGACGAGAACGAACTTTTCTTCGGTCTCGCGGAAGATGATCATGTCGCCGATGACGTGGCCGGCAGGCGTTACCGGAACGTAGTGCTTGGCGCGGTCGACGCCGAAATTGGCGAAGCTGTTGATCGACAGGCTTTCGAGGAACTTGGCAGCGTCCGGGCCTTCGACGACCAGTTCGTCCATGTGATGCGACTGGTCGAAAAGAACCGCGCCTTCACGCCATGCAGCCTGTTCCGAACGCCAGTTGGAGAATTCCGGAGCCACGACCGGGTATACATAGATGCCGGTCTTGGAGTTGCGCAGATGCTCGACGGTGTTGCCCGCATCCTTCAAAACTTGAGTGAGATTGGCCTGAGTCACGGAATTCCTCCCTATGGTTTGTCTGTGGCTTGCGATGTCGTGTATACATGACGGCATCGGAAGACAAATTCAAGGGGAAATATTCGGCAGGCTGACGATCGCCTCCGCGATAGTAAACCGAAGGCTTCCGGCCATCAAAACCTGCGGCAGGCGGTCGGGTCTCAGGGGTTGAGGAGCACCAGGCCCGGAACGGTCAGCATCAGTTCCGGATCCTCGAACACGGCGTATTCGAGGTTCTTGCGGGCAATGCGGGCATGTTCGCGGGCGATAAATTCCGCCCGCGCACCCTCGCGCCCGGCGATCGCCTGCACCAAAGTACGATGCTGTTCCTGCGCGATATGCAGCGACTGACGGAAGGCCGCCACATGGGCTCGGCCTGACAGGAAAGCCGATGGCGACGCGAACGGAAGCCGTGTCGCGCGCTCGACCTCCCGCTGGATTACCGTGCTGCCGGAGAGCTCGACCAGCACCACATGAAACCTTGCGTTCGCCTCAGAATAGGCTTCCAGATCCACCTCGTCGGCGGCTTCGCCGAAACAATCGTCGAGCCGGGCCTGGATTTCCCGAAGCTGATCCAATCCTGCCTGCGAGACGCCGCGTTCGGCGGCAAGCCGCGCCGCCGTCCCTTCCAGTACGCCGCGCAGTTCGATCGCATCGACGGCATCCGCATAGGTGAAGCTTCGGACTACGAAACCGCCATTCGCCAACCGGTCGAGCAATCCCTCTTCCGCAAGACGCGACATCACCTCGCGCACCGGCGTTCGGGAAATCTGCAGCGTCTCGGCCAGCGAAACTTCGAACAGCCGGGTGCCGCCGGGGTAGTCGCCGCTCAGGATTTTCTTGCGCAGCTCCATCAGCGCGCGCATCGTGTGGGTCGTTCTCGAGGTCTCTTCCAAATCCGCACCTTTGCCTGAGACAAGCCGGCGCAACCTCCGCCTGTCGGTCCGCAAATCTTAGCCACATCTGATGGATTGGCCAAGCCTCATGTATACAGGGGGCAGAGGCTGTGGATGACGATGCGGGTTTGGAGCGCAAATGCATGGCGCGTATACAAGGCAACGCGCTGAAGAGGCGAGCTTATTTGCCTTGACGCCGCGCCGAAAGGACCCGCGCAACGGTTTCCCTGAGATCGCCGGCCGGCTTCACGCCGCTCGCCGCCATCTCGTCCTGGACGGCGGCAATCTCGCGGGCAAGACCGCCGTTCAGCCCCAGCGCATCGAGCGTAACGCCGCTTTCACGCATCTCGGCGGCCCGGCGGCGGCCGTGGCGGGTCGTTCGCTCAAACTGGTAATCCGGGAATTTAGACCAGTCGAGGCCTGGAAAGCTCTGGGAGAGCGAAGAGAGAATTTCCTCGAAACAGTCTGACGCCTCAGCTGCGAGTAACGCCTCGACAGTGATTGCTTCAAGACCTTTCACGAACACAGAGCGCACCATCTTGATGGCCGTTGCCGAGCCGACTGCTTCTCCGGCAACATCGGCGCTGAAGCCGAGATCGCGAAAACGTTCCAGAAGCTCGGCCGCGTTTTTGCCGGCAATCAGAACCGGCGTTGCATGGCCCTTCGGATGGACCGGGGCCATCACGGCCATGTCGAGATAATCGGCGCCGGTCTCGTTGACCAGCGCCGCGGTCTCGCGCTTGCGGCCGGGGGACACGGAATTGATGTCGATCAGCAGCGCGCCCTGGCCGAGATGCGGCGCGATCGACTGGGCGGCAATGAGGCTCTGGTCGGCGGTGACCGCGCTGAAGATCCATTCGGCATCGGCAAGACCCGCAGGCGACGCTTCCGGCCTGACGCCACGGCTCGCCATCGCCACCTGCATCTCCCCCGCCTTCTCGGCGTCGTCGAGCAGCAGGTCATAGGCCCGGAATTCGCCATTCTCGAGCTTCGGCGCCAGGCTGTCATGGAAGGCGCGTGCCGCTTCGCCAAAACCCAGAAATGCGATCCTCATGGTCGTATCCTATTCTCAGTCGCCGAAAACCACGCCGTCGAAAAGCTTGCGCGCCGTGCGCAGCACCGCCGCACGATGGACTTCGCCATCCTTCATGGTGGCGATGACGCTCATCTCGCCGGTCGGATGCTCGATCGACAGCAGCTTCTCGTCGCCTTCCGGAATGACGGCCAGTTCCGAAGCCGGGCCTTCCGGCAGAAGGCAGGCGGTCGCAACGCTGACAGCGCCGAGCACGCCGATCGCGTCATGGCACGTATGCGGGATGAAGGTGCGGGTCGAGATCACCCCGCCCGCCGTCGGTGCAGAGACCATGGTCATCTTCGGCACGGATTTCTTGGTAACGTCGCCGAGGTTCATCATCGGCCCGGCTTTCAGCCGGATCGCCTCCAGCTTGGCGCGCAGTTCCTGGTTCGCTTCGAGATCCTTCGGGCTCTCGGTGCCGGTAATGCCGAGCACATCGCCGCGCATGACGACGCAAGGCATGCCGTTGTCGATCAGCGTGCAGGCAATGCCTTCGATCACGTCGACCGCATTTCCGGTCGGCAGCAGCGCCCCGCAGGAGGAACCCGCCGTATCCGCAAACACGATCGGCACCGGCGCGGAGGTTCCCGGCACGCCGTCGATCCGGGCATCGCCCTTGTAGGTCACCTCGCCGCCGGGCGTTTCGATCGTCGCGATGGCGATTTGCCCGGTATTTTCCATGAAGATCGAGACTTCGGTCTTTTCGCCCTTGACCGGCACCAGCCCGCGCTCGATGGCGAAAGGCCCGATGCCGGCGAGGATATTGCCGCAGTTCTGTGCGTCGGTGACGATCGGTTGATCGACAAAGACCTGCAGGAAGAGATAATCGACATCGACCCCTTCCCGCTCGGATTTCCGAATCACCGCCACCTTGGAGGTCAGCGGATGGGCGCCGCCCATGCCGTCGATCTGGCGGGGATCGGGCGATCCCATCACCCGCAGCAGGAAATTGTCGCGATCGGCCGGCAGGTCCGAGGCGAGGAAATAGCCGCCCTTGGAGGTGCCGCCCCGCATCCACATGCAACGGACGCCGGTTTCAGTTTCACTCATCTCGATCTCCCTTCTTCTCCCCAGCGGGGAAAAGAGAAAACGGCCTCCATCGCTCAGATATACTTCAAGCCTTTTTCGGCGAGCTTGCCGCGCATGTCATAGATATCGAGGCCGAGTTCACCGGCGGCAAGCCGCTTGCGCTTGTCTTCTTCAGCGGCGACACGGGCTTCCGCCTTCTTGGCAACCGCTTCGGCCTCCTCGCGGACAACCACGCAGACGCCGTCGTCATCGGCAACGATCACGTCGCCGGGCCGAACATAGGCGCCAGCGCAAACGACCGGAATATTGACCGAGCCGAGTGTCTCCTTGACCGTGCCCTGAGCATAGACGGCCTTCGACCAGACCGGGAATTTCATCTGGGTCAGATCGACCACGTCACGCACGCCGGCATCGATGATCAAGCCCCTGCAGCCGCGCGCCTGGGCGGAGGTCGCAAGCAGGTCGCCGAAATAACCGTCTTCGCAGGGGCTGGTCGGAGCGAGAAGCAGGATGTCGCCGGCCTTCAACTGCTCGATCGCCACATGCAGCATCCAGTTGTCGCCCGGAGGCGCCGAGATGGTGACGGCGCTCGCCGCAAGGCGCGCACCCGGATAGATCGGCCGCATGTAGCTGGCGAGCAGGCCCTTGCGGCCCTGCGCTTCATGCACCGTGGCGACACCGCAGGCGGCCAGCCGGTCGATGACCGACTGATCCGCGCGCTCGATATTCTGGACGACGACGACCATCAGAGTCCGCCTCCTATCAAAGTTCGTCGACGGTACGCGGGAAGACCGACTGGAAGCCTTCCGCATGGGTCGACTTGCGTCCGCTGGCCTGGCCGCCGGAATTGCGCATGAAGTGGTTGCCGCGGTTCTCGGCGACGTTCTTGTAGAAGTGCCAGAGATGTTCCTGACCTTCCATGCACTGGATGGCCGCCCACTTCTTTTCCCAGACGGGAGAGATGTCGAGGAAGACGTCCGGCTTCCATTCCATCTGCTCGGTCTGGTGCGGCTCGAACAGGTAGAGCTGCGGCGCCCCAAGAATCTTTTCGCCCGGATTGTGGCCCCAGGCCTGGGCGATCATCCGGGCCTCGATCGCAACCTGCGTCGCGTACATGTGGTCGGTATTGTAGGGGTCCCACTTGGAATGGGAGAGCATGAATTCCGGCTGCACCTTGCGGATCACGTCGACCAGCTTGAACTTGGCGTCCTGGTCGACGACCAGCGGATAGTCGCCGAGGTCGAAGAACTGGATGTCGGTGACATCTAGCGCTTTTGCCGCGTTCTCCGCCTCCTTGCGGCGCTCGGTCTTCACCTTTTCGAGCGTCATGCCCGGGTTCTTCCAGAGCTTGGCGCTTTCGCCGCGCTCGCCATAGGACAGGCAGATGACGGTGACGTCGTAGCCCTTTTCCTCGTGAAGCGCGATCGCGCCGCCGCAACGCCAGACGAAATCCGCCGAATGGGCGCTGATGACCAATGCTGTCTTTGCCATGGGATGCCTCTTGACTTACTTGTGTGCCACCGGCGGCGTGCCGTGCGTGTGAAAGGTTTCGATCGTCTTCATCCCCCAGGCCTGGCCCTTCTTGCGGTCGGCTTCGGTCCAGACGACCGGCTTCCAGTCGGGACGAAGGATCAGTCGCGCACCTGCATTGGCGAGCTCGACGCGGTTGCCTGCAGGCTCCCAGACATACAGGAAGAACGTGCCCTGGATCGCATGCTTGTGCGGGCCGGATTCGATGTGAACGCCGTTTTCCAGGAAGATGTCCGCGGCGCGCAGGATGTCCTCGCGCTGGTCGCAGGCATAGGTGACATGGTGGAAACGGCCATGCGAGCCGGTATGGTCCTCGGAGCAGGCAAGGTCATAGGTCTTGTTGTTGATGGTGAACCAGCAGCCGCCGAGGCGGCCGTTGTCGAGCTGGATCATTTCGGTGACCCGGCTGCCGAGCGCCGTGGTCATGAATTCACGGATCAGGCTGACATCGGCGGCAAGCAGGTTGACGTGGTCGAGGCGGCGTGGGCTCGCGCCGCGACCGTGGTAACGCTGGGCGATGTTCTTGAGCGCCGGCTTTTCTTCCGGCGGCGCCACATATTCCCTGGTATCCCAATAGAGCTCGAACAGATGGCCGTCGGGGCTCTTGAACTGATAGGCCCGGCCGTGACCGAGGTCGCCTTCCGTCCAGCCGACGCCCCAGCCCTTTTCCTCGATTACCTTGACGCGGCGTTCCAGTGCTTCGGCTGACGACGTACGATAGGCGATGTGGCCGACACCGGTGGTATGATGTCTGGTGAGCTTCAGCGTGTGGAATTCGTAGTCGTCATAGGCGCGCAGGTAGACGCTGTCGCCCTCGCGGCCACTTTCGGTCAACCCGTAGACGCGGGTGAAGAAGTCGAGCGACTCGTCGAAACGGTCTGAGTAAAGCTCGACGTGGCCGAGATGGGCGACATCATAACAGGGTTCGGTCATGGCTTTTCCTAGATGATCGATCTATCGCGCCCGGCGGACAGGCGCATCTCCTCCAAAAATCGAGCCCGCGTCCTCCACTCCAACACGGCCGGCGCATGGGCACCGCAGCTTGGCATGAAGACATAAAAGCAGATCGGCAGCCTGACGAATAGGTTCTGCTGACGCGGCATAAGTTTTGGTTGAGATCAGGGAAAAGCGGCTCGGCAAATGGCGAGCGAAGACGGGGCTTTAAGTCCCGAAGGAAACGGCGCGACGGCAGGACCGCCGCGCCGGAAGACATTACCCGCCGATATAGGGCGCAACTTCATGAAAGCCGCGCCAGATCATTTCGAGCGCGACGTAAAGGATGACGGCGAGACCGACATAGGCAATCCAGCGATGCTTGTTGAGCAGGCGGGCGATGAAGCTTGCGGCGATACCCATCAGCGCGATCGACAGGACCAGGCCAAAAATCAGCACGCCCGGATGTTCGTGGGCGGCACCGGCAACGGCGAGCACGTTGTCGAGCGACATGGAGACGTCGGCAATGACGATCTGCCAGGCGGCCTGGGCGAAAGTCTTGCGCGGAGCCCCGCCGGCAACCGTGCCGTCGGCGTTGAGGTCGGCCTCCTGGAGCGCTTCGCTGGCTTCATCCTCATGATGATGCGGCGTGCGCAGTTCCCGCCACATCTTCCAGCAAACCCAGAGAAGCAGGACACCGCCGGCCAGCAGCAGGCCTACGATCTGCAAGAGCTGGGTCGTGGCAAGCGCGAAACCGATACGCAGCACGGTGGCCGCGATGATACCGACCAGAATGGCTTTGGACCGCTGTTCCTTCGGCAGGCCGGCAGCCGCGAGACCGATGACGATCGCGTTGTCCCCGGCCAGCACGAGGTCGATCATGATAACCTGCAGGAGGGCGGACAACGCCTCCGGCGTAAAGAATTCCATCATTTGGCACCCAATCTCTTAAAAGGCGGGAGTGCCCGCGTGTGGACCGAGACGAACTTGAGACGCTCACGACCTGCATTCCGCCTGCCGTAGGTCACCGCCGTTGTCGTCACATGATTTCCACAAACACCAGGCACCCAAGTTGGACTAATCCAGTCCGACATCACAGCTCAGAGATGAACTGTCAGAGGGGCCCGGTCCTGGTGGCCTGAGATTTAGCGGCATGATTGCAGAAACTCAAGTGGCGAGTTTATGAAACGGCCCGGAATAGCGCTATTTCCGGCCGGATCGTTGACGATCCGTTGCAATTCCGCCCCGTAATACAGATGCAGGTGGCGGCCGGTCTTGCGGCCGCCACCTGAGATTACGCCGCGCCTTGGACTACGAAAGGGTCGGGTCGAGCTTGTCGCGCAGCCAGTCGCCGACGATGCTGATCGACAGCGTGGTCAGCATGATCACCACCGAAGGAGCGAGCATGATCCACGGCGCGCGGGTCAGGTATTCGCGGCCGAAGCCGACCATGTTGCCAAGGCTCGTTTCCGGCGGCTGCACGCCGAGGCCGAGGAAGGAAAGACCGCTTTCCATCAGGATGATTTCCGGGAAAGTCAGCGTCATCGAGACGATTAGGGTCGAGGCGACGTTCGGCAGGATGTGATGGAAATAGACGCGCGCCGGCGTCGCGCCGAGCTGCACGACGGAGGCCGCATATCCCTGAGAGCTTGCCGAGATCGCCAGGCCGCGGGCGATGCGGGCGTAACGTTCCCAACCGTAGAACCCCATGAGGCAGACGAGCAGCACCATGGAGGAGCCGAAGAAGGCGAGCACGGCGAGCGACATGATCAGGAACGGCAATGCTGCCTGGAAATCGGCAAGCACCAGCACGAGATGCTCGACCGCACCCCGGAACTGGGCTGCCGCGAAGCCCAGCGCCGTGCCGAACACCGCAGATAGGATCGTGGCGCCAAAGGCGATGATCAGCGACACCCGGACCGACTGGAGGAGACGTGAAAGCACGTCACGACCGAGTTCGTCGGTGCCGAGCAGGTGCTTGAGAGCGCCCGGATGGGAAAGGCGGCTCGACAGGTCCATGGCGGTGATGTTGTAGGGGCGGATCTGGTCGGCAAAAATGGCAACCACCACCACGGCCGCCAGCCAGAGAATGCCGATACCGACGGTGAACGGCACGTTGCGACGCAGGCGCGTGATGAGCGTCGCATACCAGCCCGGCGTCCGCGCGGTTTCCGACAGATTGATCGTAGCCATATCTCTTTATCCTCAATGCGCCGCGTTTGAGCGAAGGCGGGGGTCGAGCCAGCCGTAGAGCAGGTCGACGACGAGGTTCGAAACCACCATTGCTGCGGCGATGATCAGCAGGATGCACTGGACGACCGCGAGGTCGCGGTTGCTGACCGAGACGATCAGCAGGCGGCCGATGCCCGGCCACGAGAAGATCGATTCGACCACCACGGCGCCGGCGATCAGCGAGCCGACCATGAAGCCGACGATCGTCACGATCGGCACGGCCGCGTTCGGCAGCGCATGGTTCCAGACCACGTCGCCCCATTTCAGGCCCTTGGCGGAAGCGGTGCGGATATAGGGCTGACCCATCACCTCGATCATGGCGCTGCGCGAGAAACGGGCGAGGATGCCGATACCGCCGATGCTCATGGTCACCGTCGGCAGAATGCCGTGCACCCAGGTGTCCTGACCACCGGATGGCAGCACGCCGAGGATGACCGCGAAGATCAGCACCAGGAGGAGGCCCATCACGAAGGACGGGATCGTGAAGCCGAGCACCGCAAGCAGGATCACGCCACGATCGGCAAAGCTCTGGCGATGCAGCGCCGCGTAGACGCCCGCCGGAATGCCGAACACCAGCTTGAGAAGCAGCGCCGGCAGGGTGAGCTGCAGCGTCGCGGGCAGGCGCTGCAGCACCAGATCCAGCGCCGACGCCTTGTCACGCATCGACACGCCGAAATCGCCGGTGAAGATCGATTTGATATAGGCGAGGTATTGGATCCAGAGCGGCTGGTCGAGCCCCCAGGAACGACGGAACGCATCGACGGCTTCCTGCGGCACATCCGGGCCGAGCATGACCTGCGCCGGGTCTCCCGACATGCGCAGCACGACGAAGGCGAAGGTGACGACGGCAAAGATGGTGATCATTGCCCGTAGCAGTCGGACGGCTATGAAGCGGATCATCAGGAACTCCTCTCAGGCCGCAATCGAGGCGGCTTCGCCGGCCACGACATGGCAGGCGGCCGTGCGACCATTGCCGATTGGGCGGAGCTGCGGCACGACAGTGCGACAGACGTCCTGCGCCAGCGCGCAACGGGGGTGGAAGGCGCAACCGAGCGGGCGATTGGCCGGATTCGGCGGCTCGCCCTGAAGGATGACGCGTCCCTGGAGGATCTTGCCCGGCACCGGCACGCTGGAGACCAGCGCCTTGGTATAGGGATGCTGCGGCGAGTGAAAAATCACGTCGGACGAGGCTTCCTCGACGATCCGGCCGAGATACATCACCGCCACCCGGTCGGCGATATTGCGCACCACCTTGAGGTCATGGCTGATGAACACCATGGCGACGCCGTTCTGCTCCTGCAGATCGCGCAGCATGTTGACGACCTGTGCCTGGATGGAGACGTCGAGCGCGGAAACCGGCTCGTCGCAGACCAGAAGCTTGGGACGTGCGGCAAGCGCGCGGGCGATCACCGCGCGCTGCCGCTGGCCGCCCGACAGTTCGTGAGGGTAGCGCCCGGCCTGATCCGGACGCAGACCGACGGCCGTCATCAACTCGGCAACGCGGGCTTCCTGGTGCTGCTTCGGAATGAGCCTGTGGATGTCCAGCGGCTCGCCTATCTGTTTTGCGATCGTCACGCGTCGGTCGAGCGCTGCCAGCGGATCCTGATAGACGAACTGCATCTTGGCCCGCAGCGCGCGCCATTCCGGCGTCTTCAGGTGCGGCATCGGCTTGCCTTCGAACCGCACTTCTCCGCCCTGTGCGGCGTCGATGCCGAGCAGCATTCGGCCGAGCGTCGATTTGCCGGACCCCGACTCGCCGACGATCCCAAGCGTCTCGCCAGGCTTCAGCGCCAGCGAAATGCCGTCCACGGCACGCACCGGATGCGGCTGTGCGAACAGGCCGCGACGGATCTGATAGACGCGAACGAGATTGTCCGCTTCGACAAGGGCGGTCATTGCAGCATGTCCTCGGTCATTCTGGTTCTTGTCTCGACAGGCTCATTGGCCGGAACCGGCCGGAAGCAGGCGAGCTGCCGGCCGTCGGCCGACGTTTCGAGCGAAGGGCGCTCGCTCCGACAGGCCTCGACCGCGCGAAAACAGCGCGGCGAAAACGAACAGCCTTCGGGCAGATGTTTCGGGTTCGGAACCGTACCGGGGATCGGGATCAGCCGCTGGCGGGGACCGTCGATCCGCGGGATCGCGTCGAAAAGACCGCGTGTATAAGGATGACGCGGCTCGGAGAAAAGCTGAGCGACGCTGCCTTCCTCGACGATCCGGCCGGCATACATGACGCAGACGCGCTCACAGACCTGGGAAACGGCACCGAGATCGTGGCTGATGAACACCGTCGCCATGCCGGTCTCGGCCCGGAGCTGGATCAGCAGGTCGAGGATCTGCGCCTGGATCGTCGCGTCGAGCGCGGTGGTCGGCTCGTCTGCAATCAAGAGGTCCGGCTCGCCGGCAAGCGCCATGGCGATCATCAGCCGCTGACACTGACCGCCCGAGAATTCGTGGGGATAGAGATCGAAACGGCGGCGGGCATCGGGAATGCCGACCATGTCCAGCAGCCGCAGCGCCTCTCTTTTGGCCGCATCGCCCCGGAGGCCACGATGCAACGACAGAGCCTCGACGATCTGGCGGCCGATCCTGAGCACCGGATTGAGCGAGCTCGACGGGTCCTGGAAGATCATCGCGATCCGGCCGCCGCGCACCCGCTCGAAAACCTCACGGGGACCGCCGGCGAGTTCCTGCCCATCAAGCTGAACGGAACCGCTGACACTCGCCTTGCCGGGAAGCAGTCCCAGAGCCGCGAGCCACGTCACCGATTTTCCGCATCCCGATTCTCCGACGAGACCGACTGCTTCGCCCCGGCCCACATTGAGATCGATGCCGTGCAGAACCTGGACGCCGTCAAAGGCGACCTTCAGGTCACGCAGCTCCACCAGATTGGACGATGCTCTATCCATATCCCGCCATACTCCTGCCTTCCGCCGTTTCCGGACCGAAGACATTACCGTTTTGAAAACAGATGCTCCGGCGGCCGCATGGTCGCCGGAGCAGAGGAGAACAATCCGATCAGATCGCCCAGTTGGAGGAGCGGAAGTCCATCGCGAAGGCCGGAGCGGCCTTCCATTTAAGCGACGACTTCATGCCCGTGAACACGGCGTTCTGGTGCAGGACCTGGTAGACGGGGTCTTCGCGCTCGCAGATTTCCAGCATGCGGGCGAAAGCCTTCTTGCGGGCAGCCGCGTCGGTGCTGGTTTCCAGGATCGACGCCATCTGGTTGGCTTCCGCATTGGTCCAGTCCTTCTTCTGCTGCACCTCGCCGTTCGGACCGAACTGAGCGACGATCGAGGAGACCGGATCACTGAAGGCGGCCGAGGCCGACCAGTCGCGAACACCCTTGACGCCAGCCGGATCGTGGATCTGGCCCCAGTTTTCCTTCATTTCGATCTGAACGTTGAGGCCGACCTGCTTCCACATCTCAACCATGATCTGACCGTTCGAGGTCTGGTTGGTGTAGTAGTTGTTGAGAAGGCGGAACGGGATCACGTCGCCCTTGTAACCGGCCTGCTTGATCAGGTCCTGGGCAAGCTTGGCGTTGAACTCCGGAACCTTCCAGCCTTCGACGAACATCGGGCCGTAGAACGGGAATTGCAAACCAGCCGGGATCTTGGTCTGGCCGGCCCACAGCGCTTCGACGATCGCCTGGCGGTCGATCGAATGCGTCATGGCGCGGCGCATCAGCGGGTTGGCAAGGATCGGGTTCCGAGTGTTGAAGACCGAGATGCGGTGGTTGTTGATCGTCGATCCCTGAACCTCAAAGCCCTTGGCAGCCTTGACGGTCGCGATCTGGTCCGGCGGCAGGTCGCAGGCGAAGTCGTATTCGCCGGAAAGCAGGCCGTTGACGCGGGAAGCGACTTCCGGAACTTCCACGAAGCGGATCTGGGCGAGCGGCGGACGGCCACCCCAGTATTCGTCGAAGGCGACGAGCGTCAGCGAAACGTCCGGCTTGTATTCGCCGACCATGTAGGCACCGGTCGTAACAGGCTTGCGGGCCCAATCAACGTAGGTCTTGGCTTCGTCCCAGGCGCGGCGATTGGCGATCTGGCTGCCGAAGGCGTAGAGGCGGCCTTCGAGCGTGACATCCGGCGTCGCGTTGTGGAAACGGACGGTGTATTTGTCGACGGCTTCGACGCCGGCGAGTGCCGGCCACAGGCGGCGGCCGATGCCCGGGATGGCGGCCGGCAATTCCTTGGCGGTCACCGGCTTATTGTCGTCGGCGAAGATGGTCTTGCCGCCGGCAGGCTGGGTGGTGCCGAACAGGCGCTGGGCGGAGAAGCTGAAGACGACGTCTTCTGCGGTCAGTTCGTCGCCGTTGTGGAACTTGACGCCCTTGCGGAGCTTCAGTTCGAGCGTCTTGTCGTCGATGCGCTTCCATTCGGTTGCGAGACCCGGAAGCGGCCCCTGGTTGCCCATCCAGTCACGCAGGATGAGGCCTTCCCAGAGGTTCGGGAAGAAAACGCGCTCGCCAACGTTCGACTGTTCGTTCCAGATGTCGAGCGTGTTGTTGTTGGTGATCTTCTGAACGGCGATCGTGATCGACGGGCGTTTGGCGCCCTGGGCGAACGAGAAGCGTGGCAGGATCAGCGAACCGGCAGCGGCGCCAGCAAGGCCGAGCGTGCTGCGGCGGGTGAAGTTGACCATGGAAATTGTCCTTTGGCTTCGGTTAATGGACGAGCTCGATCAGCCCTGCGAGCTTGAGCGGTGACGGCTTAAGGGGTTCGCAGAGCTTGGCCCGCCAACGGCACGCCATCCGCTCGGGCTTCGAATGCGAAAGCCGCCCGGTCCGATGAACAACGATGAGAAGCGTCTTGCTGCAGCTCACGACTACCCCCTGATTTGCAGGGGCTATTTGGCCAGCCTGTGTATCAGTTCCGTGACGCTAACTTGGCGATTGGATGAAATTGAACACGGATGCAAATTTCATCATCTTGCGTTACAAATGTAATACTACCGACACAAAATTCTGAGATGGGGAGCCTGCGCAGATTTCTTCCTGCGTGTCCTTCTCCCCGATATTTCCTTTGTTTTTGATGGAGTTTTCCATGTCCTCCCTCCCCGTGATCGGCGCCGCCATGACGCTTGGCGAGCTCGAAGTTCACCGCAACTGGCTTTTCGAAAAACAGCGCGATCTCGAACTCCAGGATTTCACCACCGCCGACGTCCTGAACGGCGATTGGACGCTGCTCGCCGAGCGCGCCAGGAAGCTGCTGGATGGTTTTGAAGGCCGCCTGGGCATCCACGGCCCGTTCTGGGGCTTCACCATTGCCTCGAATGACCCGGATATCCGCGCCGTCGTCGCCAAGCGCCTGAAGCAGGGCCTCGACGTCTGCGCCGCGATCGGCGCGACGCAGATGGTCGCCCACAGCCCCTATACGACCTGGTCCTACAACAACCTCGACAACAACAAGGGCGAGCCCGAGCGCGTCGTCGAGCATGTGCATCTGACGATGAGGGACGCCGTCAAGCAGGCCGAGGATATCGGCGCCGTGATCGTTCTAGAAAACATCGAGGATATCGACCAGCACGTCCGCGTGGCACTCGCCGACAGCTTCAACTCGCCGGCCGTCGCGGTCTCGATCGACACTGGCCATGCCCATTACGCGCATGGTTCTACCGGCGCACCGCCGGTCGATTATTATGTGAAGGCAGCCGGCAACCGCCTGCAGCACGTCCACCTACAGGACGCCGACGGATACGCAGACCGCCACTGGGCGCTCGGCGAAGGCAATATCCTCTGGCCGTCGGTCTTCCAGGCACTTGCCGATCTCACCAGCAATCCGCGCCTGATCGTCGAGATCAAGGACAAGTCGAAGATTCCGGCTTCGGTCGAGTATCTCGCTTCCCTCGGCCTCGGCCAGTAAGCCAGACTTTAAAAGCCCACGCCCCGGCGCACAGCGCCGGGGTTACCGCAGTTCCGGGGACATATCCCGCAGGTGCGACTGGGTGGCGAGGATATCCCCCACCATCATCTCCCGCGCAAGCGCACCATTCCGCTCGCGAAGCGCCGCGACGATCCTGAAATGATAGGACGAGAACGGGTACACAACGCCCTTGTCGAATTCCTTTTCCACGTAATTGGTCAGCATCCGCATATAGGGGCCGAACCGCAGCCAGAGCATTTCGATATGCTGTGGCAGCACTTCGGAGCGCGATGCCTCGTAGATGCCGAAATGGAATGCCTGGTTCTTGCGCAGCATGCCATAGACGTCGCCGGCCTTGCCGGTCTCGTCATGCTCGCGGGCGAGCGCTTCCGAACGGTCGATATCCTCATCGGTCATATGCGCGGCGGCGAGTTCCGTCGCCAGACCTTCGAGCGCGATGCGCGCTTGGCAGAGATCGTCGAGCCGCTCGCGGGAAACCGCCGGCACCCGCGCCGATCCGTTATGGCCGATCTCTAGCCCGTTCTCCGCCGCGAGCCGTCTCAATGCCTCGCGCACCGGCATGTGGCTGGTGCCGAACTCGGTCGCCAGCGACGAAATAGTGATCGCCTGCGCCGGGGCAAAGGAACCCCACATCAGCGCCCGGCGCAACTGTTCGTAGACCGTATCCTGAACAGTCACGCGCGACGTGACCTTCAAAAGCCCGCTATCCGCCATTCTTGTCCTCTGATCCATTCATATCACAACCAGGCCTCGCATAACGGGCCGCGCTCTTCAAGTCTCCCGGCGTCCGGCCATCTCCCGTTCGCGACGCGTTTCCCCTTGATCAAATGCCAATGGCACAATAGAACATTTGAAAGTTTGATCAAATGCTCATTGGGCTGCGAACAAACATAAATAAGGGGGAGGCTTATTGTCACCTGCATCCCCTCTTCTTCGATGAAGACGACACCCTGGGAGAAATCCATGAACACGCATGTCACGGCAGGCGATAACCTCGCCAAGGCTTTTCCGGTCGACGAACTCAGGCTGAAATTTCCGGCTCTCCAGAAATATAAGGACTTCATCTTCTTCGAAAATGCCGGCGGTGCCCAGGTGCCCCAGGCGGTCGTCGATGCGGTCGCAGCCCACCTCGTCGACTGCAACGTGCAGCGCATGGCACCCTATCTCCACAGCCAGGGCGTCGACCGCACCATTTCCGAAGCTCGCGTGTCGGTCGGCCTGCTGGTCAATGCCTACCGTCCGGAGGAAATCTCCTTCGGCCTCAACGCCACCTCATTCATCCGCCTCGTCAGCCTCGGCATCGCAAAGATGCTCCAGGAGCGCAACGAGATCATCGTCACCGACATGGACCATGACGCCGACATCGCCACCTGGATGGCGCTGGAGGCAGACGGTGCCAGGATCGTCTGGTGGAAGATGCGCGAAGATGGAATGCTGCATACCGACGACCTGAAGCCGCTCCTGAACGACAAGACCCGCCTGGTCGCCTGCACGGTGACCGCCCATTCGATCGGCACGATCGTCGACGTGGCAACCGTCGGCAAGCTGGCGCATGCGGCCGGCGCCGAGGTCTTCCTCGATTGCGTGCATTACGGCCCGCACGCGCTGATCGACGTTCAGGCCTGGGATTGCGACTATCTCGTCTGCTCCGGCTACAAGAATTTTTCGCCGCATATGGGCTTCCTCTGGGGGCGTTATGACGCGCTGGTCAAGCTGCCCACCTTCAAGGAAGACTTCATTCCGGACGTGCCGCCCTACAAGATCGAAGTCGGCACCTTCACCTACGAGAACGTCGCCGGCATGAATGCTGCCGTTCTCTATCTCGAAGAGCTCGGCCGCAGGTTCCTGCCCGAAGGCGAACATTCCCGCCGCGATGCGCTTGCCGCCGCCATGGGCGCCATCCGCGCCTATGAGCAGACGCTGTCGAAAAAGATGCTGTCGGTGTTGAAGAAGCACGGCGCCACGATCTACGGCGTGTCCGACGAAGCGCAGGTGGAAAAGCGCGTTCCGACCATTTGCTTCAATATTCCGGGCCTGACGCCGCAATATCTGTCGTCCGAACTCGGCAAGAACAGCATCGGCAGCCGCGACGGCCACATGTTTGCGCCGCGCCTGATGAAGCGCCTCGGGCTGACCATGGAAACGGGCTGCATGCGCGTCTCCATGGTCCACTACAACAAGGCGGAAGAGATCGACCGTTTTGACACGGTGCTCGGCGAGATCATCGCCAAGACCAGGTGATGCAAAGACCTCCGCGGGACAAACTCCCGCGGAGGTTTCCATCTCACTTGAGATGATGATAGCGGCGCCGGAAATAGACGAGTGCTTCTTCATCCTCCGGGCCGTGGACGATCCCGACGACCCGGCAGAACAGCACGTGATGCGTGCCGCTCTCGACCGCATTTTCCACTTCGCAATCGAAAGACACGACCGCATCGGTTAGCCGCGGTGATCCCGTCGCGGCAAGCACCCAATCGCCTACAGCGAACCGGTCGTCCTGCGGCGTCGAACCGCCGAATAGCTTTGACATCGGCTCGTGGCCTGCGGCCAGCGTATTGACGCAGAGCACCCGGTTTCTCTCGAACATGCCGGCGACCGAACTCGATCGGTTGAGGCAGACGAGCAGCGTCGGCGGCCGGTCCGTCACGCTGCAGACAGCTGACGCCGTAAAGCCCGCAAGCCCGCCCGGCCCGTCTGTGGTGACGATGTTCACTGCCGCCGCCAGCTGCGCCATGCCTTCCCGGAAGGCGAGCCGCGTCGCGTCCACTTCGTCGCTTGGAATATTTATCGTCATTCGACCCTCAGTCCCGCTTTTCTCAACAAAGGCACGACGCGATCGCAGAAGAAAGGCAGCTCATAGGTGTAGTTTACAAAGGACATGGCAATGCCGGAATACCCCTGTTCGGCGATCGCGATCATGTCTTCGACGATCTTTTCCGGCGTACCGATCAACGGATAGCCGCCGGCGCCGCCGGCAAACCGCTTTCGATAAAGATCGTAAGCATTTTTGTCGTGCGACTGGGTGAATTCCTTCTTGCCGGCCATATGCGCATCGACCGCCGCGTGATCGGCCATCGTCACGGCATAACGCTCGTAATAATCCTCCGCCTCCTGCTGGGTTTCACGGCAAACGACGTGGCAGACCGTATAGGCGCCGACATCGCGCCCGAGCTTGTCAGCGCGGGCTTTGATGTCCTCCACGTGTTTTCCGGCTTCGGAGATCTCGGTGAAGGTGGTGAACAAGTATTCGCAGTTCTTGGCCGCGAAATCCCGACCCGGCCCGCCGAAGGCCGCATTCATGGTGACCGGCCGCGGCGACTGCAGGCTGGCTGGCCGGCTGACGACGTCCTTCAGCTTGTAATAGGTGCCGTCGTAATCGAATGGCGCGTCCGACGTATAGGCCCGTTCCATGATCTCCAGCCATTCGTCAGCCTGATCATAACCCTTTTCGACCAGCGGCACCCCGAACATGCCGAATTCCTTCGGGTTCCAGCCACAGACGATGTTGAGGCCCGCCCGGCCGTTGCTGATATGATCGACGGTCGCCAGCGCCTTCGCCGCATAAAGCGGATGCACGAGCGGCACATGCACGGTCATGAACAGCCCGATCCGCTCGGTGACGGAAGCAAGGCCGGCGGCCCAGGTGAAGGTCTCGAAGGACCATTCGCGCACCCGGTTCTTGCCGCCGAAACCTTTCCAGCGGGCGATCGGCAGGAAAAAGTCGAGCCCACCGCGATCGGCGATCTGCACGGCATTGAGATTGTCTTCCCAGCGTGCCTGCCAGCGTTCCGGCACGTCGGTAATCGCAAGCCCCCCGTCCGCATTCGGCGAAAAGACGCCGAGTTTCAGTCTGCTGGGGCCTTTCAGCGGATGCGGCTTGATCATGCTGTTCCTCTCTTTTGTATTCTTCTGCGAGCGGGACGCGCGGTCTCCGCCTCTTCCACTTGGCGCCGCCGGACGGAAAGGTAGGCTTCCTCCGCCGCGAACATGAAAAGCATCATGCGGTCCTGGACCATCAGCGGGTCGTGTGCGAGGAAGGCCGCATGAATGCGGGAAAGACCGTTGATATACTGATAGGCCGTAGCCGGGTCGGCGAACGTGCCGAGCCGCACCGACTGGAAATAATCGATGAAGCGGGAAATCGTCGCCGCCATATGCGGATTGTTGACCGCCTTAAGCCACGCATTGCGGAAATCGACATTGGCCGCCAGCAAGGCTGGAATATCGCTTTGGCTCAACGCCCGTTCCACCCGGTTCATCGCCGTCGTGATCTCCGCCTCGATCTCCGGCGTCATGTCGCGGGCGGCGCAGGCTGCGGCGCGCGGCTCGAGCTGGCGGCGCACCTCGAAAAGCCCGGAAATGTCCTCCAGCGACAATTCCCGCACCGCAAAGCCGCGCGTCGTGCCGACAAGATAACCTTCGGAAACCAGCCGAAGCAGCGCCTCGCGCGCCGGCATGCGGGAAATACCGTGGGCATTGGCGATTTCGGTATCCACCAGGCGGTCGGTCGGCGAAACGGCGCTCCGCTGCAGCTTCAGCCGCAGATCGGCATAGATCGCATCCACCAGATTGTCGCTCGGTTTCAACATAGAAATCTCCTGCCAAAACCGTATACCGATTTTACCGTATTTCAAGCATATTTTCGTAATTCTGCGCTTTACCTGCGAGAGATCATCAGTTTTCGTATACTGTTTAATTCACTTGCAGCGTTCGGAATTTTAGGCTTAAACTTTAATTTGCCACAGGTTTCAAAGCTGTTTCAGCAGATTTCAGAAGGTATCCCGATGAGCGACTTCCGCAGGAAATGTATCGGTTACGAGCGCGTCATCGGCACATTCGCGGCGATCCCGCATCCCGTCGCAATCGAGGTGACCGCTGCGGCGGGCCTCGACTTCATCTGCATCGACACCGAGCATGCCCAGATCGGCCGTGAGCTGATCGAAAACCTCGTCCGTGCCTCCGATGTCCATCGCGTGCCCGCCATGGTGCGCGTTCCGGGCCACGCCCCGGAATCGATAGCCAGCGTGCTGGATGCCGGAGCTGCCGGCGTCCTGGTGCCGCGCGTCTCGACCGCCGCCCAGGCCAAGGCCGCCGTTCTGGCAACCCGCTATCCGCCGATCGGCGAACGTGGCGTCGGCCCCGGACGTGCCGCGGGCTACGGCTACCGCATTCCCGACTATCTGAAATCGGCCAATGAAACCCTCGTCCTCGCAATTCAGATCGAGACCGCGGAAGGACTCGCCAATGTCGAGGAAATCGTCGCCGTCGAAGGCATCGATGTGGTCTTCATCGGCCCCGGCGACCTCTCCGTTTCGATCGGCGCGATAGGGCCGGATGGAGCCGAGAAGCTGGACGCGGCCATTCTCAAGATCACCAAAGCCGCGCGCAAGGCAGGTAAGGCCGTCGGCATCTTCCGCCCCTCCGCCGATGACATCGGCAAATGGTCGGAGGCCGGCATCAGCTTCTATCTGCTCTCAAGCGATACGAGGTTTCTCGGCGCCGGCGTCGCTGCCGACGTCGCCGCCGCGCGCTCCGCATAAGCCGCATCAACTTCCAGGGAGTGACGACGTGAAGGCCATTCAGTACAGCGAACACGGCCCGGCCGATGTGATGCACTATATCGAGCTGCCAGATCCGGTCGCCGGACCGGGCCAGATCCTGGTGAAACTCGAGGCCGCCAGCGTCACGCCTTTCGACTGGAAGCTCCGCGCCGGACATCTGCAAAACCATTTCACGCTGCCCATGCCGAGCGTGCCTGGCCGCGATGGCGGCGGCACGGTGATTTCCGTCGGCGACGGCGTCACGGAATTTGTGGTTGGGGACCGTGTCGCAGTCATGGCCGGCGTCTTTGCCCAGGGCGGTTATGCGGAAATGATCGCCGTCGATGAAAAGCATGCTGTCAAGATTCCCGACAGCCTCTCGACCATCGACGCCGTGGCGCTCACCAATGCCGGCCTCAGCGCCTGGATTGCGGTGCGAACCGCGGAAGTCAAATCCGGCGACAAGGTTCTCGTCCATTCCGGCTCGGGCGCGGTTGGCGGATTGCTGGTCCAGCTCTGCCACCATCTCGGCGCCCATGTCACTGCCACCTGCCGCTCCACGAACCGCGATTATGTCCTCGGCCTCGGCGCCGACCGCGTCGTCGCCTATGACGAGGAGTACTTTTCCGACATCCTCACCGGCCAGGACATCGTCTTCGAACTGATGGGCGGCGAAGTCCACGACAAGTCCTACAAGGTGCTGAAAAAGGGCGGCCATATGGTCTGGCTGGTCGCCGATCCAATCCGGGACCGCGGCGAGGAATTCGGCGTCAACGTCACCCGCGCAATGATCACCGACGACAAGTCGGCGCTTCAAGGGATGATGGATCTCGCCGGCACCGGCCTACTCAAGCCCCAGGTTGCCCGCACCATGCCCTTGTCGGAGGCAGCCGAAGCCCACCGCCTGATGGAAAAAGGCGCCATCTCGCGCGGGCGCCTGATGCTGACGATGTGACGTTTCTCAAGCGCCGCTCGGAAACAGCGGCGCCTGACGGCCGTTGGCAACGAAAGTCCGGAAATCTTCGATCGCATGCGCGCTGGCGAGCGAACAGAAGGGCCCGCGGCTCACCTCGATGCCGCTGATCTTCTGCAGCCGCACGTCCATCTCGGCGCTCTTCAGCGCCACCGCCGCCGTGTTGACGACCGGCGCATGCAGCACCTTGAACCCGTATTCGCTGCCGACAAGGAGTCCCGGCAGGACGCCCGCCGGCACCACGACGTCGGCGCCGTCGCGCACCAGCGGTTCGGCGCAGGCGGTGAAATTGGCAAGCATCCGCCGCCGCGCTCCGTCATCTCCCGCAAAGGCCGCGCTGAAATCCGAAGGCTCGCAGTTCATGCCCACGACATGCTTCACCCGATCGCCGAGGCCGTAGAGATCGGCCTGCTCGTAATGCCAGGTCTGAAAGACGTCATCGAGGGTGACCAGCGCCATGCGTCGGCCGAGCCGCGCGGCGTAATGCATGCAGACCTCGCCGGCGCCGATCACGGGAATGGTCAGTGCCGACTTGAGCTCATAAAGGCCCGGATCCTGAAAATGGCCGATGACGACCGCGTCATATCCGCGGCTCGCCGCTTCCAGCCCGTTGTCGATCGCGATCGCCGCGCAACGGAATTCCGCCAGCCGCCCGAAATGACGGTCCGGAGGGCTGATGCCGAAGACGTCCACTGTCGTGCCGGGCTCGGCAATACCGTTCAGATAGTCCGAGAGCCGCGTCATATAAGCGGCGCTTGCAGTCGCATCGATGAAGCTCTGCCAGAAGATGCGCATATTTCCCTCGTTTGGTCCGCTTTCGTGTGCGGTTTCGCACTCGTCAAAACTAGAATTTAAGGCTTTACTTGCGACGCAATTACAACCCGGAGAGCCCCATGATATCGCCTGCCACGCCCGAAAACCCGCTGAGCGATACGGCCCTCGAAATGTCGGAAGCCGCCCTCACCGAATTCGAATGGTCGCTGTGGCGGATTTCCGCCGCCTTCCTGCGCTGGCAGTCGGAATGCTCGAGCGAACTTGCGGGCTCCGGCCTGAGCGGTCTCGATACCGCTATCCTGCACACGATCCGTTACCGTAACAAGCCGAAAGGGCTTGGCGAAATTTCCCGTCTGCTCGGCCGCGACGACACCGCCAACATTCAGTATGCGATCAAGAAGCTCCAGACCCTGCAGCTCATCGAACGCGTCAAGGGCCGCTCCCGCAAGGACACGCTCTACACGCCGACCCGCAAGGGCACCAAGCTCACCCAGGATTATCGGGCTCTGCGGCGGCAGCTTCTCGTGTCGCTGATCCAGAAAATGGAACGCGCGGAACAGGGGCTCGGGGAAGCGACGGAAATGCTGGAATTGCTCACGAGCTTCTACGACACTGCCGCCCGGCGGGTGGCGAGCGGCTCTCATCCCGTCGAGCGCTCCTGAACCAGCGCCAGAACGCGCAGCGGGCTGCCCGAACCGTTCTGGATTTTAAGCGGAGCTGCAACGATCATCGCACCCATGGGCGAAAGCTGGTCGAGATTGGTGAGGCATTGTAGCCCGTAGCGGCCAGCGCCATGAAGGTAATGGTGCGCCGGATAGGGTGGCGAGAAATGCCCAGCCTGACCCGCATCCGTGCCGATCGTCTCGGTGCCGAAGCCGATGATATCCCGCTCCTCGACCAGAAAGCGCATCACCTCCACATCCGGTCCGGGCGTATGCGCGCCGTCTGCGTGCAGATTGGCATAGGCGGCACCTGACTTTTTCGACCAGTCGGTGCGCAAGAAGGCCCAGGATCGCGCCGGAATGCGGCCATGCTGTTCTTCCCACTTCACGACATCGGCAACCGTCAGCAGGAAATCCGCATCCTCGGCCGCCGCAGCCGAGCAATCGATAACGCAGGCCGGCGCGATCATATCGGCCGGCGGCAGCGTATCGACGGAATTGAGCGGCAGGTCGCGGCCGGTATACCAATGGATCGGCGCATCGAAATGCGTGCCGGTATGCTCGCCGAAGGAGAGGTTGTTCCAATACCAGGCCGGCCCGCCGCTGTCGTAGCGCGAAATCCGCTCCATCCGGAACGGCGCGGATTGTCCAAGTTCCGGCGGCATGACGATGACCGGAAAATCCGGAGACAGGGTATGGGTAAGGTCGACGACGCGAACCGCACCGCTCGCCAATGCTCCAGCGAATTTGCCCAGAATATCGCCGCTCATTGACCAGCCTCCCGCTCGACGGCTTTCGGATTGTCGAACAGCCGCGCCTCGATATCCTTGGCGACGTCGCCGACGTAAATGTCTTCCAATCCGCGCTTCAATCCGTCGAGAACCGCATCGGCCACGGCTTTTGGCGCCACCTTCGGCGGCGGCACCGTCTGGAACCATTCGGTATCGAGCGGCCCGACGAATGCGTTGATGACCCGGATACCGCCCGGCCTGAGCTCGGCTCGAAGCCATTGCGACAACGACAGGCACGCGGCATGTGCAGCGGAATGGACGCCGAACTGCGGCACATTGCTGAGCCCGTGGACCGAGAGCATATTGACCCAGGCGACCGCTCCAGCCGCACCGTCAGCACCGCGGGAGCGCATCACCGGCCCAAAAGCCTGGGCAAGGCGCATCAATCCCATCACGGTATGATCCATCGCCTCGCGCGCTATATTGACCGCGCCCGCGTCGAAGAGATGCGCCGGCCGGACGTGATCGGCAGTGCTGATCAGGATCTCGACCTTGGCGCCGATATCCATCGCCAGCTCCTGCACCGAACGTTCGCTCGTCAGGTCCAGATCGACGAATTCGACACCTTCGATCGCCTCCAGCGACGCCTGCTGGTCGAAAGGTTTCCAGCGATCGGCCACGCCGACAAAAATCTTGGACGCTCCCGCTTTCCGGAGAGCCTGCGCCAACGGCAATGCAAGCGGGCTGCGCCCATCGGTGATCAAGACCCGCCGATGCTTCGGATCGGCGGTCATCTCGCGCCATTGAGGATCGTCATCCATGAAGGGAGCCTCCGAAACGGGTTTCGCGAAGAACACGGCATTGCCGCTTCTATCGAGCTGTAGCGACATCGCGACGCTGGCGCCGGGGACTGCGCAATCGCCATGGAGATGCGTAACCACGCTCGGCCCGCAGTCGAGCTGAACCAGGCCGGTGCGCCAGGGCATATGCTCGCGAAAATACGGATCGCTGGTGACCTCGATCCGCGTTTCCGACAGTAGCAAGCCGCCAGTCGGCGCGTTTTTGAACGTCAGGTCGGACGAAAGGCAGTTCGGGCAGGCTTCGCGCGCCGGATAGGTATAGCGCCCGCATTCGGCGCAGCATTGCAGCATGAAGCGGCCGGTGGCGGCAGCGAGCGTCAGCCCGTGCGCCTTGCGGCTGCGGGCCGAGGGAGGCAGCAGCGGCTGCGTGGTGCGGGCGAGCGGGTTCTTTCGCTTCGGCCTGAGGAAGGGTCCGGTCATCATGCCCTCGCAAGGATGGCGGCCGCGGAAGCAAGCCCGCGGTCGTAGTTGATCATCCCGAAACCTGAAACCAGCCCGAGCTTCGCATCCTCAACCTGCCTGCCTTCCGCTATTCCCAAAAGCTGGCGCATCGCTTCAGTAATCCCAAGATGCCCGCCCGCGGCCCCCGCTTGGCCTACTGAAAGCTGACCCCCAGACGTGTTGTGCGGAAAGGACCCGTCGATCGTGAATGTATTCTGCCGCACGAAATCCGGCCCCTCGCCTTTTGCGCAAAAACCCAGGTCCTCGAACTGCATCATCGAGATCACCGCATAGTCGTCATAGGTCTGGACGAAATCCATGTCGTCCGGCTTCGAACCTGCCATGCCGTAAAGTTCGTCGCAATCGACCACCCAGCCGCCGCGCACCTGCACCGGATCCTCGGCAAACGCGTTGTGCCGCTCGATAGCCGACAGCAGCCGGACAAAGGGAAGCCCGAGCGAGACCGCCGTCTCCTCGCGCATCACCAGAAAGGCTTCCGCACCGGCGCAGGGCATGACGCAATCGAACAGGTGGAACGGCTCGGCGATCGGTCGCGCCGACATATATTGTTCCAGCGTCAGCCGCTTCTTCATCAGCGCATCGGGGTTTTTGAGCGCATTGTCGCGCTGGGCGACGCAAAGCTTGCCGAAGTCTTCCCGAGTGGCGCCGTAGCGATTTATGTAGTGGCGTGCGATCAATGCGAAACTCGCATTGGGACCACCGGCGCCATAGGGATAGGAAGCATCCTGCGCAAAGCGGGAGAAGTTGGCGAGCGTCTTGCGGAACGTATCGACCTGATTGGTGTCGGCTGCGACGCAGGCGACGATATCCGCATCGCCCGCCTGCACCGCCCGCGCCGCGCGGCGGATCGAGGCGATGCCGGCGGCGCCGCCCATCGGCAAATGATCGAGCCAGCGCGGCGACAGCCCGAAATGCTGGGTGAGCGCGAT
Organism: Neorhizobium galegae bv. orientalis str. HAMBI 540; assembly: GCF_000731315.1. Lineage (NCBI taxonomy): Bacteria > Pseudomonadati > Pseudomonadota > Alphaproteobacteria > Hyphomicrobiales > Rhizobiaceae > Neorhizobium > Neorhizobium galegae. Next base: position 3,956,828 of record NZ_HG938353.1, read on the forward strand.
TGCCGCATCCGGCCCCATGGTGAAACTCGCGACCGAAAAACCATCAAAATCCCGGTGGCTGATGCCGGCGCCTTCCGCCAGCGCCCTCAACGCCTTGCCCATCCACCAGTGCGCGGTCTCGATGGAATAGCGCTGGTAAGGTACCGTCACGGGCACCGCCAGAACCACGCCGTCATAAGACTGCCGCGCTCGGGAAACGACCATCAGGCCACCATCAGCTTGACGTCGACATTGCCGCGCGTCGCATTGGAATAGGGGCAGCGCTCATGCGCACCGGCGACTACTTCTTCCGCGACTGCGCGCTCGATGCCGGGCAAGGATGCCACCAGTTCGACCGCCAGCGCGTAACCGACCGATACCGGGCCGATACCGACCTTGGCGGTGATCGAAACGTCATCCGGCAGTGCGATCTTGCTGGTGCGCGCCACCAGCTTCACCGCGCCGAGGAAGCAGGCCGCATAACCGGCGGCGAAAAGCTGCTCCGGATTGGTCCCCTCGCCCCCCGGGCCGCCGAGCCCTTTCGGCACCGAGAGATTGACGGCAAAGCTGCCGTCCGTGCTCTGCGCTTTTCCTTCCCGGCCGCCATGCGCGGTAACGGACGTCTCATAGAGGATCTTTTCCGGGGTCATGCGTGCCTCCATATCAGGATTTAAGCTGTGATTTATAGTATATCAGAATCGACGGAGAATCGTAGAGGAGTTCATCCGGCCTTGCGGATGGATGCCTTCAGCTTCCTGAGGTCGATTGCCGAACCGTCCTCGACCGCCTTTGCCGCCATCGTCTTGATCTCGCCGCGCTGCAGCTTCTGGGTCGAACTCACCGGCAGCCTGTCGATGAAGACCACGTAGCCGGGCAGTTTGTGGTAGGCGATATGGGCGCCGGCGGCCTCGATGATCCGCTTCGCCTTTTCGGCCGGCTCGCCCGCACCGGCGGTCTCGCTTTCGACGATGAAGGCGAAAACCTCCTCGCCGCGCAGCTCGTCCGGCACTGGCGTTACCGCCGAAGCCTTGACCGCCGGATCCTTGGCAAGGGCCGCCTCCACTTCCAGCACCGCGATGTTCTCGCCGCTGCGCCGTACGATGCTCTTCTTGCGGTCGAAGAAATAGAGAAGTCCGTTCTCGTCGGCATAAACGACGTCGCCGGTATGGAACCAGCCGCCTTCCCAAGCCTTCTCGGTCGCCTTTTCGTCCTTCAAATAGCCGCTGAAGAAGCCGTCGCGCGGGTTCGCACCTTGGGCACGCACCAGCAGTTCACCCGGCTTGCCGAGCTCCGCGTCGTTCCCCGCATCGTCGACGATCCGAAAATCCATGCCGGCACGCGGCCGACCGATGCAGCGCAGGCCCGGCGTATAGTCGTCCGCCGCGGTGGTGGTTACCGCCCGGCCGCCGGTTTCGGTCATCGCCCAGGCTTCGACGATCGGGATGCCGTAGCGCTTCTCGAATTCGATCTTGTGACGGGCATCGACGCCCGGTCCCAGCGCGAATTTCACCTTGTGTGCCCGCTCCGCGTCGACGGCCGGGAGCTGCAGCAGGATCGCCGGGATGACGCCGAGGCAATGGATGATCGTCGCGCCGGAATCAGCGATGGACGCCCACCAGCTGCTCGAATGGAACCGGTCGAGCGGCACGATTGCGCCGCCCTTCATGATCATGCCGACGGCCGTACAGCCGAGCGCATTCATGTGGAACATCGGCAACGGCGTCAGCGCCACTTCGGCTCCCTCGCCCATCTCGGCGATGCCGCCCTGCGTCGTGTACCATTCGGCGATGCCGATGAAATAGATGTTCGAAAGGATGCAGCCCTTGGGCTTGCCGGTGCTGCCGGAGGTGAACAGCAGCGCGCATTCGGCATCCGGGCCGCCGGGCCGTGCCTCGCGTGATTCAGGCGAAGGCGGAATGTCGTCACCGGCAGCGATCACCGTCACTTTGCCGGGCGATACATCCTGCAGATCATCCAGCCGCTCGCGGATCACCACCATCAGCGAAGCCTCGGCCATATCGAGCTGAAAGAGCAATTCGTCGCGGCGCAAATCGGGATTGACCGGCACGATCGAGACGCCGATCGCGTTCAGCGCCAGCCAGTAGTCGAAGAATTCCGGACGGTTTTCGAGGAGGAGGGCGACACGGCCCCCGATCCCATATCCTGCCGCCGCGAACTTCTGCTTCAGAAGACCGACGCGGGCGAAAACGTCGCCGTAGCTGTGGCGAAAGCCCTTGGGCGCATAAGGCAGTTTGGCGCTGGCCGGCGCGATCAGCATCGGCGCGTTTGGGTTCTTCAGCGCCTGGTTCTCGAATAGGAGATAGGGAGAATGCATGACTCTGTCCTTATGCCCGTTCCAGAATGCCCTTGATCAGGAACATCTCGGCCTCGTGGATCGTGCCGAACTGGATCCATTCCGCATCCGTCTGCGTCTCCAGCCGCCAGGTCAGCAACGTCACCACGCACTTGTCCGGCCCCATGCGCAGCAGTTCGCCCGGGATGACGCGAGACATATTGCGGAACTGCATGGCTTCCTTGGCCGCACCCACTTCGTAATCTACCTGGAAGCGGGCACGATCGACATTGAGCCGCACGAATGTCTGTTTTCCAGAAAAGGTCGAGGTGCCGCAGAAGAGGCCGGGCTCCACCTCTATGCGATTGAGGCTGCCCCATGCCCACTGGCCCTGTTTCAGCCCGTCCGACATCAGTTCGAAGGCGACCGCCGCCGGGCGCTCCACCATGATGCTGCTGGAATGACAATGCGGATCGATCATGAGCATCCCTCTTTCAGTCGCGTTGAGGCGTCATTTTCCTAAAAGACATTTTAAGCATAAAATAATCGGAAAGAACGTCAACGGGTTTTTGCGAAGCCGGGTTTCAGCTTGCTCCGTCAGTGATCGTGTCTCATCAAATTCTCAACCTGAAGGCAACCAAAAGCCCGGCACTACCGGCCCTCCACACGCAGAAGTCGATGGAATTCTCAATTTCCGACGATAAGAAATTTTAGGCTTGAAGTAATTTATACCTCGTTCTACGATCCCCTCGATTGTTAAGGGGACGACCGCAAAAAGCGGCATCGAAAATCAACAGAAGCCCCTGGCAGGATTGCAGGCTTGCGTTTCACCAACCGCCGCAGGTCCGTCGGTCGCGATCGACGGGCAGAACCAGAGGGATCGTCATGACTTTTGAAATCGACCGCAGAAATCTCCTGCAGATGCTCGGCCTTGCCGCGGTCAGCGGCTCCGTGCTTTCGCAGGCCACAATCGCCTTCGCTGCAGATACCGACAACGTCACCATCGGCTGGCCGTCCGACGTGCCGTCCTGGGACCCGAACCTTCGCTTCGTTCCGGACGCGCAGCCGCTCTTCAAGATGGTCTTCGACCAGCCGCTCGATCAGTCGCCGGACCTGAAGCTCATCGGCAACCTCATCACCAAATGGGAACTGAAGCCGGACGGTCTTTCGATGCCCTTCGAGATCCGCAGCGACGTGAAGTTCCATAACGGCGATCCGATGACGATGGAGGACTTCAAATATACCTTCGTCGATCGTATCAAATCCGGCCTGAAGCTCGACATCGCCAATTCCTGGCGCACGCTCACCGACATCGAGATCCTGTCGCCGACATCCGGCGTGATGAAGTTCTCCGTCCCGACGCCGACCGCGCCGCAGTGGCTGGCTTTTCTCGGCAGCTATCTCGTGCCGAAGAAGTACATCGAATCCGTCGGCCCGGAAGAATTTGCAAAGAAGCCGGTGGGCACGGGGCCCTACAAGCTGGTCGACTACCAGATGAATTCGCGCATCGTGCTGGAGCGCAACGACGACTATTTCGGCACCAAGCCGAAGATCAAGCGCGTCACGATTGACATCATCAAGGATCCGTCGGCACGGACCGCAGCCATCCAGTCCGGCCAGGTGGACTTGACGGTCAACATTCCGGTGCGTGAAGCCGAGCGCCTCGGCAAGACCGAGGGCCTGACTGCCGAAATCAACCCCTTCACTCGTCTGATCCTCCTGCAGATGCGCAACGACAAGGGATTTACGGACATGGCCGTCCGCCTTGCAGCCCATCACGCGATCGATAAGGCAGCCCTCTCCAAGGCCTTTTATGGCGGCGCGGCCGTGCCGCTCTCCGTTCCGGCCACGCCCGGCACGCCGGGCTACCTGCCTGACTACAAGTTCGCGTACGATCCGGAACTGTCGAAAAAGCTTTTGGCCGATGCCGGTTACACGGCCGACAAGCCGGCGACCTTCACGCTCGCCGCCACCAATGGCCAGTTCCCGAGCGATTTCGATATCGCCCGCGCGCTGGTGCAGATGTGGCAGAAGGTCGGCCTGAAGGTCGAACTGCAGCAGATCGAATATTCCAAGTATTTCGAACTGAACCGCGGCGGGCAGTTGCCGGAAGCTACCCTCTACAGCTTCGACAACGCCACCGGCGACCCGGAAATCTTCTCCGGTTATCTGATGAACCCGAAGATGCCGTTCGGCGCCTGGAAGGGTCCGGAGATCGGCGACAAGATCCTCAAACTCTTTGTCGAACCGGTCTACGAGAAGCGTATTGCTGGCTATAAGGCCGTCGCGCAGGAAGCTGTCGAGACAGGCGCCAACATTCCGATCCTGCAGAGCGTACAGACGCTGGTGCGCAAGAAGAGCCTGAACTACGTCAAGTACGGCAATGCTTGGGTTCTGGGCAGCACCATGTCCTGGTCCTGATACCGGCTGACCTCGCCATCCTGGGGTCCGGGTACGCCCGGACCCATTCCTTCACATCGTCATACGGGGCATGCGCATGTTTGCGACCATTGCCAAGCTCTTGGTAAAGCGTGTCCTCACCGCGATACCGATCCTGCTGCTTGTTTCTGCGCTTCTCTTCTGCATCCTGCGCATCCTGCCGGTTGATCCGGCCGCCATGTCCCTGCCACCCAATGCGACGGTCCAGGAAGTGGAGGCCATGCGCACCGAAATGGGGCTCAATCTGCCACTCTATCAGCAGTATGGCATCTGGCTGAACAAGCTCTTCCACGGCGATATCGGCCGCTCCATCCATTTCCGCCAGGACGTGACAAGCCTGATCGGCTCGACACTGCCCGCCACCGTCGAACTGGCCCTCATCGCCATGGTGGTCGCCACCGTCTTCGGCCTCGCGGGCGGCCTCTTCCTGTTTTACGTGCGCGGCACCCGCGCCGAAGCAGTGATGGATTTCTTTTCCATCCTGTTGCTCTCGCTTCCGGAATTCCTCTGGAGCCTGTTCCTGCTCTTGATATTCGGCGTCTTTTTCGAGGTCCTGCCCTTCACCGGCCGGCTCAGCCCCGGCTTCGAGCGCCCGGTCGTCACCGGTTTCCTGCTGTTCGACAGCCTGATCACCGGAAAGATCTCGACCTTCTTGAACGCGCTGGAACATATGATCCTGCCTTGCCTGGCGCTCGGCATCGCGCTGTCGCCATCACTGATGCGCGTGCTGCGCTCCAGCCTGCTCGATGCCTATCAGGACGATTATATCCAGCAGGCACGGCTTCGCGGGCTTTCCGAAAAACGCATCCTCATCCGCCATGGCCTGAAGAACGCCATCCTCCCGACGCTGAGCCTGATGGGCGTGCAGTTCGGCTTCCTGTTCGGCGGCACGCTGCTGGTCGAGATCATCTATTCCTATCCGGGCATGGGTAACCTGATGGTCGACGCGATCCGCAACGCGGACCTGCCGATTATCCAGGGTGCGGGCCTCACCTATTGCATCGCCGTTCTGGTGATCAGCATCGTGGTCGACAGCCTCTACCTGATCCTCAATCCGAAACTGAGGGTGCGTTGATATGCGATCGCTTCCGCTCTGGCTGAGATCCGGCCGCGTCCAGACAGGCCTCGTCATCATTTTCATTCTGGCTGTTTGCGCGATCTTTGCGCCTTATCTGGCGCCGAACGATCCGAACGAGCAGAACCTCCTCTCGATCCTCACGCCACCCGTGTGGGTCGATGGCGGCGATGCGATGTTTCCGCTCGGCACCGACAGCCTCGGCCGTTGCGTCCTCTCCCGCCTGATTTTTGGCGCCCGCGTGGCGCTCACCGTGGCGTTTACAGCCTCGATCGGCGCGATGATCATCGGTGCCTTCTTCGCCCATGTCGCCGGTTATTTCGGTGGCTGGGTCGATTGGGTGATCGGCCGCATCGTCGAGATCTGGCTGTCCTTCCCGCCGGTCATCCTGTCGCTCATCCTCATGGTCGGCCTCGGCACCGGTCTGCGTAACGTCGTACTCGCCATCATCCTGGTCGACTGGACGCGCTTCTGTCGCGTGTTGCGAAGCGAAGTCATCGTGCTCCGCCGGCGCGACTATGTTTCCGCCGCCCAGCTCGTCGGCTTCTCGCACTGGCGCACCATCACTCGCGAAATCCTGCCCGGCACCCTGCCGCTGCTGATCACCCTGATGAGTCTCGAAATGGGCGTCGCCATCATCGTCGAGGCGATCCTTTCCTTCGTCGGCATGAGCGTCGGCTCGGAAACGGCCGCCTGGGGCCAGATGATCGCCGATGCGCGCCAGAACATCTACGAGGCGCCGTTCAACCTGATCGCCCCGATCTTCGCGATCTTCTTCGCGGTCTTCGGTTTCAATATCCTCGGAGATGGCCTGCGCCGCACCCTCGATACGCGCCTGACCCAGACGGAGCGCACCTGACATGGCCATTCTCTCTGCCAAAAATCCCATTCTTTCGGCGCAAAATCTTTGCGTTGAATCGGTAGGAGCCAAGGAAAGCTTCCCGGTCCTGACCGATCTCAACTTCTCGCTCGAGCCCGGCAAGATCCTTGGCCTGGTCGGCGAATCCGGGGCCGGCAAGTCGATGATCGGCCGTACCATCTCGCAATACCTGCCGAAGGGCTTTGCGGTCACCAAGGGTACGCTCGCCTTCGATGGCGAGGACCTGGTGAGCATGCTGCCGGAACGTCGCCGCAGCCTGCTCGGCCGCGACATCGCCTTTATTCCGCAGGAGCCGCTTTCCGGCCTCAACCCGGTGCTGACGGTCGGCCAGCAGATCAAGGAACACCTTCTGCGGATCGGCCTTGCTGCAGGCGAACATTGGCGCGAGCGGGCGCTGAAGGAATTCGAATCCGTACATCTGCCGCATGGCGCGGCGCTGCTCGAAAAATACCCACACCAGCTTTCCGGAGGCATGTGCCAGCGCATTCTGATCGCAATGGCCTTTGCCAGCCGCCCGCGGCTGCTGATTGCCGACGAACCGACCACCGCACTTGATGTCACCATCCAGGCCCGCATCGTCAAGCTGATCGCCGAAATGCAGAAGCGCGATGGCACGGCGGTGATCTTCATCACCCACGACCTGCGCCTCGCCTCGCAGATCAGCGACGAGATCATGGTCCTCTATGCCGGCCGCCCGGCCGAACGCGGCCCCGCCAAACAGCTGTTCTCGGCGCCGGCGCATCCCTATACACGTTGCCTGCAGCTCGCCAATCCGACCATTACCGGCCCACGCCGCGGCCTATTCATCCTGCCCGAGCGTATGCCGGGCCTGCGGGTGCTGAAGGAGCTGAAGGGCTGCCGCTTCGCCTCGCGCTGTCCGAACGCGATCGAGGCCTGCACCCGGGCCGAACCGCCGCTGGCAGATATTGGACCGAACCATATCGCCGCCTGCATCCGCACCGAAAAAACACCGGATATCGTGCCGCCGCCGCTGTCGCCCGGCCGCGAGATCGCTTCAACCAAGATCCATCTCAACGGCGAGAAGCTGACCAAGGCCTATACGACCGCGTGGAGCCCGTTTGCCAAGCGCAGCGCGTTCAAGGCGGTCAACAATGTTGATTTCGCGCTCGGCGAGGGTGAGTTCGTTGGTATCGTCGGCGAAAGCGGCAGCGGCAAGAGCTCGCTCGCCCGCCTCGTCGTCGGCCTCGATACGCCGACCGGCGGCAAGATCACGCTGGCCGGCCGCGACGTCACCGCCAATGGCAATGCTGACCGGGCCTATCGCCGCGAATACATCCAGATGGTCTTCCAGGACCCGCAATCGGCACTCAACCCGCGCCGGCGCATCGGCAGCATCGTCACCCAGGCGAACGAGGCGAGCGGATTGCACAACAGCACCCGCGAGCGCATGGACCGTGCCGCCGAATTGTTGAAGGAAATCGGCCTGCCGCCGGATGCGGCGATGCGTTTTCCCTCGCAACTTTCGGGGGGCCAGAAGCAGCGTGTCAATATCGCCCGCGCGCTTTGCACCCTGCCACGCATCCTGGTCGCCGACGAGATCGTCTCCGGCCTCGACGTCTCTGTACAGGCGCAGCTTCTCGACCTTCTGCTGAAACTGCGCGACGAACATGGCTTCTCGATGCTGTTCATCAGCCACGACCTGTCCGTCGTCCGTTATCTCTGCGATCGGGTGATGGTCATGTATCGCGGTGAAGTGGTGGAAAGCGGCCGAACTGAAACCGTGTTTGCCGATCCGCAGCACGCCTATACCCGCAGCCTGCTCGCCGCCGTGCCGCCGGACGACGTCAATGCGGAATGGTCGCCGGTGCTTGCGGAAGCCGGCTACCAGGTCGAGTGATGGTGGTCGCCGGACGCAGATATTACAGCGGCCGGGATGTCGACCGCGCCGTCACCATCGCCGACCTGCAGGCCATGGCGCGACGCCGCCTGCCGGCCTTCGTCATGGAGTATCTCGAGGGTGGCGCCGAGGACGAATGGACGCTTCGCCGCAACCGCGAAGTCTTTTCGGAAATCGAATTTCGGCCCTCGACGCTGACCGGCGTCGGTATACCGGATCTTTCGACGACGATCTTCGGCCGTAAGATGCGGCTGCCCTTCATCGTCGCACCGACCGGCTTCAATGGCCTGTTTCAATATCAGGGAGATCGGTTGCTCGCGGAAGCCGCCGCCAAGGCTGGCGTCACCTTCACCCAGAGCACTGTCTCCAATATGCGGATCGAGGAGCTTTCCGGCATCCCCAACCTCTCCCACTGGATGCAGCTCTATGTCTTCCGCTCGCAGGCCTTCATGGACGAACTGGTCGGCCGTGCCGAAAAAGCCGGCTGCCAGGCACTGATGGTGACGACCGATGCTGCGACCTTCGGCAACCGCGAATGGGACCGCCGCAACTACCGCTCCGGCATGGACCCGGCCTTCCGTCACAAGCTGGATATCCTCTGTCATCCGCGCTGGGCATTGTCGGTCATGGCACGCGGCATTCCGCCCTTCGGCAATCTGCTCGATTTTCTGCCGGCCGACCAGCAGACCTTCGCTCGCACGGCCATCTGGTCGCGCGAGCAGGTGGAGCCGGACCTTCATTGGACCCATATCCGCCGCCTGCGGAAAATCTGGAAAAAGCCGCTGATCGTCAAAGGCGTCATGACGCTCCGCGATGCCGAACTGGCCGCCGACGCGGGAGCCGATGGTATCGTCATCAGCAATCACGGCGGTCGCCAGCTTGACGGCGCGCCATCGCCGATCACCATTCTGCCGAAGATCGCGGGCAAGCTAAAGGGCAGGATCACTATCCTTGCCGACAGCGGTTTTCGCCGCGGCACGGACATCGTCAAGGCTTTGGCGCTCGGTGCCGATGCGGTGATGACCGGCCGCGCAACGCTTTATGGCCTCGCAGCCGGCGGCGAGGCGGGCGCCACCCGCGCCATCACCGTCCTCGAAGAGGAAATCCGCCGCACCATGGCGCTTCTCGGCTGCCGTTCGGTCGCGGATCTCGACCGCGACCATATAAAGTTCTGAGCGGTCTCACCGTCCGTCAGGGACGATGATCTGCGTTTCCATCGGGAAGTGGGAATTGCCGCCTTCGAAGGGCGGGAAGGTCTTGAAATCCTCGCGCATGGCGATGCGCGCCGGCGATTGCAGCGCGGCCTGAAGTGCGACAGGGCTGTCGAACATCACCCGGTTGCGCTGCATGTGGTTGACCCGCTCCCAGGGCAGAAACCCGCACCAGTCGATCCGTGACAGGACCTCGATCTTGCGGATCCCCGGAAAGGTGCGCATGACCTGCGGGTGATGGCTGACATAGTGGTGCATCCACACGTTCAGGTCTTCAGCCGGGCCGGTATAATGAACCACGTAGGAACAAGGATTGCCGTTCTTGGCGACATCAAGTTTGGCGTCGTCGACCGGAAAATGCCGCGCATACATGGCCTGCTGCGTGCCCTTCGCCCCGCGAATGCTCGACAGCACGCCCGAAGCGGCAAGCTGATGCAAATGGCCGGCCGGCGCCATCGCGTCTTCCAGGTCGGTCAGATCGTTGAAATAGAGCTGCATGCCGAAGATCGGCGACTGCTCGTCCTTGTTATACATGTCCTTGGTGACCTCAGGCGTGTAGAGGTTGGCCGTGGTCAGCCCGGGTGTCAGCTTGATGATCTCGGAGGCGGTCTCGACATCCGCCTTGCTCACGGCGAGCTGGCTTCCGTCGACATTCTCGAAAAAGGCGAAATAGGCAAAACGCATGGCTGGGTTTCCTGCTTCTCTATGGGGCCGCAACAATTGCCGGCGGCCTCTGTTCCCCGGTCGTGGCTCACTATTGAACCGTCGGAAGGAAAAAACAAGTTGAAACCTAAACTATTTTGAGTCCGGTTCGGCCGTAAAAATTAACTGCTCCGGACATGATTTAAGCTTCAATCTTTCCCCTTGAAACTTGCCGGATTTTCCATCACGATCCGCTTCCAGGCGCGTTGAAAGAGGATATGAGACGCCGCCGGATAGCTCTTGGGAAAGGGCTCGCTCAGGTCATTTCATCTACCAACGATCAAGAAGAATTCGCATCCGATCCGGCAGGGAAAACAGCCGCCGGTCACCAAAACAGAGGGAACGCAATCATGACCACGACCCTTTTCCGCCGCGCCTTTTTTGGCCTTGCGGGTGCCGCAGCGCTGTCCGTCGCGGGCACCGGCTTTGCCTCCGCGGCATCGCTTGCCGTTGGCTCCTATCCGAGCAATCCGCCCTTCGAATACAAGACGTCTACGGGTACGTTCGAGGGCTTCGAAGTCGATATCGTCAACGAAGTGGCAAAGCGCCTCGGCATGACGGTCGAGATTTCCGATCTCGGTTTCCAGGCGCTGTTTGCCGCCACCGCTTCGAAGCGCATCGATGTGGCGATCTCCTCGATCACCATCACCAAGGAACGCCTCGGCAGCCAGTCCTTTACCCAGCCCTATTATGATGCCGACATGGGCATCGCCACCCGCAAGGAAGCGACGGTTTCCAAGGTCGAGGACCTGAAGGGCAAGGTCGTCGGCGTATTGGCAGGCTCCACCGGCGACAAGTGGGCCAAGGACAACAAGGAAAAATACGGCATCACCGACATCAAGAGCTACAACGCCCAGCAGGATCTGCTGATGGATCTCTCCGCCGGCCGTGCCGATGTGGCCGTCAGCGACGTCCCGGGCATGGAATACGCCTTCCTCAAGATGAAGGACCTCGCCGTCAAGGTGCGCATCAAGACCGGCGAACAGTACGGCCTGATGATGACCAAGGATCACCCGCTGCTTGCCAAGGCGAACGACGCGATCACCGCCATGAAGAAGGACGGCACGCTGGCCGCGATCCACAAGAAGTGGTTCGGCTCGGATCCGGCGGCCGGATCCGCCTCCGCCGTCGAACAGCCGCTGCCGAAGCCCTGAGCCGGCTACCGATAACACACCCTAATCATGCCGGCCGGCGACGGCCGGCTTTTTCGTGAGCGTAAAGGCACCAGGAAATGACCCTCCTCGATACATTCTTCAACCTCGGGGTTCTCGGCGACGCATTTCCAGCGCTGCTACGCGGATTGATCAACACCTTCCTGCTCGGCGTCGCGGGCATCGGCATCGGCATTCCGATCGGGCTGGTGATCGCGCTTTTGCGCCTCTATGGACCGAAGCCGGCCCGCTACCTGACGGTTTTTTATATCGATATTTTTCGCGCCGCGCCGATGCTAGTGGTGCTGATCCTCATCTACTACGCGCTGCCGTTCGTCGGCATCCGCCTGTCCTCCTGGACGTCCGCGGGCCTCGCCTTCTCGATCGTCATGGCCGCCTATTCGGCTGAAATCTTCCGCTCCGGCATCGAGGGCATTCCGCGCGGCCAGTTCGAGGCGGCGGCGGCCCTTGGCCTGCCTTTCTTCGTCACACTGCGCAAGGTCGTGCTGCCGCAGGCGATCCGCATCGTCATTCCGCCGATGACCAACAACTGCGTCTCGATGTTCAAGGACACGTCGCTCGCCTCAACCGTTGCGCTGCCGGAACTCCTCAAGGAGGCCACGGATGCGCAGGCGCTCTATGCCAACCCGACGCCGCTGATCGGCGCAGCCCTGATCTACATCGCCTTCCTCTGGCCGATGGTGCGGTTGGTCAATCTGCTCGAACAGAGGTTCAACAAGGAAAAGAAGCGCTGACGCTGGCGGCAAGGCCTATTCGAAGGCGGCGCCGGAAAGGTGGTTGCTGGCGGAGGTCTTGACGGTGCCGATCTCCGCCCAGAGCGCAGCAACCGCATGCGGGTCGATATCCGCCATCATGTCCTGCAGCCAGCCTTCGTGCGCCACGGCCATCGCCGCAAACAGTGTCACACCCGCCTCGGTAAGTTTTGCCACGGTCACGCGCCGGTCGCCCTGCGGCGTCACCCGTTGGACGTAACCATCGGCTTCGAGCCTCTCGACGAGCCCGGTGACATTGCCGTTGGTGACCATGGTGCGCTTGGAAAGCTCGCCAAGCCGAAGCCCGTCCTTCTCGCGGTAGAGCTGCGCCATCAGGTCGAACTGCGGCAGGGTCGCGCCGAACTCGGCGCGCAGGCGGCGGCGAATTTCCTGACTGATCAGCTTGGTCGTCGACAGCATCCGCAGCCACAGGCGCAGCTCGGGCTTCGACCGCCCATGGGCGCCCTGGACGATGATCTCCAGATCGACGTCGACCGCTTCTGCTTCTGCCATTTCGAATGTTGCCTCTGTAACCGATCCACCGTCTAGAAGCAGATATTTGAAATGTCAAAGGTTCGTGCTGTGACCGTCATTCGGAACGGTGCTCGCAAGTCCATGTGACCGGCCCGATCATCACTCCATCACCAACCCTCATCCGCATCCCGTTATTTATTCATACGCATACATTTTCTGAAAACAGCATCAAGAACAGGCAATCTGTCGATAGCCGGACAGCTACTCATGCTTGCCCTTCCCCGACTCCGCAACAGGCTATTTCTCGCGGAAGTGATCGATGTTCTTCCATAGGGATCGAGCACGTAAATTTGCGCGATGCAGCCTCGCCCAATTGCTTGCATCCTCATATTTTCTGCAATAGGTTTCCTCATCGTTCAGCGGCATCCGGAGAGGAAAACCGGCTGCTGCCCGGCTCACGAAACCGGTCATTCAAGGGGAACCCGGCACCATGTCTTCCACAACGCTCACCAGTCTCGCTTCCGCTCTTCTCTCCGGTTCGGTCAAGGTCGTCGACCTGACGGCGCCGCTCGGGCCGGATACCCCCGTTCTTTACCTGCCGCCGCAGTTCGGCAAGAACACGCCCAAGGTCGCCGTCCACACGATCTCCGAATACAACGAGGACGGTCCGTTCTGGGCGTGGAACTGGCTGGAACTCGGTGAGCACACCGGCACTCATTTCGATGCGCCCTGTCATTGGATTACGGGCAAGGACAAACCGAACAACACGACCGACACCATCCCACCGCAGAATTTCGTGGCGCCGGTCAATGTCATCGACCGCTCCAAGGAAGCGGCAGAAAACCCGGACTATCTGCTGACCGTCGACAGCATCAAGGAATGGGAAGCCGAGCACGGCGCGATCGAGGCCGGCAGCTGGGTGCTGATGCGCTCCGACTGGTACAAGCGCAACGGCTCGACTGAAACCTTCCTGAATGCAGACGAGAACGGCCCGCATTCCCCCGGCCCGACCGCCGAAGCGATCCAATACCTGATTTCGAAAGACATCATCGGCTGGGGCCAGGAAACCATCGGCACCGATGCCGGTTCGGCCGGCGGCATGAACCCGCCCTTCCCGGCCCATAACCTCATGCATGGCGCGGGTAAATATGGCCTCGCATCGCTGTCTAACCTCGACCAGCTGCCGCCGAAGGGCGCCGTGCTGATCGCCGCCCCGCTGAAGCTCGTCAAGGGCACCGGCTCGCCGGTCCGCGCCCTTGCGCTGATCTCCTGATCCGATCGAAGGGCCGGACCGGAAGGTTCCGGCTCTTTCCGTATCCAGCAGGAAGACGGGCGACATGGCGGATTTTGACTACATCATCGTCGGCAGCGGCATCAACGCGCTCGTGGCCGCCGCCATGCTCGGCAAGAAGGGCAAAAAGGTCCTCGTTCTGGAGCGCAGCGGCCGCATCGGCGGCTGCCTGTACACGGATGAAATCACCGAGCCCGGCTTCATCCACGACGTGATGGCCACCACCATGGTGCTGTTCCTGACCTCGCCCGCCTACGGCGCGCTCGGCAAGGATCTTGAAGCCCGCGGCCTCGAATTCGCCCATGCCGACCTGCCGACCGGCGTGCTGCGCCCGGACGGCTCCTCCGTCATCTTCTCAAAAGATCGCCAGCGCAATATCGCAACCTTCGAGGCACTCGCGGCCGGCGACGGCAAGACGTTCGACAAGGAAATCAATGCGCTTGGCGCCGATGCGGCCTTCCTGTTCTCTCTGCTCGGCGGCGCACTCTGGTCCGGCACGACGCTGAAAACCGTCGCCAGACAGGGATGGGGCAAGGGCCTGCGCCAACTCGCTGCCTGGTTCGGCGATGCACTGACACCAGCGCGCGGCTATCTCGAAACCACCTACAAGTCTGAAGCCGCTCACGCACTCTGGGCGCCCTGGGTCCTGCATTGCGGCCTTGCGCCGGAAAGCGCCTATTCGGCCGAAATGGTTAAGGTCATCGGTTTTGCAATCGAACTCGCGGGTTGCCCGATCGTCAAAGGCGGCGCGGCTAACCTCGTCACTGCCTTCGAACGGCTGATCACGGATCAGGGCGGCGCGATCCGCCCTGGCGCGGATGTCGAACGCATCCTTCCCGGCCCCGATAACAAGGCCGCCGGCGTGCGGCTGGCAGGCGGCGAGACCATCGACGCCGTATCCGGTGTCGTCTGCTCCACGACGCCAAACCAGATCTATGACCGACTGCTGAAGGACTGGCCGCAGCCCGCCCCCGCAGACATAACGGAAAGCGTCGCACGCTACCGTTATGGCAAAGGCAATATGCAGATCCACTACGCCCTTTCCGCGCCGCCGCGCTGGAAGGGCGATCCGGAACTCGGCAAGGTGGCGCTGCTGCACCTGACAGCCGGCCTCGATGGCGTCTCGCGCGCCACCAATGAATGCGAACGCGGGCTGTTGCCTGCCGAGCCGACCGTTTGCGTCGGCCAGCCCGCCAGCTTCGATCCGTCGCGCGCGCCGGACGGCAAGTCGATACTCTGGCTGCAGCTTCCCGAAGCGCCGCGCTTCATCAAGGGCGATGCGGCCGGTGAGATCGCCACACCTGCCGACGGTCGCTGGACCGACGAGCTGCGCGAACTTTATGCCGATCGCATCGAGGCTCTGCTTTCCCGCCACATCGAGAATTTTGCCGAGATAAAACTCGCCCGCCGGGCCTATTCTCCGGCCGATCTGGAGGCGATGAACATGAACCTCGTCGGCGGCGATCCCTATGGCGGCTTCTGCGGGCTCGACCAGTTTTTCCTCTGGCGGCCCCTCAAGTCGTCTGTTAACCACCGCACCCACGTGCCGGGCCTTTATCATATCGGCGCCTCGACCCATCCGGGACCGGGGCTTGCCGGCGGCTCCGGCTTTCTGCTCGCATCGTCGTTGCGTTGAAACGACGTGGTCTAGGAGACATGGATTTCATGGCGGAACGGTTTTCAGGTGTGGTGCTGCGCTGGCATCAGGAGGGCGATCAGGAAAATCGACCGACCATGGGCGAGATCGGCCTCAACCATTTCGCACCCTATCTGATGAACCGCATCATCTCCCGCTGGAATTCCAACATGGCGGAGGAGTTGCGCGAATACGACTTGTCGACGGCCAAGATGCGCACGCTTGCGGTCCTCAGCGTCTCTGCTTCGCTCACGATCAACGAGCTTTCCGTCTTCGCCGTCATCGAACAGTCGACCATGAGCCGCACGCTCGATTCCCTCGAAGACCAGGGTTACATTCGCCGCACGCCGCGTGCCGAGGACATGCGCATCCGTGATGTGACGATCACCGAGGAAGGCCGTGCCGCCTTTGGGCGCTTCTGGCCGACCATGTACGATTCATTGCTGCGGATGTTCGACGGCATCGACGAGGAGGAATACCGCGCCTTCACGGGCACGCTGCACAAGATCCTCCTCAACATCCGCAAGCACGAGATCTGACCGGTCTATTTCGAAAGCCGGGTCTGCAGGCTGTCGCGGATGCGTTTGCCGAGCGCCTGGTAGTTCTCGTCGAAATGATGTCCGCCCTCGATCGGCACCACCTCGACGCCCTTGTCCTTCAGCGTCGGGCAGGGATCGTCATCCTCGTCGGTGCCGTAGACGCATTGGATGAGCTTCGGATCGATCTTGACGATGTCGGCCATCGGATCGCCCCCCTTGCCGTCGCCTGCCACGCCGAGCCAGCCGGTCACGGAAATCTCGTAATCCACCTCCTTCGACAGGCCGAGCAGCGTGATCTGCTTCACTCGCACCCGGTCTGAGGTCGGCAGGAGGTTGTAGGCGGCCGGCAGCACATCGGCGCCAAACGAATAGCCGACCAGCAAGACATTCTGAACGCCCCATTGCCGGCGATAATATTCGATGATCTTGGCCAGATCGTCCGCAGTCGTCTGCGGCGTGCGTTCGGACCAGAAATATCGCAGCGAATCCAGGCCTATCGTCGGAATTCCCTGCGATTGCAGATAGCCTCCTACTTCGCTATCGAGGTCGCGCCATCCGCCATCGCCGGAGAAGATCACCGCCATCGTGTTCATCGCCGGCTTGGCTTGAAGTACAGTCAGCGGCAGGTCGAGCGGCTGGTTGGTACGGCCGGTAGCCGTGATGCGAGCGGCAAGCGCCTGTGAGAGTGCCACATCGGAAGTCTCGCTCGAATTGCTGAGCTCGACCTCGGGATGATCCTGTTTCAGGCGAAGGCCATGTGCCTTGCCGGCTGCATCGGCTGTAGCGGTGGAAATGATTGTCACAGCAGCCGGCAGAGCACCGTCGTCAAAACCATAAACCGTGCGATCACCGACTTTCTGCTTGGAGGCCGGCGTGCAGAGTTCCTTCGCAAGCGGGACGCCTGCCAGCGGATCGACGGCAATGGCCTCGTCGATCGTCGCATTCGGGCTCTGGGAGATCATCGCAAGCGCCAATGCACCGCCCTCGCCGATGCCGGCGACGATCGGGTGACGATATTGCGGGTTGCCGATCCGCCGCTGCACCTGCTGCGAAACGTCCTCGATATCGGAAACCATATAGACGCATTCGCCGTCATCGGCGCCGAGCGACTTGATATAGGAGGGGAAATCGATGCCGACCACGGCCGCACCGGCGGCGAGCAGCTTCTGCGCCTCGGTATCCTCCCGCGCCCCCCAACCCTGTCCGCCGGAAATCAGGAAAACGATGCCTTCGAGCTCGCTGCCGTTGTTCGGCACGAGGATACGCGGCTGCGGGATCAGGCCTGTATGATAGTCCTGCTGATCCTGGGCGGCAGCCGTCAAGGCGCCGCACAACAGAGCGGCAAGCGCGACAAAAAAGGAACGCAGAAACATCATTTACCAACCACTCCTCTCAAGCCGCCGCCAATCAGGAGCGTTGCGTCCATCATCACGATGGCGGGGCTGACGCCCCCTGCCACAGCCAGGTAACGCGGCTCCCAGACGGGATGGAACTTCGACTTGAAAGCCTTTAACCCTTTGAAATTGTAGTACCGTTCGCCGTGCTCGAAGACAACGCTGCCAATCCGGTCCCAGGCAAGCGCAGCCTCGCGTGTGGACATGCCGGAAAGCGGCGCCATGCCGAGATTGAAATGTCCATAACCGGCATCGCGGAGATATTCCATGATCTTCACGAACAGGAAATCCATCGAGCCTTTCGGCGCGTCCGGCATAAAGCGCATCAGGTCGACGGTGCCTTCATACTTCGTGTCGGTGAGCGATAGCGTTGCGAAGGCGACGATGCGGCCGTCCTTCCTGAGGGTCGCGACCGGCTGGGCGCTGACATAATCATCCCGGAAAGCGCCGAGCGAAAAAGTCTTCTCACGCGTATTGTGATCCTCCAGCCAGGCATCCGACACGCGCCGGAGTTCTTCGACATGTGCCATCACATCCGGCTGCTCGATGACGGAAAACTCCAGCCCTTCGCGCGCACCCTTGTTGACGGCCTGGCGAAGCCCGGCCAGCCGGCCGCCCTTGAGGTCGAAGCGGGACAGGTCGACGATCGCCAATTCACCAAGCTTGAAGGCCCTCAGCCCCGCATCGGCGCAATGTGAAAGAAGCCCGGGCGAAATCTGATAGAGCACGGCGCGACCACCCTGGGCGCGGGCTTCCTCGACGAAACGCCAGACGAGATCCGCCATCTCCTCCTGCGGTCCAACCGGATCGAAAAGCGCGATCCAGGAGCGCCCCTGGATGCCATACATGAGGAAGGCATTGCCGCTCTCTGAGAACATCAGCCGCTTGTCGCCCATCCGCACAAGGTTGGCATCCGCATTGTCGTGAGCCATGACGAGCCGGATTGCCCGCTCCAGATCGTCCGCCGTGGACAGAGCCGAACGTCGGACCGCCGGCCGCAAAAGACTGAACAGGGAGATTGTGGCGGCGAAAATCGCAAGGCCAAGGACTGCACGCAAGCCGCGCGGCGCTTCCTCGGAAAATTCGAACTGCCACCAGAGTTCGCGGCTGTAGTCCACTTCGCGATAGACGAAAAGCAGGACCGTGATCGCCGCGGCGACGACGATGAGCATGGCCGCGATCCAGCTCGGCGACAGCACCTGCCCGAACAGCGACGCCCGGCGCTTGAACTGCCTGGCGCTGAGGAACAGGCCGATCAGCAGGATAATCAGGAACGATGCCTCGAAAAGCGCGAGCGCCCGCATGAAGGCCAAAACCAGGGCCAAGGCGGTGCAGACCATGGCGGCCCACCACGCACCGTCCAGCCGCTGGCCGATGCCGCGCGCCGTGACGAACAGCAGCAGGCCTAGAATGCTAGAAAGGAAATGCGCGCCTTCGAACACCGGCAGCGGCAGGTAGTTCCCGAGGAAATTGATATCGGAATCCGGTGTCGGCGTCACGCTCGAGAAGATCAGCATGGCGCCGGCGATCATCGAGAACGTCGCCAGAAGCGGCGGCGCGAGACGGAATTCGAGCTTGCGAAGCGTCGAGGCAACGGGATGATGGGCAAGCTGGCGAACTTCGACGCCAATCACCATCAGCGTAGCGATGAGCAACGGCAGGACGTGATAGATAACCCGGTAGAGAACGAGACTGCCGAGCACTTCGTCAAGGCTGACCCGATTGCCGAGTGCCGCTACGATCACCGTCTCGAAGACGCCGAGACCGGCTGGCACATGGCTGAGGACACCCAGGCCCACGGCGGTCGCATAGATCGCCAGGAAGGATGGCCAGCCAATTTCCGTCTGCGGCAGGAGCACGTAGAGAACCGAGGCCGAGGCGGCGATGTCGAGCGCGGTGATCAGGAACTGCTGTGAGGACGTGCGGCTATCCGGCAGACGGATGCTCAAGCTTCCGACCGAGACCGTTCGTCCGTCTCGCCCGAGGATCAGGACTGCAGTGAGCACGATGATGATCACGATTGCACCGGCGCGCACCCAATCGCCGTCGATATCGAGGAGGGCGCCGATCCTCGGCGCGGTGACCAGCGATGCGAGCGCCGTGACCGCCAGAAGCCCGATGCCGAAGGCAAGTGTCACGAATGCGATGACGCGACCGATATCGTCCGGCGAAAGCCCCAGGCGCGAATAGGCGCGGAACCGGATGGCCCCGCCGCTGAGCGCTCCAAAGCCGGCCGTGTTGCCGACCGCGTAAGCACTGAAGGCCGTTATCGCGACGGGCACGAACGGCAACGAACGGCCGATATAGGTAATCGCGTTCACGTCGTATCCGACCAGTGCCGCGAAGCTCAGGGCCGTGAAGAAAACCGCAAGCCCGATCGAGGATAAACGCGTGTTGGCGAGCGCCTCGATAACATCGTCATAGCTGACCTCAGTCGTGAGGTTGTAGATTGCAAAAGTCGTGAATGCGAAAACCGCCAGCGCCGCAACGGCGATGAGGTAAGGACGGTACGTCTCAAGAATGTCTCGAAAGCGACTTGGCTGACGATCCGTGGATTCCATGTGGGCTGCCGGTACTTGCAAAAACTGGGTGTCTAGACTTCAGTCAGATGCGCAGCAAAAGCAACGGGATCGCGGCTATAATGTGTCTTTATCCTTAAAACCTAAAGCGTGGAGACCGTCTTCAAAGCGCCGTCGAGAGCAATGCCGCTTTCGTCCAGAAGGGCCGCCTGGCGCAGGCGCTTCATCCAGGCAGCACCGTCTTCGCGGTCCGCCAAGGTCGTCAGCGCCGACATCACCCGGTCGAACTTCGAAAGCCCACGCGCATGGGTGTCGGAATAACCCTTCACCAGACGGCGGTTGTTGAGCACCTCGACCGCGAGATCGTAATTTCTCGAAAGAAACGACGTCGCGGTATTGAGCCAGGCCTCGCGATGTTCGGTCTCGCGCAGGTGCCGGAGCGTGCCACGTCGTATGCGCCGCAACGCTGCCAGCGTATAAAGCGTCAGGAACCAGAAGAGCGTGCCGGTCTGCACACGACGGCCCTTGTTGATGCGGCGATCGAGCCAGGCAAAGATCTTCGGGCGGCTTTCAACCCAGAGACCTAGCCGCTTCGGCATGGTCCCCACGACCTCTTCCATGCGCGGATGCATGTATTCGGTCATATAGAGGATCTGGTCCTGCTTGACGCCGACTTCCTTGGCGACCCGATTGAAGCGGGTGCCGCGAGTCTTGAGGTCCGCGACGCGGATGACATCGTCATAGGCCATGGCGACGGCGACGTATTTCGCCGACTGGACGGTGAAAGCATAGTCGCGATCCTCGCCGCCATTGACACGGTCGAGTGCGTGGAGTTTGCCAACCCGATCGAGATATTCGGCCGCGTAAGCCGGATCCTGGAAATCCGTGAGCTTCTTGACGCCTGCAAACAGCAGTGGCCAGGCGACCTCCGGAAATTCTGCGCGCATGCGATGGACGAGACGATCGAGATCCGGATGGCCGGCGGTTTCCGGCATCGTATCGAAACGCTTCGGCGGCAGGGCGACCACTTCGTCGCGCGGCTTGGTTTTCGCCCGCTCATAGGCGGCATTGAAGGCGCGCAGGCTGGGTTCAACGCCCTTGCCGCCACCACGAATGGTCGCCTCGAAGGCATCCTTCGGGAAAGGCAGCACATCGGCAGCCGCAAGCGCGCCGAACATCGAGGCAGAGATGACGCTGCCGTTTTTCGTCGCCAGCGTATCCATGTCGAAGGCGATGGTGCGTTTGGCAGCGAAATCGGTCGCGCCGACCACCACGGTTGGATCGCCGATGCCGTCGCCCGGCTTCTCCTTCTCGCCGACGGCGAAAGAACGGTGCGTCGAGGCGATCAGCGTGGTCTTGTCCGGCGTCACCAGACCGCGCAGTACGGAGCGTCCGGCTTCCATCAGTTCAGCGGCCAGCACGACATCAACATCGCCGGGCGTCGGCATCAGCGAGAAGATCGGCGACACGCCGTCGCGAGCGGGCAGCATCTCGATATAATAGATCGTCGCGCCGGTGCGCTGGGCAACGCCCGGCACCGAGGTCGACTGCGCCATCCAGCCCTGCTCCTCGGCAAGGCCGACGACCCAGTCGGCCAGCACGCCGCCGCCCTGGCCGCCCATAGCCATGATCGCCAGCGTCAGCGGCTTGTCGGAAGCGTAGAGCGTCTTGAGGTTCACGGTCTCGTTCATCGATCAAGCCTCCGCGAAAACGACGCGGCCGGCGGCACGGCGCGCCTGCAGCCAGCCGATCACCGAAGCGCGGAATTTCGATAGGAACTTGTCCCAGCCGGTCGGATTGTGGATGATATCGGCGCGATAGAACGACGGACAGAGAACGGCGGCCTCGGAAACCTCGCCGCAGTTGCCGCAGCCGACGCAGCTATTGTCGATCGCCGCAACCGGATCGTCTTTCAAAGGATCATCCGTGTGTTTGACCGACAGCGACGGGCAACCGGAAAGACGGATGCAGGCGTGATCCCCGGTGCAGACGTCCTCGTCCACCCCGAAGCGCTCCTTCACCATGCGCTTGCCGTCCTTGACCGCCTGATTGAACTGCGGCTTCACGCGGCGCTGCTTGTTCAGCATGCATTCGGAAGAGGCAACGATGATCTTCGGGCCTTTTTCCTTGCTCGTCAGCGCTTCCTTCAGCGTGTCGCGCATCTTGGCGACGTCATAGGTCCGGTCGATCTGGCGCACCCAGGTGGCGCCGATGCCCTTCACCGCATTGACGATCGAATTGTTGGTCTTGCGGTTCGGGTTGATGGCGCGGGAGGAGAGAATGTCCTGCCCGCCGGTCGCCGCCGAATAGAAATTGTCGACGACGAGGATGACGCCGTCCTGTTTGTTGAACACCGCATTGCCGACCGAGGTCGCCAGGCCGTTGTGCCAGAAGCCGCCGTCGCCCATGACGGCGATAGAGCGTTTGTCCGCCTCGACATTGAAGGCGGAAGCGGAAGCAGGGCCGAGACCGTAGCCCATCGTCGTGCCACCGATATTGAAGGGCGGCAGGATCGAGAACAGGTGACAGCCGATATCGGCCGAGACGTGATGTTCGCCGAGTTCCTTTTCGACCAATTTCATGGCCGCAAAGATCGGCCGCTCCGGACAGCCGGTACAGAAACCGGCCGGACGCGCCGGCACGACTTCGGCCAGAGCCTTCACCTTGGGGTCGTTGAGAACATCGCTCGGATCCGGCACCGGCGGCTGATTGCCGAGAAGCAGGCGATCGTACATCTCGATGAAGGTCTTCAGCCCCTTCATCATCACGGGCGCGGTATATTCGCCGCCGAGCGGCAGGATGTCCTTGCCGTGCAGGCGGGTCTGGATGTCGCGACGGCGCATCAGCGTATGGAGCGTCTGCTCGATATATTCGGGCGCGCCTTCTTCCACCATGATCACGGCTTTCTTGCCGAGACAGAAATCGACGACCTCGTCATCGATCGTCGGATAGGCGACGTTCATCACATAGATCGGCACCGAGGAATTGCCGTAGACATCGGCCAGGCCGAGCTGCTGCAGGCCGCGCATGACGCCATTATAGAGACCGCCAAGCGTAATGATGCCGATCTCGCCTTCTTCGGGGCCGAAATGCTCGTTGAGCTTCTTTTGCCTGATGAAGTTGACGGCAGCCGGCCAACGGCGCTCCAGCTTGTCCTTCTCTTGCCCGAAATTCGCCGGCGGCAGGACGATGCGGTTAACGTCGCGGACCGGGTTTTCCAGCGCCTCGCGGAGCGTGAACTTAGGCCGCTGGTTATCCTTGGCAACGAACTGGCCGTGCACGTGACAGGCACGGATGCGTACCTCCAGCATGACAGGGGTGTTGGAGGCTTCCGAAAGCTGGAAGCCATCTTCCACGGCCTGAACCATCGCCGACAGGTTGGGACGCGGGTCGAGAAGCCACATCTGCGACTTCATCGCGAACGCATGGCTGCGTTCCTGCATGATCGAAGAGCCTTCGCCGAAATCCTCGCCGAGGATGATCAGCGCTCCACCATTGACGCCGCCGGAGGACAGGTTGGAGAGCGCGTCCGACGCGACATTGGTACCGGCCGTCGATTTCCATGTCACGGCACCGCGTACCGGATACATCACCGAGGCAGACAACATCGCCGCCGCTGCCGCTTCCGACGCCGAGGTCTCGAAATGAACCCCGAGATCCTCCATGATGTCCTTGGCATCGGCCAGTACGTCCATCAGATGCGAGATCGGAGAGCCCTGGTAACCGCCGACATAGGAAACGCCGGATTGCAGCAGCGCCTTGGTGATGGCCAGAATGCCTTCCCCACGAAAAATCTCGCCTTCTCCTAGTTTGAGATCCTCGACTTCGCGCGCAAAAGATCGCTCGGCCATGGCAGTTCCCCTTCGCCTTGTCGGCTTCAATCCATAATCATTTGCAAAAGCATATTTTCGACACCCGCCATTTGTCAATTCACAAATGCCGCCAGAACGGTCAGCGCTGCTTCAGCCGATCATCCAGCGGGACAGGGAGAGCGAGCAACAAGAATCATTATATATGCTAATGCATATTATTTGATCGTTTCGGCGTGAAAACTACCGGCGTCGCCGCAAATCATCCCCGCCGCCCTGCAAGAGTCCTGCAAGAGTACGGTCTGAGAGCGAGCCCGAAGCCTGAACCGACGACTCTATAAAAACCCAAGTCGCCGGAATTATCCGCTTGACGGGTCGATCAAACGCCATATAGTTTAAACTTAAAATAATGAACGACTGAACGTCAGGAGGACTTGGATATGCGCATCGTCTGTATCGGTGGCGGCCCGGCCGGTCTCTATTTCGCGCTCCTGATGAAGAAGCTGCATCCCGAGCATTCCATTTCCGTTGTCGAGCGCAACAAGCCTTACGACACGTTCGGCTGGGGCGTTGTCTTCTCCGATGCCACCATGGTATCGATGAAGGCGTGGGACTCGGAAAGTGCGGCCGAAATCGAGGACGCCTTCAACCACTGGGACGATATCGAACTGCTGTTCAAGGGCACGCGCCAGCGCACCTCCGGCCACGGCTTCGTCGGCATCGGCCGCAAGAAGCTCCTGAACATCCTGCAACGCCGCTGCGAGGCGCTGGGCGTCGAGCTCGTCTTCGAGACCGATTCCAGCGGCGATCTCGATTATCCGGATGCCGACCTGATCATCGCCTCCGATGGCTTCAACTCGAAGATCCGCAACCGTTATCCGGAAGTCTTCGAGCCGGACCTTGTGGTGCGCCCGAACCGCTATATCTGGCTCGGCACGAATAAGCTTTTCGACGCCTTCACCTTCGACTTCCGCAAGACGGATCACGGCTGGTTCCAGGCGCATATCTACAAGTTCGACGACCAGACCTCGACCTTCATCGTCGAAACCACGGAAGAGGCTTACGAAAAGCACGGCCTCGGCCAGATGGACCAGCAGGGCTCGATCGATTTCTGCCAGGACCTGTTCTCGGAAGTCCTCGAAGGCTCCGAACTGATGACCAATGCCCGGCACCTGCGCGGCAGCGCCTGGCTGAACTTCAACCGCCTGATCTGCGGCAAGTGGAGTCATTTCAACGGCAACTCGCATGTCGTGCTGATGGGTGATGCCGCCCATACCGCCCATTTTGCGATTGGTTCCGGCACCAAGCTCGCGATCGACGATGCGATCGAGCTCAGCAACCAGTTCAACAAGCTCGGCCATTCGAAGGACACGATCCCGGAAGTCCTCGAAACCTATGAGGAAATCCGCCGCGTCGACGTCGCCCGCATCCAGAATGCCGCCCGCAACGCCATGGAATGGTTCGAAGTGGTCGGCCAGCGTTACGCCGATACGCTGGAGCCGGAACAGTTCATGTATTCGATGCTGACCCGCTCGCAGCGCATCAGCCACGAAAACCTGCGCCTCCGCGATCCCAAATGGCTGGAAGGTTACGAGCGCTGGTTCGCCAGGAAAAACGGCATCGAGGTGGCCGGCAACGGCCGCACCCTGCCGCCGATGTTCACGCCCTATTCGCTGCGCGAAACCCATTTGCCGAACCGTATCGTCATGTCGCCGATGGCCATGTACTCTGCCAAGGACGGGTTGCTGGACGATTTCCATTTGGTCCACCTCGGGTCCCGTGCGCTCGGCGGTGCCGGCCTCGTGTTCGGGGAAATGACCTGCGTCTCGCCCGACGCCCGCATCACTCCCGGCTGCCTCGGCCTCTGGAACGAAGAACAGGCGGCCGCCTGGAAACGCTTCGTCACTTTCGTGCATGACAATTCCGCCGCCAAGGTCGGCATCCAGCTGGGGCACGCCGGCCGCAAGGGCTCGACCAAGGTCGCCTGGGAAGGTATCGACCAGCCGGTCGAGGAAGGCGGCTGGGATCTGATCTCGGCATCTGCTCTGCCCTACCTCAAGACCAGCCAGGTTCCGAAGGCTATGGATCGCGCCGACATGGATCGGGTGAGGGCCGACCACGTTCGGGCGGCCCGATATGCGGCCGAAGCCGGCGCCGATTGGTTGGAACTTCACTGCGCGCACGGTTATCTTCTGTCGAGCTTCCTTTCACCGCTCACCAACATCCGCACCGACGAATACGGCGGCAGCCACGAGAACCGTGCGCGTTATCCGCTGGAAGTCTTCAAGGCGATCCGCGAGGTCTGGCCGGAAAACAAGCCGATTTCCGTGCGTCTCTCCTGCCATGACTGGTTCGAAGGCGGAAACACGCCGGAAGACGCGGCGATCTACGCGCAGATGTTCAAGGATGCCGGTGCCGACCTGATCGATTGCTCGTCCGGCCAGGTGTGGAAGGAAGAAAAACCGGTCTATGGCCGCCTTTTCCAGACGCCGTTCTCCGACAAGATCCGCAACGAGATCGGTATCCCGACCATCGCCGTCGGCGCGATTTCGGAGGCCGATCATGCGAACTCGATCATCGCCGCCGGCCGCGCCGATCTCTGCGCCGTCGCCCGTCCTCATCTCGCGGATCCGGCCTGGGTTCTGCATGAAGCGGCAAAGATCGGTCTGACGGACATTCCATGGCCAAAACAGTATTACTCCGGCAAGGCGCAGTACGAGACAAACCTCGCGCGTGCTGCGGCCGCCGTTGCCCCTCCGGCTGTCGGCCCGGCGGCGAAATAAGGAACGCATCATGAGCGAAGCGCCCTCCGCCAGACTTGCCAACCGTCACGCCCTCGTCACCGGCGCGGGCTCGGGCATCGGCGCGGCGATCGCGACGGCGCTGGTGGAAGCCGGTGCGCTGGTCACCCTCGCCGGCCGACGAGCCGAACCTCTGGAGGCACTTGCCGCAACGCTTGGCAGGGACAAGGTCTGCGTCGCGGACGGTTTCGACGTCACCGACGAGATCGCCATCGACAATGGCCTCAAGACGGCGCGAGCCGCGTTCGGCCCTGTCGACATTCTCGTCAACAATGCCGGCGAAGGCCCGAGCGCGCCCTTCGAAAAAACCTCGCTGGAGATGTGGAACCGGGTCATGTCGGTCGATCTCACCGGCGTATTCCTCGTCACACAGGCCGTCCTGCCGGATCTCAAGGCTTTTGGCGCGGGCGCCCGCATCATCAACATCGCCTCGACTGCCGGGCTCACCGGCTACGCCTATGTTTCGGCCTATGTGGCCGCAAAGCATGGCGTCGTCGGCCTCACCCGCTCGCTGGCGCTGGAGCTTGCCAGGACCGGCATCACGGTCAACGCCGTCTGCCCCGGCTTCACGGACACGCCGCTGATCGCCCGCTCGATCGAGACGATCGTAGCCAAGACCGGACGGACGGACGAGCAGGCGCGACAGGAATTTACCAGGAGCAATCCGCAGGGGCGGCTGGTGAAGCCGGAGGAAGTTGCGGACACGATTCTGTGGCTGGCATCGCCCGGAGCGGCGTCGATCAACGGACAGGCAATCGCGGTTGCCGGGGGAGAAGTCATGGCAGGCTAGTCGGCCTCGGCATGGATCAGGAACGAAACCGGGAGATCAAGATGGAACTGGAAAAGGGCATAACCGAGAATGGTAGCGGATATAACGGCACCAGCTGGAATATCCTCGGCCAAGTCTATTTCCCGAAGGCGGTCTGCGACGACACCTTCGCCTTTGAAACCAACAGTCTGCCGGGTCAGTTCGTGCCTGTGCACGTACACCCGACCCAGGACGAATTTATCCTCGTGCAGGAGGGTGAACTCGATCTGAAGCTCGACGGCCAATGGGTCAAGGCAAAGGCTGGAGATCTGGTGCGCATGCCGCGCGGCATCCCTCACGGTTACTTCAATAAATCCGACAAGCCGTGCCGGGCACTCTTCTGGGTCTCCCCGGCCCGCAAGCTCCAGAAGCTTTTCGAAGAGCTGCACGAAATGACCGACGTGGAGGAGATCGTGAAGGTTTCCGCCGCGCACGAGGTGGATTTCCTGCCGCCCTCCGCCAACGACTGACCCAGGAGGAGTCCTGCCGCCCGAAAGGGACCGGTCGATGAAAAGGAGAGGAGACGAACATGAGTGACGTGATGAAGGACATGAAGCACAGCTTCCGCGACTACCAGCCGAAACATTTCCTCTGGGAAGTGAGCGAAAACGGCCGCGTCGGGACGGTTCGCCTCAATCGTCCGGAGCGCAAGAACCCGCTGACCTTCGAAAGCTATGCGGAACTGCGCGATCTTTTTCGCGATCTCGTCTACGCCTCCGACATCCGCTCGATCGTCCTGACCGGCGCCGGCGGCAATTTCTCCTCCGGCGGCGACGTCTTCGAAATCATCGAGCCGCTGACCCGTATGGCGATGCCGGACTTGCTCGCCTTCACCCGCATGACCGGCGATCTCGTCAAGGCGATGAAGAAATGCCCGCAACCGATCGTCGCGGCCGTCGACGGCATCTGCATGGGTGCCGGCGCGATCCTCGCCATGGCCTCCGACATGCGGTTGGCGACGCCCGAAACCAAGACCGCCTTCCTCTTCACCCGCGTCGGCCTTGCCGGAGCCGACATGGGCGCCTGCGGAATCCTGCCGCGTATCATCGGCCAGGGCCGCGCCGCCGAACTGCTCTTCACCGGCCGTTCGATGAACGCGGATGAAGGGCAGGCATGGGGCTTCTTCAACGCCCTTCACGCGCAGGACGTGGTCGAGGCAGAGGCCGCCAAGCTTGCCCATTCGCTGGCGGATGGTCCATGGTTCGCACACACGATGACCAAGACCATGCTGAACCAGGAATGGGCGATGGGCATCGAAGAGATGATTGAATCCGAAGCCCAGGCGCAGGCGATCTGCATGGCGACCAAGGATTTCCGCCGCGCCTTCGAGGCTTTTGCCGAAAAGCGCAAGCCGGTCTTCGAGGGCGACTGATGGCCAACCCCACGACGCTCAAAGGACCGGCGCGCGATTTCCTCGACTGGCCTTTCTTCGACGCGAGCCACAAGGCGCTCGCCGAAAAACTGGATGCCTTCGCGGCATCCGGCGCGCTCAGCCTCATCGATCATTCGGATACGGACGGCGCCTGCCGCGCGATCGTCAAAGCGCTCGGAAACGCCGGCCTTCTCGACGCGGCGACCGGCGCTGGCGGCAGCCAGCCGATCGACAGCCGCGCGGCCTGCCTTACCCGCGAAACGCTTGCCTGGCATGACGGCCTTGCCGACTTCGCCTTCGCCATGCAGGGCCTCGGCACCGGCGCGATCGGCCTTTCCGGTTCCGAGGAGCTTCGCCGAACCGTCCTGCCGAAAGCGCAGTCGGGCGAATGGATCTCCGCCTTCGCACTGTCGGAGAAGGAAGCCGGCTCGGATGTCGCCGCCATGGCCTGCGCTGCCCGAAAGGACGGCGACCACTATATCCTCGACGGTGAAAAAACCTGGATCTCCAACGGCGGCATCGCTGACGTCTACACCGTTTTCGTTCGCACCGGCGAGGCGCCCGGCACGCGCGGCATTTCTGCCTTCGTGGTGTTCGCCGACGATCCCGGCTTCTCGATCGCCGAGCGCATCGACGTCATCGCCCCGCATCCGCTGGCAACGATCCGGTTCGACAACTGCCGCATCCCGGCTTCGCGGCTGCTGGGCGCGCCGGGTGAAGGCTTCAAGATCGCCATGCGGACTTTGGACATTTTCCGAGCCTCCGTCGCCGCCGCCGCTCTCGGTTTCGCCAAGCGGGCGCTGGATGAGGCGCTCGCCTATGCCAAGGCGCGGCCGATGTTCGGCAATCACCTGTCCGACCTCCAACTGACGCAAGCCGCCTTCGGGGACATGGCAGCCCAGATTGATGCGGGCGCGCTCCTCACCTATCGGGCCGCCTGGCGTCGTGACGTACAGGGCCTGCCGACCACCAAGGAAGCCGCGATGGCCAAGATGGTGGCGACGGAAAACGCCCAAAGCGTCATCGACCGCGCCGTGCAGATCTTTGGCGGCCGAGGGGTGAAGAGCGGCGAGATCACCGAGAGCCTCTACCGGGAAATCCGGGCGCTGCGCATCTACGAAGGCGCGACCGAGGTGCAAAAGCTCATTATCGCCCGCGAACTGTTGAAGGCGTGAGGGCGATCATGGCTTACACGACCTCCCGCCGATTGAATTTTGGAGATTGCGACCCGTCCGGCATCGCATATTTCCCCTCCTACCTGAACATACTGGTGGGGGTCTGCGAAGAATTTTTCGGCGCGATCGGCTCGCCCTGGCCGGACATGATCAGCCGCCGCAAGATCGGTGTGCCGACCGTGACGCTGGACGTCGCGTTCAAGAGCCCTGGCTACCATGGCGATATGATGGATTTCACCGTGAAAATTATGCGGATCGGCAACAGTTCCGCCGATCTCGAATACGAGGTGCGGGCCGACGACAGGCTGCTCTGGACCGCCCGGCAGCGGCTGGTCGCCACCTCGCACGAAACCCACAAGGCCCTACCCTGGCCTGACGATATGCGCGCCGCGCTGACACAGCATCTGGAGAAGAGTAATGCACACCATCCTGCAGCCTGAAGGCTGGGCAAAACCGATCGGTTACGCCAACGGCGTCGCCGCCAACGGCCGCCAGGTCTTCGTCGGCGGGCAGATCGGCTGGAATGGCCAATGCCAGTTCGAAACCGACGATTTTGTCGGCCAGGTCAGGCAGACGCTGCAGAACGTGGTCGCCGTGCTGGCCGAGGCCGGCGCCGGACCCGAGCACATCACCACCATGACCTGGTATTTCACCGACAAGGCCGAATATCTCGGCAACCTCAAGGGCATCGGCCAGGTTTATCGCGAGATCATCGGCAAGCACTTCCCGGCCATGGCCGCCATGCAGGTCGTGGCGCTGGTGGAAGACCGCGCCAAAATCGAAATCCAGGCGACCGCCGTCATTCCGGCCTGAGGCAATCATGAGCAAGACGATCGAATTTTCCGCCACGGTTTCCGCCACGACCCGCAACGGAGTTCTGGTCGTCACGATCGACAATCCGCCGGTCAACGCCACCTCCGTCGATGTCCGCAGCGGGCTTGAAAAAGCTCTCGCCCATAGCGAAACGACGGCCGATGTGACCGGTATCGTCGTCACCGGCGCCGGAAAGACGTTCATCGGCGGCGCCGACATGAAGGAATTCGGCAAGCCGGCCATGGAGCCGACCTTGCCTGATGTCATCGAGAAGATCGAAAGCCTGTCGAAGCCCGTGGTCGCTGCGCTGAACGGTGCAGCGCTCGGCGGCGGTCTCGAAGTTGCGCTTGCCTGCCACTACCGAGTGGCCTCGCCGGCGGCACAGGTCGGCTTGCCGGAAGTCAAACTCGGCATCGTACCCGGCGCCGGCGGCACGCAACGCCTGCCGCGCCTGATCGGCATCCCGGCAGCACTCGACCTGATCACCTCGGGACGTTCCGTGAAGGTCGACGAGGCCCTGAAGCTCGGGATCATCGACGAGGTGGGCGCCGGTGATCTCGTCGGGACTGCAATATCCGCTGCTTCGGCATTGGCTGGCAAACCTCTCCGCCGCACGGGCGATCTGAACGTCGCCGCTGTCGATCCGGCCGAGATCGAAAAGGCTTCAGTCAAAATCCTCGCCAAGGCGCGCGGCCAGAAGGCGCCCGCGGAAGCAGTTCGGCTGGTCACCGCGTCCAATCGCCCGCTCGCCGAAGGACTGGCAGATGAACGCGCCACCTTCCTCGCGCTGCGCGACAGCCGGGAGGCTGCGGCGCTGCGTCATGTCTTCTTCGCCGAACGCGAGTCCTCGAAGGTCGAGGGACTGGAAGGCGTCAAGCCTCGCCCGGTCGAGACGATCGGCATCTGCGGCCTTGGCCTGATGGGCAGCGGCATCGTCGCCGCCGCTCTTGGCGCCGGTTATTCAGTGATCGGCCTCGACCAGACTGCCGAAGCCGCTGAAAAGGGCCGCCAGCGCATCATCGGCCTGCTGGAACGCAATGTCGCCGCAGGCCGTCTCGACCAGGCCGGGTTCGAAGCCCAGAAGGCGCGGCTTTCCGTAACCGCGGAAGATGTCGATCTCGCCCCTTGCGATCTCCTCGTCGAAGCCGTGTTCGACGATCTCGCGGTCAAGACTGATCTCTTCCGGCGTCTCGACAAGGTCATCCGTTCCGATGCCGTGCTGGCGACCAATACCAGCTACCTAAACCCGGACGAGATCGCCGCCGCGACCGCCCACCCGGAGCGGGTGCTTGGCCTGCATTTCTTTTCGCCCGCCCATGTGATGCGCCTCCTGGAAGTCGTGCGTTGCGCCAAGACCGCACCGGATGTGCTGGCCACGGGACTGGCGGTTGCCAAGAAACTGCGCAAGTTGCCGGTCGTCACGGGCGTCACCGAAGGCTTCATCGGCAACCGCATCTTTTCCGCCTATCGCCGCGAAGCCGAATTCCTATTGGAAGACGGCGCCCTGCCGCACGAGGTCGACGCTGCGCTGGAAGACTACGGTTTCCCCATGGGCTTGTTCGCCGTCTACGACATGGCAGGCCTGGAAATCGCCTGGGCCCGCCGCAAGCGGCAGGCGGCTACCCGTGATCCCTCTGTGCGCTATGTCGAGATTGCCGATGCGCTGTGCGAGGCGGGACGCCTGGGCCAGAAAACCGGCCGCGGCTGGTACGATTATCCGGACGGCAAGCGCAGCATCGATCCGGAAGTGACCGCTATCATAGAGGCCGCGCGGGCCAAAAAGGGCATCACGCCACGCACATTTTCGAAGAGCGATATTCTCGAAAGATTGCTCGGCGCAATGTCATTGGAAGGTGAGGCGTTGCTGGCGGAAGGGATCGCCGCGAGGAGCAGCGACA
Organism: Neorhizobium galegae bv. orientalis str. HAMBI 540; assembly: GCF_000731315.1. Taxonomy (NCBI): domain Bacteria; kingdom Pseudomonadati; phylum Pseudomonadota; class Alphaproteobacteria; order Hyphomicrobiales; family Rhizobiaceae; genus Neorhizobium; species Neorhizobium galegae. Next base: position 3,989,718 of record NZ_HG938353.1, read on the forward strand.
TCGACTTGGTGATGATCAACGGTTACGGCTTTCCTGCCCATAAAGGCGGTCCGATGTTTGCCAAGGCTTGAGCGCCACCGGGTGACGTTTAAGCTCTAATGAGCTGAAATATCTGCGATATTTTGATCCGCTAAAGGCTGCGGAAACGCTTCCGCGTGCCTGTGATTTGCCCACCCAAAAGAGTTACGCTCATTTGATCAAACATGCTTGCATGTTTCCTTAATTCGCCTATTGTTTGCCCAAGCCTCGCAAGTAGGCATCTCAAAACAACGACAGGGAACGCTGCATGCTCACAATTCCAGAGCTCACTCCGTCGAGATATTTTAACTATAAAATATCTACCGCATCGTTGTTCCGTATTCCGACTGTCTCGTGGCGCGCTTAGGAGATCATGATGCCTTTCCCGTTTTCTGCATTCAAACGTAAGATGCTGCTGGGTACCATCGCCGCAGCCGCGATCGCCGCTCCGCTTGGAGGCATGGCCCAGGCGGCGGATTTCAAGTTCGCCGGCCCGCTCGATGCCTATACGCTCGATCCCCATGCGGTCTCGAACACGCTGATCTTCGCCGTTCTTGCCAATGTCTACGAACCGCTTGTGCGCCGTAACGCCGAGCAGAAGATCGAGGCGGCACTTGCGACCGACTGGAAGCAGATCGACGGCACGACCTGGGAATTCAACCTCCGCAAGGACGTGAAATTTTCGAACGGCAATGCCTTCACCGCCGATGACGTGGTCTTCTCGCTGACCCGCGGCCAGGCCGGCGGCATCAAGGCAAACCTCAATTCGATCGCTTCGATCGAGAAGGTCGACGATCACAAGATCCGCATCAAGACCCGCGCCATCAACCCGATCCTGCCGAACCAGATCACCAACTGGTACATCATGGACAAGGAATGGGCCGAAGCGAACAACACCGTGCAGCCGGGTGCAGCCAACAACGCCACCGAGACCTTTGCCAACCGCAATGCCATGGGCACCGGTCCCTACGTCATCAAGGAGCGTGATCCGGGCGTGAAGACGGTCTTTGCGCCGAACCCGGGCTGGTGGGACAAGAAGACCGGCAATGTCGACAATGCGACGTTCTTCGTGATCCCCAACCCGTCGACCCGCGTATCCGCCCTCATCTCCGGCGAAGTCGACATGATCGACGGCGTGCCGCCGCAGGATGCCGAGCGCATCGAGAACGATCCGAAGCTGCATATGCAGGCAGGCCCAGACCTTCGCACCATCTACATCCAGCCCGATGTCGCCCGCGACAGCCTGATCTTCGGCAGCGAAAAGACCAAGAACCCCTTCAAGGAGCTCAAGGTCCGCCAGGCCATGGAACTGGCGATCGATACCGGCGCGATCCAGAAGCGCATCATGCGCAATTTCTCGGTTCCGGTCGGCCTGCCGATCGGCAAGGAAGTCAACGGTTTCGACGCTGCCCTCGGCGCACCGGTAAAGCCCGATGTCGACAAGGCCAAGGCGCTGATGAAGGAAGCCGGCTACGAAAACGGCTTCTCCGTTACGCTCGATTGCACAAGCGACCGTTTCATGAACGACGAAGCGACCTGCCTTGCCGTGGCCGCCTCGCTTGCCCGCATCAATATCAAGGTCGATCCGCGTGCCCAGCCGACTGCCAAATGGGCGACCCAGGTCAACCCGCCGGAATATAATACCAGCATGGCGATGCTCGGCTATTCGCCGGCCACCTATGACGCGCACATCTTCCTGACCTCGATTGCCGCCACCCGCGACGCCAAGAGCGGCCTCGGCGCCTTCAACATCGGCGGCTATTCCAATCCGGAAGTCGACAAGCTGATCGACCTGATCGGCAAGGAGACGGACCCGGCCAAGCGCACCGGCTACATCACCCAGGCCTTCAAGCTCATGAAGGCCGACGTCGCCTTCATTCCGCTCCACCAGTTGAACATTCTCTGGGGCGTGAAGGACAATGTCACCGTCGTCCAGCCGGCCGACCTTGCCTACCCGCTGCGTTATTTCACGGTGAAGTAATGACCATTGCAACCGATATAACGAGGCAGCTTGCCTGCCTCGTGTCTTATCCCACGGTCAGTGCCGTATCGAACCTCGACCTGCTCAAATATGTAGAAGACCAGACCGCTCCCTTCGGCGCGCGCGTCCGGCGGTTTGCCAATCCCGAGGGCGACAAGGCAAACGTGCTGATCACGATCGGCCCGGAAGCGCCCGGCGGCATCATCTTCAGCGGCCATACGGATGTGGTGCCGATCGAAGGCCAGGCCTGGACCGGCGATCCGTGGACGCTCCGAGAAGTGAACGGCCGCCTGATCGGTCGCGGTGCCACCGACATGAAGGGCTTCCTCGCCTGCTGTCTGGCAGCCGTGCCCGGCATTGCCGCCAAGAACCTCAAGAAGCCCGTCCACCTCGCCTTTTCCTATGACGAGGAGGTCGGCTGCACCGGCGTCGGCTCGATGGCCGAATGGGTGGGCCAGAGCGACCTGAAGCCGCGCCTTGCCGTCATCGGCGAAGCGACCAGCATGGATATGATCGCCGCCCACAAGGGCGGGCTGATCGGCTGGTGCCGCATCAAGGGCAAGCCCGGCCATTCCTCGCAACCGGACCGCTATGTCAACGCAGTGATGGTCGCCGGCGACATGATCGCCGAAATCAACCGCATCCGCGAGGACATGCGCAACGGCCCGCAGTTCGAAGGATTGGATCCGCCCTATTCGACGACCCAGGTTACCGTCATCAGGGGCGGCCTGCACGGCAATATCGTCTCCGAAAACTGCGAATTCTTCTGGGAAATGCGCCTCATTCCGGGCCAGAATACCTATGAGGTGCTGGACCACATGAAGCGTTTTGCCGCCGAAAAGCTCGAACCGGCCATGAAGGCCATTGATCCGTCCTGCGGCATCGTCTTCGACGTCCAGGCCAGCATCCCCGGCCTCAAACCCAACAACGATCCGGCGCTCGACGCGGAATTGTTGGCGCTTCTCGGCCGCACCGAACCCCGCTATGTTTCCTATGGCACGGAAGCGGGTATTTTCCAGATCGCTGGCGTTCCTTCGGTCGTCATCGGTCCGGGGGATATCGCCGATGCCCATCAGCCGGACGAATCGGTTGCGATCTCCGAGCTCGAGAAATGCGCCGCCTTCCTCGATCGGCTCGGGGATAGCTGCTGCTAAGGAATTTGTTGTGCTGAATTATGCCGCGTCACGGATCGTGCAGACGATCATCGTCCTGCTGGTGATCAGCTTCATCGCCTTCCTGCTGGTCGCCAATATCGGCGACCCGCTGGCGGCGCTCCTCTCCGCCGACGCAACCGTCAACGAGCGGCTGGAACTGATCGCCAAGCTCGGCCTCGACCAGCCGCTGTGGACGCGCTTCCTGCATTTCATCGGCAACATGCTGCAAGGTGATTTCGGCTTTTCCTATCGCACCCAGGACCCGGTCGCCAACCTGATTGCAGAACGCCTGCCCGCCACTGTCGAGCTCGCCTTCGTCAGCCTGCTGATTACGATCGTGGTCGGAGTGCCGGCCGGCATTTATTGCGGCGTCAACCCGAATTCGTTGTTCGGCCGCTTCATCATGCTGATCTCCACGGCCGGCATCACGCTTCCGAATTTCGTCGTGGGCATCCTGCTGATCGCGGTATTTTCCGTCCAGCTCGGCCTGCTCCCCTCGTTCGGGCGCGGCACGGTGGTCGATCTCGGCTTCTGGAAGACCGGGCTCCTGACCGTCTCCGGCTGGCGGGCGATCCTCCTGCCGGCAGCGACGCTTTCCACCTTCCAGGTCGCCTTCATCATCCGCATGCTGCGCACCCAGCTGATGGAAGTCGGCCAGAGCGAACATATCCGCTTTGCCCGCGCCCGCGGCCTGTCGGAAGCGCGCATCTGGTATGTCTATGCGATCAAGAACACGCTGCTGCCGGTCATCACCATGCTCGGCCTGCAGCTCGGCAACATCATTGCCTTTTCAGTGGTGACCGAAAATGTCTTCGCCTGGCCGGGCCTCGGCTCGCTCTTCCTGCAATCGATCCAGGGCGCCGATATTCCGGTCATCGCCATCTACCTGATCTTTGTCGGCCTGGTCTTCATGGTCATCAATCTGGTCGTCGAGCTGCTTTATCCGCTGATCGACGCCCGTGTGTTGAGGAGGCAATCATGACGCCTGTCGTCAACACCCCGGCAGCGGGCCCCGCTCGCCGCAGCAGGGGCGCCAAGCTTCTGCGCGCCATGCGCAGGGCACCCGGCCCCACTTTCTGCGCGATCGTGATCATCGCGCTGCTGATCTACGCTTTCGTTGTCCCGCTGTTCTCCCTGAACCCGTTCGAATTCTCCGGCATGTCTGTGCTGGACAGTTTCATTCCGCCGGCATGGATGGCGGAAGGGTCGGTTGAATTCCCGCTCGGCACCGACGACCAGGGCCGCAACCTGATCACCGCCATGGCCTATGGCATGCGCACCTCGATCATCGTCGGTTTCCTGTCGGTCACCATCGGCCTCGTCCTCGGTGGCAGCCTCGGCCTGATCGCCGGCTTCGTCGGTGGCAAGGTGGATGCCTTCATCATGCGCGTCGCCGATGTACAGCTTGCCTATCCCGCTCTACTGCTGGCGATGATCATCGATGGTGCCGCCCGCGCGGTGCTCGGCACCGAGCGCAGCGTCGGCCCCGCGATCGCCATCGTCGTGATGTCCATCGGCATCGCCTTCTGGGTCCAGTATGCCCGCACCATCCGCTCTTCCGTGATGATCGAGCGCGACCAGGACTATGTCTCGGCCGCCCGCATCACCGGCCGCAGCAACCTTTCCATTATCGTCCTGCACATCCTGCCGAACGTCATGGCGCCAGTCCTCGTCATTGCCACCATCAATCTCGGCATCGCCATCATCACCGAGGCGACCTTGAGCTTTCTCGGCATTGGCATTCCGGTCACCTCGCCGTCGCTCGGCACGCTGATCCGCAACGGCAACAATTTCCTGCAGTCGGGCGAATGGTGGATCTCGGTCTGGCCCTGCCTGATCCTCGTCCTCTTCGTCGTTTCGGTGAACATCCTCGGCGACCATCTGCGCGACGTCTACAATCCGCGCCTGCGGGGCCGCTCATGATCAACGCTACCGCTCCCCTTCTCGACGTCCGCGACCTCACCGTCACCATCAACCGGGACGGAGGGCTGGTCACCGCGCTCGACAAGGTCTCCTTTTTCGTCAATCCGGGTGAAGTGCTCGGCATCGTCGGCGAGTCCGGCGCCGGCAAATCGATCACCGGTGCTGCGATCATCGACCTTCTCGTGCCGCCGCTGAAACGCACCGGCGGCACCATCACCCTTGCCGGGGAACGGCTCGACCAGTTGTCCCCCAAGGCAATGCGCAGCGTGCGTGGCGGACGGATCGGTTTCGTTTTCCAGGACCCGATGACCAGCCTCAACCCGGTGATCACGATCGGTCAGCAGCTCTGTGACACCATCCAGGCGCATTTGAAACTCAGCGGCAGCCAGACGAAGAAAAGGGCGCTCGACTGGCTCGACCGTGTCGGCCTGCCGAACCCGGACGTTCAGTTCAAACGTTTCCCCCACCAGCTTTCCGGCGGTATGCGGCAGCGTGTGGTGATCGCTCTGGCACTCTGCGCCGACCCGGTGCTGGTCATAGCCGACGAGCCGACCACGGCGCTCGACGTCTCCGTCCAGGCGCATATCCTCGAACTGCTGCGCGACCTGCATCGCGAAAGCAATGTCAGCATGATGCTGATCACCCACGACCTTGGCGTCATCGCCAAGATGGCCGATCGCGTCGCGGTGCTTTATGCCGGCCGCGTCGCCGAGATCAGCCCGGTCGGCGAGCTCTTCAATGCGCCGAAACATCCCTATACGCGGGGCCTGATCCGCGCGACGCCAATGCCGTCCGCCACCGGCGAGATGCGGCTCGACCAGATCCCCGGCGCCATGCCGGGGCTCGGGGCAGTTCCACCCGGCTGCGCCTTCAATCCGCGCTGTTTCAAGGCGGAAGGCGATTGTCGCGCGACCATACCGCCGCTTTATCAGGATGAAAGCTCTGCCTTTTCCTGCTTCCACCCGCTGGAAAGGGTGCCCGCATGAGCGCTTCCGATTTCCTCATCCTCAATCACGTCAGCAAGGTCTATCGCCGCAACCAGAGCCTCCTCGAGCGGCTGAAGAAGAACGAGACCGGCGGCACCAAGGCCGTCAGCGACGTCAGCCTCACAGTCCACCATGGCGAGACCATGGGCCTGGTCGGCGAAAGCGGCTGCGGCAAGTCCACGCTGGCGCGTCTCGTCTCCGGCCTGATGGCGCCCACATCGGGCGAGATCAGCTTTCCGCCGAATGCTGCCGGCAATAAACCGCGCCTGCAGATGATCTTCCAGGATCCTTATTCCTCGCTCAATGGCCGCTGGACAATCGAGGACATCATCGCCGAGCCGATCCGGGTGCATAAGCTGCGCACCGGCCGCACCGCGATCCGCGCCCGCGTCGACGAACTGCTGATCCAGGTCGGCCTTTCCGCAGCGGACGCCGAAAAATACCCGCAGGAATTTTCAGGTGGTCAGCGGCAGCGCATCTGCATCGCCCGGGCACTTGCCGGCGAACCGGAATTCCTGATCCTCGATGAACCGACCTCGGCGCTCGACGTCTCGGTACAGGCGCAGATCCTCAATCTGCTCCGCGACCTGCAGAAGAACCTTCATCTCACCAGTCTGTTCATCACCCACAATCTCTCGGTCGTGCGCATCATGGCCGACCGGATCGGTGTCATGTATCTCGGCGAACTGGTCGAGGAGGCGACGGCGGAAGAGCTTTTCCGCAAGCCGCGCCACCCCTATACTCGCCTGCTCATCGATGCCGCGCCCGACATGGATACCAGCGACCGTTCGCTGCATCCGATTGCCGGCGAACTGCCGAACCCGGCCTTCCCGCCCTCCGGCTGCCGTTTCCATACGCGCTGTCCCTTCGCGCAGGACATCTGTCGCAATACCGTGCCGCCACAGAAGGCGACCGAGGCAAGCGGCATGTTCCGCTGCCATTTCGATCTCGATCTGTCGAACGCGACGGTCTTTCCCGCCGTGAACGCCAGGACGGCCTGAGTTTCCAAGGATGCCGCGATGACGATTGCCTCCCGCCAAGCAACGATCGACAAGGCCGTCGGTTATCTCGACGACGGCTCATTTGAGGCCACGCTGCGCAAACGCGTGGCGATCCCGTCTGCCAGCCGCGTCGCAGCCAACAAGCCGGACCTCTGGCGCTATGTCACCGAGGACATGCAGCCGTTTTTCGAATGGCTTGGCTTTACGACGAAGATCTACGAAAACGATAAAGCTCCCGGCCCTTTCCTGCTCGCTGAACGCATCGAAGACCCGCGCTTCACGACCGTCCTGCAGTACGGCCACGGCGATGTCGTCGCCGGTCTCGACGGCCAGTGGGAGGCAGACCTCTCGCCCTTCGAGATGACCGAGAAGAACGGCGCCTGGTACGGCCGCGGCACGGCTGACAACAAAGGCCAGCACGCCGTGAACCTCGCCGCCGTCGAAGCATTGCTCGCGGTCAAAGGCTCGCTCGGCTTCAACCTCAAATACCTGATCGAGATGGGCGAGGAATCCGGCTCGCTGGGGCTGGAGGAAATGTGCGCAGCGCATCGGGACGAGCTGAAGGCGGACGTCTTCATCGCCTCGGACGGCCCACGCCTCGCGCTCGAACGGCCAACGATCTTCCTCGGCGCCCGCGGCGGCATGCCCTTCCATCTGGAGATCAACGCCCGCGAAAGTTTTCAGCATTCCGGCAACTGGGGCGGCATCCTCTCCAATCCCGGCATCGAACTCTGCCACGCGATCACCGCGCTGGTCGGCCGCACCGGCCAGATCAAGGTGCCCGAGATGACGCCGGGTTCGATCCCGGAAAATGTCCGCACCGCACTGAAGGATTGCCACATCACGCCGACCGCCGGAGACCCGCCGATCGAACCGTGGTGGGGCGAGCCGGGCTTGACGCCGGAGGAGAAGGTGTTTGCCTGGAGTTCCTTCGAGGTGATGGAAATGGAATGCGGCAACCTAGCCCAGCCGCTCTACGCCATCCCGCCAAAAGCTCGCGCCCGCATGCAGCTCCGCTTCCCGGTCGGCGTCGATCCCGATGCGGTGGTCCCCGCCGTTCGCAAAGCACTGATCGATGCGGGTTATGACCGGGTGGTGGTCAAGGACCCGACCGACGCGATCTTCCTCGCGAGCCGCCTTGATCCCGATCATCCATGGGTCAGCCGCGTTGTCGCCTCGATCGAGAAGACGCTCGGCACTCCGCCGGCAATCCTGCCCAATCTCGGCGGCTCGCTGCCGAACAACATTTTCTCGGATCTGCTCGGCCTGCCGACGATCTGGATTCCCCATTCCTATCCCGGCTGCCTGCAGCATGCGCCCAACGAGCACCTGCCGATCTCGATCGTCCGGGAGGGCCTCGCGATGATGGCCGGGCTCTATTGGGATATCGGCGAGACTGCGGCCTGACCTTCAGCTTTCGCCGTCATGGTCGGTGGGCGGCACCGCTTGCCACTACCGGGCCGGTGGGCAGGCCGGTCCGCGAACCACCGAACGGTTCAAGGCTGACGGCAAGCGTCGCGCCTTCGGCCATGTTGCGGCGAAGATCGGCAGGAATGATGAGTTCGCCGGCCCGATCCGGTTGGAACACGCCGAGCGAACGCGGATCGCCGCTTCCGGGTACCAGCCACAGCTCCAGCGATTTCTCTTCGCGTCCGCCGGCCGCGACCGGCACGATCCGCAACCGGCCGTTTCCGGCATCATAGGACGCAAGCAAGTTGATCTGGTCATTGGTCGAGGACAATTCCGCCACCAGCGGAGCGGCTCCCTGCGGCCTTGGAATCACACCCGACGCATAAAACACGGCAGCGACAGCAACCGCCGACGTGCCAAGCGCGAACCATCGCCAGAACACCGCGGAATTCCACAGATCCCACGAGGGGGCGGCAACCCGGGCAGGACCGAAGAGACGGGTTTCTATCCGGCCAAAAACCACCGGGCGCGGTGCCACGTCCTGGTAGTCGTCGTTGAAGGAGGCAAGATCCGCCTGCCACCGTTCGACAATCCGTGCAAAGGCACGATCGCTCGCCATCCGCTGTTCAACGGCGTGGCGAGCCTCGAGTGAGAGAACGCCGAGCACATATTCGCCGGCCAGGATCTCGTCCTGCGGCCGCCTGCCCTGACTTTGTTCGCCCGACGTCATCGCTCCATGCACTCTCTCAACTTGAGAAGGCTCCGGCGCAGCCACGTGCGCACCGTATTCAACGGTACCTTCAATTCTTCCGCCAGTTCAAGATAACTCAAACCTTCCACATAGGCACGTCGAACTGCACGTGCATGCGCGGAATCGAGCTCCTGCATGCACCTGTCGATGCGACGGCCTTCATCCGCGTTGGCCACCTGCTGTTCGGGATCGAGCGTGCCGTCATCGGCAAGGTCGTAAGCAGCATCAAGGTCTTCGGCGACAGGTTTCCTGGCCCGCAGGATGTCGATCGCGTGGTTGCGCGCGATCGCCGCCAACCAGGCGAGGGGCGAACCGGTATCCACGGCAAAGGTCCTGGAGCGCTGCCAGACCCTGACATAGATTTCCTGGAGCGCTTCTTCCGCGTCGGCCCTGTCTTTCAAGATACGCAGGTAGATCGAAAATAGTTTCGGGCTCGTCGCATTATACAACGAGGCGAACGCTTTGCGATCACCCATCGCCACGCGATTGATCAGAGCCGCGATCTCATTGCTTTGCATTCGGAAAAAACCTCGCCGTCCCCATCTATAGAGAACGCAGATCTCAAAAAACAAGGCGCCTTCGTCGCAAAACCCGCGGCAGGGTCTTCCATCTCCTCGCAGCCGATATCCCGCCCTGGCTTTGCCTCGTCTGGATCACTGCTGCTCGCTGGGGCATCAGGCGGCGTCGAGGGCCGGCACCGCCTGTCGACCCTTCGGAAAAGGCTTGAAGGTCAAGGCGATCAGGAAGGCGCCGATCCCGATACCCCAGGAGCCGACATAGAGCCAAGTATAGCTGGCAAGCGTGTCGTAGATCAGCCCTCCGGCCAGAGGGCCGGTCGCCATGCCCAGACCGCCAGCCATTGCTGTCCCGCCGATCACCGTGCCCATCATCCGCATCGGGAAATTCTCGCGAGCGATCACCGCATAGAGCGGCATGACACCGGCATAGATGAAGCCGAACAGGGCGGCGACCGTATAGAATGACCCGAGACCTTGTGCGAAAACATAGGCCAGCGCGCCGAACGCCTGGGCCAGCAGACCGAGAACGAGCACCTGCTTGGCACCGAACCTGTCTCCGAGAATGCCGAACACGACGCGGCCACCCATGCCTGCCAGGCCTTCGACGCTGTAGATCGACACGGCGGCTATCATCGGAATTCCGCAGGTCACCGCATAGCTCACGGTGTGGAAGATCGGCCCCGAATGGGTGGCACAGCAGAAGAAATTGGTGAGCAGCAGGATGATGAACTGGGGCGATCTCAACACCTGTCGCGTCGACATGGAGGACTGAAGTTCGCCGTCGGCGGGGGCAGCGGCATCGTTTTTTTCCAGAGCCGGGGCACGCCGGACGAGGAAGGAAACCGGGATCATCACGACTGCCACCAGTATGGCGATGATCTGGAGCGATGTTCTCCAGTCGTAGATCGACACGAGCCACGCCGCGAAGGGCGACATGGTCATCGGCGCCATGCCCATACCGGCCGAAACCAGCGAAACCGCGAGGCTTCGATGCGTGTCGAACCAGCCGGTGACGCAGGCCATCATCGGCGCGAAGATTGCCGCTATCGCGGTGCCGACGGCAAGCCCGAAGATGAGCTGGAAGGCCACTAGAGCAGATCCTGTGATCGATGAATCGATTGTGAGGTGACGCGGCGAGCCGAAGCTGATTCAACATCCACAGCGATGAGGTGGGTGATGGCGCAAGCATTGAGCGATGATCTTCGACTACGCGTATTAAAGGCGTCTGCGGCCGGCATGTCAGCAAGGCAAGCCGCAGCCCGGTTCGGGGTTGGGATTTCGACGGCCATCCGGTGGATCGCAAGAGCGAAAGACGGCGAGCCGACCTCCCGGCCGCAAGGTTGGCGACGACCGTCGGTGCTGGACGCACACGAGGCATTCGTTGTTGAGCTAATCGAAGACCGTAAGGACGTAACGCTCGATGAAATGGTCGAGCGCTTGTCCGTCGAGCGGCAAGTGAGGATCAGCCGGAGTGCACTTGGTGCCTGGTTGCGAGGCCGCGGATGGACCTTTAAAAAAAGTCCGCACATGCACTGGAGCAAGACCGGCCGGATGTCCTGAAGCGTCGGCGCGTCTGGTTTGATGGTCAGCTCGACCTCGATCCCGAGAAGCTAATATTTATAGACGAAACCGGCCTTTCGACGAAGATGGCACGTCTGCGCGGGCGTGCAATTCGAGGCGAGCGTTGCCGCGCCGGCGTGCCACATGGCCATTGGAAAACAACGACCTTCACCGGAGCATTGCGTCTCACCGGAATGACCGCGCCATTTGTCTATGATGGCGCCATGAACGGTAACGTCTTCCTGGCCTACGTCGAGCAGGTGCTGGTCCCGACTCTTCAGGTCGGTGATGTCGTCGTCATGGACAACTTGCCGGCACACAAGACATCCGGTGTGCGGGATGCCATCGAGCGCGCCGGCGCCAAGCTCATGTTCCTGCCGCCCTATAGTCCCGACTTCAATCCCATCGAAAACGCATTCTCGAAATTGAAAGCCATGTTGCGGGCGCGGGCGGAGCGAAAGATCGATGCTCTATGGGATGCCGTCGGCGCCTTGATCCCCCGCTTCACACCGGCAGAATGCGCAAACTACTTCAGGGCTGCTGGATATGACCCGGATTGAACAGGATGTGCTCTAGCGATGTCGTCAGGCTTGCCGACGCGAGGCTGGCGGCAAGCAGGACCGAGCCGGCAAAAACGATGGGACGCGGCCCCCACCGATCGAACAGGCTGCCCCAGGCGATGCTGGCGAATGCCATGGCGACAAAACCTATGGTCATCGCACTCGACACGCCGGTGACCGACCATCCGGTATCGCGCGAGATGGGCATGAGGAAAACGGGCAGGGAAAACATCGATCCGATGGCGAGGCAGCCGAGAAGGCCGCCGGCCGCCACGATGATCCATCGATACTGAATATTGGTCATTTTCATCTCCATTTTTCGGTGTCCGGCTGCAAGCCACGCGGCAATGCTGTTGCCTACGCGGCCGCGAAGTGCCGGCATGTCGGAAGGTGAATTGCCTGAGCCGGATCGACCGCCGTCGGCTCCGGTTCCTGTCAAGACTGGCCAAAGGCTGCCTCAGTACTGATCGTGCCGGCGCACCCACGCCATCGGGTAGTCGAGGTCGTCCTCATCACGGCCCTTCGGCACGAGATCCAGAAAATGGTAGGCGCCGTTGAGCATGTCGACGCCGCGCGAGTAACAGGAATAGGTGTGGAACACCTCGCCGCTCTCATCCCGGTAGAAGACGCTGATGCCCACTTCTTCGGATGCGTTGCTCGGCTGGACCTCGTAATTGTAATAGGCCACGCCCTTGGGGAGATCTTCCGGCCTCACCGACACCTGATAGTCGAAATTGAAATCGCTGCCATGTGAAGAGAACCACGGGAAGTTCCAGCCCATGCGTTTCTTGTAGGCGTCGAGCTTGGCAAGTGGAGCCCGCGAGATGGCGACGAACGTCACGTCGCGGTGGTTGAGATGAACCGGGATACCGTTGAAATTATCGGCCCAGAAGGAACATGACTTGCATGCCTCCTCCCAATCGGGACCGAACATGAAATGATAGACGATCAGTTGCGAGCGGCCGTCGAAAAGGTCCTCCAGCGAAAGCTCGCCATCCGGTCCCTCGAACCGATAGGGTTTTTCGACCCTTTCCCAGGGCATCGCCATCCGGCGGCGCGTCAGCGCATCCCGTTGGCGGGTGAATTCCTTCTCCGCAGCGAGCAGATCAAGGCGAGCCTTCAACCATTCTTCCGGCGAAACGGCTTGATTTTGCATATCAACCTCCTGTTTGTTGGAATGCAGCTTGGTGGTCGTGGGATAGACTAGGGCCGGATATCGAATGGTGAGAGTGACAAGTGTGACGGGATTCCGATGGACTCGCTGATCACCGCCGCAGCGCGTGCGCTCGCCTCGGGCGATCCCCTTGGTGCCTTGAAGCGGGTGGCACTGCGCGACGATGCGCCTGCGCTTGCACTCCGAGGCATCGCCATGGCGCAGCTCGGCGATCTCGTCCGAGCAAAGGCTCTCCTCAAAAGAGCTACCCGCGCGTTCGGCCCCAAAGAGACGATGGCGCGCGCCAGATGTGTCGTCGCCGAGGCGGAGATCGCGCTCGTCTCCCGCGATCTGGCCTGGCCGGTGAAGGCACTCGACGCAGCCCGAGCGGTGCTTGAAGCGCATGGTGACCGGGTGAATGCCGCGCATGCGTTCAATCTGGAGGTCCGGCGCCTGCTGCTGATCGGCCGGCTCGACGAGGCTGAGCGCCTGCTCGCCGCCTTCGAGCCGCCGCCGCTTCCACCGGCATCGAGGGCAGCCTATGAGCTGGTGGTCGCCGGCGTCGCAATCCGCCGCCTCCGGACGAAAGCGGCACATGCCGCGCTGGCCCGCGCGGAGCAGGCCGCACGGGAAGCCGACATTCCGGCACTAACGGCGGAGGTCGAAACCGCGTCCCTCGTCCTGAAGACGCCCGCGGTACGCCTGATCGCACGGGGTGAGGAACGTCCGCTGCTGCTGGAGGAGGTCGAAACCCTCCTCGCCTCGGGCGCGCTGGTGGTCGATGCATGCCGCAACGTCGTGCGGATCGGAGACACGGTTATCTCGCTCTCGTCGCGGCCGATATTGTTCGCGCTCGCCCGGGCTCTGGGCGAGGCCTGGCCAGGCGATGTGCCGAGAAGCACGCTGCTCTACCGCGCCTTTCGGGCCAGGCATACGGACGAATCGCATCGTGCCCGGCTTCGGGTCGAAATTGGCCGGCTGCGTGTCGGGCTTCAGACGCTGGCGCATGTCACGGCGACCAAGAGTGGTTTTGCGCTGTCGCCACATGGAAATGGCGACATCGTCGTACTGGCGCCGCCCGTGGACGAGCAGCATGCGGCGGTGCTCGCCTTGCTTGGCGACGGCGAAGCCTGGTCGAGCTCGGCGCTGGCGATCGCGCTTGGCGCGAGTTCCCGCACCGTGCAGCGGGCGCTGGACCAGCTTCTGGCAGACGGCAAGGTGCAATGGTTCGGCCAGGGGCGGGCGCGCCGGTGGATGGCTCCTTCCGTGCCGGGCTTCCCGACAATCTTGTTACTCCCCAGCCCGCTGCCGAACGACTAGGATAAACGCATGAAAAAATCTCAAGCCGAAATCATCCGAGAATATGGGCCCTTCCCCGGCGCCGCCTCCGTGAATGGCGTCACGTTCGACGGCCAGCACGTCTGGTTCGCCTCCGGAGACAAGCTGAACGCCTTCGATCCGGCAAGCGGCGAGACGGTGCGCTCGATCGATGTAGCGTCCCATGCGGGAACCGCCTTCGACGGAGAGCACCTGTTTCAGATCGCGGAAGATCGTATCCACAAGATCGATCCGAAAACAGGCACCATCCTCGCGACAATTCCCGCACCTGGAAATGGTGGCGATTCCGGGCTCGCCTGGGCCGAAGGAACGCTCTGGGTCGGCGAATATCGAGGCCGAAAAATCCATCAGATCGATCCCGATACGGGCAAGATCCTCCGCACCATCGAATCCAACCGCGTCGTCACCGGCGTGACCTGGGTCGACGGCGAACTCTGGCACGGTGTATGGGAAGGCGACGAGGGCGAGGTGAGGCGCATCGATCCCCAAACGGGAGAGCCATTGGAAATGCTCGAAATGCCACCCGGGCTCGGTGTGTCGGGCCTCGAATCCGATGGCGCCGATCAATTTTTCTGCGGCGGCGGAAGCAGCGGCAACGTCCGCGTCGTACGGCGCCCCAGATAGGGGCTTGCGGCTACCTCGAGGGAGAGCTTTTCATCCGCGCGGCGAGATCGGCGGATGCCCTCTACGAACGTGGGCTATTCATGCCTACGTTGCGACAATGTTTGGAATTTGGGGATCGACCTGTTCCTGCTCCATGATCTTCGCCTCTGGCTGGGCAAGATAGTCCACAAGGTTGGAAATCATCGAGCCCGCTGCCTCTCCACGACGCAACTTCGAAGCCCCTATCGAAGCTACACCGAACGCCTCCGCAAGTTCGCGGGACATAAGATGCGGTCGCAATCTGCGCTCAAGCGCGCGTTCGATTGTCCTGAAGATCCAGGTACCGTCCGCATCGATATCGGACCAATGAAAGAATGGCACGGTATCAGGCAGCATTGACGCAACTACCGCGATCGCTTTTTGAGCCGCTAGAGAAGGATACCCACCGACGAAGAGCGTGAGACCCGATCCATTCGGGTCCGCCTCTAGGACATGCCGGTTGAAGCTGGCAAAATTCTCGACCGTCAGAACGTAGTCCGGCTGCCTGCTGAAGCTTATCCGCATCATCTCGGTCGGCGGGATGCCCAGATAGGAGAGCGATGCCCCGACAGAGATGCCGTCGAGCAGGAACCTTCCGGACAACAAAAGCGGAGGGCTAAATCGCTCTAGACCAAGGGTCGCGAAAGCCGCCCGCGCACTGCTTGCAGGAGGGACGTCAACGACGGCCCCGACCAACCGCAGGACAGCGCCCTCCAATTTTTCAAGCGCTTTGCTATCCGCGACGATCCTTCTGGAGAAAGTGCGATAATCCAGATCGAGGTGGCGCTTCTCCACAATCGCCTGAGCCAGGATGACCGCATTTCGCATGGAGGCCGCACTCTCGACGCCAATATTGATCCATTTGCGATTTCGCGACCATGCCTCGACCGCCGAGAACGCAACGTCGCGAATGGCAGGGTGGATGCTCAATCCGCCGAGCACTTCCTCTCCAACGGTCAATGCCGTCTGGCGGCTGGGTGTGCGGTCGAGATATTCGTAAAGCAGCCGCGCATCGGTCAACCTCACCAGTTTCAGTTCTCCGCGCCTCCGACCGGAACCGTAAACAAGTGCGACGCCGCCTCGGCGTTCTGCCTCGCCGATCTTCCTCATAAAAACATCGCTGGCGGTAATATCGGCAAAACCGCCATGATCTGGATAACCGACGGGCTGGGCTGTGCCGTCCTCGAAACGATCGAGCAAATCCTGCAGCAAATCTTGGGCGATGGTGAACTTGCGACCGCGTGCCACGACCTTTACTCCGCCGCCATCCTTGCGGCGATGTCGGCATCACTCAGCGTTTCCGGATTCATCGCAAGAATTTCGTCTCTGGCGCGTTTACCGATATAGACGACGTTGGCGAAGGATTGTTCGTTGATGCGGTCGATCTCGACCAGGCTGTGCATGTAACCGATTATGGCAGGCTTCTTTTCCAGTGGGGCGGCGATAACGACCTGAAGTCCGAGATCTGCATAAAAAGACATCATCGCCCGTTGATTTTTGCCATCCATCTTGGAAAAGGCTTCGTCGAACAGTGCCGGCGACATGCCCTTCTGGCCCCGATGCGAAACGGCACTGCCGTACACGGCTGCGAGCGAAGCGCCGATGGCAACATAGAGCGGTACCTGCTGCTCGGCACCAGATCCGGTATTCCGCCGCGTCTCCCACCGGGTCCGAGCTTTGGTGTGAACATCCTCCATGTGGATTTCGAAGGCATAAAAGTTCCGATAGTCTTCAAAGGCTGAGACATCCTTGTCCGGATCTTCCAGCAATTGCTCGACAGCCTTGATCGTATCCTTGTGTTGAAAATCATCGGGAACATTGGGCTTGAAAAGGGTATCGAGCGCTTCGTCCGAGATCCGACTGATGTCGATAATCTTCAGGATAGGCTGGAACTGGGCCTCTGCAGTCCTGTGAAACGAATAGATTTCATTGTGGAAGGGGTGCCCCCTGAGGCTGCGGTTGAGCGCTTCTATGTCCCTCTCCATCTTCGAAACACGCGTGTTAAGTGCGTTCACGAACTCACCGCGGAATAGGACGGACGCCCGCTCCGATGCCTCCTTCGCCTTGTCTTCGTAGCGCCTTAATTCGTTTCTCTCGATGTCCTCGATCAAGAGGTCCATCCAGGGTTTTATGTCGGCCAGCAATTCGCTCTCGGGCCCGACCTGTGAACTCACGCCGAACTTGGGGTTATTGAAATAGTCATGGAGGGCACGGCGCGCATCGAGTTCCGCGCGACGGTTTCGGTCGGCTGCGCGGTCAGCTGCCTCGGCCGCTTGTTGACCAAGTTTGCGATGCGCTACAGCTTCGTTTCGAGCGGATTGGCCCATTGTCCCGGAATCGTGGGATCGTCGCCTTAGTGCCTCCAGCCTCTGACGGTAAGCGCCGCTGCCTTCTGGATACTGGTACAATCTGCGCTGAGTGCCGTAGCGGGCTTTGGCAATAGATAGGTTCATAGCCGAACCTTCCGTTCCCTCGCCGCTCTTCAAGGCTCGCTCACCCACTTCTACATCGACCTGATACTTGCGCGAGCGCTCGTCGATCGTCCTTAGTTCCTCTTTTTTGCGATCCTGGAACGCCTTCTGGGCGCGGAGCCGTTCTTTGAGCCCATCGTCGCCCGCCGCGTCGATGGCCGCGACTCGCTCTTGCGCATCCCGCATGCGTTCCGCACAATCGTCGATGCTGTCGAGCATGTCCGCCAGTCGGTCCGTATCCTGCCGTTTCAGCAAATCAAGCGCTGCCAGGGCATGCGTCAGAAGTTTCTCTTCGCGCTGCAGGCCTGACAAAACGTCTGCCTTTTGAGCAAAATCTTCCCTCAGGTTGATGAGATGATCCGCCTGCGCTGCCCTGCCGATCTTGTGATCGCGCGGATTGACCGCTCTGTGGCTACGCACAAGCCCATCGTCATAGAGGCCATCCTGCATGATGGCGCGCCCCGGCTGGTTGAACTCCTCGAGCGTCAACGCGAGGCGCACATTGCCATATCGGCGCTGAAGAAAGGCACGAGCGTCGGGATCGGCGGACCGGAAGAGCGCTGGGAATGTTCCCTGTCGAGGCGCATCGCGGAATTCGTCGAGTTTGTTCAGACTAACAAGGGAGGCACCTTGAAAATCCCGGCGCCCTTCGCGGAAAAGCGCTGTCGCTTCACGAATATTGCGTCGTTCAACGAACACTGCTTCTCGATCGCGACCCAGCAACGCCTCTGCCGCAGCGGTCCAACTCGCATCGGCAACTTCGAGCAAGTCGCAAAATGGCCTGGCATCCATGCCGCGGCTTTCGAGCCGCCGCAGCAGGAGTTTCGTCTCACGCGAGAGATATGCGGCAGAGCCCCGCTCATCCACTTCGTCCAGCACCTGGCGAATACCCGTGATTTCCTTTGTCAGCAGCACGATTTGCGCTGCCGTCTCCCGACGACGTCTCTCTACCGTCTCCACGGTGACGACGACATGGGTGCGGAAATTCTGCTCGGCATCTCGCATAGCTTTGCGATCAGCTTTGCCATCTGGCCCTGCGACCAGTGCGCAATAAGCCTTCATGAAGCCGGTATCGTCGAGCACCTGTGTCAAGTCGACGAGCTCGATCGCCGACCTGCGCCTCCTGTCGACCTCCTTCTTCAGGCGATCGTTGTCCGCCGTGACGCTCTTTAGGACCTCCAGCCACTGATCGCGTCCGGACCGTGCTTCGTGGGTGGCAATCGCTTTCCTTAGCCGCTCGATTTCTTGTTCGGCATCCTTGATCCCCTCGATCGCCAAGCCCCTGTCCTCTTTCTCGGCGTCGATAAAGCGCCTGGCTTCGGCAATCCGCTCTTTGATGGCCCGATTTTCCGCGCGGGAAGCAAGCCACCATGCCCGACGCGCCAACCAATTCTCCAGGTCCTTCTGGCCCAAACTCTCCTCGAAGGCAGCGATGAACCCTCCCAGCTCCTTGAGAGCCTCGAGCTTTTCGCGCAAGGTCACGATCGTCGCGCTTACGCTCCGATAGGTTTCGATCGAACTACGCAAATCGCGGATGTTGATGGGGTTGTCTTCAAGGATGAACCGTCGGACGAACTCAGTCGCGGAATATCCCTGATTGAGCGTCATCGCGTTCACGACCGCTTTTAACAGCGCGGAAGCGCTCTGCTCGGCATTGGGAAGGCTTGGCACCAGCCGGCGCATATACTCGCGGACAAAGTCGATTGCCTTGTCGCGATGATTGACAAAATTTACGTCGCCGACGGACGCAATGATCCGGGCCTTCACCTCATCCCACTGCGTGGCATAAATGCCGTCAGCCCGCTTGTCCGTAAAGTCCGCCGTCGTCAGCAGCTTGCCGATGACCACGAAGCGCCCGAGAATCGTTTCCGCAGCGTCGGTTTGCCGTGCTTCGATGGCAAGCCCAATTGTGATGGGAGGCTGCTGCTTTTCTTGATCCTCGAAACCAAGCGCTATGTAGGTCAGCGTCTCGGGGCGGCGGACGTCGCCGTCATTCAGCGTTCCCAGGCAGTAGCTGAGCACGGTGCGCTTCGATGCCGAGCGCGCCTTGCTCCCCTCCCCAGCGACGGCGTTCAGTCTCAGATAACTTCGGCTCGCCCCGGACAGAACGACCTGTATCATGTCGAGGATCGTCGACTTCCCGGACCGGTTCTCGCCAAGAATGCCGAAATTGCCCTGAACTTCGATATCCTCGACATCGAACAGATGCCAGTTGACTAATGTGATACGCCGCAATTCCATCATGGAGTATCACCTTTTGCGGCAGAGGCATCGGCGCGAAGCAGCTCGCCGACGGCCGGCATCGCACGCGTGCGCATACCCCGTTCCTCCGTCGTCACATAGCTTTCAAGGCGTGCGAGAACATCGGCCCCGCTGACGAACTTGATCATCGGCCGTATCACAACCTCCCGATCCTGAGCGTCGTAATCGAAGTCTCCGATCGAGATGAGATTGCGAACCGCGACCTCCTTGAGCAAATCGAGGAAACGGCCGGCCGTGATTGCGGGCTTGCCCGTATTCTGCAGCATGTCCCTGTAGCGTTCATGAAGCACGTTGACGGTGGTGACCGCAGTCGCTCGATCAAGCAAGTTGCCGACATCCGCGTCCTCCTGCCAGTGACTGCCCAGCACCAGCACCACGATCGTCTCGTCGAGTCGCATTTTCGGAACGGAGGAAGGATCGTCATCATCGAAGAGGATACCGACCCACTGCTCCTCCGCGTTTTTATGCACGCGATAACCTATGCTATCGAAGAACCCGTCGATAATTCGTCGGAAGCGATTGTCGATCAGGGTGTTATAGACGGTAGCGGCACCGCGATCTCCGGAATAGGCGAACTGGTTTCGCAACAGATAGCGACATGCCTTCCTCAGGTCGGCCGCCTTGTCGATACCATAAGTCGCCTCGACCTGCTCGAACTCGCTCAACATATCAGGCCTCCCGACGCGAAGGATCGCCCAGACGGCGAATGGAGAAATTGCTGCAGCGAAGCCATTCGCAGTCATGCGGTTCGCTCTCGGGCAGATGCTCAAGCTCGAATTCGTCAGAAACGGGGCTGGGGACATCGCGGGTCAGCGCATAACGCCGAGCCGCATCGAAGGCCAGGAAATCGTCGATATTTCGAAGCTCGACAAATCGTGCTTCGATGGTGTGATAGCGGGATGATATGCGCGCAAGAAACTGGCTGACGCGTTCAGCCGATGGAGAAATTCGATCGAGATAGTCTGCCCGCATGCGTTTTCGGAGTTCATAGATCGGATCATAAGGGCGCTTGGCAAGCGGTTTTGCTTCGATTGGCGACCTCGCCCGCCTTTGCTGCGCAAGCTGTTTTTGCGACCAAGGCACAAAAATTCGCGCAACCTCGCAAGGAACGGTCGGCCCCACATAATGATCAGGCTCGGCTGTCAACAGCGTTTCCATGCGTGCCACCAGTGCCCTTGCCCGTGAAGAAAGCCCGCGTTCTCCCTGTTCAGCGTATTTCACCGTGTTCTTGAGCCGCATTTCCAGCGCCCGACGAAATTGTGCGATACGGTCGAACATCTCTCCGACGGTATCGAACGTCCTTTCGATGGACAGGAGATCGCTGACCGCCTCATCACGGGCCTGCTGCATGTCGGACGTGATCCCGATTTCGATATACCCCTCTGCAACAACAGCAAGGAGGTCCGGCGCATAGGAAATCCGGCGGGCTGTCGTCACGATCTGGTCGCGAAAACGATAGGGGTGATTAAAGGTGAGGATCGCCTGAAAATCCTTCAGGATCAGTTCGCCGATGAATTCCTCGAAATAGGTGTCCATCTTCTGGCGAAGGTTTTCCGACTCCACCAGCGCTTTGCGAATACGCCGGAGATCCGATAAGATGGCCCGCAGCGTCTTCACGAACTGGTCGGCCTGAACTCGCGCTTCGCGCAATGCATATACGGCACTCGACCTCGCTTTATCGGGATTTTTGATCGAAAGATTTTCGACCAGATCGAGACTGGTCTTGATATGGACCACGAGACCGCCGAACCGCTGCGAGACGTCAGACTTCAAGCTCGAAAGCCGCTGAACGACTAGGAGCGCTCCCATCGGCATATCGACGGTGATCTTCAGGCCATATTCTTCCTCCTCCAGCCAGCCGGTGCGAACGAGACCCAGATAGACCTGTTGCGCGGCCTTCAGAGCTCGATCCCCGGTCTCACCGCCAGTTCCGGCAAATTTCAACCTGCGGCGCCCCTTCGAAACGACCTCCGGCAGGCCCTCGATGAGATCATCTGCATCCAGAAGCAAATCCGGCCGTCGGCCAACGACATCATAGATCGCATGGACCAGTTCCTGGCGCGTCGGGAAGGTTGACCCTGTCGAGAAGCAACGGTCATATACTTCAAGCAGCGACTCTTCGTAGAGATAACGGTGCTTACGCGAAAAAATCAAAAATGCGTCGTCATGAAGATACTTGAATAATGGCATAAGTCGTCAATCTGCGCTTCGCAGCCGCTGGAAACTTATAGTGGTATATACCCCACAATACACTCTCGCCATGGTGTGTAAATATGGTTTTAGAATCTGCGGCAGGTTTCGGCTACGATGTAAGCATATTCTGAAATCCTGGCGCCCGATGAGTGCTTTGAGACGCCGAATAACAATCCAAATGGCCCATGGCTTTCACCGACGCTGTCGCTGCATGATTGATACCGCCGACATGAAGTTCGTAAAATTTGCGCCTGACATGCGACCAGCACCCGGCAGAGTGATGGTCTCATTGCTACCGGCCTTAACCTGCTCCTTGACCATGCTCGTATAGGCGCCGTGTCCATCAACCTGGAGGATGCCGGTGAGTCCGCTCAGATGCCGCGCAACACAGCGCCGCCCGGCTGTCTTCGAACCGATAGGCGACTATTGGCGGTCCTGATCCACCGAACGGCCGATCATCACGCGCGTAGGCCCATAACCACGCCGTCATTGTCCTTCCCGAACCAGGCACCAGGGTTGGCAATGTCGTTTCGTCGGCAAGGTCAGCGAGACTGCTGGCCCCGGAAAATTCCAGCTCCCGCTTGCCCAAAATCGGGAGCACTTCACAGGTTTTGTACCAGGCGTAGAAACGACTACGGCCTCCCTAGGGAGGCCGACAAGTCATTGAAGTTCCGGGAAAATTTGGTTGCGGGGGCAGGATTTGAACCTGCGGCCTTCAGGTTATGAGCCTGACGAGCTACCGGGCTGCTCCACCCCGCGTTGTACAGGCGACGGGAACCGTCGACCTGAGAGCTTTTTGCCGAAGGCAAAATAGCGATGCGCAAATCCCTTTGGGATTTATCGCGGTGGCGTAACCGCTTTTGCGGTTATGCCTGCTGGCGAGCAAATTGCCGAAGGCGATTTGTCTCGCGTAAGGGACGTACTGCAAGTTTCCGTCAAACGACGAAAGGGCCGCTTGTGGGCGGCCCTTGAGATCGGCTTCAAGGGCCGTTTGGTTTCGTGGATCGAGAAGATATGTTGCGTTTTGCAGACCTGGCAGCGACCTACTCTCCCGCGTCTTGAGACGGAGTACCATTGGCGCAGGGGCGTTTCACGGCCGTGTTCGGAATGGGAACGGGTGCGGCCGCCCCGCAATGACCACCAGGTCAGCGAAGCGCAACATTTGAGAAGCTGGTTGAGGCGAACCTCATTTTTAGTCTTTGAACACGTCGTTTGAACCTTTCCGGACCCGACGAGCGCTTGAGGCACCCATACAGGCCAGAGGCCGTCGCCAATCGTTTGGCGGGCCGTCCGCAGCACAGCATCCGAAGGATGCGACAGCGTCAGGACTAAGGTCTTGGCATCATCAAGCAAAGCTTGATGAGCATGGTCAATGAGAACGATCAAGCCAATCGGGCGATTAGTACCGGTAAGCTTCATGCATTGCTGCACGTCCACACCCGGCCTATCAACGTGGTCGTCTTCCACGGCCCTGATAGGGAATACTCGTTTTCAGGTTGGTTTCCCGCTTAGATGCCTTCAGCGGTTATCCATTCCATATATAGCTACCCTGCTATGCCCTTGGCAGGACAACAGGTCCACCAGAGATATGTCCATCCCGGTCCTCTCGTACTAGGGACAGATCCTGTCAATATTCCTACACCCACGGCAGATAGGGACCGAACTGTCTCACGACGTTCTGAACCCAGCTCACGTACCGCTTTAATTGGCGAACAGCCAAACCCTTGGGACCTGCTCCAGCCCCAGGATGCGATGAGCCGACATCGAGGTGCCAAACAACCCCGTCGATATGGACTCTTGGGGGTCATCAGCCTGTTATCCCCGGCGTACCTTTTATCCGTTGAGCGATGGCCCTTCCACGCGGGACCACCGGATCACTATGACCGACTTTCGTCTCTGCTCGACTTGTCAGTCTCGCAGTCAGGCGGGCTTATGCCATTGCACTCGACGACCGATTTCCGACCGGTCTGAGCCCACCATCGCGCGCCTCCGTTACTCTTTCGGAGGCGACCGCCCCAGTCAAACTACCCACCATACACTGTCCCGGATCCGGATGACGGACCGCGGTTAGACATCCATGACGATAAGGGTGGTATTTCAAGGATGGCTCCACGAGAACTGGCGTCCCCGCTTCAAAGCCTACCACCTATCCTACACATGCCGACACGAATGCCAGTGTAAAGCTATAGTAAAGGTGCACGGGGTCTTTCCGTCTGACCGCAGGAACCCCGCATCTTCACGGGGAATTCAATTTCACTGAGTCTATGTTGGAGACAGCGGGGAAGTCGTTACGCCATTCGTGCAGGTCGGAACTTACCCGACAAGGAATTTCGCTACCTTAGGACCGTTATAGTTACGGCCGCCGTTTACTGGGGCTTCGATTCAAAGCTTGCACCTCTCCTCTTAACCTTCCAGCACCGGGCAGGCGTCAGACCCTATACGTCGTCTTTAGACTTCGCAGAGCCCTGTGTTTTTGATAAACAGTCGCTACCCCCTGGTCTGTGCCACCCCATTATGGTTGCCCAAAATGGGGTCACGCTTCTTCCGAAGTTACGCGTGCAATTTGCCGAGTTCCTTCAACATAGTTCTCTCAAGCGCCTTGGTATACTCTACCTGACCACCTGTGTCGGTTTCGGGTACGGTCTATACGGTGGAGCTATTTCCTGGAACCGCCCCACTGCCCAACCAATCCAATAAGGTTGAACAATTTTTGCGATCCGTCACTACCACCAGGCCCACGAATATTAACGTGGTTCCCATCACCTACGCATTTCTGCCTCGGCTTAGGGGCCGGCTAACCCTGCTCAGATTAACTTTAAGCAGGAACCCTTGGTCTTTCGGCGAGAGGGTCTCTCACCCTCTTTATCGTTACTCATGTCAACATTCGCACTTCCGATATCTCCAGAGGCCCTCACGGGTCCTCCTTCACAGACTTACGGAACGCTCCGCTACCACACGTGACAAGTCACGTATCCTCAGCTTCGGTGCATGGCTTTAGCCCCGTTACATTTTCGGCGCAAAGACCCTTAATTAGACCAGTGAGCTGTTACGCTTTCTTTAAATGATGGCTGCTTCTAAGCCAACATCCTGGTTGTTTTGGGATCCTCACATCCTTTCCCACTTAGCCATGACTTGGGGACCTTAGCTGGAGGTCAGGGTTGTTTCCCTTTTCACGACGGACGTTAGCACCCGCCGTGTGTCTGCCGATTAGTACTCCCGGGTATTCGGAGTTTGGTTAGGATCAGTAAGACGGTGAGTCCCCATAGCCCATCCAGTGCTCTACCCCCCGGGGTATTCGATCGACGCACTACCTAAATAGTTTTCGCGGAGAACCAGCTATTTCCGAGTTTGATTGGCCTTTCACCCCTAGCCACAAGTCATCCCAATCTATTGCAACAGATGCGGGTTCGGTCCTCCAGTTGGTGTTACCCAACCTTCAACCTGCTCATGGCTAGATCACTCGGTTTCGGGTCTAATGCAACTAACTGAACGCCCTGTTCAGACTCGCTTTCGCTGCGCCTACACCTACCGGCTTAAGCTTGCTAGTTACACTAAGTCGTTGACCCATTATACAAAAGGTACGCCGTCAGGGTTGCCCCCTCCGACTGTTTGTAGGCATCCGGTTTCAGGTTCTATTTCACTCCCCTTGTCGGGGTGCTTTTCACCTTTCCCTCACGGTACTTGTTCGCTATCGGTCATGCACGAGTACTTAGGCTTGGAGAGTGGTCTCCCCATGTTCAGACAGGATTTCACGTGTCCCGCCCTACTCTAGGACAATCAGTGTTCTACGCCTACGGGGCTATCACCCGCTACGGCCGCCTTTTCCAAAGCGTTCGGCTTTATTCCTGATTGCCACTGGCCTGGTCCGTGTTCGCTCGCCACTACTTACGGAGTCTCGGTTGATGTCCTTTCCTGCAGGTACTTAGATGTTTCAGTTCCCTGCGTTCGCTTCTTACCCCTATTTTATTCGAAGGTAAGATACCTTTTAACAATGCTTGGAAACCATTTTTGGTTTTAACGCCGGACGACCGGCGACGCGCTCCACGCTGTATTGGGAAATTCCCATACAGGCCAGAGGCCGTCGGCGATCGTTCGCCGCAACGTCGAACCAAAGGTTCGACAACCAAAATGATTTCCCAAGCATCTAAGGTGGGTTGCCCCATTCGGAGATCCATGGATCAAAGCTCATTCGCAGCTCCCCACGGCTTATCGCAGCGTATCACGTCCTTCTTCGCCTGTGCATGCCAAGGCATCCACCAAATGCCCTTACGACACTTAATCGTTCTCATTGCCAATGCTCATCAATATAGCCACCCATCGGGCTTTCAGACCCAATGCGTGGCGGACCGGTTACCTTTTACAACCAGCCCTTCTCATGATGCCATCGACGTGTTCGACAAGCTTGCTTGATTGGGGTCACGCCGAGCGACCCGCTTGCAAACTTGTCTTTAAGACCAGCTTCTCGAGATGTGATCCAGGACCGCGCGGTCAGGCAACGGCCATCAGTAAGTCATCAGAGCCATTCTTCAGGACAAGTCCTTCAAAATGACAACAACGACCGACCAGAGTGACAAGCTTCCTACCTATTCCGGCCCCTCTTTCGTATCCGGCCGGCTAGGCCATCAACGACATCATTGGAACCGGCTTCGGACATGGGCCTAAACCCATACCTGGAAGCCTCCAGATCAATCTTCTCTTCACGATTTTTGCAGAACAGGCAGCACTTCATCGAAGTGATGCAAACTTTTATTTTCTTCAGAAGACAACTTTTGTGCTCACGCGCCGCAGGCGCTCCGCAGGGGCGCCAAACGATTGGCGACGCGCTCTGCGCTGTATTGCTGCCATACTCAAACTCGAGCAAGGCCGCGACAGCGTCAGGACAAAATATGGTGGAGCTGAGCGGGATCGAACCGCTGACCCCCTGCTTGCAAAGCAGGTGCTCTCCCAGCTGAGCTACAGCCCCAATCACTTGGGAACAGCTTGCAGCCGACAGCGTCAGCACAAAGCCCGTTCATCAACACCATAATCCGCGCGCCATTCAACTGTGTTCGCCACCCGTGCGGCGCCAAGCCATCTGCTTTTCAACAAATGGTGGGCCCGGGTAGACTCGAACTACCGACCCCACGCTTATCAAGCGTGTGCTCTAACCAACTGAGCTACGGGCCCATTCAGTCAAACCGGTCGTGCGGTTTTTTGTCTTCTTGAAGAAAGAGAAACGTAGTCGGCGGGTTCGCCATACCATCCTATTGCCGAGGCAATTCCGTGGCGTATTGCGTTTCGATGGTCACCTGACTGGTGCCATCTATTGTTCTAAAAAGCACGGGAAGGTTCATACCGGGCCATGTCTTGCGACATGTGCCGGTCGTCTTACCGTTCCACAGCTTCCTTAGAAAGGAGGTGATCCAGCCGCAGGTTCCCCTACGGCTACCTTGTTACGACTTCACCCCAGTCGCTGACCCTACCGTGGTTAGCTGCCTCCTTGCGGTTAGCGCACTACCTTCGGGTAAAACCAACTCCCATGGTGTGACGGGCGGTGTGTACAAGGCCCGGGAACGTATTCACCGCGGCGTGCTGATCCGCGATTACTAGCGATTCCAACTTCATGCACTCGAGTTGCAGAGTGCAATCCGAACTGAGATGGCTTTTGGAGATTAGCTCGGGATCGCTCCTTCGCTGCCCACTGTCACCACCATTGTAGCACGTGTGTAGCCCAGCCCGTAAGGGCCATGAGGACTTGACGTCATCCCCACCTTCCTCTCGGCTTATCACCGGCAGTCCCCTTAGAGTGCCCAACTGAATGCTGGCAACTAAGGGCGAGGGTTGCGCTCGTTGCGGGACTTAACCCAACATCTCACGACACGAGCTGACGACAGCCATGCAGCACCTGTGTCCCGGTCCCCGAAGGGAACACTACATCTCTGTAGCTGTCCGGGCATGTCAAGGGCTGGTAAGGTTCTGCGCGTTGCTTCGAATTAAACCACATGCTCCACCGCTTGTGCGGGCCCCCGTCAATTCCTTTGAGTTTTAATCTTGCGACCGTACTCCCCAGGCGGAATGTTTAATGCGTTAGCTGCGCCACCGACAAGTAAACTTGCCGACGGCTAACATTCATCGTTTACGGCGTGGACTACCAGGGTATCTAATCCTGTTTGCTCCCCACGCTTTCGCACCTCAGCGTCAGTAATGGACCAGTAAGCCGCCTTCGCCACTGGTGTTCCTGCGAATATCTACGAATTTCACCTCTACACTCGCAATTCCACTTACCTCTTCCATACTCAAGATACCCAGTATCAAAGGCAGTTCCAGAGTTGAGCTCTGGGATTTCACCCCTGACTTAAATATCCGCCTACGTGCGCTTTACGCCCAGTAATTCCGAACAACGCTAGCCCCCTTCGTATTACCGCGGCTGCTGGCACGAAGTTAGCCGGGGCTTCTTCTCCGGATACCGTCATTATCTTCTCCGGTGAAAGAGCTTTACAATCCTAAGACCTTCATCACTCACGCGGCATGGCTGGATCAGGCTTGCGCCCATTGTCCAATATTCCCCACTGCTGCCTCCCGTAGGAGTTTGGGCCGTGTCTCAGTCCCAATGTGGCTGATCATCCTCTCAGACCAGCTATGGATCGTCGCCTTGGTAGGCCTTTACCCCACCAACTAGCTAATCCAACGCGGGCTCATCCATCCCCGATAAATCTTTCCCCCGAAGGGCGTATACGGTATTAGCTCCAGTTTCCCGGAGTTGTTCCGTAGGGATGGGTAGATTCCCACGCGTTACTCACCCGTCTGCCGCTCCTCTTGCGAGGCGCTCGACTTGCATGTGTTAAGCCTGCCGCCAGCGTTCGTTCTGAGCCAGGATCAAACTCTCAAGTTGAGAATCCAATCCGACTAATCACTCTTGTTCTGAATCGACGAGAACTCACTATGATAAGGTCCGCATCACTGCGCACCTAACCAGGTGTTCTCTTGTTCAAAACGTGACCGTCATTTGTCTTCCATAGATCAAGGCCTAAACCCCGATCCGCGAAAACCGCCGACCACGTTTCTCTTTCTTCTCATCTTCAATTGTCAAATAACAGACGCTTCAAAACCAAAAGGCCAAACCGTCAAAACTTCTCAAACAGCGCTACATCCAGAGACCAAACCGAAACTCGGTCCCAACCAGCATGCGCCAATCAATCAGTGATTTCTGAAGAACGAAAGTCGTCGTCGCCAGCAGCGCCGCCGCCCTCGTTCAGTGAGCGGGTTATAGATCCCACCACACTTTGAAGTCAACAGGGATGATTCAGAAATCTTGAGAAATCGTACAAGCAATTGTTTTTACAGGATAATCGTCGATTTCGGGGAATCCCGGGGCGTTAATATTCGTTAACCACTCTCTATAAGGAGCTCTTCATCGACCGTGGAACCGAGATACTCGTGAAAACCGCCATTCCTTCCATTCTTGTGCCGCTGCCGCAAAACATGCGATAGCAGAATGCCCCCGAAACTCTCTGGAAAGTGGTCCCCGTGCGCGTTCTCTCCGATGCCTTCATTCCCGAATTGCCGAACCCCTATCGCGGCAAGGTACGCGAGAACTACGATCTGCCGGACGGCAGCCGCATCATCATTGCAACCGATCGCCTCAGCGCTTTCGACCGCATCCTGACCGCCATCCCCGACAAGGGGCATGTCCTGACCCAGACCGCGCGCTACTGGTTCGAGGCAACAAAGGACATCTGCCCCAACCATGTGATCGCCTATCCGGATCCGAATGTGGTGATCGGCAAGCGGCTCGACATCCTGCCCGTCGAGATCGTCGTGCGCGGTTATCTTGCCGGCACGACGGGCACGTCGCTGCTCACCCTCTATAAGAAGGGAGAGCGGACCATGTACGGGCTGGATCTTCCGGACGGCCTCAAGGACAATCAGATCCTGCCCGCCCCGGTCATCACGCCGACCAGCAAAGCCTTCGACGGCGGTCACGACGAACCTCTGACCCCGAGAGAGATTGTCGAGCAGGGACTTTTGACCGCCGAACAATGGACGACCCTCTCCCGTTATGCGCTGGCACTTTTTGCGCGCGGCCGGCAGCTGGCAGCGGAACGCGGCCTGATCCTCGTCGACACCAAATACGAGTTCGGCACCGATGCCGAGGGCACCATCATCCTTGCCGACGAGATCCATACGCCGGACAGCAGCCGCTACTGGATCGTCGACAGTTATAGTGAGGCCTTCCGCAACGGCACGCGGCCGAAGAGTTTCGACAAGGATTTCATCCGCGCTTGGGTGGTCGAACGTTGCGACCCTTATAAGGATGAGATTCCGGTGATCCCCGCCGAACTCGTCGAGGAGACCGCCAAAGTCTACCGCACGGCATACGAAACGATCACCGGCGAGACTTTCGTGCCCGATACCAGCGGCACGACCGTGCTCGACCGTATCCGCCAGAACCTGTCGCCCTATTTCAACGCGCGTTGAACCGCCGGCCCGAAATCCCATCTGGCGTTTTTGAAGAGGACAGAGTGCGCAGACCGAGACGCAAGGCGGAAGAAACCCGCGGAGATATCCTCAACACGGCGGAGACGCTTTTCCGTGAACGGGGGATTGCCAAGTGTTCGATCGCCGACGTCGCCCAGGCGCTGCACATGTCGCCCGCCAACATCTTCAAGCATTTCCATTCCAAGGCATCGCTGGCGGACGCTATCTGCGACCGGCATATCAGCCGCATGATCGGCCGGTTCGGGACGCTCGACGAGCCGGCCCCGGCGCCCGAGCGGCTGGCAATCGTCGTGCGCAAATTGATGGAAGCGCATCTCCAGGACCTCCGCGACAATCCCTTTCTGTTCGAGATGATCTTCCTGATGTCGGAAGCCGATCTTCCGAGCGGCCAGCATTACAGGCGGCTGATCGAAAACCTGTTCGCCGATCTGATCCGCCAGGGTGTCGAAAGCGGCGCTTACAAATGTACCGACCCGCAGGCGATCAGCCAGCATGTGGCGGCGGCCTTTGCGAGCGTGCTCCATCCGGTCCTTTTGGCCAAGGCCGGCGAGGCGGAATTGCATGACCGATGTGACGGGCTTGCCAGACTTGTGAATGCTGCGCTGCAAAATCCACTTGCAAAGTGACGGTTTTATATTTACGTCACTTTCCCGAAGGTAGAACACCGGTCGAATTGCCTTTTTCGACGGACCCTGTTCCGACCGCTTAAGACGGGTTAATCTCCCCGACTTCCGTCCCGGCATATTCCGTCTGCCGTGGCGATTGCCAGCCGCTTTGCCTTGGATGACACCATGACCGGACGCAAACTGATACTTTCCCTGTTTCTTTCCGCGGCGCTCGCAGCCTGCAGCGACTCGGGCCAAAAGCCGGCCGGCAGCGGCGCGGCAGGCGGTGCCCCGCAGCGTCCGCCGCAGCCGGTCAGTGTCGTGACCATGAAGAAGTCCGAGCAGCCGATCACAGCCGTCCTGCCAGGCCGCGCGGCACCGTTTCAGATCGCCGATATCCGCCCGCGCGTCACCGGCGAAATCAAGCAGATCGCTTTCAAGCAGGGCAACGAGGTCAAGGCCGGCGATCTTCTTTATAAGATCGAGGACAGCACCTATGCAGCCGAAGTCGCCCAGGCGAAGGCGACCGTCTCGAAGGCGGAAGCCAGTATCCCGAGCGCCCAGGCGAACCTCTCCCGCTACGAGCGGCTGGTCAACAGCGGTGCGACGCAGATCGAATATGAGAGTGCACGGGTGACGCTTCTCCAGGCGCAGGCGGATGTGGCGCAGGCCAATGCCGCGCTCAATGCCGCCCAGATCAATCTCGACCTGACCGAAATCCGCGCGCCCTTCGACGGCGTCACGTCGATTTCCAATGTCAGCATCGGCAATATCGTCACCGCCAACCAGACGACGGCGCTGACGACGCTCCGCCGCCTCGATCCGATCTATATCGATCTCATCGATTCCAGCACCAATCTTCTCGAACTGCGCTCGGCCATGGCTTCCGGCCGCTTGAGCGGCGATCCGCGCAAGGCCGATATCCGCCTGACCCTGGAAGATGGAACGGACTATCCCCTGACCGGCAAGCTCGACATGGCCGACATGGCCGTCAGCGAAACGACCGGCACCTATCAGATCCGCGCGCTCTTCGATAACCCGAGGGACATGATCCTGCCGGGCACCTATGTGCGCGCCACCGTCACCCTCGGCAACGAGACCGGCTACCTGATCCCGCAGCGCGCCGCAACGCGCAATGCCCGCGGCGAACTTTCCGCCAAGTTCGTCACGGCGGACGGCAAGGTCGAGACCCGCATCTTCCCGACCAGCGGCGTCTCCGGCAACAATTGGCTGGTTACGCAGGGCGTGACCGACAGCGATCGCCTGGTCGTCGACGGCTTCCAGTGGATTGCCGATGGCGCGACGGTTCAACCGGTCGAGGCGACGGTCGACGACAAGGGCTTTGTCGTCGAGGCGACGAAGCCGGCCGCTGCAAAGCCGTGAAGGCCTCAAGCGGAAACGATCATGACGAAACGCGGCAAGGAATAATCTGAATGGCCAAGTTCTTCATCCGGCGACCGGTATTCGCCTGGGTCATCGCGATCGTCATCATGCTCGGCGGCGCGCTCGCCATCGCGACGCTCTCTATTTCGCAATATCCCGACATCGCGCCGACCACGGTCAGGATTACGGCAAGCTACAATGGCGCAAGCGCCGAGACCGTCGAGAAATCGGTGACGACGATCATCGAGGACGGCATGACCGGCCTCGACGACCTCACCTATATGACGTCGTCCTCCTCGACCGGCCGCGCCAACGTCACACTCACCTTCGGCAGCAGCGTCCTTCCCGACATCGCCCAGGTTCAGGTGCAGAACAAGCTGCAGCTGGTGCAGTCGCAACTGCCTGACGTCGTGCAGCAGGCGGGCATCGAAGTCGCTCGTTCGACATCGAGCATCCTGATGGTCGGCGCGCTGGTATCGACCGACAAGAAGCGAAGCTCCGTCGATCTCGGCGACCTGTTTTCCACGCAGATCGAGGATCAGGTCAAGCGCCTGGAAGGCGTCGGCAGCATCGACATCTTCGGGTCCGGCTACGCAATGCGCGTCTGGCTCGATCCCTATAAGCTGCAGAAATACCAGCTGACGCCGGCGGACGTGACGTCCGCGATCCAGTCCCAGAACACGCAGGTTTCCGTCGGCGCCTTGGGCGGTCTTCCGGCCAAGGCGGAGCAGCAGCTTACGGTCACCATGACCGCCCAAAGCCAGCTGACCACAGTCGACGATTTCGAGCGGATCATCCTCAAGGTGGAACAGGACGGCGCAACGGTGCGCCTTTCCGATGTCGCCCGCGTCGAGATCGGTGAAGAGAGTTATGGCGGCGGTTCCCGCCAGAACGGTCTGCCGTCCACGGGTTTTGCCGTGAACCTCGCGACCGGCGCCAACGCTCTCGATACCGCCGCACGCGTCAGGGAGGCGCTGACCGCCATCGGACCCAATCTTCCGGACGGCGTGGAGATCACCTACCCCTATGATACGACGCCCTTCGTGCAGCTTTCGATCGAAAAGGTCGTCCACACGCTCATCGAAGCGATCATCCTGGTTTTCGTCGTCCTGCTCATCTTCCTACAAAATCTGCGTGCAACGCTGATCCCGATGATTGCGGTGCCCGTCGTCCTGCTCGGCACGTTCGGGGTCCTGGCGATAACCGGATATTCCATCAATACCCTGACGATGTTCGCCATGGTTCTGGCGATCGGCCTTCTCGTCGACGATGCCATCGTCGTCGTCGAAAACGTCGAACGTATCATGGACGAAGAGGGTTTGAGCCCCCTTGAAGCGACCGAAAAGTCGATGGGCGAGATCACCGGGGCCATCATCGGCATCGCGCTCGTCCTGACGGCGGTGTTCATTCCGATGGCCTTCTTTGGTGGCTCGACCGGCATTATCTACCGCCAGTTCTCGATCACCATCGTATCGGCCATGCTGCTTTCGGCGCTGGTCGCCATCGTGCTGACGCCGGCGCTTTGCGCCACCATGCTGAAGCCGATCGATCACCACAAGAAACGTCGCGGCATCGGCGCCTTCTTCAACCGCGGTTTCGATCGGTCCACCCGCGGGTATGTCAGCACCATCGGTTATCTCCTGAAGCGTCCGTTCCGCGTGATGCTGGCCTTCCTGCTGGTGATCGGCGGCTGCGCCTGGCTTTTCACGAAACTGCCGAATTCCTTCCTTCCGCAGGAAGACCAGGGCGTTCTGCTGACCATTATCCAGACGCCGGTCGGCGCCACTACGCCGCGCACCGACGAAGCGGTCAAGAAGGTAGAGGCCTATTTCCTCGAGAAGGAAAAGGACAATGTCGACGCGGTATTCGGCGTCCTCGGCTTCAGCTTCAGCGGAAGCGGCCAGAACAATGCCATCGTCTTCACCAAGCTCAAGGATTTCGCCGAGCGCGCCAAGCCGGAGCAATCCGCCGCGGCTATCGTCCGGCGGGCGAGCGGGTATTTCTTCACCATCCGCGATGCGCAGGTCTTTGCCCTTCTGCCGCCGGCCATCCAGGGGCTCGGCACGTCGAGCGGCTTCTCCATGTATCTGGTCGACAGCGGCAACAACGGCAACGCGGCGCTGACCACGGCATCGCAGCAGCTCATTCAGGCCGGTACCGGTAATCCGAACATCAGTTCGCTGCGCAGCAGCACCCAGCGGTCCGAAACCCAGCTCAAGATCCTGCTCGACCAGGAAAAGCTCGGCGCGATGGGCGTCGACCTCGCTTCGGTCAACTCCATGCTGGCAACTATTTTTGCCGGACGCGACGTCAACGACTTCACCCTCAATAACGAGCTGAAGCCGGTCTATGTGCAAGGCGATGCGCCCTATCGGATGCAGCCGGACGACCTGAAACACTGGTTCGCCCGCAACAACAAGGGCGAGATGGTTCCTTTCTCCTCCTTCAGCACTGTCCAATGGATCAGCGGTACGCCGCAGCTCGCACGCTTCAACGGCACCAGCGCCATTCCGCTCGACGGCGCGGCCGGTCCGGGCGTCAGCACCGGCCAGGCGATGGACGAGATGCAGAGGCTGACGGCTGCACTGCCGGGCGGCTATTCGGTGGCCTGGCAGGGCATTTCCTACCAGGAGCGGCTGTCTGGCTCCCAGGCGCCGATGCTCTATGCGCTATCGGTTCTGATCGTCTTCCTGTGCCTTGCGGCGCTCTATGAAAGCTGGTCGATCCCGTTCTCAGTCATATTGGCTGTCCCGATCGGCGTGCTCGGCGCGCTTACCGCGGCGCATTTCTTCGGCCAGGCGAACGACGTCTACTTCAAGGTCGGGCTTTTGACGACGATCGGCTTGGCGGCCAAGAACGCCATCCTGATCGTCGAATTCGCCAAGGATCGGCAGGCAGGCGGCATGAGCATGATCGAAGCCACCCTCGAGGCCGCACGCCTGCGCCTGAGGCCGATCGTCATGACGTCGCTCGCTTTTATCCTCGGCGTCGTACCTCTGGCGATCGCGACCGGCGCCGGATCCGCGGCCCAGAATGCCATCGGTATCGGCGTGCTGGGTGGTATGCTTTCTGCAACACTTCTCGGAATTTTCTTCGTTCCGTCCTTCTTTGTTGTCGTTAGACGGTTATCAAAGCGTGAAAAAGAGTAGGATGACGATTACGTTCGTTAACGTATTCGACTTTTAATGCCGTCAGAGGTTATGCGAATCGCTACTGACGGGACAATCGGAAGAGGCATGAGTGCTGACCTTCCATGCGTTGTAGGGCACTGGGACAGAAAAATGATATCCATTCGTGTTATTGCTCCTCTCACTATGCTGCTGCTTTCGGGCTGCGTTGTCGGTCCAGATCACAA
The DNA here is from genome assembly GCF_000731315.1 of Neorhizobium galegae bv. orientalis str. HAMBI 540. Lineage (NCBI taxonomy): Bacteria > Pseudomonadati > Pseudomonadota > Alphaproteobacteria > Hyphomicrobiales > Rhizobiaceae > Neorhizobium > Neorhizobium galegae. Next base: position 4,025,460 of record NZ_HG938353.1, read on the forward strand.
GGCGCCGGAAATTGCTCTTCCGGGCAAATTTGCCGAAGCCGGCAAGACCAGCAATGGCGACGTCTCTCAGGTTACCTGGTGGACCGCATTTAATGACAGCCGTCTGAACGGCTACGTCAATCAGGGAATCAGTCAGAACCTCGATATTCTCCAGGCCATGGAGCGGATCAATTCTGCGCAGGCCAGCGTGACCGTCGCCGGCGCGGGCGCCCTCCCTTCGCTGGATGTCTCGGCAGCCAATACGACCACCGGCACTCGTACCGACCCGGGTTCGTTCTCGCGGTCGACCGTGACGGCAGGTACTGCCGACGCGTCCTGGTTCCTTGACCTTTTCGGCCTCTACAGGCGTTCGAAAGAAAGTGCGCTCGCGAGCCTCGATGCCGCCTATGCCAGCGAAGATGTTGCACGTCTCACGTTCCTGTCTCAGGTCGTGGCGGCCTATATCGACGTACGCTATTACCAGGAGCGTATCGCGATCGCTCGCCGGAACCTCGATTCGCGGCGCGAAACGCTGAACCTCACCAAGCTCCAGCTGGATGCCGGCGCGGCTTCGCGTCTGGACGTCGTCCAGTCGGAAGGCTTGGTCAATTCGACCATCGCAGAAATTCCAGGCCTGGAGACGAGTTTCCGGGGTGCGGCGCACCGTGTCGCCACGCTTCTGGCCATGCCTGCATCGTCGCTTGTCCCTGAATTGCAGAAGGGCACACGCCAGCCGGTCGCACGCTTCAATACCAAGGCCGGTATTCCGGCGGACCTGATCCGCAATCGTCCGGACATCCGTGCCGCGGAACGCCAGCTCGCATCGGCAGTCGCCGAAATCGGTGTCGCCGAGGCCCAGCTCTACCCGGCCATTACGCTCGGCGGCTCCATTTCCCCGAGATACAACGTCCTTTCCGGCGGCCTCGATACCCGGGCCTTGACCTGGTCCTTTGGGCCGCAGCTGAGCCTGCCGATCTTCGACGGCGGCCGCCTGCGCGGCAACGTCAAGATCGCCGAATCCAGCGCCCGCGGGCGGTATCTCGCCTGGAAACAGACGGTTCTGAACGCAGTCGAGGAAGTGGAAAATGCGCTGGCCGCAGTTTCCCGCGACAGCCGCACGGTCTCCTCCCTTCAGGCGACCGTGAAGTCCTACGAAGAAGCCCTGCAGCTCGGCACCGCAAGCTATCGGGACGGCGCATCTTCGCTGCTCGACGTTCTCGACGCCCAGCGTCAGGTCTCGACCGCTCAGTCGAACCTCGCCGCTGCCGTGCGTCAGATGGCTCAGGACTACGTCTCGCTCAACGTGGCGATCGGCGGCGGTTACGCCTTCGGCAAGACCGATACCAAGGTCGCTTCGGTGGTCATCAAGAAGTAGGATCCACACCAACATTACCGACAACAAAAAACCTCCGGAGCCAACGCTTCGGAGGTTTTTTTATCACGCCCGGAAAGGCTGGGGACGATCAGTTCTTGGCGCGCTCGACGTAGGAATTGTCTTCGGTCGCGATCACCACGCGGGTGCCGGCATCGACATGCGGCGGAACCGCGGTGCGGATACCGTTCGACAGCATGGCCGGCTTGTAGGACGAGGAAGCCGTCTGGCCCTTGACGACAGGTTCGGTCTCGACGATCTCGAGCGTGACGTGGCGCGGCAGCTGAAGAGCCAGAGCAATGCCTTCATGCATGGAGAGAACACAGGTCATACCTTCCTGGAGGTAGGCCTTCTGGTCGCCCATCGTATCCACGTCCACCACGACCTGGTCGTAGTTTTCCGGGTTCATGAAGTGGAAGCCTTCGCCGTCTTGATAGAGGAACTGGTGGTTTACGTCCTCAACGAAGGCGCGCTCGACCTGCTCGGTCGTCCGCCAGCGTTCGGACACCTTCACGCCGTCGACGATGCGGCGCATATTGACCTGCGTGACAGGCGTGCCCTTGCCGGGATGGAAGTTCTCGGCGGTGAGAACGACATAAAGCTTGCCGTCCACATCGATGACGTTGCCCTTGCGGACAGAAGAGGCGATGACCTTGACCATGGGATTCCTTGTGGTGCGAACCGGCTTGTAACTGCCGAAAATGCGTCGTAGAGGACCGGGCGATAACCGGCCCGAAGGACGGATCGTCTGTTTTCCGGCCGGAACTACTCCAAAACCGCGCAAAGTGGAAGCCTTACCGGGGAGAACCGGCGAAGAAAGCCGCAAATGAGCTCGTCGCAGCCTGCCATATCCCGCTCGCCCTGGTGGACACCGGCAAACCACGCCGACCGCCGACCCTTCCTGAAGGGCCGCAACTCGGTCCAGACGGCGTTGCGCGGTTTCTTCTCCGAGCGCGATTTCATCGAGGTCGATACGGCGACGCTCCAGGTTTCCCCGGGCAACGAGACACATCTGCATGCCTTCGCAACCGAAGCGGTTGCGACCGATGGCGGCAGGGCGCCGCTCTACCTGCACACGTCGCCGGAATTCGCCGCCAAGAAGCTGCTGGCCGCCGGCGAGAAGCGCATCTTCACCTTCGCGCATGTCTACCGCAACCGGGAACGCGGGCCGCTGCACCATCCGGAATTCACCATGCTGGAATGGTACCGGGTCGGCGAAAGCTATGAACAGCTGATGGCCGATTGCGCCGAGATGCTGGCTCTGGCCGCCGATACCGCCAAGACGGGACGCTTTGTCTTCCGGGATATGGAAATCGATCCCTTCGCCGAGCCGGAACGCCTGACGCTCACTGACGCCTTCGACCGGTTCGCCGGCATCGACCTGCTCGCCTCCGTGGCGACGAACGGCGAAACCGACCGCGATCTCCTGGCGGCCGGCCTGAAAAAGGCCGATATCCGCTTTGCCGAAGACGACACCTGGGCCGATCTCTTCAGCAAGGTTCTGGTCGAGAAAGTCGAGCCGCATCTCGGCCAGGACCGCGCGACGATCCTCTACGAATACCCTGTTTCCGAGGCAGCGCTCGCCCGGCCATCCGCCCGTGATCCGCGCGTCGCCGAACGTTTCGAGCTTTATGCCTGCGGCGTCGAGCTTGCCAACGCCTTCGGAGAACTGACCGACGCCGGCGAACAACGCCGCCGTTTCGAGCACGAGATGGCCGAAAAATCCCGCATCTACGGCGAACGTTATCCGATTGACGAAGACTTTCTCGATGCACTTTCGATCATGCCCGACGCGAGCGGCGCGGCACTCGGCTTCGACCGGCTCGCCATGCTGGCAACGGGCGCGACCCGCATCGAACAGGTCATGTGGGCGCCGGTCGCGGAGGTGTTTGGATGACCGCAACGCGTTCACTGAAGGCCGCCGATGAGCTGGTATCCGCCGGGCTGGTCGAACCGGAAAACCTTGCCTCCATTCGCGCGGTGGCGGATCGTTATGCCATCGCCCTGACGCCGACCGTGGTTTCGCTCATCGACCGCGCAGACCGGCAGGATCCGATCGCCCGGCAATTCGTGCCCGATCCGGCAGAGCTGCTGACGACGCCGGAAGAGCGTGCCGACCCGATCGGCGATCAGGCGCACAGCCCGGTCAAGGGCATCGTTCACCGCTATCCGGACCGGGTGCTGCTGAAGGCCGTGCATATCTGCCCGGTCTATTGCCGCTTCTGCTTCCGCCGCGAAATGGTCGGGCCACAAGGCGACGGAACGCTGGCGCCCGAGGAACTGTCGGCGGCGCTCGCCTATATCCGCGAGCATCCGGAGATCTGGGAAGTGATCCTCACCGGCGGCGACCCGCTGGTCCTCTCGCCGAGGCGGCTCGCTGCCATGATGCGCGGCCTTGCCGAGATATCCCATGTAAAGATCGTCCGTTTCCATACGCGGGTGCCCGTCGTCGAACCGGACCGTATCGACGCGGCAATGATTGCGGCACTGAAGGAAAGCGGCAAGGTGGTTTACATCGCGCTGCACGCCAACCATCCGCGCGAAATGACGGAAGCCGCCCGCACCGCCTGCGCCCGCCTGGTCGATGCCGGCTTCCCGATGCTGAGCCAGACGGTGCTCTTGCGCGGCGTCAACGACGATCCGGCGGTGCTCGGCGACCTGATGAAGGCTTTCGTCGAGACGCGGATCAAGCCCTATTACCTTCATCATCCGGATCTCGCGCCTGGCACTGGCCACTTCCGGCTGGATATCGCCGAGGGCCAGAAGATCGTCTCGGCGCTCCGGGGCACCATCTCCGGCCTCTGCCAGCCGACCTATGTCCTGGATATCCCCGGCGGCCACGGCAAGGCGGTGATCGGTGAAAGCGCCGTGCGCGGCGAAAGCGGCTGTTATTCCGTCAGCGATTTCCGCGGCGAAGAACATCAATATCCTCCGAAGTGACACGCGTCTGCCTTCACGCGACAGCTTTTGCCCGTGTTCTGGAGAGCCCACACGAATGCGGAACCTCATAGTAAAATAAAAGTATGGCTCCGCATTCGCGTGGCCTTCGGCGTCTTTTCGAGGCTTCCGGCCTCTACAGGTGATCATCTCGCCTCGCTGCGTGGCTTCATTCACGATCTCCTTTCGGGAAATCCTGCCACTTGCACGGCTCAACCGAACCGGACATGGCTGTCCGGGGGAGGCTTGATAGGAATGGTCGTCTTGCGACGCGCACTCCATGGCTTTCACCTCTTCCACCCTCCCCGCACGTTACGGTTTTGATGAAAGCGCCGGCTCCCGCCTGCCCGCGAACGTCTCGCGCAACACTCCGGCGACGGAAGCGAGGGGATTGTAGGCATGGGTTTGAAGGGCGGGGAAACTAAAACCGAAAAAATATGCCGTGCCGTGTAAGCCTCCTCTGCCTGCCGGGCATCTCCCATCAGGTTGGGGCGATCGCATATGGAATGTGCGGCAGCGCGGCATTCTTAACCCTCCCCCTTGTGGGGAGGGTGGCCGGCAGGCGGGAGGGTTTTGATGCTGGATGAAGTCCCCTCCCCAGCCCCTCCCCACAAGGGGGAGGGGCTCCACGCGCCGCCCCATACCTTCATATGTAATCGCCCTGCCCTTGAGGGAGAGACGCCCGGCAAGGCAGCGGCGAATGAACTCGCCTCGACATCGAAGGACGTATGGCTGGCTCATCCCTTCTCGACCGGCATGTAGAGGTCACCGCCATCTCGATATTTCGCAGCCATGGCTTCCAGGCCCTCCTTCTGCGCCTCGGCGCGGATATCGTGGGAAATCCGCATCGAACAGAATTTCGGGCCGCACATGGAGCAGAAATGCGCCACCTTGTGCGCCTCCTTGGGTAGCGTCTCGTCATGCATCGAACGCGCCGTTTCCGGATCGAGCGAAAGGTTGAACTGGTCTTCCCAACGGAACTCGAATCGGGCACGCGACAGCGCGTCGTCGCGCACCTGGGCGGCCGGATGGCCTTTGGCGAGATCGGCGGCATGTGCGGCAATCTTGTAGGTGATGACGCCCACCTTGACGTCGTTGCGGTCCGGCAGACCGAGATGTTCCTTGGGCGTCACGTAGCAGAGCATGGCGGTGCCGAACCAGCCGATCATCGCAGCCCCGATCCCAGACGTGATGTGGTCATAGCCCGGCGCGATATCGGTGGTCAGCGGCCCGAGCGTATAGAACGGCGCCTCGCCGCAGACCGCGAGCTGCTTGTCCATGTTCGCCTTGATCTTATGCATCGGCACATGGCCGGGGCCCTCGATCATCACCTGGCAATCCTTCGCCCAGGCGATCTTCGTCAGCTCTCCGAGTGTTTCCAGTTCCGCAAACTGCGCCGCGTCGTTGGCATCGGCGATCGAACCCGGGCGCAGGCCATCGCCGAGCGAGAACGAGACGTCGTAGGCTTGGGCGATGTCGCAGATTTCCTCAAAATGTTCGTAGAGAAAACTCTCCCTGTGATGATGCAGGCACCACTTGGCCATGATCGAGCCGCCACGGGAGACGATGCCGGTGACGCGATTGACGGTGAGCGGAATATAGGCAAGCCGCACCCCCGCATGGATGGTGAAATAGTCGACGCCCTGCTCCGCCTGTTCGATCAGCGTGTCGCGATAAACCTCCCAGGTCAGATCCTCGGCAATGCCGCTCACCTTTTCGAGCGCCTGGTAGAGCGGCACCGTGCCGATCGGCACCGGTGAATTGCGGATGATCCAGTCGCGGATATTGTGGATGTTGCGGCCGGTCGACAGGTCCATGACCGTGTCGGCGCCCCAGCGGATCGCCCAGACCATCTTCTCGACCTCTTCGGCCATCGACGAAGTGACGGCAGAATTGCCGATATTGGCATTGATCTTCACCAGGAAATTCCGGCCGATGATCATCGGTTCGGATTCGGGGTGGTTGATGTTGGCGGGAATGATCGCCCGGCCTTCCGCGACTTCCCGGCGGACGAATTCCGGCGTCACGAAATCCGGAATATGGGCACCGAAACTTTCGCCGGCGCGGACGAGCGGTTCCCGGGCCGCCTGCCGGCCGAGGTTCTCGCGGATGGCGACGAATTCCATCTCCGGCGTGATGATGCCGGCCCGCGCATAGGCGAGCTGGGTGACGGCCCTGCCCGCCTTCGCCTTGAAAGGCTGGTTGCGGACCGGGAATTCCGGCGTCAGACGGCTCCCGGAGACGAAGCCGTTGTCCTCCGGCCTGACGATGCGGCCCTCATAGACTTCGACATCGCCACGGGCCGAAATCCAGTTTTCGCGCAGGCGCGGCAGGCCTGCATCGATGCTGATCGCGGCACCTTCGGTGGTATAGGGGCCGGAGGAATCGTAGACGGTAACGGGAGGTTCGCCGGAGGTCGGATGCAATGCGATCTGCCGCATCGGCACGCGGATGTCCGGATGGATCGTTCCCGCTTTCAGGACTTTCGTGGAGGCGGGAAGCGGGCCGGTGGTGACGACCGGGGTGAGCTTGGTGGTTGCGATATTCATGGTTCAAGGCTCCAAGGTTTGACGTTTGGAGACCCAGTTCCAGAGTTGGAATGATGGAAGAACACGTTGGAATCCGAAGGACGGTTTCCCGTCCTCGCTGCCGCAGCGCTCGCACCGTCCCTACGCCAGTATGAACTGGATCAGGTTCAACGGGTCACTGCGCCTCGGGCGGCCAAAGCCGGTCCGACCAGCAGTATCTCAGCCCCTTGGCGGGACTCCCCTGGTGAATGAGGCCATCAGAAACCTGCCGGTCGCGCATGTCAAGCCGGTCCCTGCCTGCGTCGATAGGTCGAGTTTTAACGAATCCCGCAGCTCCAAATTGATGACGTTTATTACCGGAATCTTATGCTATCTTGCGCGATAACGTCCCTAGCGATGAGCGCAGAATTCGAACGATCGGGAGATGTCGAGATGAACGAGACCATTCGCGGATTGCTGACACGGGTGGGCGGCCTTCCGGTCGCCGTGACGGAGCTGGAAGATGCTGCCGATCTCTATGCAGCCGGGCTTTCCTCCTTCGCATCGGTGCAGCTGATGTTGGGCCTGGAAGAGGCCTTTGACATCGAATTCCCGGATAGCCTTTTGAACCGCAAGTCCTTCGCCAGCATTGCGGCGATCGAGCACACGGTTTCTCACATCTTGAAAGCCTCCGAGGCCGCCTGAGATGAACCTTCCCGTCTTTGCCGCCGATATGAGCCTCAGCGCCCGCGCTCACCGCGTGGCGGCCGTGGCGGCTGAATTCGCCGAACGCGTCGACCATGACGGCCGCTTCCCCCGCGAGGCGGTCGATGCAATGAAGGCCGAACGCCTCATCGGCATCCAGATCCCGGTAGCATTCGGCGGCGAGGGCGCTTCCATCACCGAGATCGCCGAGGTCTGCTCCATCCTGGGACAGTCCTGTGCCTCGAGCGCCATGGTTTTCGCCATGCACCAGATCAAGGTTTCGAGCCTCGTGGTGCACGGGGGCGACAGCGCCTGGCACATGGATTTCATGCGCGAGCTCGCCGGCCGCCAGCTTCTCGTCGCCTCCGCGACGACCGAAGGTGGCATCGGCGGCAATATGCGCAACTCGATCTGCGCGATCGAGGTCGACGGCGACGTCTGCCGGCTGACCAAGGACGCAACGGTGATTTCCTACGGCGCCCACGCCGATGTCATCATGATCACCTCGCGCTCGAACGAGAAGGCCGCCCCGACCGACCAGGTCATGACCGTCTTCAAACAGGGCCAATATACCCTGCAGAAGACCGTCGACTGGGATACGCTTGGCATGCGCGGCACCTGCTCCGACGGCTTCCTCTTCAATGGCGAAGCACCTTCGGTCCAGATTTTCCCGAAACCGTTCGCCGAAATCGCGGCGCAGTCGATGCTCGCCACCTCGCATCTCCTCTGGAGCGCTGTCTGGTACGGCATTGCCGCTGATGCGGTACTACGCGCCCAGGCTTTCGTGCGCGCCGCGGCCCGCAAGTCCAATGGCACCCAGCCGCCCGGCGCGCTGAGGCTCGCCGAAGCGTCGAACCTGCTGCAGCTCCTCAAGGGCAATATCCTGTCGGGCCTCAAGACCTACGCGGATGCGAAGCTCGATCCCGACAAACTGTCGTCCATGGCCTTTTCGATCGCCATGAACAATATCAAGCTCGCCTCTTCCGAGACGATCCTGACCATCATCAACCAGGCGATGATCATCTGCGGCATCATGGGCTACAAGAACGGCACGCCCTACAGTCTCGGCCGGCATCTTCGCGACGCGCATTCCGCCCAGCTGATGATTTCCAACGACCGCATTCTCGGCAATACGTCGACCATGCTGCTCGTTCAGAAACCGGACACCAGCCTGCTCGGCTGACGCCCCATCACTTCAGATGTAATTATTTAAAGAATGAGGTGAATCCATGGATCTGCAAGTTTCCTTTCTCGACCGCCTGTTTGATGCAGGCCTGCTGATCGAGACCGGCGTCGACGGACTGTATGGCCGCAGCGGCCAGTTCGAAGACGTCATTGCCGCCTTCGAACGGCTGATCGACAAGGTCGGCGGTGCCGACGGTGCGGAGGCGATGCGCTTCCCGCCGGGCATGAACCGTGCCTTCTTCGAGACCAGCGGCTATATGAAGAGCTTTCCGCAGCTCGCCGGCACGGTGCACTCGTTCTGCGGCAACGAGCTCGACCACATGAGCCTGCTGAAATGCATGGAAGTTGGCGACGAGGACTGGACCAAGGGCCAGGAAGCGACCGACATCGTGCTGACGCCGGCTGCCTGCTATCCGCTCTACCCGACCGTTGCACGCCGGGGCAACCTGCCCGCCGGCGGCGGTCTTTTCGACCTGCAGAGCTACTGTTTCCGCCACGAACCCTCCAAGGATCCGGCCCGCCAGCAGCTTTTCCGGATGCGGGAATATGTCTGCATGGGTACCGAACAACACGTGACCGATTTCCGCCAACTGTGGATGGACCGGGGCGTCGAGATGATGAAGTCTGTCGGCCTTGACGTTACCATCGACATCGCCAACGACCCTTTCTTCGGCCGCGCCGGCAAGATGCTGGTCAACAACCAGCGCGACCAGAACCTGAAATTCGAGCTGCTGATCCCCATCACCTCCGTCGCCCAGCCGACCGCCTGCATGAGCTTCAACTATCATCAGGACAGTTTCGGCCTGAAATGGGGCCTCAACCTGGAAGACGGCAGCGTCGCGCATACGGCCTGCGTCGGTTTCGGCCTGGAACGGATCGCGCTTGCGCTTTTCCACACCCACGGTCTGGACGTGAAAGAGTGGCCGGAACACGTCCGTGCCACGCTCTGGGGCTGATCCCATGACGGCGGTGTTTCCCGCGCTCGATCCGGGCAACTACACGACGCATGCGCTGCATTCAGCCGAGCGCATGTGGCCGGAGACGAATTGTTACGTCGATCTGTGGATCGAAGTGCTTTCGGCGCAGGGCCTGCCGCCGGAAGCGATGCTTGGTTTCACCCTGACCCAGGATTTCGAAGGCGACCAGTTCACCTTCTTCAAGGTGCCGCTGGAGGATCTCGAAACCCTGTTCGGCATTCGCGTGACCGAACTGGCGATCTTCGACCGGCCGGAACGGCATGTCGCAGAGCAGATCCACCGCGGCCGGCTGACGCTGCTCGAGCTCGACAGCTTTTATCTGCCCGATACGCGGGGCGTCGCCTATCGCCAGGAGCACGGGAAAACGACGGTGGCGATCAACCGGCTCGACCTCGAAAGCCGCGGGCTCGACTATTTCCACAATGGCGGCTTCTTCACCCTTTCCGGCGAAGATTTCGATGGCCTGTTCCAGTTGAACGCGGCCCCGGACGCGCTGCCCTTCCTGCCTTATACGGAATTCGCCAAGTTCCCCGCGGCCTATCCGGATGCGAGGGAAATTCGCGAGACCGCATGGAAACTGCTCAGGCATCATTTTGCCCGGCGGCCGGAGGACAATCCGATCCGTGCCTTTGCGAAAGTTTTCCCGAAGCAGGTCGAGCAGATTGCCGACAGGGATTTTGGCTTCTTCCACAAATATGCGTTCAACACGCTCCGCCAGCTCGGCGCCAATTTCGAGCTTCTGGCGAGCCATCTCGCATGGCTGAACCCCAACGCATTCGCTCAGTCAGAACAGCAGGCGCTGAAGATTTCGGAAGTGGCAAAATCCACCCAGTTCCAACTTGCCCGCGCGCTTACCCGCAAGAAGTTCGAGCCGCTCGCAACGGCGCTCGATCCGGCCGCTGATGCCTGGGATCTGCTGATGCGCGACCTGGCCTCGACGCTGACCCAGACCCGCGAGGCCGCGTGAGCCTTCTTATCCCGATCGGATCAAAGACCAGCCTTCTTGCCGAAGGCTGGTCTTTGACGTTGACGGAGCCAGGCGCCTACACCCTGTCGGCCGACCTTCCTTCGGATCTGGAATACCTGCCGGCCATGGTGCCCGGCACGGTCGCCGCCGCCCTGGAAGCCGCAGGCCGCTTCGACCGTAACAATCCCGAACCGCTGATCGACAGGGATGCCTGGTATCGCCGCTCGCTTGCCGGCGAAACGCCGGGACCGGCAATCCTGCGGTTTGCGGGCCTCGCGACGGTGGCCGAAGTGTATCTCGACGAGACACTGATCCTGTCCTCGGCCAGCATGTTCGAAAGCCACGACGTTGCGGTCGAGTTGACCGGCACGGAAACACTGTCGATCTGCTTTCGGGCCTTGAGACCGCATCTGGGCAGGACCGGACCTCGCGCCCGCTGGCGACCGCGGCTGATGAACCAGCAGGGGCTTCGGCTGATCCGTACCACCGCGCTGGGCTTCATGCCCGGTTGGAGCCCGGAAATTCATGCGGTGGGGCCTTGGCGGCCGGTTTCGGTGACGCGTGCCAACGATAGCCGCTTGGCTTCGCCCCCCTCGTCCGGTCCCACAGGCCACCTTCTCCCCGCGGGAGAGAAGAGGGAGTTTGCGGTTTCGGCGACGCTCGATGGAAGCGGAACAGGCATTTTGAATGTCGGCTTTGCTTTCGACGGACCGCCCCGGGATTTCCGGCTTGTCTGCAACGGCACCGAGGCGCGCTTCACGAACGACGGCGGACGATATTCGGCCGAGCTTTGTCTGCCGGAGATAAAACCCTGGTGGCCGCATACCCACGGCGAGCCGGCACTGCATGACGTGACACTCAAGGTCGAGGACAAGGAATTCCCGATCGTTCGCACCGGCTTTCGAAGCCTGACGGTCGATCGCGGCACCGATGGCGATGACTTCGCCGTCGTCGTCAACGGTCAGAAAATATTCTGCCGCGGTGCCGTCTGGACTTCCGCCGACATCGCAAAGCTGCCTGGCGACCGCGCGAGCTACGAATCCTGGTTGAGGCTCGCGAAAGAAGCGGGCATGAACATGATCCGCATTCCGGGCATCGCGACCTATGAAAGCCCGGAATTCTTCACGCTATGCGACGAACTCGGCCTGCTGGTCTGGCAGGACCTGATGTTCGCCAATTTCGACTATCCCGCCGGCGATCCGGACTTCATGATTCACGTGAAAACCGAGGTCGAGCAGTTCCTGACGGCGACACAAGCCTCGCCGTCGCTCGCGGTCCTTTGCGGCGGCAGCGAGATCTATCAGCAGGGCGCAATGCTCGGCCTGCCGGAACGCATCTGGAAAGGCCCGCTCTGCGAAGAGATCCTCGGCACCTTGGCAGCCAAGTGCCGGCCGGACCTTCCCTATGTGGCGAATTCCCCTTCAGGCGGCGCATTGCCTTTTTATCCGAATGCGGGTGTCGCCCATTATTACGGTGTCGGGGCCTACAAACGGCCGATCGACGATGCACGGCGGGCAAACGTCCGTTTCGCAGCCGAGTGCCTGGCTTTCTCCAACCTCTCCGCGTCGGAAACCCTCGCCGGCGGCAAGGCCGGGATCCCGCGCGACATCGGAGCAGACTGGGATTTCGAAGACGTGCGCGACCATTATCTGGGCACGCTCTACGGTGTCGATCCCCTGGCGCTGAGAGCGCAGCAGCCGGAACGCTATCTCGCCCTTTCCCGTGCCGTGACCGGCGAAGTGATGGAGGCGGCTTTCGCCGAATGGCGGCGGCCTGGCTCGACCTGCAACGGCGCGCTCGCCTTCACTTTCCAGGATGTCATGCCCGGCCCCGGTTGGGGCGTCGTTGGCGTCGACGGCAGGCCGAAACCAGCCTGGTTTGCGCTGAAGCGCGCCTTCCGGCCGATCCAGGTCGTGTTTGCCGACGAGGGCACCAATGGGCTGGATATTCACCTTATCAATGAAACGCCGACCGATCTGCCGGTCGTTCTCGAGATCGCCTGCCTTCGGGACGGCAGGATGCCGGTCGTATCGGGTCGCCGCGATCTGACACTTAAAGCCGGAAGCAGCGAGAGCGTTGCTTCGACCGACCTGTTCGGTGCCTTCTTCGACGCGAACTACGCCTATCGTTTTGGCCCGCCTTCCCACAATGTGACGGTGGCGCGCATCCGGCATGAGGAAACCGGCGAGATCCTCTCGGAAGCTTTCCATTTTCCGCTCGGGCGTGCCAATGCTTTTCATGATGCCGAGATCACGGCGTCGGTGACCGGGGACGAGGGAGAATTCTGGCTGGAGATTTCGACCGACGTCTTCGCGCAGACGGTCAGCATCGAATGCGACAATTACCGCGCGGCGGACAATGGATTCCATCTGGCGCCGGGCGCAATCAGGCGTATCGGCCTTGCCGCGCTTTCCAAAACCACCGAACGACCCGCTGGCATGATCCGATCACTCGGCGGCGACCGATCCGTCCACTTTTGAATAGACGTCTTCTTCCAGAGGAAACCGGAAAGCCATTTCCCTCAATGCCTCGAGATAGACCTTGCGGGCATGCTCGGGCGTCAGGTTGTGATCGGCATCCGGAATGATTTTCGGCGATACGTTTGGAAAGCGAGCCAAGCCCGCCCCGTCATGGCCGAAATAGAAATCGTACTGTTCGAGACCGAGATCGTTCTCGCTGTAAATCAACGAGACGGGCATGCCACGCTGGTGGAGGGTGCGGAAAGCACCGTAGATCGCCCGCCCCTCCGGCAGGAATCCGCGGAAAGCGTGAAAGACCCTGCCTTTGGCCCGGTTGCCGAGACTTTTGGCGATATTGCGGACGGCAGCGACGGTATTGACCTCGCCCCTCAGGATGCGTTTGAAGGTATCGGCCCGCAAGGCCCGCTTGCGGTAGTCCCGAAGACTGCGCGCGCCATTGACGATCATGTCCTCGACGGAGCGGCCGGGGCGCCAGCGGAAAACCGCCGGATTGACCGAGACATTGCCGGCGATGCGTGGTTCGACCAGTGATGCCTGGAAGCCGAGAAAGGCACCGCTGCAGCGGCCGGCGGCGACGACCGGTGTCATGTTGCAGGCTTCGAGGAAATCGATCGCTTCCGAGACGTCGGCATTCTGGTCCGAATGATAGAGAACCTGGTCCAGCCGACCAGGCACCGGCGGACTGTCACCGACATTGGCCGTGTCGAAACGCAAGGACGGAATGCCGGAACGAGCAAGCGCGCGAGCAAGCGCTACCGTCGAACGGCCCCAGCCGGCATGCCGGTCATAGGCCGATGTCAGGAAAAGCACCGTTGCGCCCGCGCGATCGTGCAATGGTTCGCAGAGAACCCCGAAAAGGCGGCTGTTGAGGCCGAAGCGTGCCGGCGTTTCGGTGAAGCCGTCGCCAGCGAGAGGGGCCGCCGACACTGGCGGGCGTGGTGGCGCGGAAGCAGCCGGTCCGGACGGTAATGCGGCGATCCAGTTCGTCAGATTATCGGCAACTGTCAGCGGTAATTTGACGATCACCGGGTTTGAGACGAGCTTGTCGTAACCTTCGAAAGCCTGTTCATCGACATCCGCGCCAAGCGCGCGCAGCCGAACGGCAAACTCCTTGTCGGAGGGCCGATCGGCCCGGCCGATGACCAGCACGCGTGGCGCAGGCGGCCGGTCGACCTTTAACAGATTGACGTTGCGAACCTCGTCGGCGATCTCACCGGGCATGGTGAGCGACGCGATAGAGACGCCGATTTCACTATGCTGTGCTTCGGTAAGGCCCAGATTTTCGTCGACCACCCTGGACCAGACCGCGAGCTCGCGGATATGCAGACGGCCGGAAACGACCGGCGCCATATAAACGATGGCGTCCAGCGCCTCGATCTCCTCGGCGGCCCTGGTGGCGACGAGCGCCCCCAGCCCCTGCGAGATGACGGCGATGCGCTCGCAGCCGGAAAGCTCCTTGAGATGCGCGGCAGCGGAAACGAGACTGTCGGACCAGACGGAAAGCCCGCCTTTGAAATCGATATCGTCAAGCGCATCGCCGGTGCCGGGATAATCGAACCGCAGGCTGGCAATGCCGCGATCGGCGAGCTTTTCGGAAATGATGCGCCAGAATTTGCGCGTGCACATTTCCTCCAGCCCCCAGGGACTGGCGAATAGTACGGCAGTGCTTGACGGCCGGGTACCGTTCGACGGCGGCGTGAAAAGCCCGACCGTGCCATTGAAGGTCAACGGTTCGGAAGCCGAGCGTGGTAGCAGCGGCGATATCTCCCCGGCGGACGGGGATTTATTTCGGGCGTGCATCATAGCCATGCCGGCAGTTTTTCCATCACTATAACAGCAATACGCCCGGTCTTGCTGATAAAGACTTAAACTATCAGGGGCGATTTTACCGATCGCAGGCGGAACTGTTCCGAAAAGACGCGAGGGAGAACCTGGATTTGGGCCGGTCACTGATTTTGCCAGACTTTTCGGGACCTCTGCTCCAAGTCTTCCTCCAGTGCGAAACCGCAACCCGCCACCATAACGGTAAGTAAATGCGAATCGTTGCTCGAAGCGGCTTCCGCGGCGGTGATGCGCGCGCCGACGGCGCAAAGGGAACGGAATTTTGGGTGGCTGGCTTTAAGGTCGAGAGGTAAGAAGCTTGCTGGACATACAAACAAAGCTGTCTGTACACATTATAGAACCAAGCTCGGGCCTCTTTAGGCATTTTCCTATCCTATAGGGGCTGGATATTGTCCGGCACCAATTTTATGTATACACGGAATGGCCGACCGATGGCAGAGGAGGGAGAATTGCATGAACAACTACGTCCTGACCGTTTCCTGCAAGACGACGCGCGGCATTGTCGCGGCGATTTCCGGCTTTCTGGCGGAAAAGGGTTGCAACATCATCGACTCATCGCAGTTCGATGACCTCGACACGGGCAAGTTCTTCATGCGCGTCAGCTTTCTCTCCGAAGAAGGCGCCGAGCGTCCGGCGCTGCTCGAAGGCTTCAAGCCGATCGCCGGCCGGTTCGAGATGGAATGGGAGATCTTCGATACCGATGAGCGGATGAAGGTTCTCCTGATGGTCTCCCGTTTCGGCCACTGCCTGAACGACCTCCTCTACCGCTGGAAGATCGGCGCGCTGCCGATTGATATCGTCGGCGTCGTCTCCAACCATTTCGACTACCAGAAACAGGTCGTCAACAACGACATCCCCTTCCACCACATCAAGGTGACGAAGGAAAACAAGCCGCAGGCCGAAGCCCAGCTTCTCGATCTGGTCGAGCAGAGCGGCACGGAACTCATCGTGCTGGCCCGCTACATGCAGGTCCTGTCCGACAGTCTGTGCCGGAAGATGTCCGGCAAGATCATCAATATCCACCACTCCTTCCTGCCGAGCTTCAAGGGCGCCAACCCTTACAAGCAGGCCTATACCCGCGGCGTAAAACTGATCGGCGCGACGGCCCATTACGTCACCGCCGATCTCGACGAAGGCCCGATCCTCGAGCAGGACACGGTGCGCATCACCCATGCGCAGTCGGCCGACGACTATGTTTCGCTCGGCCGTGACGTTGAAAGCCAGGTCCTGGCGCGCGCCATCCACGCCCATATCCATCACCGTACTTTCATCAACGGCAATCGTACCGTCGTCTTCCCGCCGAGCCCCGGTTCCTACGCTTCGGAGCGTATGGGCTAAGACCCAGCCGATGTCGGTGAAAAGGCCTATGGACGCAGGCCTTTAACGCTCTATCCTCTTCGGAAGCGCCCTTCCGGAGAGGTTCATGTCCGACGTCCTGCCAGAACTCATCGAGCCTTCTGCAAACGACCTTTCGATCGACGCGATCGAGGACGTTCTACGCGACCACTACGGGCTTTCCGGGCAGATCTTCCCGATCGAAGGACGGCAGAACCCCTACTTCCTGATCGACAACGGCCACCTACGCTATCTGCTCAAGATATCGCCCGCCAACGATCCCATCGAGGAGATCGAAGCGGAACACGCATTGATGCGCCATATCCTGCGCAGTCCCGATGGGCCGCGGGTTCCCGAACCCGTGATGACCAAAGACGGCGGCGACATGCTTGTCCTGCCGCTCGGCGGGGAAGACCGGCGTGTTCGCCTCCTGACGTTCCTCGAAGGTGCGTCGCCGCCGACCGGTGAAAAACTGTCGGATCGATCCGTCGCCGCCTTCGGATCGATCTCGGCCGAGCTTGCGAAAAGCCTCCAGGATTTCGAACATCCGGTCCTCGAGCGCGAGCCGGAAGGCGACCTGCGCAAGGCCGGCCCCCAGACGGTCTCGCTTCTGTCCACCGTCGCCGACCAGGAAATCCGCGACGTGATCGCCAAGGCGATGGTGACGGCGCTTCGGCGCATCCAGCCATTCGGCCCAAGCCTCAGGGTCGCGGCCGCACATCAGAACCTGAACGCCGGAACCGTCATCGGTGAAGATACGGATGGCACGTGGATGCCGACCGGCGTGACGGATTTCTCAGGTATTTCCAACGGCTGGCTCGTCGCCGGTTTTGCCAATACCTGCGCCTACCTGCTCGCGGACCGCGACGGAGATCCGTTCGCCCTGCTGCCGGCGATCCGCGCCTACCACGAGATCTATCCGTTCACCCTGGCCGAACTCGAAGCCCTGTGGCCGCTGGTCGTCGCCCGCACCGGCATCCTCGCCGCCGAAGCCGAGAGCCAGCAGGCCTTGTCGCCCGATGACACGCAGGCAAAGGAGGAGACCGAGAAACGCCGTGCGGTGCTCAATGGCGCAACCGCAGTTTCCCCGGCACAGGTCTTTGCAGCCATCCTCGATGCCACGGGAATGACGAAATCGCTGCCGGAAATCGGTCGGCTCCTGCCCGATATCGACCCGGACAGCTTCCGGATGGTGGACCTCAGCGTCACCAGCCCGCTCCTCTACGGCGGCAACTGGACGGATGCCGACAACGACTGGAAATTGCTTGCCCATATCGCCCGGGAAACCAGCCGCGCCAGCACCCGCTACGGCGAATACCGGCTTTCGAAAAGCAGCACTGACCCCCAACAGGAGCCGGAAAGTTTCGCACTCCACATCGATGCCTGCCTACCCGCCCGGACGGCGGCGGTGGCGCCCTTCGCGGCAACGCTGAAAAGTGCCGGTCCCCGCCTTGTCCTTGTCGGGCGCGACCTGACCCTCCATGTCGAAGGCCTCGAATGCACGCTTGCCGAAGAGACGGAGCTTGCCGCCGGCGATCCGCTCGGCGTAATCGCCGGAGCGGATAACTCCGTTGGCGGCGTGCGGCTCCGGTTCTGCCTCGATGCGGATCTCGTGCCGCCGCTTTTCTGCACGCCGAACGATGTCGGCACGTGGTCGAGGTTATATCCTTCTCCCGCTGCGCTGCTCGGCATCGATGCGAATGCCCCGGCTCCGAAACATTCCGATCAGCCCGTCCGCGGCTGGAGGGAATATCTCTTCGACGCGACGGGGCGCACCGCGCTCGATCTCGGCGGCCAGGCGCCGCTGATCGGCCACGGACATCCGCGCCTCGCCGCCGCGACCTACCGCCAGACCATCCTGCTCAACCGCGCCACGGGCCAACCATCCGAGCCGGAGGAGGTCTTGCGAGCGCAACTGGCGGAGCTTGCGCCTGAAGGGTTGAGCCATGTCGCGTTTGCTTCCAGCCGTGGCGACGCTCTGGATCTCGCCTTCCGGCTCGTCCGCGCTCACACGAACAAGGCCCGGATCATCGGCCTGCCGGGTTTCCGGGTGGACCGTCGCGATCCGGACCTTTTCACTGTCCCCACCATCGGCACCGCAGCCGATATGATCCACGATCTCAAGGACGTCGCAGCCGTGCTCGCGAACGGCTACGACGAGGCCTTGCACCTGGACGAGCCGCTGGCCGAACTTGGCGAGAAGGCCGGCCTGCTGATCGTCGACGAAACCGGAGCCGGCTACGGCCGTCTTGGCCACCACATCTGGGGTTTCTCGCACCGGGGCCTGGCGCCTGACCTTCTGATCGCAGACGGGCCGGACGGAGGGGCGCCGGCGCTTCTGCTGACACGGCCCGAAATCGCGGCAAGCCTTGCCGCGGACGTTCGTCCGCGGGCGATCTCTCCGGTCGAGGCCGCTGCGGCCGCAGCGGCGCTCGATGTCATCAGGGAAGAACAATTGCGGGAGAACACCCGCGAGATCGGCGGCCATCTGAAGACGCGGCTCGAAAGCCTTGCCGAACGCTTTCCGGCGATCCGTGCCGTGGCCGGCAGCGGCCTGCTGCTCGTGGTCGATCTGGCGGACGAGGCGGCGGACCTCGGCGAACGACTGCGACCCGGGTTTATCGTGGACGACAGCATACCGAAGCGCATTGTCCTGCGTCCGCCGCTATGCCTCAGCCGCGAAAGCGCGGACGGGTTAGTGGATCGGATCGAGACCCTGCTCTCGGAAATTTGAGCTGGCCGATCCGGTCTTTGCCGGAAATTTTCCACTCCCGATCCTTGCTTGGGTGGAAAAGCCACCTATGTCAGGGCTGACGGGCAACGGCTAAGAATCGCGAATGAAATTTCACAATTCAGCCTTCTTCCTGTCATCAGTCGGAAAAAAATTCTAGGTAGACTGATTTTCGTTGATCATTTTGTGGGATTCGCCTACAGATGATTTTCATTCGGCCTGCTGAGTCTCGCCGACTTTCGCGCAACGCCATGAAGGGAGAGTGACATGTTTAAATTCGTCCGCGTCGCCACCTTTGGTGAGGCCGCGTTCAAAATGAATGGCACGGATCGCCGCTCCCTTCCGTGCTGTCGAATGTAACGCTTCAGTTCAATCGTTCCTGAAAATTTTCATTCGCCAGAGCTGCGTCGCAAGCAGTCATAGCGGGAGTCTGCCATGCAGAAGCAAGTAATCGAATTCGGCGGCGAACCCGTCGGTATTGTCATTCCTGACGCGGATCGGCTGAAGTTCATCGCCGTCAAGTTCCATGTCATCGATCTGGACGAACAACGTTTCGGCTCTGCCGACGAGGTACGTCTTGCGATCCGCGAGCTGGTTCGCTCGCGCAACAGCGCCTCGGCGGCGCATGCCTGAGATCTTTTGAAATCCACCAAAAAAAGCCGCCCATCGGGCGGCTTTTTTATTGCGCTCAGAATGCGGTGAAGGTCATCGTCGTCAACGAACGTTCGATGCCTGGAATGGAGGCAATCTTCTCGTTGACGAAGCGGCCGATCTCGTCATTGTCCTTGATATAGACCTTCAGCAGCAGGTCCCATTCGCCGCTGGTCGAATAAAGCTCGGAGGCGAGTTCGGTCTTGTAGATGGCGTCGGCAACCTCGTAGGTCTTGCCGGGCTTGCAGCGGAGCTGGACGAAAATAGGTTTCATGGACGTCTTCCCGTCGGTCGGATCGCCTAAGCGATCATGATGGACATGTCCGACTATTGGCCGATGCGACCGCCGTTCGCAAGCGCATCGTGGTGAATCTCTTGCCTGTGGATTTCCTGGATGATCCACTCCCTGAAAGCTGCAAGTGGCGGATAGGTGGCTCGGTCGGGCGGATAGGCGAGATGGTATTGGCCGGTCTCCATCCTCTCGGCGTCCACGGCCGGCACCAGCAGGCCCTGTTCCAGCTCCCGGCCGATCAGGAACCGCGGCAGCAGCGCAGCGCCGAGGCCGGCGGTTGCCGCCTCGACCATGGTGATGAACTGGTCGAACAGCATGCCGTGCAGCCCGTCGAAGACGATCCGGTTCTTGGAAAACCACAATTCCCAGGCGTCCGGCCGCGTATTGAGATGCAGAAGGGGTGCCTGAAGCATATCTGCCGGTGTCTGAAGATTATGCCGCGCTTTGAATTCCGGACTGCAGGCCGGCAGCACTTCCTCATCCATCAGGAAGGTGAGCGCCGCGCCCGGCCAGCGAGCCGCACCGAAATGAATGGCTGCATCCAGCGTATCGAACCGGAAATCGAACGGTTCGAGCCGTGTGATCAGGTTCACGACCATGCCCGGATGCGCATCGAGAAAACGCCCGATCCGCGGCGTCAGCCAGCGCGTGCCGAAAAACGGCAGGATGGCAAGATTCAGCGTGCCGCCGGAGGGATTGGCCCTGAGGTTCAGCGATGCATGCGAAATGCGCCTGAGCGCCTCCCGCACCTCGCGGGCATAACCGTCTCCGGCAAGCGTCAGCCGGATCGTCTGACGCTCCCGTAAAAACAGCGCCACGCCGAGCTGTTTTTCCAGCGCCGAAATCTGACGGCTGACGGCGCTCTGGGTCAGGCCGAGCTCGTTTGCCGCCGCCGTGACGCTGCCGGTGCGGGCAGCCGCCTCGAAGGCGGAGAGCAGCGAGAATGACGGAAGAAAGCGCCGGGGCGGCAGCATGTCATTCCTCCAGCGAATGATCTGTTGAGAACATGTCGATATTCATCGATAACGGCTCCCTGTAAAGAGTTGGCGACCAACACTCCCGGACAATCATCATGCTGAACGATCCCCGCTCTCACGGCCTCTGGGAAAAGACCGCCCCCGCCCCGCCGCCCACCACCCGGCTGGAGGAGGCGATATCTGCCGATGTGGTGATTGTCGGCGGCGGTTACACAGGCCTTTCGGCGGCGCTGCATCTCGCGGAAGCGGGAACCAACGTCGTGCTGCTCGAAGCCGCGGAGATCGGTTTCGGCGGCGCCGGCCGCAATGTCGGCCTGATCAATGCCGGCATGTGGGTGATGCCCGACGATTTTCCCAAGGAACTCGGCCCGATCTACGGCGAACGCCTGCTCGATCTGCTCAGCAACGGCCCCGCTCTCGTCCGCGAACTGATCGAGAAACACGCCATCGCCTGCGAGCTCGAAAAGAACGGCACGCTGCATTGCGCGGTCGGCCCGGAGGGACTGAAGGAACTGGAGGAGCGCGCTCGCCAATGGCAGAAGCGCGGCGCCCCGGTGACTTTGCTCGACGCGGCCGAGACCGAGCGCCGCGTCGGATCCAGGGTCTACTCTGGATCGCTGCTCGACATGCGCGCCGGAACACTGCAGCCGCTTGCCTATGCCCGCGGTCTTGCCCATGCCGCGGTGAAGGCCGGCGCCAGGCTTTACACAGGCAGCGCTGTCACCAGCACCGGTGAGGTCGAGGGCCGAAAGTTCGTCAAGACGGCCTCCGGTCAGGTGACCGCCGACTGGGTGATCGTCGCAACCGATGCCTACAGCACCGGTCCGTGGGAACAGGTACGCCGCGAACAGGTGCACCTGCCCTATTTCAACCTCGCCACCACGCCGCTCAGCGACAACCTGCGCCGCTCCATCCTTGCCGGGCGCGAGGGTTGCTGGGACACCAAGGAAATCCTCTCTTCCTTCCGCATGGATCAGGCAGGCCGGCTGGTCTTCGGCTCGGTCGGTGCCTTGCGCGGAACAGGAACGACAATCCACAAGAGCTGGGCTCGGCGCTCGCTGAAGCGCATCTTCCCGCAGCTCGGCGAGGTGGAATTCGAGGCCGAGTGGTACGGCAAGATCGGCATGACCGACAACGCTTTGCCGCGCCTCCACAAATTCGACCGCAACACGATCGGTTTTTCGGGCTATAACGGCCGGGGCATCGCGCCCGGCACGACGTTCGGCATGCTGCTTGCAAAACATATCCTCGGGGAGGTCTCCGAGGTCGACCTGCCCCTGCCGCTTTCGGACCCGCGGGAACCGGCCTTCCGCGCCATCAAGGAAGCCTATTATGAGACGGGCGCGCAGGTTGCCCATTTCGCCGGCGAGCGGTTCTGATTGCGAAACCGCCACCGACTTGTAGATTGATGAAAATTACACATCCGGAGACTGACATGACGCTCGCCACTCTCGATCTCGCTGCTGAGGTAAAAGCCATCCTGAGCGATCTCGGCGTGAAAGCCGAAAGCTATACCGGCGGCACGCTCGCCGTCCGTTCGCCGATCACCGGCCTGGAAATCGGCAAACTGCGCGAAGAAACCGCCGCAGGCGCCGCAAAGGCGATCGATGCCGCCCACGCGGCCTTCCTCGAGTGGCGGCTGGTACCGGCTCCGAAGCGCGGCGAACTGATCCGCCTGCTCGGCGAGGAACTGCGCGCGGCCAAGACCGCACTCGGCCGGCTGGTCTCCATCGAAGTCGGCAAGGTCACCTCCGAAGGCCTCGGTGAAGTGCAGGAAATGATCGACATCTGCGATTTCGCGGTCGGCCTGTCCCGCCAGCTCTACGGCCTGACGATCGCCACCGAACGTTCCGAACACCGGATGATGGAGACCTGGCATCCGCTCGGCGCGATCGGCATCATTTCCGCCTTCAACTTCCCGGTCGCCGTCTGGTCCTGGAATGCGGCGCTCGCCATCGTCTGCGGCAATTCCACCGTCTGGAAGCCGTCGGAAAAGACCCCGCTGACCGCGCTCGCCACCCAGGCGATCTTCGAAAAGGCGCTCGCCCGTTTCGTCGCGGATGGCGGGAAGGCCCCGAAGAACCTCTCGACCGTCCTGATCGGCGGCCGCGATATCGGCGAAGTCCTGGTCGACCACGACAAGATCCCGCTGGTTTCCGCGACCGGTTCCACCGCGATGGGCCGCGCTGTCGGCCCGCGGCTGGCGTCGCGCTTCGCCCGCTCGCTGCTGGAACTCGGCGGCAACAATGCCGCGATCGTCGCCCCGACCGCCGATCTCGACCTGACGCTCCGCGGCGTCGCCTTTTCCGCCATGGGCACGGCCGGCCAGCGCTGCACCTCGCTCCGCCGCCTCTTCGTGCATGACAGCGTCTATGAAACGCTGGTGCCGCGCCTCGCCAAGGCCTACCAGTCCGTGACGATCGGCAGCCCGCTCGAAAACGGCAATCTCGTCGGCCCGCTGATCGACAAGGCCGCTTACGACAAGATGCAGAAGGCGCTGGAAGCCGCCAGGGCCGAAGGCGGCAAGGTGACCGGTGGCGAACGTGTTCACCAGGACGAGGCGGCAGACGCCTATTACGTCCGCCCGGCGATCGTCGAGATGCCGGCCCAGTCCGGTCCGGTCAAGGACGAGACCTTTGCCCCGATCCTCTACGTGATGAAGTATTCGAGCTTTGACGAGGCGCTCGCCCTGCACAACGACGTGCCGCAGGGCCTTTCCTCCTCGATCTTCACCAACGACATGCGCGAGGCGGAAACCTTCGTCTCCGCCCGCGGCTCGGATTGCGGCATCGCCAACGTCAATATCGGCCCCTCGGGTGCCGAAATCGGCGGAGCGTTCGGCGGCGAGAAGGAAACCGGCGGCGGCCGTGAATCCGGCTCCGACGCATGGCGCGTCTATATGCGCCGCGCCACCAACACGCTGAACTACGGCCGCACCCTGCCGCTCGCGCAGGGCGTCAAGTTCGACATCGAATAACCGATGGCCGAACCGCTGAACCTGCTGACCGATATCGAGGGCGTGGCCGTTGGCCATGCCACCGATCTTGCCTTGGGTTCGGGCGTCACCGCGATCGTGTTCGACGAACCGGCAATCGCCTCCGGCTCGGTGCTCGGCGGCGCCCCGGGCGGGCGGGACACAGCTCTGCTCGATCCGTCCATGACCGTGCAGACGGTCGATGCCTTCGTGCTATCGGGCGGTTCTGCCTTCGGTCTCGATGCGGCCGGCGGCGTACAGTCGGGCCTGCGCGAAATCGGCCGCGGTTTCCAGGTCGGCAGCGTCCGCGTGCCGATCGTGCCGCAGGCGATCCTGATGGATCTCCTGAACGGCGGCAACAAGGACTGGGGTCTTCACTCGCCCTATCGCGAGATGGGCTACGAAGCGTTCAGGGCCGCCGCCAAGGGTCCGTTCGCACTCGGAACCATCGGATCTGGAACGGGTGCCACGACGGCGACGTTCAAGGGCGGCATCGGCTCGGCAAGCGCCCGGACTTCGACAGGCCATACGGTCGCGGCACTGATTGCCGCCAATGCCCTTGGCTCGGCGACGATTGGCGAAGGCCCGCATTTCTGGGCCGCTCCCTTTGAAGAAGGCAATGAATTCGGCGGGCTTGGAATGCCTCCGACCTTCGACAATCGCATGCGCCTCAAGGGCCGCAATGTGACGTCGACGACGATAGGCGTCATCGTCACCGATGCCGTGCTGACCAAGGCACAGGCGCACCGGCTTTCCATCCTCGCCCATGACGGCCTCGCCCGGGCGATCCTGCCGGCGCACCTGCCCTTCGATGGCGACACGATCTTTTCGACGGCGACCGGTGCGAAACCGCTGAGCGAGCCATCGGATTTCATGGAAATCTGCCATCTGGCGACGCTGGTGACCGCCCGCGCCGTGGCCCGTGGCGTCTACGAGGCAACTGCTTTGCCCAATGCAAATGCCCAGATCGCCTGGCACGACAAATTCACTTCGCCGGCTAAATAGTTTTCAAGGCTCCTTCGAGCCGCGGCCAGTCGTTCTCGCAGGGAAGGCCGATCCTCAGATCATTGGGCCGTTCCTCGAACCGGCGCACCAGAATGCCCCGCTCTCCAAGATGCCGGAAAACCGCCGGCGCGCGCGGATCGCGGATGAAGCGGAACAGCGACGTCCCGTCCGTGACGGGTATTCCCGCAGCACCGAGCAGGGCATCCAGCCGCGCCGCATCCTCTCTAAGCCTCAGCCGCATCGCGCACTGCCATCCGACATCGGCGAGTGCCTCGTTCGCCACGTGCAATGCCGGACCGGACACCGCCCAGGGACCGAGCCGGTTCTCGATTTTCGCCACGGTTTCCGGATGCGAAATCACGAAGCCGAGCCGAAGGCCGGCCATGCCGTAGAACTTGCCGAAGGAGCGCAGCACCACCAGCCCGCCGGCATCCACCGCGTCGGTGACGCTCGACGCGTCCGAGACATCCATGAACGCTTCATCGACGACCAGCAGCCCGCCCTTCGCGCGCATGACTGCTGCGAGCGCCCGAAGGTCGGCACGCGGGACGATGCGCCCGGTCGGATTGTTGGGATTGACGATGACCGCGAGGTCCGCTTCCGCCAGCCGATCCAGATCGTCGGTTTCGGTGACCTCGAAACCGGAAAGCCGAGCCGCTCGGGCATGCTCCGCATAGGTCGGAGAAAGAACCGCAGCCCGGCCTGTCCGGGCGATCAGATCGGCAACCATCGGCAGCAGGATCTGCGTTCCCGGCCCCGCCGCGACATGTGCCACCGACGGCGCGCCGTAGGCAGCGGCGGCAAGGGCCTTCAGCCTTTCCGCCGATGCGACGTCGGGCAGTCGCGCGAAAGCATTGTCGGGCAGGGGCGAATACGGATAGGAATGCGGGCTGATACCGGTGGAGAGATCGACCCAGGGTTCAGGCGCGTGGCGAAACAGCGTCCGGGCGCGGGAAAGATTGCCGCCGTGCTGTATCGGATCGCCAATTTCATCGCCAATCTCAGGGCCTGCCAACTTCATGTTCCTTCTCGCATTTTTCGCCCTGATCACGGAGCGCATCGTGGGTTATCCGGACTGGCTGTTCCGGCGCATCGGCCATCCGGTCACCTGGATCGGCGCACTGATATCCCGGCTCGACCGCGATCTGAACCGCGAAAGCGACGACTTCTCCACGCGCAAGCGAAAGGGCGTATACGCGCTTCTGGCACTTCTCGGCATCACCATCCTGCTCGGCCTGGTGATCGAATACGACCTGAGAATGATCCCCTTTGGGCCGATCCTGCTGGTTCTGATCGCTGCGAGCTTGCCGGCGCAGAAGAGCCTTGAAACCCATGTCGAGGCCGTCGCGACGGCGCTGCGATACGGAGGCCTGGATGCCGGGCGGAAAGCGGTCTCGAAAATCGTTGGGCGCGATCCGGAAAAGCTCGACGAAGCGGCCGTCTGCCGGGCAGCGATCGAGAGCCTGGCCGAGAATTTTTCGGACGGCGTCGTGGCGCCGGCCTTCTGGATGGGGATCGGCGGTCTTGCGGGCGGCGTCGGCTACAAGGCGGCCAATACCGCCGACAGCATGATCGGCCACAAGCTGCCGCGTTACGAAGCCTTCGGCTGGGCGGCGGCCCGTTTCGACGATCTCATCAACCTGCCCGCCTCGCGCCTGAGCGCCCTTCTTTTCGTGGTCGCTGCGGGTTTCATCGATCACGCCTCGCCGGGCAACGCGATCCGCGCCATCAGGCGGGATGCCCGCCATCACCGGTCGCCGAATGCCGGCTGGCCGGAAGCGGCGATGGCCGGCGCGCTCGGCATCGCCCTCGCCGGGCCGCGCAGCTATGGCGGACAGATGATCGAGGCACGGTTCATGGGCGAGGGCGGGCGCTCCGAGCTCACCTACGACGACATCCGCCGCGCGCTGAAACTCGCCCGCGTCGCCGACGCTCTGCTGATCGGCCTTTTCGGCCTTTTGGCGTGGATCATCTGGCAAGTTTGAGCAGCCCATCCAGATCGAGATGCTTTTCCATATGGCCGGCCAGCCGGTCCAACACCGCGTCCACGCCTGCCTCGTAATCGAGGCCTGATGCCGAGCCACCAAGCCGCGTCAGCCAGGCCGACCGCTGCCGGTCGTCGGAAAACAGACCGTGGAGGTAAGTGCCCCAGACCCGGCCATCCGCCGATATCGCACCTTCCGGGTTACCGCCGATTGTCGCAAAAGACCGCCTGCAATCGGCACCGGTGGTTCGCCCGATATGCATTTCATACCCGGACAGGGAGATTCCGTCGAAGCTCGCACCCGCAACGGCCTCCAGCCGTTTATCGCCCGCGAGAACCGTCTCGACATCCAGCAGGGCTAGCCCTTCGATCGAGCCCGGCGGTCCTTCCGTTCCTTCCGGATCGGAAATCGCTTTACCAAGCATCTGATAACCGCCGCAAAGGCCCAAAACTCGCCCCCCGCGCCGAACATGCGCCGCAATATCCACGTCGAACCCTGCCGCCTTCAGCGCCCGCAGATCGAATATCGTCGCCTTCGAGCCCACCAGCAGCACGAGATCGCAATCGCCGGGAATGACCTGCCCCGGCCGGACCCGGATGAGATCGACATCCGGCTCCGCTTCCAGCGGATCGAGATCATCGAAATTGGAGATATGCGGCAGGATCGGCACCGCGATCCTGATCCTCGCACCAGCCTTCCGCACGGAAGGCGTATTGAGGCCGAGCGCATCTTCGGCCGGCAGCCGGGCCGCATCGGCAAAATGCGGCAACAGCCCGACCGAATGCCAGCCCGTGAGTTCCCCGATCATCCGCATGCCGTCTGCGAACAGGGCTGGGTCGCCCCGAAACCGATTGACGATAAAGCCCCGGATCATTGCCGCATCTTCGGGATCGAGCACCAGCCTGGTGCCGGCAAGGCTGGCGATCACCCCGCCGCGGTCGATATCGCCGATCAGCACCACCGGCACGTCGGCGGCCCGCGCGAACCCCATATTGGCGATGTCGTTCTGGCGAAGATTGATTTCCGAGGCGCTGCCGGCACCTTCGATCAACACCAGATCGGCCTGATTGCGAAGAAGCCCGAAACTTTCGAGAACCCGCGGCATCAGCGTCCGTTTGAGTATCTGATACTCGGCGGCCTTGGCATTGCCTTCGACCCTGCCTTGCACCACGACCTGCGCACCCACCTCGCTCTGCGGCTTCAGGAGCACCGGGTTCATGTGGACGCTGAGCGGTGCGCCGGCGGCACGCGCCTGCAGCGCCTGCGCCCGGCCGATTTCGCCGCCATCCGCGGTGACCGCGGCATTGTTCGACATGTTCTGCGGCTTGAACGGCATGATCTTCAGGCCGCGCAGCGTAAAGGCGCGGGCAAGCCCGGCCACGACCAGCGACTTGCCCACATCCGAGCCCGTTCCCTGAAACATCAGCGCCCGAGCTGGCTTGACCCGAACCATGGCTAAAACTCGATGCCGGCCTGGGCCTTCACGCCCGCCTTGAAGTGGTGCTTGACCAGCGACATCTCGGTCACCATGTCGGCAGCCTCGATCAGCGCCGGCTTGGCGTTGCGGCCGGTGACGACCACATGCAGATCCGGCCGCCGTGCCTGTAGCGCGGCGACGATCCTGTCGAGATCGAGATAGTCATAACGGAGCGCGATGTTGAGTTCGTCGAGGATGACTAGCCCGATCGTCTCGTCCGCCATCAGGTCGAGTGCCTTTTCCCAGGCCTTTTCCGCCGCCGCGACATCGCGCTTCAGGTCCTGGGTCTCCCAGGTAAAACCCTCGCCCATCGTGTGCCAAACGACGCGGTCACCGAAGACGGCAAGCGCCGGCTGCTCCCCGGTCGACCAGGCGCCCTTGATGAACTGCACGACGCCGACCCGGCGGTTGTTACCGAGCATGCGCAGCGCCAAGCCGAAAGCCGCGGTGGATTTACCCTTGCCCGAGCCGGTATGGACGATGAGAAGACCCTTTTCCTGGGTCTTCTCTGCCACTTCCGCATCCTGAACCGCCTTGCGGTTCGCCATCTTGGCGCGGTGACGCTCGACGGACGCCTCGTCGATCTCCTTCACCGGGAGACGAGCTTCGCCGAAGATCCGGCAGAAGCCTCCTCGCCAGCGCGGAACTTTTCGCGGACGACACCGGCCAGCGCACCGAGCACCGCCCAGAACACCAGGTTGGTGGCATAGACGGCGTTGACGAAGCGGGCATAGAGATCCATCGGGACGGCCGTTTCATGGCTGGGCGGCAGCGGCGCGCCGACCAGATGCGGGGCCATCAGCAGCACGATCGCAAGCGCTGCAAATACGGCCGAGCGTGTGTAGACGAGCAGGCCGAGGCCAATCGCGGTGCAGACAGCCGTCGAGACCCACCAGATCTGGCGCGGGCCGAGTTCCGCAGCCGGCATGCCGGGCAATTCCGGCGGCAGGCCAAGGCCGGGCGCAAGGATGACGGCGAGGAAGCCGGCAATGCCGAACATCAGACCGCCACGCCAGCCCTTGAAGCCGCCGAACGCTTCCGAGGCAGCAATGAGGACAAGGGCAAAACCGATAGCCGACAGCATGTCCGCCGCAAGCGTGTAGATGAAACGCTCGAAGCCATCGGCGGGAGCCCAGGCTTCCTCGCCATGGTGATGCTCGGCAGCGGATGCCGTGGCACCTGCTGCCGGCGCCGCGTCATGGCTGTGCCCCGCTTCGGGCGCGGCATTTTCGAACACTTCCGCCTGCAGGATCAGCGGCACGGTGGAGAAGCTCTGCATCACGGTCAGCAGCAATCCGGACAAAAGCCCGGCGATCACCGCCGTGAAGACGATGTTGCGAAACAACGACATTTGGGAGAACTCCTCAGTGGCAGGGGAAGGCGAGCGAGTGGCGCGTGTCATGCGCGGCATTGTGGACGACTTCCAGATGCGAGAAGCCGACAAAGCCAACGATGAACAGGCCGAGCAAGGCCGTCATGCTGAGGGGAATGATCTTCGAAGCGGAAATGGTGACTGCAGCTGCAGCAGAATTCAGTACCATGGTCTCGTCCTTTCGCCCTCCACCCGAGGGCCGTTCACGTTCTTTGCCGCCTCTGGCAGGTCTCCTGGCTCGCGGATCGGACGCCTTCTCCCGCCTTCCCAGGAGTCCGTTGGCCGGATTTCCCAGTGGCTTGACGGCCGGACGGCCGTTTTGGTCGAAGACTTTCCGCTTACAGTTGCGGGGGCAGCCGCGGGTTGGACGGCGGAATTCCGTCGCACCGCATTCCCTCTAAAACCCTTTCGGGCACCATAGGCTCGGTCACTATAGACGAATTCGGCGTCACGGCAATCGCCTTTGCGACGCATTGACATGGGCCTGCGACCGGGCTTAGTTGAGAGGAGATGGTCCCTTTCCGGCAACGGGGAGGGCTAAGAGAGAATGCGGTGCGATCCCTTATTCAGGATCAATGCCGCGGCTGCCCCCGCAACTGTAGGCGGCGAGCCATTGCCTAAAACGGCCATTTGGCCGTCAAGCCACTGGGAAATCCGGCCAACGGTATCCTGGGAAGGCAGGCAAATGGCGACGACCCGCGAGCCAGGAGACCTGCCGTCCGATTAATTTTGCTTCACCGGGCGGGGTGCTCCGGAGGAAGTTTCTCGATCACCGCAGAGGGATTTCGACCTTCTGCTCCGCGCCCCGATTTTTCGACCCCGGCGGGAACGCGGCTGACCGATGAGTGACCACCGACCAGATGATCCGGCAACCGCCGGCCTGGCAGATGTGACGATTTTCGTCTGCACCAATTGCCGTGACGCGTCCGACGGCGAAATCCGGCCGGGCATCGCACTGATCGCGGCGCTGCGCGAGGCAGCAAGCGGCAAGCCGCTTGCGATCAAGCCGGTCACCTGCCTTGCCAATTGCGAAAAAAGCCCGAGTGCCGCCTTCAATCACAAGAGCGGCTGGTCCTATGTCTTCGGCCATCTCTCGCTCGACAATGTCGAGGACATCGTCACCGGCGCGATGATGCTGGCCGAGGACGAGCGCGGCTTCCTTCCCCTTCGCGGCCGTCCGACCTGCCTGCGCGGCAAGGGCATGACGGCCCGTATTCCACCCTTTCATCACCACGAGGACATGCCATCATGAGCGTTTCGTTCGACCGCGTTCCCTGCACCGTCGTTACCGGGTTTCTGGGAGCCGGCAAGACCACGCTGATCCGCAACCTGATCGAAAACCTGAAAGGCAAGCGGCTGGCGATCATCGTCAACGAATTCGGCGATGTCGGCATCGACGGCGACGTGCTGAAGGGCTGCGGCATCGAAAGCTGCCCGGAAGACAACATCATCGAGCTTGCCAACGGCTGCATCTGCTGCACGGTCGCCGACGATTTCGTGCCGGCGATCGACCGTATCCTGGCCATCGAACCTCGCGTCGATCACATCCTCATCGAGACCTCCGGGCTCGCGCTGCCGAAGCCCCTCGTCCAGGCCTTCCAGTGGCCTGACGTGAAAGCCCGAGTAACGGTCGATGCGGTGATTGCCGTGGTCGACGGACTGGCGCTCGCCGAAGGTCGTGTTGCCGACGATCACAAGGCGCTGGAAGCGCAGCGTGACGCGGACGGCTCCATCGATCACGACGATCCGGTCGAGGAAGTGTTCGAGGACCAGGTGGCCTGCGCCGACATGATCGTGCTCACCAAGAGCGACCTCCTGGATGCCGCCGGCCTCGCGACCGCCAGGGATCGCGTGTCCGCACATCTGCCGCGCGCCGTCAAAATCGTGTCGGCCGCCAATGGCGCGATCGACCCGGCGGTGCTGATCGGGCTCGGCCTTGCCGTCGAGGACGATATCGAAAACCGCAAGACCCATCACGACGACGAACTCGACCACGATCACGACGATTTCGACAGCTTCGTCGTCGATCTGGTCGCCGTCACCGATGCCGAACAGCTCGCCGCCCGCATCTCCGCCACGGCGGAGGCGGAAAACGTGCTGCGCATAAAAGGCTTCGTGGAAGTCGCGAACAAGCCGATGCGCCTGCAGGTTCAGGCGGTAGGATCGCGCGTGAACCATTATTTCGACCGCGCCTGGGCACCCGGCGAAGCGCGGACAAGCCGCCTTGTCGTGATCGGCGAAAAAGGCATCGACCGCGCCGCGATCGAAAGGATGCTGGCCGCATAAGAAGGCCCGAGGGAAGGATGCACATACTCGCCACCACATCGTCGTCGCTTGACGACCTGATCGAACCGGTCGACCTCAACCAGTCGCCGGCCGATGTGGTGGTGCTGTCCTTTTCCGGTAGCGACCTGAACGGCCTTTCCGCCGTCTGGAATTCGGCTGGGCACGGCGGTTTGGATACCCCCCTCTGGCCTGCCGGCCATCTCCCCCTCAAGGGGGGAGATCAGCAAGACGCACCCGCCTCCCTCAAAAACCAGCGCCGGAGTGAGGCGTGGCGTGGCCGCGATTCGATCTCCCCCCTTGAGGGGGAGATGGCCGGCAGGCCAGAGGGGGGTCACCACGGTAGAAACGAGCATCAGCGGTCCTCAAGCCTCTGCCTCACCAATCTCTCCGACCTTCGCCACCCGATGTCGGTCGATCTCTGGATCGAGAAGACGGCTACCCATGCCAAGGTCATCCTCGTGCGTATTCTCGGCGGATACGACCGCTGGGCTTATGGCGTCGAGGAGCTTTCGCGCATGGCGAAGCGGAAAAAGATCGCGCTGGCGCTGCTGCCCGGCGAATGCAGCATCCGCGACGAAAGGTTGACCGCGGCCTCGACTGTTTCGGAAGAGCAGATCACCGGCATCCTGAGCTGCTTCCGCGAAGGTGGGCCGGCCAATATGCGGCTTCTGGCGAGGTTGCTGACGACGCTGGCCGAAGGCAAAACGGAACCGCTGCTGCAGGCAGCCCCGGTGCCGAAAGCTGGCTACTACCTGCCCGGAAAAGGCATCGTTGAGGCCAACGACCTGCTGGCCTGCTTTGCGCCGGATGCGCCGCGCTTGCCGATCCTGTTCTACCGCTCCATGCTACTTGCGAATGACGCGGCGCCGATCGAAGCGCTGTTCGAAGCGCTGAAAAAGCGCGGTTTTGCACCTGTGCCGATCTTCGTCGGCGGACTGAAGGAGCCGGATGCACTGGCTTTCGTCGAACAGGCCGTCTCGGACCTGAAATCTGCGGCCATCCTTTCCACCACCGCCTTTGCCAGCGGCACCGACGGCAACGGTGAAACGATTTTCGACCGCACCGGCGTGCCGGTCTTCCAGATCGTTGTCGCTACGACCCGCCGCGATGGCTGGACGGAGAACCGGCGCGGCCTCAACCCCGCCGACCTCGCCATGCACGTCGTCCTGCCCGAGCTCGACGGACGCATCCTTGCCGGCGCGATCTCCTTCAAGGCAGGCGAAAGCTCCGCCAACCTCGTCAACCAGCCGGAACCGGACCGAGTCGAACAGGTCGTCGACCGTATCGCCGCCTTCGTCCGGCTGAAGGCAGCACCTCGTGCCGAGCGTAAGATCGTCATCCTCATGCCGGACTATCCGAGTGCCCCGGGGCGCACCGGGTATGCCGTCGGCCTCGACGTGCCGCAAAGCGTACTCGTGATGATGCGCGAGCTATCCGTAGCCGGCTATGATATTTCGGATATTCCCGAGACCTCGCGTGACCTTCTCGATCACCTGAGTGCAAAATCCGCCACCCATGCGCTCGCAGCCTACAGCTCCGTGCCTATGGTGGAGGCGGCTTGGGGTACCCCCGAAGCCGATGAAGACCTGGAAGACGGCATTTTCCGTTTCCGTATCGCGAGCTTCGGCAATATCACCGTCGCGCTCGCGCCCGACCGCGGCCGCAACGCCCAGCGCCGCGCCGACTATCACAGCCCGGACCTTCCTCCGCGCCACGCACTGATCGCCTTCGGCCAATGGATGCGCGAGACTTGTCGCGCGCATGCGATCGTCCATGTGGGTGCGCACGGAACACTCGAATGGCTGCCGGGCAAGACCGTGGCGCTGTCGAAGGATTGTTTTCCGGAGATCGTCACCGGCGGCCTGCCGGTCATCTATCCCTTCATCGTCTCCAATCCGGGCGAGGCGGCGGTCGCCAAACGGCGGATCGCCGCCGTCACCATCGGCCATCTGCCGCCGGTTCTGGCCGGTGCCGGACTTTCCGATGAGCAGAAAAAGCTCGAACTGCTGGTCGACGAGTATGCCCAGGCCGACGGGCTCGATCGCCGCCGCCGCGACCGGCTGGCCAAGCTGATCGTCGAAACCGCCCGCAACACCGGACTGGCCGGCGAGGCCGGCGTTTCAAGCAGTGACGATCCGGATACGGCGCTCACCCGCATCGATGCCTTTCTCTGTGATCTTAAGGATTTTGCGATCAAGGACGGCCAGCACATCTTTGGGCAGGCAGCGCCAGGCGATGACGATCCATTGCGAATCCGCAGCGCCGAAACCGAACGTCAAGCCTTGCTCGACGCACTGGACGGAAAACATATCCGTCCCGGCCCATCCGGCGCCCCGGCGCGCGGTAGGCGCGACGTCATGCCGACCGGCCGCAACCTCTTCGCCAGCGATCCGCGCACCCTGCCGACGCCGACCGCCTTCGAACTCGGCAAACGCGCCGCGGATGAAATCCTGCGGCGTTATCTCCAGGATCACGGCGACTGGCCGAAAAGCCTCGTCTTCGACCTCTGGGGCAGCGCGTCTCTGCGCAGTGGCGGCGAGGAAGTGGCCCAGGTTCTGGCGCTGATGGGCGCGAGACCCGTGCAGGATACGGCGACAGGCCGCGTCACCGGCATCGAAGTCCTGCCGCCGGCAGCGCTCGGCCGCCCGCGCGTCGACGTGACGCTGAGGATTTCCGGCCTGTTCCGCGACATGTTTCCGGCTCTCATCGCCTTGCTCGACGCCGCGATGCGCGCCATCGCCAGCCGCGAGGAGGCGCCGGGCGACAATCCTCTGGCCGAAGAGACACAAACGCTCAGGCACGTCCCCTCACGCATCTTCGGCTCGGCACCGGGCACCTATGGCTCCGGCATCGAGGAAAAGCTCGCCGACGGCACTTGGGGCGAACGCGAAGAACTGGGCCGCTTCTATCTTGATGCGACGAGCCATTCCTTCGGCGGCGCGGAGGGCGATACCAGCCACGTGCCCGGCCAGTTCGCGAACCGCATCGGGACCGCCGATCTTCTCGTCCATACCGGCGACGACCCGGGCCGCGACCTGCTGGACGGCTCGGCCGATGTCGCCTTCATCGGCGGATTTGCGGCGGCGGTCGCGGCACTCGGCGGCAAGGCGGATGTGATCGCACTCGACACGACCGATCCGCAAAAACCTCGTGCCCGTTCGATTTCCGAAGCGGTAACCCGCGTGGTGCGCGCCCGCGCCGTCAATCCGCGCTTCATCGCCGGCCAGATGCGCCACGGTCCGCGCGGCGCCGCCGAGCTGGTGGAGACTGTCGACCGCCTGATCGGTTTTGCCGAAACCACCCATGCCATCCCGCAATCGCTGATCGAGGCGACCTACGACGCCTATCTCGGCGACGAAAAGGTCCGCGACTTCCTGCTGAGCCAGAACCCCGAAGGCGCCCGCTTCATGGCCGCGCGGTTCCGCTCGGCGCTTCGCCGTGGCCTCTGGCATCCCCGCCGCAACGCGGTGGATGCCGAGCTCGAAATGCTCACCCGGGAGAAGGTCGCATGACGACGCTTTTCCTCGATCGAAGCACGCCGGATATGCGCCGCGGCGCCTGCCCCGCCCTGTCCACCCCGATGCAGACCGGCGACGGGCTCCTCGCCCGCGTCGCGCTGATCGATGTCATCACGCCAGCAGAACTGGCGGAGCTCTGCCGGCTGGCGCGGCGCCATGGCAACGGCATTCTCGATATTTCCGCCCGCGGCAACCTGCAGGTCCGGGGACTGAACGAGACTTCGGCTCCCGTTCTCGATGCCGATGTCCGGGTGCTGAACCTGCCGCTTCGCGAGGGACTTGCTGTCGAAACTCCGCCCCTGGCAGGGATGGACGACACCGAGATCGCCGATCCGCGTCCGATAGCCGAGGCGATCCGCCAGGGTGCGCGCGACATCCCCGGCCTCGCACCAAAAATGTCGGTGGTGGTTGACGGTGGCGGACGGCTCAGGCTTTCCGGCCTCCTGGCCGATATCCGGCTTGCCGCCGTTTCCAGCGATGAAGGCATCCGCTGGACCCTGCTTTTGGGCGGGACCGAAACAGCCGGCCGCGTTTTCAATGTTTTACGTGAAACAGAGGCCGTCTCCGCTATTTTGGCGCTGCTTCGAAAGCTCGGCGAAAAGGGACCCAAGGCGAGGGGACGCGATCTCGCCGCCGGCTTGCCCACGAACGGCGCACCCGGTCAGCCAGCCTCGCCTTTCGGTACCTTCCGCCTCTCCGGCCACCGTTTCGCGGCAGGCATCGGCCCGGCCTTCGGTCAAACAAACGCCGAGAGCCTGATCGCTCTTTGCGACGAGGCCGAGCGGCTGGGAATACAGTCCCTGAAACCGGCCTTCGACCATTCGCTGCTGTTTTTTGGCGCTCAAACCGCCTGCGAAGCGCTCACCGCTTTTGCCGGCAGCAACGGCTTCATCACCTCGCCGAGCGATCCGCGTTCGGCCATTGCGGCCTGCTCAGGAAGTCCCGCCTGCAATTCCGCAGCCATCGCCACACACGAACTCGCTGCCAAGGCCGCGGAAGAGTGCGGCGATCTGCTGGACGGCTCGTTCAAGCTGCACGTGACCGGCTGCCCCAAGGGCTGCGCCTATCCGCAGCCGTCAGCGCTTGCACTTTGCGGAACCACCGCCGGCCTTTCGCTGATCACACAAGGAAAAGCGGCCGACGAGCCCTTTGCCTCGGTCGCTTTTGCCGATACCAACAACTCCCTTCGCCGCATCGCCGATCTCGTCCGTAACGAGCGGCAGGCCGGCGAAAATTCCGCAGCCTGCCTCGCCCGTCTGGGACCGCGCCGGCTTGCTGCGGCCGTTACGTCAGGAAGATCATGAACAGTTACGATTACATTCGCGAAGGCGACGCGATCTACGAAAAGTCCTTCGCGATCATCCGCGAGGAAGCGGACCTCTCGCCTTTTTCGTCGGAACAGGCCGAGATCGCGGTCCGCATGATTCATGCCTGCGGGCTGGTCGAGGCGGCTCAGCATTTCAGGTTTTCCAAGGATTTCGTCGCGCAAGCACGCGGCGCGCTGCATGCCGGCAAGCCGATCTATTGCGATGCCGAGATGGTAGCGCACGGCATTACCCGCGCCCGCCTGCCGGCCCATAACCAGGTGATCTGCACGCTGCGCGACGGCCGCACGATCGAGCTTGCCAAAACCATCGGCAACACCCGCTCGGCTGCCGCGCTGGATCTCTGGGACGAGATGGAAGGCGCAGTCGTCGCGATCGGCAATGCGCCGACCGCGCTCTTCCACCTACTCGAAATGCTCGACGCCGGCGCGCCGCGCCCGGCTGCGATCATCGGCATGCCGGTCGGTTTCGTCGGTGCGGCGGAATCCAAGGAGGCGCTGATGGAAGCGACACTTGGTATCCCTTATGCGATCGTGCGCGGCCGCATGGGCGGCTCGGCGATGACGGCTGCCTGCGTCAACGCGCTGGCGAGGGCCGGACTGTGAACGCCGCGCTCATCAAGGGCAGGCTCATCGGCGTCGGCACCGGGCCTGGCGATCCCGAACTGCTGACGCTGAAGGCGGTGCGCGCCATCCACGAAGCGGATGTGATCGCCTTCTTCTGCAAGAAGGGCTCGAGCGGCAACGGCCGCGCCATCGTCGAGGCGCATATCCGGCCGGGTACGCTCGAGCTGCCGCTGGTCTATCCGGTCACGGTCGAGACCCACAAGGACGAAGCCGATTATCGCGGCCCGATCGCCGATTTCTTCGACCGCTCCGCGGACGACATCGCCGCGCATCTCGATGCGGGCAGGCACGTCGCGGTGCTGAGCGAAGGGGACCCGCTGTTCTACGGATCCTACATGCACCTGCATGTGCGCCTGGCCGGTCGCTACCACGCGGAAGTTATCGCCGGCGTTACCGCCATGTCCGGCTGCTGGTCGATGACCGGCATGCCGCTCGTCCAGGGCGACGATATTTTAAGCGTGCTGCCGGGAACCCTGTCCGAGGAGAAGCTTGCGGAGCGGCTTGGAAACACCGACGGCGCAGTGATCATGAAGGTCGGCCGCAACCTGCCAAAAATCCGCCGGGCGCTGGCCTCCGTCGGCAAGCTGTCCGGCGCGCTTTATGTCGAGCGCGGCACGATGGCGAACGGCGCAGCACAACGTCTGGAAGAGCGCGACGAGAGCCCGGCTCCCTATTTCTCGATCGTCCTCGTGCCCGGCTGGAAGGCCCGGCCATGAAAGCGGGTTCGCTGACCGTCGTTGGCCTCGGCCCTGGCAATCCCGACCAGATGTCGCCGGAGGCGGCCGCCGCCGTGACGGCTGCTGAGGATTTTTTCGGCTATTTCCCGTATATCGACCGTTTGAACCTCCGCCCCGACCAGCGCCGCCATGCATCCGATAACCGGGAGGAACTGGCGCGCGCCCGCGCCGCGCTCGAAATGGCGGCGGGCGGCGGCAAGGTCTGTGTCGTCTCGGGCGGCGACCCCGGCGTGTTCGCCATGGCCGCCGCAGTCTGCGAGGCGATCGACGAAGGTCCGGCCCTGTGGCGCGAGATCGATTTTTCGGTCGTTCCCGGCATTACCGCCATGCTGGCGGTGGCGGCCAAGGCCGGTGCGCCGCTCGGTCATGATTTCTGCGCCATCTCGCTTTCAAACAATCTGAAGCCCTGGGATGTGATCGAGAAACGCCTGATCGCAGCGGCGACGGCCGGTTTCGTGATGGCCTTCTACAATCCGATCAGCAAGGCGCGCCCGCATCAGCTCGGCGAGGCCTTCGACATTCTGCGCACCCATCTGCCCGGCAGTGTGCCCGTGATATTCGGCCGCGCCGCCGGCCGGCCGGATGAAGTCATCCGGATCGTGCCGCTTGCGGAAGCGACAGGCGATATGGCCGACATGGCGACATGCGTGATCGTCGGCACTGCGGAAACGCGGGTGATCGAGCGGGAGAACCAGCGGCCGATCGTTTATTCCCCCCGTTATTTCAGGGGCACCGGCGCATGATCGAGCCAAGCGAGCATCTCCTCCACGGTCTCGACGGACGGCACATCCGGCAGGTCCGGACGGCGGATCAGGACGACATCGATACCGAGTTCGCGCGCAGCGGCGATCTTGCCGTAGCTCGCCAGCCCGCCGCTGTTCTTGGCGACGATCGCCTCGATGCCGTGGTCCTGCAGAAGCCGGGCCTCGTCCGCCTGTTCGAAGGGACCGCGCGCGGTCAGATAGACGGCGTTCGGGACGGAAAGCGGCGGCTCGACCGGATCGACGCTGCGGACCAGGTAGTGGTGCTGGGGCGCGGCCTCGAAGGGCAGAAGTTCCTGCCGGCCGAGCGTCAGGAATGCTTTTCGCGGCACCTCTCCCAGGGCATTGACCGCATCGGTGACGCTATCGACTTCGATCCAGCGATCACCGAGCTGCCTCACCCAGGCCGACCGTCGCAGGGCGACAAGCGGGACACCGGAAATCTCGGCGGCTTTGGCCCCATTGCGGGAAATCTGAGCTGCATAGGGATGCGTCGCATCGATCAGGATGGAGATGTCTTTTTGCGTGAGATAGGCGGCAAGCCCTTCGGCACCGCCAAAACCGCCGACACGCACCGGCACGGGTTGCTCGGCCGGCGCGCGCGTGCGCCCGGCAAGCGACAGCTCCACGGCAAATCGTGGATCGCTGGCGAGTTTACCGGCCAGCGCGCGGGCTTCCGCCGTGCCGCCGAGAATGAGAATGGAGCGTTGCAAGATGCCTCCTGAATCAGCGCAGAAACCTTTAAACCAAAGCCGCTGGCTGTCCATCGTCGGCATCGGCGAGGATGGCGTACCGGGCCTCGGCGACAATGCGCGCTCGGCAATTGCATCCGCAGTCGTTGTCTTCGGTGGCAGGCGGCATCTGGAATTGGCGGGCGCCCTGATCACCGGCGAGGCCCGGCCATGGCCGGCACCGTTTGACGCGACGATGCGCGACGTCGTGGCGCTACGCGGCCAGAAGGTCTGTGTGCTGGCCTCCGGAGATCCTTTCTTTTTCGGCGTCGGCGCCACGCTGTCCCGCCATGTCGCGCCGGAAGAATTTACCGCTTATCCCGCTCCCTCGGCCTTTTCGCTGGCCGCATCGAGGCTTGGATGGCCACTGCAGGACATCGAAACCGTGTCGCTGCATGGCCGGCCGCTCGACCTCGTTCGGCCTCTACTGCATCCCGGGCGCCGGATCGTCGCGCTGACATCCGATGAGAACGGGCCGGCGGCGCTGGCGGAGCTTTTGTCCCGCACCGGTTTCGGGCCGTCTCGAATAACCGTCCTGGAGTCTCTGGGCGGGGCGGCGGAACGTATCCGTTCGCAGCTGGCAGATGAGTTCGCGCTACCGGATATCAATGTGCTGAATGTCGTCACCATCGAGGTGCGGGCCGAAGCCGGGGCTCGCATCCTCCCGCGGGCTTTCGGGCTGGACGACACGCTGTTCGAGCACGACGGGCAGATCACCAAGCGTGAAATCCGGGCGCTGACGCTCTCGGCACTGGCTCCACACCGCGGCGAACTGCTGTGGGATATCGGCGCCGGATCGGGTTCGATCGGCATCGAATGGATGCTGGCCGATCCTTCCCTGAAAGCCATTGCGATCGAAGCCAACGCTAATCGAGCAGCACGGATCGGGCGGAATGCTCTGGAATTCGGTGTGCCAGGCCTGCGCATCGTCGAAGGCCAGGCGCCAGCGGCGCTTGCCGACCTGCCGCAGCCGGATGCGATCTTTATCGGCGGCGGCGGCAGCGAGCCCGGCGTTTTCGACACGGCCCTGGATGCGCTGAAGCCCGGCGGGCGGATGGTCGCCAATGCCGTGACCCTGGAGATGGAAGCGGTCCTTCTGGCAGCGCATGCGAAACGCGGCGGCGAACTGATCCGCATGGAGGTTTCACGCGCAGCCCCGATCGGCGGCATGTCGGGTTGGAAGCCGGCCATGCCGGTCACCCAATGGAGCTGGACGAAACCCGGAGTGAAGCCATGATTGCCGCCGGTCTCGGTTGTCGGAAGGGCACATCTGCGGAAACGCTGCTTTCGGCGCTGGCTGCCGCCTGCGCTGAAGCCAATATTTCACGTGAATCCGTGTCCGTTTTGGCAACCGGCGAGATCAAGCGGCATGAGCCGGGAATGATCGAGCTTGCCGACAGGCTGCACCTGCCATTGCACATTCTCGACGAAGCGGCGCTGAAGCAGGTAGAGACCCGCACCAGAACCGTTTCGAAACACAGTCTTGCGCAAACCGCCACGCCGAGCCTTTCGGAGGCCGCGGCACTGGCGGCTGCCGGCGAGGCTTCGGAACTGATTGTCGCGCGGCTGATCGCCGATGGCGCCACCTGCGCGCTGGCACGCTCGAAGGACCATTCATGACCGTGCATTTTATCGGCGCCGGACCGGGTGCCGCCGACCTCATCACCGTGCGCGGCCGCGATATTCTCGCCCGCTCGCCCGTCTGCCTTTATGCCGGCTCGATCATGCCGAAGGAACTGCTCGACTATTGCCCAAGGGATGCGCGGATCGTCGACACCGGGTCGCTGTCGTTGGACGATATCGAGGCGGAATACATGGCGGCGCATCAGGCCGGCCGGGATGTCGCGCGGCTGCATTCCGGCGATCTTTCCGTCTGGAGTGCCGTCGCAGAACAGATCCGCCGGCTGGAGAAGCACGGCATCGACTACACCCTGACCCCTGGCGTGCCCTCCTTCGCCGCCGCCGCCGCGGCCTTGAGACGGGAGCTGACCATCCCGGAAGTGGCGCAGAGCCTGATCCTCACCCGGGTTTCCGGCCGCGCTTCGAAAATGCCGGACGGCGAAACGCTGGCTGCCTTTGGTGCGACCGGCGCGACGCTGGCAATCCACCTCGCCATCCATGCGCTCGACCGCATCGTCGCGGAACTGATGCCGTTTTATGGCGCCGATTGCCCCGTAGCAATCGTGGTGCGCGCCTCCTGGCCAGAAGAGCGGATCATCCGCGGCACGCTCGCCGATATCGAAGCGAAGCTGGCGGCGGAACCCGCCGAGCGGACTGCGTTGATCTTCGTCGGCAAAGGCCTAGGCGCCGCCGATTTCGTCGAGAGCCAGCTCTACAATGCCGATTACGTTCGCCGCTTCCGGCCCGGCTGGCCTCAGACCGATACCAAGGATTCCGAATGATCGGACGGCGTAAACGCGGTCTGGCCGACCAGCCGGCCCTCGCGATCGTAGACCAGGATTTCCAGCGCGATCTCGGGCTGTTTGAGCGCCTTGGCGGCGGTCTTCCACGCGAGCGCGGCAATCCGGTCGCCCAGCGCCAGTCCGTTTTCGCCAGCGAGCGTAAACGCCTGGGATACGGTGTTGGCGGAAGCTATCTGCGCCGCAAGCTCATCGCTCGCCCCCGCTTCACCGGCGAGTTTCGCCAGAGCCTCGAGATCGGCCAGCCCGCGCTTGGAATGCACGTCGAGCATGCCCTGCGCGAGCTTGGTCATCTTGGCGACGCCGCCGGCGATCGTCACCTTCGGCACCGGGTGGTCGCGCAGATATTTCAGCATGCCGCCAACGAAATCGCCCATGTCGATCAGCGCGATCTCGTGCAATCCATGATGCGCCTGCACCGCCTTTTCGGACGTGTTGCCGGTGGCGCCTGCCACATGGTCGAGCCCGGCGGCGCGCGCCACGTCGATGCCGCGCCAGATGGAATGGATCCAGGCCGAGCAGGAAAAGGGAATGACGATCCCCGTCGTGCCGAGGATCGATATGCCGCCCAGGATTCCGAGCCGGCCGTTGAGCGTCTTCTCGGCGATCCTCTCGCCATCGGCGACGGAAATCTCGACCTCGAAATCCGCCTCGCCGCCTGCGACCTCTGCGATCGCCTGTGCGATCATCTTGCGCGGCACCGGATTGATGGCGGGTTCACCGACGGGCAAGGGCAGGCCGGCGCGGGTGACGGTGCCGACGCCTTCGCCGGCCTTGAAAGTGAGGCCGCTGCCGGCCGGGCCGCGCCGAACGGTGCTCTTGATCAGAGCTCCATGGGTGACATCGGGGTCATCGCCGGCATCCTTGACGATCCCGGCTCTCGCAAATCCCTCGCCGGTTTCTTCGACGGCAAGCACGAAGGATGGCGTCTGCCCGCCGGGCAAAGTCACCGTGACCGGATCGGGAAATTTACCGGAAAGGAGGGCAAGACAAGCCGCCTTGCTCGCCGCCGCCGCACAAGTTCCCGTGGTCCAGCCACGACGAAGGTTCTTGCCATCCACTTCCATGGCCGTTTCTATAGCCCGACCGGAGCCAAGCGTCACCGGTCAAAGGTCCGCATATGAATGAAACCATCGAAACTATCGTCGCAGCACCCGTCTTCGAGCCAGGCCATGTCTGGCTCGCCGGCGCCGGCCCCGGCCATCCGCGTTACCTGACGCTGGAAGTCGCCGACGCGATCGGCAAGGCGGACGTGATCGTCCATGACGCGCTGGTCTCCGACGGCGTACTATCGCTCGCGACGACCGCCGAGCTTGTCTTCGTCGGAAAACGCGGCGGCAAACCCTCCGTCGCCCAAGACGACATTACCGGCCTGCTGATCGAACTCGCCCGCAAGGGCCGGCGTGTTCTGCGGCTGAAAGGCGGCGATCCCTTTGTGTTCGGGCGCGGCGGCGAGGAAGCGGAGGCGCTTGCCCGAGAAAACATCCCGTTCCGCATCCTGCCGGGCATGACTTCGGCGTTGGCGGCTCTCGCTTCCGCCAACATTCCCGCGACGATGCGGGGGATGAGCCGTGCGATCACCCTTGCGACCGGCCATGCGGCCGGCAGTCCCGGCGACCTGGACTGGAAGGCGCTGGCGAAAACCGGCGAGCCGATCGTCGTTTATATGGGCGTCAGCACGATCGGCACCATCGCAAGGCTGCTGATCGAAGGCGGGCTATCGCCGGAAACACCGGTCGCGGTGCTGATGGCGGCGACGACACCGGACGAACGCTCGCTGACTGCAACGCTGGCAACGGTCGAGGCCGAGGTCGCGCGGCAGAAATTCGCCGCGCCCGCCCTGATCGTCATCGGCCGGATCGTCTCCATGCAGGCCGTCTTGTCGGGTGGCAAGCCATGACCGCCCGCGCGCTCATCATCGGTGCGCCGCGTTCCGGCTCCGGCAAGACCAGCGTCACCATCGGCCTGCTGCGCGCCTTCGCCCGCCGCGGCGTCAAGGTGCGCGGCATCAAGACAGGCCCGGATTATATCGATCCGGGTTTCCACGAGGCCGCGACGCATCGGCCGGGCCTCAACCTCGACAGCTGGGCGATGGCGCCGGACCTGCTGCGGCATCTGGCACGCGGACAGGCGGAAGATGCCGAACTGCTTCTGATCGAAAGCGCCATGGGCCTTTTCGACGGCATCGTCAGCGAAGAGAACCGTTCTGGCGCGGCCTCGGATCTCGCCCGGCTGTTCCGCCTACCCGTGCTGCTGGTGCTGGACGTTTCCGGCCAATCCCAGACCGCCGGCGTAATCGCCTATGGCTTTGCTCACTACGATCCGACCGTGAAGATCGCCGCCTGCGTCCTCAA
Source organism: Neorhizobium galegae bv. orientalis str. HAMBI 540 (assembly GCF_000731315.1). Taxonomy (NCBI): domain Bacteria; kingdom Pseudomonadati; phylum Pseudomonadota; class Alphaproteobacteria; order Hyphomicrobiales; family Rhizobiaceae; genus Neorhizobium; species Neorhizobium galegae. The sequence continues at coordinate 4,069,968 of NZ_HG938353.1, forward strand.
CCGGGCCGGCAGCGAACGACATAAGAAACTGTGCGGCGATGCCATCCAGGCGGCCGGAATTCCCGTCGTTGGTACCATCCTGCGTGATCCGTCGCTGGTTCTGCCCGAACGGCATCTCGGCCTCGTGCAGGCGAGCGAACATCCGGAAATGGATGCGCATATCGAACGGCTGGCCGACGCCATGGAAGCCTCGCTCGACCTCGATGCGATCTATGCCGCCGCAAAGCCCTTCAATATTCCGAGCGGCTCGACGGAAAAATCACTGCGTCCGCCCGGCCAGCGGATCGCGCTGGCGCAGGATGCCGCCTTTACCTTCCTCTATCCGCATCTGATGCGCGAATGGCGCTCCGCCGGCGCCGAGGTCGTACCCTTCTCGCCACTGGCCGATGAAGCGCCGGCTGTCGGCTGTGACGTCTGCTGGTTGCCGGGCGGATACCCCGAACTGCATGCGGGACGGCTTGCGGCAGCCGAGAATTTCAAGACCGGCCTAGCGCGATTTGCGGAAACAAAACCCGTTCACGGCGAGTGCGGCGGCTACATGGTACTGGGCGAAACGCTGGAGGATGCCGATGGCGTGACACACGCCATGACCGGTCTCCTGTCCCACCGCACCAGTTTTGCCAAACGCAAGATGAACCTCGGTTACCGCCAGGCGGAGATCGCCGAGAACAGCCCGCTCGGCCGGAAAGGCGATACGATCCGCGGCCATGAATTCCACTATGCCAGCGTTGTTTCGCCGGGAACCGACCAGCCATTTGCGACGATCGCCGACGGTGGCGGCAAGCCGATCGGTCCGACAGGCGGCCGGCGGGACCTCGTCAGCGGCGCCTTTTTCCACGCGATTGCCCGCGGTTAGCCAGTGGACGCTGAAAGCGCCTTGAGCGCCACAACCGCCCGTTCGGCGTCCGCCGCCGGCAAATAATCGAATGGGCCGCGAATCCTTCTTGCGTGTCCCTCGCCAGCTTTTAGTCTGGGCCGCTCCGGGCTAGACGCCCTTCAGACGATTGGTTTCGAACAGCAAGGTGTTCCGGTGACGGATTTCGAAAAGACCCGCTCGCTCTTCTATCTGCCGGAAGGCGTGATCTATCTCGACGGCAATTCGCTCGGACCTTTGCCGCTTGCAGCCAGAGAACGCGTCACCAGGCTGATGACCGATGAATGGGGCCAGTTGCTGATCAAGGGCTGGAACAAGGCCGGCTGGATGACGATGCCGCGGCGGATCGGCGACCGGGTGGCCAAGCTGGTCGGGGCGGCGGAAGGCACGGTCGTCATGGGCGACACCCTGTCGATCAAGGTCTACCAGGCGCTCGCTTCGGCATTGGAACTGGTGCCGGAACGCAAGGTCGTGTTGTCCGACAGCGGCAATTTTCCGTCCGACCTCTATATGGCGCAGGGCCTGATCGGCTCGCTCGGCAAGGGCCACGAGCTAAAGATCGTCGAGCCGGAAGAGGTTGACGCCGCGATCGACGAAACCGTCGCTGTGGTCATGCTGACGGAGGTGGACTATCGCACCGGACGGCTGCACGACATGAAGGCGCTAACCGAAAAGGCGCATGCCGCCGGCGCGATCACTGTCTGGGATCTTGCCCATACGGCCGGCGCCCTGCCGGTCGATCTTTCCGGCGCGGACGCGGATTTAGCGATCGGCTGCACCTACAAATACCTAAACGGCGGGCCCGGCGCGCCGGCCTTCATCTATGTCGCTCCGCGCCATGCGGACAAGCTGCGGCCGGCGCTGTCCGGCTGGCTGGGGCACGAACAGCCCTTCGCCTTCGATCTCGGTTATCGTCCGGGCAGCGGCATCGACCGCATGCGGGTCGGCACGCCGCCGATCATCGGGCTTGCGGCGCTCGACGCAGCGCTCGATGCCTGGGACGGCGTCGACATGGCGGACCTGCGGCGGCAATCGATAAAACTCTGCGATCTGTTCGTCGCGGAAGTCGAGAAGCGCTGCCCGATGCTGAATCTCGGTTCTCCCCGCGATGGGACGAAGCGCGGCAGTCAGATTTCCTTCCTGCACGATGAAGGCTACGCGATCATGCAGGCCCTGATCGCGCGCGGCGTGATCGGCGATTTCCGGGCTCCGAACGCCATTCGTTTCGGCTTCACGCCGCTCTATATCGGCGAGGCCGAGGTATTGGGAGCAGTGGATATCCTCGAAGACATCATGACCAATCGCCTCTGGGACACCGCCGAATATAGACAGCGGGCGCTGGTGACCTGATCGGATGACGGAAGAACGGCCCACATCCCCCCGAAAGCTCTCCAAGGTCGTGCCCTACCGGCTCGCGCGCAGCAACGCGGAAATGATGAAGCTCGTCAGCCTGCTTTGCGAAGCCAACGGTTTCAAGCTGAATATCTGGCGGGTCATGTCCGCAATCGGCACCTATCGATCGATCTCGCCGATGGAAATCGGCAAGCTTACGACGATCGACAAGGCGATGGTGTCGCGCGCCATCCGCGAACTGGTCGATCGCGACCTGATCGACCGGCGCGCCGACGCACGTGATGCGCGATGGGCCCAGATCCAGCTGACGGTGGCAGGAACGGCCGTCTACGAAAAGATGGTGGCCGGCATCGATGCCCTTGAAAAACACATGTTCGGCGATCTGCCGCCCGAAAAGACCGCAGCCTTCATGGAGATGCTCGAACTGATCGAGCGCCGCGCCAAGTTGGCGCGTGAGATGGTGGAACTGAACGGCAAAGCCGGCTTGGCGCGGCTGCTGGGACATGATGCCGAGTGAGACTTCCGCACTCCGGCCGCGTCCAGGCCGGCCTTCGTAAGCTTCACATAACCATTATCAGAATTGTTTACAAAGAAACAATCTCCCTGTAAACAAATGGCAGGGCGGGAGGAGATCGCCCGCTTTTGTCCTGGGAGGATCCTATGAAGAACCGGTTTTTTGCTGGGATGGCGCCCGTTGCCGCCCTGTCCATGTCCCTATTTGCAAGCTCTGCGCTGGCCGACATCACGATCGGCGTGACCATATCGTCGACCGGCCCGGGTGCGGCGCTCGGCATTCCGCTCAAGAATTCGGTCGAGTTGTGGCCGACCGAAGTGGGCGGTGAAAAGCTGAAGGTCATCGTTCTCGACGACGCCGGCGACCCATCCATCGCCACCACCAATGCCCGCCGCTTCGTCAACGACGACAAGGTCGACGTGTTGGTCGGCTCGGCACTGACCCCTGCTTCGATCGCCGTCGCCGGCGTAGCAGCTGAAAGCAGCACGCCGCATCTCGGATGCTCGCCGGTGCCGCCGAACATTTCCAAAGGCAAGTGGACCTTCATCATGCCGCAGGATGCCGGCCTGATCGCCAAGAACCTGTTTGCCAAGATGAAGGCCGACGGCGCCAAGACAGTCGGTTATATCGGCTTCTCGGATAGCTACGGCGACCTGTGGATGGGCCAGTTCAAGGCGATCGGCGAACAATACGGTTTGAAGGTCATCGCCGACGAGCGTTATGCCCGTCCTGACACCTCCGTTTCCGGCCAGGTGCTGAAACTCGTGGCCGCCCGTCCGGACGCCGTCTTCGTCGGCGCCTCCGGCACCGGCGCCGCACTGCCGCAGATCGGTCTTCGGGAACGCGGCTTTACCGGCAAGATCTACCAGACACATGGCGCCGTAACCTTCGATTTCCTGCGCATCGCCGGCAAGGCTGCCGACAATACCATCTTCGCCTCCGGCCCGGCCATGGCGCCGGAAGCCCTGCCCGATACCGCGGAGACCAAGCCGGAAGGCATGGCCTACGTGACGGCCTACGAAAAGAAGTTCGGTCCCGGCACCCGCACCCAGTTTGGCCCACATATCAACGATGCCATGGCCATCCTCAAGAAGGCCATCCCGGTCGCGCTGAAGAAGGCAAAGCCCGGCACGCCGGAATTCCGCGCGGCTCTCCGTGACGCGATCGAAACCGGCGGTCCGTTCCCGGCAAGCCAGGGCGTCTTCAACTTCAAGGCCGACGATCACCTCGGCCTCGACGACCGCGCCGTCGTGCTGTTCACGGCGAAGAACGGCAAGTTCGAAATCACCAAGTAAAAAGCAAACAAACGAGGCCCGGCGTTCGCGTCGGGCCTTTTTCAGCGCCTTTCGGCTATCGGGGGAAATTTCCTTGGACGCGATGATTGCGACCTTCCTGATCCAGGATGGTGTCACCAACGGCGCGATCTATGCGCTTCTCGGCCTGGCACTCGTCCTGCTTTTTTCGGTCACGCGGGTGATCTTCATTCCCCAGGGCGAATTCGTCGCCTATGGCGCGCTGACGCTGGCGCTTCTCGACGGCGGGAAGGTGCCCGCCACCACCTCGCTTCTCGTCTGTTTCGGAGCGATCGCCTTCCTGTTCGACCTCTGGAGCATGCGCCGCGGCACCGATGCCCGCACCTTTCTGCGCAGTCTCGCTCTTAACCTGGTGCTTCCCGGCGTGATTTACGGCATCACCATCGTGCTTGCGCCGCTGGCCTTGCCGTCCGTCGCCAAGGCGCTGCTCACAATTCTGATCATCACACCCATGGGCGCCTACATCTACCGTATCGCTTACCGACCGCTTGCCGATGCTTCCGTGCTCGTCCTGCTGATCGCTTCGATCGGCGTGCATCTCGCCATGATGGGACTTGGCCTCGTCTTTTTCGGCGCCGAGGGCTTGCGTGCCGAACCCCTCGCCAACGACAACTACACGATCGGCTCCTTGATGGTGAGCGCCCAGAGCCTCTGCATCTACGGCGCGACGATTGCGATCATCGTCGGCCTCTACCTGTTCTTCGAGCGGACATTGCTCGGCAAGGCTTTGCGCGCCACTGCCGTCAACCGGCTCGGCGCCCGACTGGTCGGCGTTCGCACCCATCTGACCGGCATAACCGCCTTCACGCTGGCCGCGGCGATCGGCGCCGTTTCAGGCGTGCTGATCGGCCCGATCACCACGATCTATTACGACACCGGCTTCCTGATTGGGCTCAAGGGCTTCGTGGCGGCGATCATCGGCGGGCTTGCGAGCTTCCCGATCACCGCAATCGCCGCGATCGGCGTCGGCCTAGTTGAATCCTTCTCCTCCTTCTTCGCCAGCAGCTTCAAGGAGGTCATCGTCTTCGGGCTCATCATTCCCGTTCTGATCTGGCTGTCGCTGAGCGGCGGTTTCCACGAGGAGGAGTGAGCGATGAAGATCGAGCGCTTGCTTCCCGGCATCGCCGGCATCGTTTTCCTGGCAGTCATCCCTCTCCTGCCGGTGCCGCCCTTCTGGCTGACGATCCTCAACAATATCGGCCTCGCCTCGTTGGTTACGATCGGCCTCGTACTGTTGACCGGCGTCGGCGGCCTCACCTCGTTCGGCCAGGCAGCCTTCTGTGGTTTCGGCGCCTATACGACTGCCGTGTTGAGCACGAATTACGGCTTTTCGCCCTGGCTGACCTTGCCGCTGTCTCTGATCGTCGGCGCGGCGACCGCCCTACCGCTCGGCCTCATCACTGTGCGCCTTTCCGGCCACTTCCTGCCGCTCGGCACCATCGCCTGGGGCCTGGCGCTCTACTATCTGTTCGGCAAGATCGATCTTCTCGGCCGTTATGACGGCATTTCCGGCGTCCCGCCGGTTGAAGTCGCCGGATATCGTTTCCTGAGCGACGGATCGATCTATTACCTCATCTGGTTTTTCGTGATTGCGGTGGCGATCGGCGCGAAAAATCTGCTCGACTCGCGGATCGGCCGTGGCATCCGGGCCCTGCGTGGCGGCGGTCAGGCGGCGGAAGCGTTCGGCGTCAATATCGTGCGCGCCAAGCTCACCGTTTTCGTATTTGCCGGCGTGGTCGCCGCCCTTTCCGGCTGGCTCTACGCCCACATGCAGCGCTCGGTGAACCCGACGCCGTTCGGGCTCAGCATGGGCATCGAATATCTGCTGATGGCCGTGGTCGGCGGTTCGGGTCACGTCTGGGGCGCAATTTTCGGCGCCAGCATCGTGCTGATCATGAAGGACGTGCTGCAGCGTTTCCTGCCGGACCTGATCGGCACGACCGCCAATCTGGAAATGGTCGTTTTCGGCATCCTGCTGGTGGTGATCCTGCAGCTCGCCCGAGACGGCCTCTGGCCATTTGTCTTGAAGCTCCTGCCGAAGCGGCCCGCGCGATCTCTTCCGACTTCCGACGACAAGCTTGCCAAACGAACGCTCGCGCCGGCCGGCTCGTCGCTGATCAAGGTGGAAAAGGCACGAAAAGCCTTTGGCGGCCTGGTGGCGGTCAACGATGTCAGTTTTGAAGTGCGCGCCGGCCAGGTCGTCGGCCTGATCGGGCCGAATGGCGCCGGCAAGAGCACGACCTTCAACCTCATCACTGGCCTCGCTTCATTGACCAGCGGATCGGTATTTTACGAGGGCCAGCCGCTGACCGGCGATAGCCCGCGCGAAGTCGCCAAACACGGCATCGCCCGCACCTTCCAGCACGCAAAGATCCTGCCGGACATGTCGGTACTGGAAAACGTCGCGCTCGGCGCGCATTTGCGCGGCTCGGCCGGCGTCTTCAGGAGTTTCCTGCGGCTGGAGCGGAGGCAGGAGGCGACGCTGCTTGCCGAAGCTGCCGTCCAGCTCGAACGCGTCGGCCTCGGCGCCTATCGCGACCGTCCGGCCGGCGATCTGGCGCTCGGCCAGATCCGCATCCTCGAAATTGCCCGCGCCCTGTCCGCCGATCCGGCCGTGCTGCTGCTCGACGAACCCGCGGCCGGCCTGCGTCACGGCGAAAAACAGGAGCTCGCCAACCTCTTGAAGAAGCTGCGCGAGGAGGGCGTCAGCGTCCTGCTCGTCGAACACGACATGGGCTTCGTCATGGGTCTGGTCGATCATCTCGTGGTGCTCGATTTCGGCACCCTGATCGCCGAAGGCAAGCCGGCGGACGTGCGCAAACATCCGGCGGTCGTCGCCGCCTATCTTGGAGGTGTCGCATGAGCGGAAACCTGCTCGAACTCTCCGACATCCACGTCTCCTACGGCCGCGCTGAGGTGCTGCACGGCATATCGATGAGCATGAAGCCCGGCAGCATCGTCACCGTGATCGGTGCGAACGGCGCCGGCAAGTCGACGCTGCTCAACGCCATCATGGGCATCGTTCCCTCTTCCGGCACGATCGTCTACGACGGTGCGCCAGTGCCGCGCTCGGTAGAGGGCCGTGTCGCCGCCGGCCTCTGCCTCGTGCCGGAAAAGCGCGAACTCTTCGCCACCATGTCGGTCGAAGACAATATCGAGCTCGGCGGCTTCCTGCGCAACGCCTCGGAACGCGCCGAGACGCGCGAAGAGGTCTATGCGCGCTTCCCGCGCCTGGCCGAACGCCGCAAGCAGCTGGCCGGCACGCTGTCCGGCGGCGAGCGGCAGATGCTGGCGCTTGGCCGCGCCCTGATGAGCCGGCCGCGCCTGCTGCTGCTCGACGAACCGAGCCTGGGCCTCGCGCCGAAGATCGTCATCGACATCCTCAACATCGTTTCGGAACTGCGAAAGACCGGCGTCTCTATCCTGCTCGTCGAGCAGAATGCCCGCGCCGCGCTCGAAATCGCCGACGAAGGCTACCTGGTCGAACTCGGCGAAGTCCGCCTTTCCGGTCCGGCAAGCGAAATGGCGGTCAATCCGGCGCTGATGGAAAGCTATCTCGGCACCCACTCCTGATGAGGCAACTCGGCCTGACGCGGTCGATCAATCGAAACTCTCGACGAGCTTCCGGCGGAACTCGTCCATGCGATAGACCGGGGTGGATGGCAGCGGGATCATGCCCTTCTGCCAATTCCAGCCGTCGAGACGTTTCAGGAGGTCCGGATTGCCGGTGACGATATGCATCGGCGCGTCGCGCGAGGCCCCTTCGCCGGTAACGATCGACGCCGGCTGGTGATCGCCGAGCAGGATGAACAGCGTATTCTTCCCGTAGCGCGCCATATAGGAGCCGAGCGTCTCGATCGTGTAGTCGATCGAGGTGAGATATTGCGCCCGCACTCGGTTGGGATCGGCCCAGACGACCGAGGGCGGGTCGCCGCTTTCCGCCTGCGCATTAAAGACGGCGCCGTCGCCGATCCGGTCCCAGTCGACCAACGAGGGAAGCGGCGTCCAGGGTGCGTGGCTGGAGATCAGCGCCATTTCCGCCATGACCGGTTTGTGGCCGGGCTCGTCACGTGCCTGCCGCTCCAGCCTCTCGAAGGCCTCGAGCGTGAACTGGTCCGGCATCGTCACCCAGTTGAAGGGTTTGCCGCGATAGCCGAGCCCCGCGGCGGCGTGGATGCTGTCATAACCGAAATAACCGGCCTCCGGCCAGTCGAGGGTGATCGCCGGCATGACCGCCGTGGTGCGCCAGCCGGAGGAACGGAAGAGGTTGTTGAGGCTCTTCCGCTCGCTGGTGATCATCCGGTCGTAGCGCCCCTGGTTGTTGACCCAGAGACCGGAGAGCAGCGTACCATGGGCGAGCCAGCTGATGCCGCCGACGGTCGGCGAGGTCAACCAGCCGCTGCGTGCCTGCAGGCCTGCGGCCTCGATCTCGTTCTCCACCGACGTCAGCCGGCTGTTGAGGACCGCCGCGTAACGCGGATCTTCGATCGCGCTGCGGCCATAGGATTCGACGAACACCAGCACGACATCGGTACCGGCAAGCGCCGAGAAATGCGGTCCGGCGGGCACCGGATCCTGCTTCAGTTCGTCCTCGAACCGGGCGAGATCGGCAATCGAATCCTTCACCATCGCGATGCGATTGACAAAATAGGAAGCGGCATCAGCCTCGACGCCGAGGGCGGGGCGATCGTCATTCTGGACCGCAAGCGCCGCCAAGCCGATTGACAGAACCGCACCGGAGACGAGTGCGGCCTTGCGCCGGACTTCCCCCGAAAGGCGTCGGAAACCGCCCAGCGACCAATAGAGGACAGCGGCGACAACCAGCCATGCCAGAAGACCTGCACAGATGATCCCGACCGCCTTCGTAAGGCCGACGGAACCGCTTAGGAGATTCCAGCCGTCGGTGAGGATCTTGAGGTCGAGATAGGGATTGAACGGTCGTTGGAAAGCGGTGCCGGTGCCTATGTCCGCGAGTTTCAGGAACAGCATTGCCGCTAGCAGCAGGGTGACCGCAATGCGCAGAAGGGAAAACCCGAGACCTGCCAGCACAGAAGCCAGCAACGCAACTGCGGCCACTTCCAGCGGAAACCTGACCTCGGAAAAATCGGTGAAATCGGAAGGAAGCGCCAGGATTGCCACAACGATCGCCAGCGCAATCGTGATCCTCAGAAATGGCAGTCGATTTGCCTTGCGCTGCGCGATATGCCCTATTCTGTCGGTGTCACTCTGGCGAAAGGGCCGAAACTCGTTCATGCGTTGTTCCTGCAAAACCTTCGGCCCATGCGTTTTCTGAAACTTATAGGCTTATCTGCGGCCTTCGCACTTCTCATTGCCGTGATCCTGCGCTTCGATCCGCAGCGGATCGCCACAGGCCTCGCCTCAGCGGACCCGAGCTACGTGGGCGCCGGGCTTCTTCTGGTGCAGGTGCAGATCGTTCTTTCCGCACTCCGCTGGCGGTTCACGGCAGCGCGGCTGGGCCAGCACTTGAGCGTTGGGCAAGCGATCGGAGACTATTATCTCGGAACGCTGCTCAACCAGCTTCTGCCAGGGGGCGTCGGCGGCGATGCCGTGCGCGCCGTCCGCAACCGGACTTATGATGACGGCGGCTGGAAAGTGCCGGCGCAGGCCGTGATCTTCGAGCGGATCGCCGGACAGGGTGTATTTTTTCTCATAGCCACCGTTGGCGTCATGCTCTGGCCGCTTCTGGGCGGAGCGATGATTCCGGAGGAGCTGCGCCACCTTCTCTCCGGTTTCGCGCTTATCGTCGCCGGGTTGGTACTCGTGTGTCTGTTGCTGCTTCGCTTCCCGCCGCGCCGCATCCGACCTCAGCTTGAAAGGCTAAAGTCCACGCTGGCGCAGGTCTTCCTGCAGGACGGAGCCTGGATAATGCAGACGCTGTTCAGCATCGTCATCGTCGCAAGCTATATCGCGATGTTCATGCTCGCTTCGGCAGCCATCGGCTCGCCTTTGCCGGCACTCGCAGCGGTCACCGCAATTCCGCTCTGTCTGCTGATGATGCTGATCCCCGCCACGATTGCCGGCTGGGGCGCCAGGGAGGCGGCGGCAGCGGCGCTCTGGCCGCTCTTCGGTTATCCCGCCTCCGATGGCGTCGCCGCCAGCATCCTCTACGGCATTCTGGCGCTTGTCGGCGCAGCACCCGGCCTGGCATTCATTCTCGTCGCGCTGCTCAAGAGGCAAAGGCGTTGAAATCGTTAAGGCTTCAGCCGCGCATAGATATCGCCGGAAGACGTCTGGCCGGAAAGACCGGCAATCTCTGCCAGCATCGCGTCGGCGGCAATCCACTCGTGATGGACGAACCGGTGCCGCTCGCCCTCGACGCGGTTGAAACGATAGGGGCCGAGTTTCCCCAGATACCCGACGGCCTCTTCGGCGATTTCCATTGTCGCTGGAATATATTCGAAGGCGATCAGCGGGATGGGTTGATGCAGTCCGGCGATGATATCCGCTTCCGCGCCCTCCACATCGATCTTGCAGAAGGCTGGCAGCCCGTATTCTTCGATCAGCGCATCGAGCGTCGTCATCTCCACACGTTCGACCCTATCCCAGGTGACGTTGCGAAAACCGGAGGTCTTCCCGACTTTCGAAATCCAGGACGAGGAGATGCTCGTCACGGTCGGGTGGCGGCTGGAAATATGCAGATCGACTTTGCCCGGTTCCTTGCCGACTGCCTTGCGCAACAGCGTCAATTCTTCGCCGGCAAAGGATCTGGCGATGAAGTCCGCAAAAACCGGCTGCGGCTCCAGCGCGACGATCTGGGCGCCGAGCGACAGGAGCGTGCGACTGCGGCTGCCGGCATGGGCGCCGATATCGAACACCAGATCGCCCTTGCGGATCAGGTCCGCATAAAACCGCTTTAGCGAGGAACGCCGCCAAGGCTGGCCGTAATAGATCAGCAGCGAGCGCGTGAGGCCAAGGAAAGCGGAAAAATCAGGTCGCGGCATGGTGGTTCTTGCTTGCACTCACCAGGAAGATCACGTCGACGGCGAAGGAATAGGTGAGCGAGGCAAGAGCCCCGGTCGCAAGCAGTGTGGAGACCGGCATCGTAATGACCGGCAACGACATCAGACAGAGCGCCACGCCCTGCACGACGCAGATCGCCTTGCGGCGCATCGAATGAGGCAGTTCGCCCTTGAGCGCCGGAAACACCGCCTGCGCCCCGACATAGGCATAACGCATCAGGCCGATCAGCAGAACCCAAAGTCCCGCCTTGCCAAGCAGCACGGCCGCGAGCGAGAGAAAAAAGATCAGCAGAGCATCCACTTCCATGTCGAAACGGGCGCCGAATTGCGAGGCCGTGCCGGTCTGGCGGGCGAGAAAACCGTCGACGCCATCCAGCGCCAGCGCGAAGGCAACCAGGAAGCCGAGCAGCCACAGCGCGCTCTGGTCGAGGTCCACGCCGAATTGCGGCGATGCCAGCACCATCCCGCCCAATACTGCTGTGAGCGCGGCGCGGATCGTCGTTACGATATTGGCAACGCCGAAACGGCCATGGCTGTGCGCGTGAAGATTGCCGAGCGCGATGGCGGAAATCACTGCATATATGATGAAGGCGCAGCCGGCAGCCGCTGTATCGATGCCGAGCCAGTCGCCAAGGAAATGCATTGCCGCAACGAGCGCGGCAGCGACGGTCATGGTCACCGCATAGGCATCGAGTGAGAGCAACCGATGAGCCCTGCGTGCCGCCTGGCGATCCAGCGACTCGGCATTCATCCAGTCAGCCATCGGACATGCCTTCCTCGCCCCAGGGATGATATGAAACATTCATGACGCCCTCCTCACAGGAACTACATGGAGAAGAATACGGAGCGCAGCAAAGGCCGGATCCGCAAAACCGGTGTCAAATAAACGTGATAGCGATGTCGCCCTCTCGCACAACGACTCCCTTGCCGTCATCGTTGAAGCCTCTAGGTCTGGATTGTTGTGGCGTGAAAGGTGTGATGCGTGACAAGGCGTGAGACAGCCCCCAATGCGGCAACGCAAAAGGACGGAAGAGCCCTCTGGATCGAAGAGACGGGCTGTTGCGCGCTTCGGCGGGAGAAATTGCCGGCGGAGTGCGAAGGCGAGGTTGTCGTCCGCACGCTTTATAGCGGCATCAGCCGCGGCACCGAATCCCTGGTCTTCGCCGGACAGGTGCCGGAAAGCGAATACGAGCGCATGCGCGCGCCGCATCAGGCAGGCCGGTTCCCCTTTCCGGTAAAATACGGCTATGCCGCCGTCGGCATTGCCGAGGAAGGGCCGGAACGTCTCGTCGGCAGAACTATCTTCTGCCTGCATCCCCATCAGGACCGTTTTCGGGTGCCCGTTTCGGCTATTCACCCGCTTGCCGACGGATTACCCCCCTGCCGCGCCGTGCTGGCTGCCAATATGGAAACCGCGCTCAATATCACCTGGGACGCAGGCATTCAGCCGGGCGACCGCGTGGCCGTTTTCGGCGCCGGCGTCGTCGGGCTTCTTGTCGCCTACCTTGCCTCCCGGATCATCGGCACTGAAGTGGTGATCTCCGATATCGAGCCGGAGCGCGCCGGAACTGCCGGGGCTCTCGGCCTTCGATTTTCGTCTGCCAATGATGTGCCCCATGATTGCGACGTGCTGGTCAATGCTTCCGCTTCGGCCGACGCTCTGGCAACGGCGCTCGATCATGCCGGGTTCGAAGCCCGGATTATCGAAGCGAGCTGGTATGGAGAAAAGCACGTGGAGATCCCGCTTGGACATGCTTTTCATGCCAAGCGCCTGTCCATCGTCAGCTCGCAGGTGGCCTCCCTGCCGCCGGGGCGACGCGCCCGCTGGGACACGAGGCGCCGCATGGGCAAGGCACTCCAGCTTCTCGGCGACGACCGGCTCGACCATCTGATTTCGGGGGAAACACCGTTCGAAACCATTGCCGCCGATTATGCCGAGATTATCGGTTCGGCCGCCACGCTCTGCCATCGCATCAGGTATTGAAGGAAATCCCACATGTTCGCCGTTGAAGTCCGTGATCACATCATGATCGCGCATAGTCTTCCCCGCCCGGTTTTCGGTCCCGCCCAAGGCATGCATGGGGCAACCTTCATGGTCGACGCCGCCTTCTTCACCAGCGATCTGGACGAAAACGGGCTTGCGGTGGATATCGGGCTTGCCACCGACTTGCTGAAGGAAGTGCTGGCGCCGCTCAACTATCAGAACCTCGACACGCTGGAGATTTTCGCCGGCAAGGTGACGACGACGGAATTCCTCGCCAAATACATCTTCGACCGCATCGCCGATGCCATCCGGAACGGCCGGCTCGGTGATGGTGGTGCGCGCATCCGCAAACTGCGGGTCATGCTGCACGAATCACACACCGCCCGCGGCTGGTTCGAGGCCGAGCTGTGAGCCGCGATCTCGTCTTTGCCTATCCCGGCGACCTCGAAACCCGCACCGGCGGTTACGGCTATGATCGGCGTGTCGTCGCGGCCCTTGCCGATCTCGGCTGGAATGTCGAACTGATCTCCCTCGGCGACGGCTTTCCGAATCCGAACGCGAAACAGCTCGATGATGCCGGGCGGATGCTCTCCGGCCTTGCCGATGACAGCCTCGTGCTGATCGACGGCCTGGCCTTCGGCGTGATGGGCGAATGGGCCGGGCGCGAGGCGAAACGCTTGAAGATCATGGCGCTCGTGCATCACCCACTGGCCCTGGAGACAGGGCTCGATGGCGAACGACAACAAGCTTTAGCCGCCCGCGAAAAGGCTGCGCTCGCGCAGACCCGCGGCGTTATCGTCACCTCGCATATGACGGCCACCGAACTCGCCGCCAATTACGCCGTCCCGGCAGAAAGGATCGTGGTCGCCATTCCCGGCATGGATCCCGCACTGCTGGCCGCTGGTGGCGGCGACCCGCCTCTGATCCTCAGCATCGGCACGCTGACCCGCCGCAAAGGCCACGACATACTGATTTCTGCGCTCGAAAGGCTGCGCGATCTGCCGTGGACCTGCCGCATCGTCGGCAGCAAGATGCTCGATCCCGGCGTCGCTGCAGAACTCGAACGCCAGGTTGCTCAGTCCGGGCTCGGTGACCGCATCGAGCTTGCCGGCCAGATCGACGACACCCGTCTGGAATTCGCCAAAGCCGACATCTTTGCGCTGGCAAGCCGTTATGAAGGTTATGGCATGGTGTTTGCCGAGGCGCTCGCCCAAGGCCTGCCGATCGTCGGCTGCGCGGCAGGGGCCGTGCCGGATGTCGTGCCGGAAGGCGCTGGCTTTCTCGTGCCACCGGGCGATCCGGACGCTTTTGCCGCCGCTCTGCGACGGTTGCTGGAGGAGCCCGAAACCCGCATTTCGATGGCCGATGCCGCCGCAATCGCCGGTGCCAGGCTTCCGTCCTGGCGGGACACAGCCGTCATCATCTCCGATTTTATGGAAAGAGCGTCATGAGCGGCTTCGACAGGGATTGGCTGGCGCTACGCGAACCCGTGGACGGCCGCGCACGGGACGCGGACTTGCTGGCAGCGGCGATCCAATCCCTCCAAAGCGTCTCTCCCTCGACGATACTCGATATCGGCTGCGGCACCGGTTCGACCTTTCGCGCGCTTTCGCCAAAACTTCAAAAACCGGCGCGGTTTCGGCTTTTCGACGACGATCAGCGGCTTCTGGACGAAGCCCATCGCTTGCATGGCGAGGCCGTCGAGATTATTCGGGGCGACCTCAACGAGATCGAAGCTCTGTCGCTCGCCGATGTCGGCCTCGTGACCGCCTCCGCTCTCTTCGACCTCTGTTCCGAGCAGTTCATTCGCCGTTTCGTCGCCCACATTTCGCAGAGAGGCGCCAGCCTCTATGCGGCGCTCAACTATGACGGCCGGATGCGCTGGTCGAAACCGCATCCGCTCGACGAGACTGTGCTTGCGCACTTCAACGCACACCAGTTGAGCGACAAGGGTTTTGGACTTTCGCTTGGGCCCCGGGCGTGGGCGACGCTGGCCGATTGTCTCGGGGAGAGCGGCTACACGGTGACGACGGCTGAAAGCCCATGGGTGATGACCGTAAGCGATCGCGACCTGCAGCGTCTTTTCCTCGACGGTATGGTGCGTGCAGTCTATGAATATGGCCAGCTCGACGAGAGCGAACTCCGCGACTGGGCCGATTTCCGGCGGAAAATGGTCGATCGCGAGGGCAGCCTATGCCAGGTCGGCCATCAGGACATCCTCGCGATCCGCTGAGGCGGCCACCTGCTGCGCTTCAATGCGGAAATTGCAGTCGAATACGATATCCGTGCCGATATTGTAGACCTGAACCTCCGGCCGGCGAGCTTCCGACAACCGGTCGATCGGCGAAAGCCGGATACCGGCGGGGCCTGAGCCGATGATGATCGGCGCGACCGAGACATGCAGCCGGTCGATTAGTTGCGCATCGACGAAGCGGGAAATCGTAGTTGCGCCGCCTTCGACCAAAACGGTCGTCAGGCCGCGTTCGGCGAGCGCCGCAAGAATATCCCGCGGAGCAAGTCCTCCATCCACCTGGCGAGGCAGCCGAATGGTCCGATACCGGACGTTGCGGAGCGGAACGTCGTCGGCCTGCATGACATGCACGGGCGCGCCCCCGTCATGCAGCATCTTGGCCCGCTCGGGCATGCGGCCATTGCAATCCACCACGATGCGCACCGGGTTTCTGCCGCTGACGGCACGGACCGAAAGACTGGGATTGTCGGCAACGACCGTTCCGACCCCGACGATCACTGCATCCACCAGCGCCCGGCACCGGTGCAGATGGGCAATCCCATCACAGCCGGACACATCCTGGGCGTCGCCGGTCGGCGTCGCGACGCGGCCATCCAGAGACTGGCCGACCTGCGCCAGAACCAGCGGCCCGCCGCGGACCGCGATCGGCCTGTAGAGCGAGAGACCGGAACCATCGACACAGGCGGAGAGCGCCACCGGGCGCAGGGATCCTTCGCGAAGCGAAAGCAGATGCTGCCACAGTTCCTCGGTCATCCTCACTGATCGCATGTCCGCCTCGTCTTCCGGCCGAAAATGAAGAATGCCGGCACCTTCAAAAGGTTCCCCGCCCGCACATTCTTCCATAACTGTAATACGGCGAAAAATTTCACCAGATCAACATTCCGTCAATGCTCCGCTGAAATTGCCGCCACCGCAGCCAATAGCCTCTCACGAGAGCCTTTTGGGGCTTCTGCTTCTACTGTCGTGCGAGTGCGCCGCTCATCGCGATTTCAAGGCGTCGGCACGAAAGTGGCCGAGCTCTTCCCAGGGCTTCCGTTATTCCTGGATTGCCGCCGCCTGATCCGACTCCCCAAACAAAAACCGCCGGCTCTTTCGACCCGGCGGTTCCTCCGTCCCCTGTATGGGGCCATCTGTTGGATTGGCGTCAGCTGGCCCGGCGCATCTTCTGGGCGACGCGGTTGAGGCTGCCGGCGCCGGCATTGTAGCCGGTGTCCTGGTTGGCACTGATGCGGAAGCTGCTGATCAGGTTCAAGAGTTCGTCGGTGTCGGCGGCAAGCGCCTCGGCCGAGGCGGTGGTCTCTTCCGCCATCGCCGCATTGTGCTGGGTTGCCGCGTCGAGCTGGTTCAGCGATGACGAGATCGAACGCAGCGTGGTGTCCTGCTCGGAAGCCGAATGGGCGATCTTGCCGACGATGTCGCTCGCCGCCTTCACCTGGCTGGAGATCCGCTTCAGCGCTTCGCCGGCTTCGCCGACGAGGCGCACGCCGTTCTGCACCTGGCCGGAAGAACGCGAGATCTGGTCCTTGATCTCCTTTGCCGCAGCGGCGGAGCGCTGGGCGAGTTCGCGCACTTCCTGGGCGACGACCGCAAAACCCTTGCCGGATTCCCCGGCGCGGGCCGCTTCGACGCCTGCATTGAGCGCCAGCAGGTTGGTCTGGAAGGCGATGTCGTCGATCACGCCGATGATCTTGGAGATCTCGTCGGACGAATGTTCGATACCGCCCATCGCATCGATCGCCTGGGCGACGATCTGGTCGGAGCGGTTGGCCTCGGCGCTGACCGAGGTGACCCGCTGGGCGGCCTCATGTGCACCTTCTGCCGTCTGGCGGACGGCGACGGCGAGTTCGTCGAGGGCGGCCGACGTCTCTTCGAGATTGGCGGCCTGGCGTTCGGTGCGCTGCGACAACTCGTTCGAAGCGCGGCGGATTTCCTCCTTGGAACCGCCGATATCGATGCCCTTGGCATTGACCTTGCTCATCGCGGCTTCGAGATGGACGAGCGCCTCGTTGAAGTTGTGGCGCAAGGTTTCGTAACGCGGGCCGAGATCGGCGCAGCGGATCGTCAGGTCGCTATGGGCGAGTGATTCCAGCGCTTCGCCGATGGTGGAGACGACGCGGGCCTGGCTTGCGGCTTCCTGCTGCTGCAGATCGAGATTCTGCTGGCGCTCGCGGTCGAGCTCCTGGCGCTGGTCTTCCTGGCGGGCGGCCATGGCATGGCGTTCGCGGATCTTTTCCTGCAGCGCCTGGGTGGCCTTCGCCATCATCCCCACTTCGTTCGACATGTCCGTGTGCGGGATGGCGATCGTGACGTTTTCGTCGGCGACGGCCTGAAGCGTGCCATGCACGGCGGCCAGAGGCTTGGTGATGCCGCGGATCACCACATAGGCGGCGCCAAGGGCGATGATCAACGCGAGGGCACCGATAGCGAGGGCATCCAGCACCATTCCGCGGATCTGTGCCTGCAGGTCATCGGTGTAGACGCCCGTCGCAAGTACCATCTGCCATGGTTCGAATGCCTTCGCATAGGAGCTCTTCGAAAAGTCCCCATCAGGCTGGCCGGGCTTGCTCGTGCTCATATAATCGACAATTCCACCGCCGGCCCTGCCAACGGAGACCATTTCGTCGCGGAACAGCTTCCCGGCAGAATCGGGTTTGCCCTTGCCGTTTTCTCCAATCTTCTTCGGATCAGGATGCATCAACATCTTCACGTCGTAGTCATAGGAGAAAAGATAGCCGTCAGGCTGGAAGCTCATGGCGGAAACTGCGGCGAAGGCCTGTTTCTGGGCTTCCACGCGGGTCAGTTCACCGGCCGCCTCACGCTGCTGGAACTTCTTGAGGATGCCAATGCCCGACTCCACCTGGGTCCGCAGCATTCCATATCGCTCGGCATAGATAGCCCGCGTCGAGGCCTGGAGTTCGAAATAGGTCACGACGGCGAAGCCGGCGATCAGAGCCAGAACCAGCAGCACGAGCTGGTTTGAAATCCTCAGATTTTTCATGTTCGTTCCAGGGGTAAGTGAGACGCATCAAGCGACCGGGAGAAATGATTCTGAATGAAAAAAGCGCATCCTGCGCGTGGAAATGTGCGGCACTGCACACTTGCTAGAATGCGGGACAATATTTGAATAAAAATTTAATAAATGAGCGCGCGCATCTAAAAATTAATAACAATTGGTAGTTGCGAATACTTCATATGGCCTGAATATTAATCCCGGCGACGGAAAGTAGATTTATGGAAATACGCCATCTACGCAATGGCCCCTGCAGTCTGCCCGATCCGGAATGCAAACGGTCGATCAGCTCAAAGGAGCGCGCGCTCAGGAAATGACGGTGGCAGGCGGATGAGGTAAAGGGTGATCCAGAACGGACCAAGGTAATTATGGCGGAGAGGGTGGGATTCGAACCCACGATACGGTTGCCCGTATGCCGCATTTCGAGTGCGGTGCTTTCGACCACTCAGCCACCTCTCCGCTTAAGACGTGATGACGCGTTGGTCAGCGCGGGCGTTCTCATAGCGGGCAAACATGGGGCTGGCAAGGGGCGAATGGCAAGTCTTTATATCCTTTCGTCTTGACAGTTTTTTGTCGCTCGCGTATGTCCGCTCGCGATCAGGCGTGGAAAAGTATCCATGCCTCTTTGTTTGTGTGGAGGTTGTTGGAACAACCACACGAATTCCACCGGCAGGCAAGTTCTAAAAGATCGCATCTTTCGAAACCCTGCTAGAGCCCGACTGATAAAAAGACGGCCGCCTTTCTGAAGGCAGAGCCGGAACGAACATGAAAGGATAAAAAATGTTCGCAGTCATCAAGACCGGCGGTAAACAGTACCGCGTGGCAGCCAACGACGTGCTCACCATCGAAAAGCTGGAAGCCGAAGCTGGTTCTGTCGTAGAATTTAACGAAATCCTGGTTGTCGGCGTTGGCGCCGATGCCAAGTTCGGCGCTCCCTTTGTTGCGGGTGCGACGGTCAAGGCCGAAGTGGTCGAGCATAATCGCGGCAAGAAGGTTCTTTCCTTCAAGAAGCGTCGCCGTCAGAATTCCAAGCGGATTCGCGGCCATCGCCAGCATCACACGGTTGTCCGCATCACGGACATCTTGGCTTAACAACGGGTTTCGAAGGGTAAAGGAGAACTCCAATGGCACATAAAAAAGCTGGCGGTTCGTCGCGCAACGGTCGCGATTCGAATTCCAAGCGCCTTGGCGTGAAGAAGTTCGGCGGCGAAGCCGTCATTCCGGGCAACATTATCGTGCGCCAGCGCGGTACGCAGTGGCATCCGGGCCAGAACGTCGGCCTCGGTAAGGACCACACCATTTTTGCGCTTACCGCCGGCAACGTGAATTACCGAACCAAGGCCAATGGTCGCGTGTTCGTGTCCGTAATGCCGAAAGCCGAAGCAGCAGAATAAAGCCGGTAAGCGTTTTTAGCAGCCGGTGTCACATCGACCCGGCTGAGCGCCCAAAGGTTCAGTCAGAAAAAGGGAAGATGGGACACCACCATCTTCCCTTTTTCTTTTCCCCAACAGGAGGACTGAACATGCAAGGCGAACTACTGAGGGCGAGCCAATCCCGGCCGCCAGAGGAACGGTTAAGACCCGACCGGCCGAGAAGCGATTGCCCCGTCTTACTGTCGCAGAGATTAGTTCTGCGCACGCCCCACGAAGAAGACATCGACGCACTTGCCCATCTCGCCAACAATGCGAATATCGCGACCATGGTGTCGCGTATGCCGCATCCCTATACGGCTAAAGACGCAGCCGATTTCGTGCGACGCACGAAGGCCGGCGAGATTGGCAAATGCGTCTACGCCATCACGCGAGGAGACAACGGCGCCTTTCTCGGTTGCTGCGCACTCGAACCGCAACAGGACGAAAGAACGCTCGAACTCGGCTATTGGCTGGGAGAACCCTATTGGAACAGGGGTTATGCCACGGAAGCCGCCCATGCCCTGATCGACATGGCCTTCCGCACCCGCAACAACATCGACCATATCGATGCCCGCTGCCGGGTAACCAACATCGCCTCCCGGCGGGTGATCCAGAAATGCGGCTTCCAGTTCCAGGGTACCGGCATGATCGATTGCCTGGCGCTCGGCGGCATGGTTGCCGTCGAGTGGTTCCGGCTCGACCGCAAGACCTGGATGTCCTTGAGAAGCTGGGGAGAACTGCGATGAACGCCGCCGTTCTCCGGAAGACGAGCACGACCGCGACGATGCCCGGCCCCTGCCCGGTCATCACCACGGAAAGGCTGGTGCTTCGCCCGCACAAGATCACCGATGCGACGGCAATTGCCGAATCGCTTGGCGATTTCAAGGTCGCCCGCATGCTGGCGCGGGTGCCGCAGCCCTATGACCGTCAGGACGCGCTGGATTGGCTCGTCCCGCATGCATCCGGCATCCTGCCGGACTGGACGCTGGCGATCACCACCGGCGATGACGCCCATATCGGCGTCGTCAGCCTGGAACTGAGGCGGGGCCTGTGGCATCTCGGTTACTGGCTGAACCGGCTTTACTGGGACCGGGGTTATATGACGGAAGCGGCGGCCGGGACGCTGGAGCGTTTCTTCCGACGGATGCCGGAGGCGCAGGTGTTTTCCGGCGCCTTTGCGGACAACCTCGCTTCGCTGAACGTCCAGAAGAAACTCGGTTTCACCATCGTCGATGCGAGCCAGCTCTTCAGTCTGTCCCGCAATAGGATGGCGCCGCATATCGAGACCATGCTGCTGCCCGAGGATTTCCGGCGGCCGGTCCGACCGTGACGCTCAGGTAAGATCCGGCGGAGGAAACTCCGCCGGATCATTCACTCGACCTCGACCCAGAGCGGAAAATGGTCGGAACCAGGCGCCTCATTGTCGACCCAGGCGTTTTTCAGCCGCGGCACCAGCCCGGCATTCACGAAGCAATGATCGAGATGCATCTTTATCGGCCCGTCGCCCGGCGGCTTCGCCCAGGTATAGCTCTCCGGCGTCAACGATCCGGAGCGGTCCAGCACGTCGACGGGTTCGTTGGCGCGCAGGATGCGGCCGTAATAACGGTCCCGCTGACCGGCCATGGCGATATATTCGGTCGATTCCGGCTCCATGTTGAAATCCCCCATCAGCAGGAAATCCTCCGGCAGCGGCAGATCGGGGAAACCTTCTTCGGCGGCGCCGGTCAACGAACCGCCCTCGGAGACGAAGTTCAGCACCCGCTCCTTGAGATAACGGATCTGGCCGAGCCGTTCATCGGGAGAGACATGATCGAGGTGGACGGAATAAACCCGGAGCGGTCCGCCGGGTGCGACGATCACCGCTTCCAGCGCTCCGCGCTGCAGGTTGAGCATCTCCACGGTGCGGCTGCGGGGCAGCAGAAGATGACGGGTGGAAAGGATCGGCCAGCGCGACAGGATCATGTTGCCGAACTGAAAACGGCGCTCGATACGGCGGCCGTTCTCGATAGATACGTCGAGCAGCAGGTCGCAAGGTGCGCCATAGACATGGAAATGGTCCGGAAACAGATCCGAGAAACGGGCAACGAGATCGACATGGCCATTCCTGGGGAAACCGCGGGTCACTTCCTGAAGCGCGATGACATCCGCTCCCTCGATACTCGCGGCGATGCGTTCGGGATCGAACACACCATCCATGCCGATCCCGTATTGGATGTTATAGCTGACGAACTTCATGATATTCTTTGACCTCCGCCCCAACCGACGATATCGAAACCCCTATCGACATGCACTGAGCGCCCGACCTGAAGCGACAGGCATCCCGACTAACACAAGACTGACGGCGACAAGATGAAATTTCTCGACGAGGCAAAAGTCTATATCCGCTCCGGCGACGGCGGCGCGGGCGCGGTCTCGTTCCGGCGGGAAAAGTTCGTCGAGTTCGGCGGACCTGATGGCGGTGATGGCGGGCGCGGCGGCGATGTCTGGGTGGAGGCCGTCAACGGACTCAACACGCTGATCGACTTCCGCTTCCAGCAGCATTTCAAGGGCCAGACCGGCACCCATGGCATGGGCCGCAACCGCACCGGTGCCAACGGCGGCGAGGTGACGTTGAAAGTGCCTGTCGGCACCCAGATCTTCGAGGAAGACAACGAGACGCTGATCATCGACCTCACCCGCGAAGGCCAGAGGTTCCGGCTCGCCAAGGGCGGCAATGGCGGCTTCGGCAACACCCATTTCAAGAGCGCGACCAACCAGGCGCCAAACTGGGCCAATCCTGGCCTTGAGGGCGAGGAAAAAACCATCTGGCTGCGGCTGAAGCTGATCGCCGATGCCGGCCTCGTCGGAATGCCGAATGCCGGCAAGTCGACCTTCCTTGCCAGCGTCACCCGCGCGCGCCCGAAGATCGCCAACTACCCGTTCACGACGCTGCATCCCAATCTTGGTGTAGCCACCATCGATAGCCGGGAATTTATTCTGGCCGATATCCCGGGCCTGATCGAAGGCGCCCATGAGGGTGTCGGCATCGGCGACCGGTTCCTAGGCCATGTCGAACGCACCCGCGTGCTGCTGCATCTGGTCTCCTCCGTCGAGGAAAAGGTCGGCAAGGCCTACAAGACAGTAAAGCATGAACTGGAAGCCTATGGCGGTGGCCTGATCGACAAGCCGGTCATCGTGGCGCTGTCGCAGATCGACGTGCTCGACGACAAGGAACTGAAGAAAAAGGCGAAGGAGCTGGAAAAGGCCTGCGGCCAGACACCGTTCCTGATCTCCGCCGTCACCGGCAAGGGGATGACCGAGGTGCTGCGCGCGCTGCGCGACGTCATCGTCGAGGCGAGCGGCGTCAACGACACCGCACTGCCCGATCGCTCGACCCCCATCCAGGATTTCGATGAGGATGAGGATGCATGACGGCTACCCGTAAACCGCTCGCCAGTCATCGCCGCATCGTCATCAAGATCGGCTCGGCGCTGCTCGTCGACCGCAAGACGGGCCTGAAATCGCAATGGCTCGACGCCATCTGCGCCGATATCGCCGCATTGAAAGCGAGGGGCATCGACGTTCTGGTCGTCTCTTCGGGCGCGATCGCCATGGGCCGCACCGTGCTCGACCTGCCCTCGGGCGCGCTGAAGCTCGAGGAAAGCCAGGCGGCAGCAGCGGTCGGCCAGATCGCGCTTGCGCGCGCCTGGTCGGAAAGCCTGTCGCGCGACGGCATCGTGGCCGGCCAGATCCTGCTGACGCTCGGCGACACGGAGGAGCGCCGCCGTTACCTCAACGCCCGTGCCACCATCAACCAGCTTCTGAAGATCGGCGCCGTGCCGATCATCAACGAGAACGATACGGTCGCCACGACCGAAATCCGCTATGGCGATAACGATCGCCTCGCCGCCCGCGTCGCCACCATGACCAGCGCCGACCTGCTGGTGCTCTTATCCGATATCGACGGCCTTTATACTGCCCCGCCGCATCTCGACCCCGACGCAAAATTCCTGGAGGTCGTTCCCGCGATCACGCCGGATATCGAAGCCATGGCCGGCGGCGCTGCGTCCGAACTGTCGCGCGGCGGCATGCGCACCAAGATCGATGCCGGCAAAATCGCCACCGGCGCCGGCTGCGCCATGATCATCGCATCCGGCAAGACGGAACATCCGCTGCGCGCCATCGAGCAAGGCGCCCGCTCCTCCTGGTTCGCCCCCTCCGGGACCCCCGTGACTGCGCGGAAAACCTGGATCGCGGGCCAGCTTCAGCCGGCCGGCGAACTCTTCGTCGACGAGGGCGCCGAAACCGCGCTCGGCACCGGCAAGAGCCTTCTGCCGGCCGGCGTGCGCCGCATCGACGGCCAGTTCCATCGCGGCGACACCGTCGCGATCATCGGCGTCGACGGTCGCGAGATCGCCCGAGGCCTTGTGAGCTATGACGCAGAAGAGGCCCGCCAGATCACCGGCCGCAAGTCCGGCGAGATCGAGGCGATCCTCGGTTATGCCGGCCGCGCCGCCATGGTCCATCGCGACGATCTGGTGATGACCGGGCCGGCGAAACGTAAAGACAAAAAAGAAGATCGCAAGGAGGATGCCGCCCATGCTTGATATGGTCGCGAAGACCGGCGACGTCGCCGTTGTGATGGACCAGATCGGCCGCAATGCAAAGGCTGCGGCACGCCAGCTTGCAACGGCTTCGACCGACGCGAAGAACAAGGCGCTCCACGCCATGGCGGACGCGATCCTTGCCGCCAAGGACAGGATCCTTGCCGCCAATGCCGCCGACCTGAAAAGCGTCGAGGGCAAGGACCTGCTGCCGTCCTTCATCGACCGGCTGACGCTCACCGAAAAATCGATTGCCGGCATGGCGCAGGCACTGCGCGAAATCGCCGAGTTCAAGGATCCGGTTGGCGAAGTCATCGCCGCCTGGGACCGCCCGAACGGCCTTCATATCGAGCGCGTTCGCACGCCGCTCGGTGTCATCGGCGTGATCTATGAAAGCCGCCCGAACGTCACCGCCGATGCCGGCGCGCTCTGCCTCAAGGCCGGCAATGCCGTGATCTTGCGGGGCGGTTCGGATTCGGCCCGGTCGTCGGAAGCGATCCATGATTGCCTTGTGGCTGGTCTGAAAGCTGCCGGACTTCCCGAACATGCAATCCAGATCGTGCCCACTACCGACCGCGCCGCCGTCGGCGCTATGCTGTCGGGCCTGAACGGCGCGATCGATGTAATCGTGCCGCGCGGCGGCAAGAGCCTCGTCGCGCGTGTCCAGAACGAGGCGCGTGTGCCGGTCTTCGCCCATCTCGAAGGCCTCTGCCATATCTATGTGGACGCCTCCGCGGACTTGGAGATGGCGAAAAAGATCGTCGTCAACGCCAAGATGCGACGCACCGGCGTCTGCGGCGCGGCCGAGACCTTGCTGATCGACAGTGCCGGGATCGGCACGCATCTAATGCCTATCCTCGAAGCGCTGACGGAAGCCGGCTGCGAAATCCGCGGCTCGGCCACCGTTCTCAAGGTCTTTCCGGGCTTCAAGCCGGCGACGGAAGAGGACTGGCGCACCGAATATCTCGACGCGGTGATCTCGGTCGCGATCGTCGACGGTATTTCCGGCGCCATCCGCCACATCAACACCTATTCCTCGAACCATACGGAGGCGGTGATCGCCGAGGATCCTGAGGTCGTCTCCCGTTTCTTCAACGAACTCGATTCGGCCATCCTGCTGCACAATGCCTCCACCCAGTTCGCCGATGGCGGCGAGTTCGGCATGGGTGGCGAGATCGGCATTTCGACCGGCAAGATGCATGCGCGCGGCCCGGTCGGCGTCGAGCAGCTGACCTCGTTCAAATACCGGGTGCACGGCACCGGCCAGATCCGGCCCTGACCGCGCGTGACGGAAGAGACGATCGATCGCCGATATCTGGTCATGCCGCATGCCGAACGGGGCATGGCCGTCGGCCTGTTCGGCGGTTCGTTCAATCCGCCGCATGAGGGCCACCTCCTGGTCGCAGAGATTGCGCTTCGCCGGCTCGGCCTCGACCAGCTCTGGTGGATGGTGACCCCCGGCAACCCGCTGAAAAGCCGTTCCGAACTTGCTTCGCTCGACGACCGGCTGGCGATGAGCGAAAAGCTGATCGACGACCCTCGCATCAAGATCACAGCCTTCGAAAAGACGCTCGGCGGCTCCTATACCGCCGATACGCTCTCCTTCGTGAAGGCCAAGAACCCGCTCGTGCATTTCGTCTGGGTGATGGGCGCCGACAGCCTGAAGACCTTTCATTTGTGGCAGAAGTGGCAGTCGATCGCCTCGACCTTCCCGATCGCCGTTATCGACCGCCCCGGAGCGACTTTGTCGTTCCTGTCGTCGAAAATGGCCCGCACCTTCGATTACGCCCGGGTGGACGAGGATGACGCGGGCACACTCTGGAAGCGGCGCGCACCGGCCTGGACCTTCATCCACGGCCCGCGTTCGGCGCTGAGCTCCACGGCGATTCGCGCCGCAAACGACCAGAAATCGGACTAACGCCGGCCAAGCTGCCGCCCGAAAGGGGTCTACATCTTTCTATCACCTTTTCGGACGCTCTCTTGAAAGATTAAGAATTCGATGCCACCTTAAATGCAGCGGCCGAGCGTGAATCGGATTCGCTTCAAGTGCCTGTTGCTGTTACCCGGATGAAAGGACAAACCCTGACAACAGTACACGCCAAGGGCAGAACGGCCTCCGTTCTCCCGCAGAGCCTGGAACGTGGCGCCGATGCCGCCGCCCGTGCTCTCGAACTGGTCCTCGCAAGTCTCGAGGACTCCAAAGCTGAAGACATCGTCACCATCAACATTGCTGGAAAATCAGCGCTCGGGGACTATATGGTCGTTGTCTCCGGACGATCGAACCGGCATGTCATGGCCATCAGCGATCACCTGATTTCCGACCTGAAGGACGAGGGGCTTGGCAACGCCCGCGTCGAAGGGCAGGAGACCGGCGACTGGGTGCTCATTGACACCGGTGACATCATCGTCCACGTGTTCCGGCCTGAAATCCGCGCGTTCTACAACATCGAAAAAATGTGGGCGACGCCGGATATCGAGGAAGGCACGCTGCTGCACTGACGGGTTCGGGCATGTTCTGAACCGGTCGGACTGAGGTCGAATCACGCGGCTGGGTGCCAACTCGCCGCAGGGTGAAATTTTCGGCCGCAAAATCAACGGATCAGGACATGCGAATAAGCCTTTTCGCCGTGGGACGGCTGAAGACCGGACCGGAGAAGGAGCTTGCGTCCCGATATCTCGACCGCTTTGCCAAGACTGGCCCGGCGGTGGGTCTCGAATTGTCGAAACTGATCGAGATCCAGGAAAGCCGGGCGGCGAATGCCGATACCCGCAAGCGCGAGGAAGCCGGTGCGCTCGAAAAGGCGCTTCCCGAAGGCGCGGTTCTCATTCTTCTCGACGAACGCGGCAAGGCGCTCGACAGCGAAGCTTTCGCCGGTGTGATCGGCAGATATCGCGACGGCGGCAAACGCGACCTGATGCTGGCGATCGGCGGTGCCGACGGGTTGGATCCGCAACTCCGCGACCGGGCCGACATGGTGCTCAACCTCGGCTCGATGACTTGGCCGCATCAGCTGGTGCGCATTCTGATTGCCGAACAGCTTTACCGCGCGGTCACTATTCTTTCGGGCCATCCCTATCACCGAGCTTAAGCGATCGTTTACCTTCAAACACGATGTTGTTTGTGGCCTCGTCGGGCAAATCAGCTTAGGCTTTCTCGATCCGACGATGAGCGGAGCGGGAATGCGGACAATCAGTATCACATCGTACCGGCGCGCGCTGCTTCTGGCGGCGGCTCTCGGTTTTGCGCTGGTCCCGCCCTTCCAGATCTCCAATACCGCGCGCGCCCAGAGCGCAACATCGCCAATGGCGCCCCAGGCCGCCCCTTCAGGCGCAGTCGATCCGACAGCCGATCTGCAGCGCCGACGCAACGAAACCCGCGGCGAGCTTGAAGTTCTGACCAAGAGCATGAAGATTTCGGGCGACCGGGCTGCCGCCATTGAAAAAAACATCGCCGATATCAGGAAGAACACCGCCGATGTCCGCCAGGCGCTGATCGATTCGGCGGCACGCCGCAGAGGTCTGGAAACCAAGATCCTCGACAGCGAAAAGAAGATCACCGAACTGAAGCTCAAGGAGGACGGTATCCGCACCTCCCTGCGCGGCCGCCGCGCGGTGCTGGCCGAAGTGCTCGCAGCCCTGCAGCGCATGGGCCGCAACCCTCCTCCGGCACTTCTGGTGACGCCCGATGATGCGCTCGCCTCGGTTCGAAGCGCGATCCTGCTCGGCGCCGTCGTTCCCGGCATGCGTCACGAGGCGGACAAGCTCGTTGCGGATCTTCAGTCGCTGGCCTCCCTGCAGGCTTCGGCGATGACCGAGAAGACGACCGTCTCCAGCACCATCGCCGCGAGCCTCGAAGAGGACCGGCGCATGGATCTGCTGCTTGCCGAAAACGAAAAGTTGAACAAGCGCAACGCGGCCGATCTCGACGCCGAGCGCCGCCGCTCCGAGGAGCTTGCCGGACGCGCTACCACGCTTGAGAACCTCATTCAAACGTTCGAAGGCGACATCGCCTCGGTGCGCGAGGCAATCGACCGGACGCGCGCCGAGGAAGAGCGCCAGCGCATGATGTCCGACGCCGAGCGTGAAAAGGCAAAGCAGCTGGCCCAAAGCGGTGTGCCCGACAAAAACCGCATTGCGCCCGCATACGCGTTTTCAAGCCTCAAGCAGAAGCTGGAGCTTCCGGTTGCCGGAGATGTATTGCGGTGGTTCGGCGACGCCGATGGGACGGGGCACACGGCGAGAGGCATAACTGTCGCTTCGAATGCGGGGGCAGTGGTGACGGCGCCGGCTGACGGACTGGTGGTCTTCGCCGGGGCCTTCCGGAGCTACGGCCAAATGATCATCCTCAATGCCGGAGACGGATACCATCTGGTTCTGACCGGCATGGATGTAGTGAATGCGCGGCAGGGCAAGTTCGTTTTCGCAGGCGAACCCATCGCCGTGATGGGTGAGAAAAGAGTGGCAAGCGCAACTGCATTGGCGCTGGAAACAGATCGTCCAACGCTTTACATTGAATTCCGAAAAGATGGCACACCGGTCGATTCCAAACCGTGGTGGACCTCGAAAGAAACTGGAAGGGCACGAAATGATTCGTAGGGCTTCTCTTGTCATCGTCGGTGCACTCTTGGGTGCGACCGCGATGAGCGTGATTTATTCGGCCGGTGTGCCGGCGCAGGCCGCCGGCCCTTCGACCTACAGGGAATTGTCGATCTTTGGCGACGTGTTCGAACGGGTCCGCGCCCAGTACGTGACGCCGCCGGATGAAGAAAAGCTGGTCGAGAACGCCATCAACGGCATGCTGACCTCGCTCGATCCTCATTCGAGCTTCATGAATGCCAAGGATGCCGAAGACATGCGCACGCAGACGCGTGGCGAGTTCGGCGGCCTCGGCATCGAAGTCACGATGGAGAATGAACTCGTCAAGGTCATCGCACCGATCGACGATACGCCCGCCTCCAAGGCCGGTATTCTGGCAGGCGACCTCA
Organism: Neorhizobium galegae bv. orientalis str. HAMBI 540; assembly: GCF_000731315.1. Lineage (NCBI taxonomy): Bacteria > Pseudomonadati > Pseudomonadota > Alphaproteobacteria > Hyphomicrobiales > Rhizobiaceae > Neorhizobium > Neorhizobium galegae. The sequence continues at coordinate 4,099,227 of NZ_HG938353.1, forward strand.
TCTCCGAGATCGACGGCGCACCGGTGCGCGGTCTGAAGCTCGAAGACGCCGTCGAAAAGATGCGCGGCGGCATCAACACGCCCATCAAGCTGACGATCATCCGCCAGGGCGCCGACAAGCCGCTCGACATCACTGTTGTTCGCGACATCATCGCGGTCCGCGCCGTGAAGTCCCGCGTCGAAGGCGGCGATGTCGGTTATGTCCGCGTCATCTCCTTTACCGAGAAGACCTATGACGACCTTGAAAAGGCGATCAAGAAGATCAAGGCAGATGTCCCGGCCGACAAGCTGAAGGGCTACGTGCTCGACCTGCGCCTCAACCCGGGCGGTCTGCTCGACCAGGCGATCAATGTTTCCGACGCCTTCCTGGAACGGGGCGAAGTGGTTTCCACCCGCGGCCGCAATGCCGAAGAAACCCGCCGCTTCAACGCCGGCCCGGGTGATCTGACCGATGGCAAGCCGGTCATCGTGCTCGTCAACGGCGGTTCGGCTTCCGCTTCGGAAATCGTCGCCGGCGCGCTCCAGGATCTGCGTCGTGCGACGGTTCTCGGCACGCGCTCCTTCGGCAAGGGTTCGGTTCAGACGATCATCCCGCTCGGCGATGCCGGCGCGCTGCGTCTGACGACCGCGCTCTATTACACGCCGTCGGGCAAGTCGATCCAGGGCACCGGCATCCAGCCGGATATCAAGGTCGATCAGCCGCTGCCACCGGAACTGCAGGGCAAGATCAGGGCTGAAGGCGAATCCAGCCTGCGCGGCCACATCCAGGGTTCTGCCGAGACCGACGAAGGTTCCGGTTCCGCAGCCTACGTGCCGCCGGAAGCCAAGGACGATATCCAGCTCAACTATGCGCTCGACCTCTTCCGCGGCGTGAAGAAGGATTCATCCTTCCCGCCGAGCCCGGATAAGGCCGCCGCCGCCACGATCAAGAAGTAAAGACATCATCGGGCCGGCCAGCGCGACGCGTCGAAAAGACGCCGCGCTGGCCGGTTCTTCGTATCTGCAGGAAAAGCGCGGACTAGACCTTGGGCACCGATCTCCATGCACCGCTCGGACAGAACCGGCCGGCCGCTCGACGACGGAGCCGAAAGTTTTCTTTTGCAATCGTTTTTGCCGCTTTCGCGGTTGCCGGCATCCTGGGACTTTCGCTCTACGCCATGCGCGGCGATGATGCCCTGAAGCGGGTTGCTTCCAACGTTCCACCCGCCTCCAAGCCCGAACAGACCCAGCCTCCTTCGAAACCTGACCCGAACGCGGCACAGCAATCTGCCGGCATGCCTCGATCAGATCCGAATTCCGGCGCCAATATCGAGCGGACGCTCACCGATGATGGGTCGGTCGTGACCAAGTATACGCCCCGCTCGCGCGATGGCAGCGGGCCGGTGATGATCGGCACCCAGCGGATCGGCCAGGACCCCCGCATGGCTGCCCAACCCAATGATGCGCTTCTGGAGAATTCGCCCCTTGGCCGGCTGCCGATTGTCGGTCCCGGCGGGCAGCGTCCGATGGACCAGTACGCGCGCCCCTGGTCCGGCGCGCGCGGCACCCGCATCGCAATCGTCGTCGGTGGTCTTGGCCTTAGCCAGACAGGCACCCAGCGGGCGATCCGCGACCTGCCGCCCACGGTGACGCTCGCCTTTGCCGTCAGCGGCAACAGTCTGCAGCGCTGGATGCAGGAAGCCCGCCGTGCCGGTCACGAAATCCTGATCCAGGTGCCGTTTGAACCGTTCGATTATCCGACAAACGATCCGGGTCCCGGCACTTTGCTGACCAAGATCTCGGCCAAGGATAATCTCGGCCGCCTCCATCAGGCCATGGGTGAGATCACCAACTATACCGGCGTCATGAACTATCTCGGCGGCCGCTATCTCTCGGATGCCGGCGCGCTGGAACCGGTCCTGCGCGATATTTCCAAGCGGGGACTGCTTTTCCTTGACGACGGGACATCAGCGCAGTCGAAGACGGCGATCGTTGCCAAGGCGATCGAACTGCCCCATGCCTTTGGCGATCTGACGCTTGACGGGCAGTTGCAGAAGGACGCCATCCTCAAGAAACTTGACGAACTGGAGCGCATCGCCGGCCGCAAGGGAACGGCAATCGGCATCGCTTCGGCTTTTGACGAAAGCATCGATGCGATAAGGCAATGGAGCGAGGAAGTCTCGCAGCGCGGGATCGAGATTGTCGGCGTCTCGTCGCTTGCAAGCGAAAGCGTCGAACCGTGATCGATCGGAGTTATCCATGAGCAAGAAAGACAAACGCTCGGTCGTCGCCGAGGAACTTCCCTATCGCCCCTGCGTCGGCATCATGGTTCTGAACCGCGCGGGCCTTGTCTGGGCCGGCCGGCGCATCAGCGAAGGCAATAGCGAATATGATGGTTCGCCGCAGCTTTGGCAGATGCCGCAGGGCGGCATAGACAAGGGCGAGGATCCGCTTCCCGCCGCCTGTCGCGAGCTTTACGAGGAAACGGGGATGCGCTCCGTCACCTTGCTTGCCGAGGCGCAGGATTGGATCAATTACGATCTGCCCGCGCATCTGATCGGCATTGGGTTGAAGGGAAAATATCGCGGCCAGACCCAGCGCTGGTTCGCTTTCCGCTTCGATGGCGACGAGAGCGAGATCGCCATCAACTCGCCGCCGGGCGGACACGCACCGGAATTCGATGCCTGGGAATGGAAGCCGATGGCGGAACTGCCCAGCCTGATCGTGCCATTCAAGCGCGCGGTCTACGACCAGGTCGTCGCGGAGTTTACGCATCTGGCCAAGACGGCAGCCGAACGGCTCTGACCGACCAGGGGCCGACGCTCCTTTCATGGCTGCATAGCCAACGTTCCCATCGACCGAAATGAAAAGACCCGGCGGAGCGGATGCTTCGCCGGGTCCTTTGCGTTCAAATACAGCAATTTATTCGGCAGAATCGGCGGATTCCGCGTTGAGGAGGCCGTAGCGTTCCTCGCCGATCTTCGCCAGCAGATCGAGTTGGGTTTCGAGGAAGTCGATATGGCCTTCCTCATCCATCATAAGCTCCTCGAAGAGCTTCATCGAGACGTAGTCGCCAGCCGCGTGACAGATATCGCGTGAGGCTTTGTAGGCCGTGCGGGCATCATATTCGCCAGCAAGATCGGCTTCCAGGACTTCCTTGACATTCTGACCGATGCGCAACGGGGCAAGCGTCTGCAGGTTGGGATGGCCTTCGAGGAAGATGATGCGATCGATGAGACGATCGGCATGATGCATTTCCTCGATCGACTCTGCCCGTTCCTTTTTCGCGAGCTTCTTGAAACCCCAGTCGTCCAGCAGGCGATAATGCAGCCAATACTGGTTGACGGCGCCTAGCTCGAGAAACAATGCCTCGTTAAGCCGCTCGATGACCTTTGAGTCGCCTTTCAATGTCCGCTCTCCTGTTTTCTTCATGGAACTGTCTCAGGCGGGACATATATACGACCACTTCGTCTTCCGTCGAGTGGTGGTGGGCGTGATATTCCTCGGTCGTGCGGATGATCAGGTCGACAACACTTGGGAAGCAGCCGCAGCAGCGGCCGCGTTTCGCCATGGCATGATAGACCTTTGAGGGTACGATGAGCTGCCAACAGTCCTCATCAAGGAGTTGCGTGATGACGTCCTTGATTTCCCTATCGGTGATGTAATTGCAACTGCAAACCAGCATTCTCGGTCGACCTGCCAAACATGACCCGTAACCTCCTCTTTTTGCGAAAGCGGACAGGAGATGTCAAGAAAGAATCGACATATATGAGTCACTTCTTAAGGGAGCCTGCCATACCCACGGCTTCTTCCTTTGTATCATTGCATCGGTAATTAGTGGAAATTGCGGCCTTTCGGCATGACGCTTCCTGGTCCTGCTCCGCAGGAATCGCCAGCTACCGCCTCCTTTGCACTTCCCCTGCGTGCCTCCTCCATTCCATTCGAACGCCTCTTCTGCCGGTGGTCTCCGCTCGATTGCAGCGCCTCGTCCGAACGGGCCGACACGCCGAACTGCCTCGCCTCTTTCTGCAGCAGACCCAGCATCGGGGTAATGTCCTCGATATGTTCGACCACGGTATGGATGACGCCGCTCTGGCTTTGCAGTCTCCCCCGGATCTTGACCAGCCGCGCGCCCATCACGACCGGCCGATAACGCTCGAAAATCTTCGACCAGACGATCGCATTGGCAACACCGGTCTCGTCTTCCAGCGTCATGAAGATAACGCCCTTGGCCGAGCCCGGTCGCTGCCGGACAAGAACGATCCCGCCGATCGTCACCCTCTGCCCGTTCGGGACCGTCAAAAGATCGACGCTGCGGGTAATCCCCATCGCCTTGAATTCTTCGCGCAGAAATGAAACCGGATGCGCTTTCAGCGAAAGCGAGAGATAGCGGTAATCCTCGATCACCTGTTCGCCGGGCAACATTTCCGGCAGCGCCGCTTTCGCCTCGGGCCGGAGATCCGCACGATCGGCCACATCGAACAAGGGCAGTTTCTCACTTGCCCTCCTGGCATCGAGCCCCCTGACGGCCCAGAGCGCTTCACGGCGGTTGAGTCTCACGGAGTTGAAGGCATCTGCATCCGCCAGCCGCTCGATATCCGACTTGTCGAGACCGGACCGCAGCCAGAGATCGTGGATCGACGTATAACCCTCTCCTCGGTTGGCAATGAACTTCTCGACCATGTCTTTTTCGGCAAGGCCTTTGACCTGTCGAAACCCAAGCCGCACGGCCCGCTCGGTCTTGATGACATCCCGCATGGATCTGTGACGCTTGTCGATCGCGGTTTTGTCGAAAACTGCCTCTTCCAAAGTGCAGTCCCACTCCGACCTGTTGACGTCCACGGGGAGAATCCTGACACCGTGCTCGCGTGCATCCCGTATGAGCTGGGCCGGCGCATAAAATCCCATCGGCTGGGAGTTCATCATCGCCGTGCAGAAGACGTCCGGATAATAGGTCTTGATCCAGGAAGAGGCGTAGACAAGCAAAGCGAATGACGCCGCATGACTTTCCGGAAAGCCGTATTCGGCAAAGCCCTGGATCTGGCTGAAGCAGCTTTCCGCAAATTCCTTGGAATAACGCTCGTTTTTCAACATACCTGCAACAAAATCGGTCTTAAATTCCTCCACTCTTCCCGATCGCTTGAACGTCGCCATCGATCGACGTAGTTTGTCCGCTTTTTCAGGAGAAAAACCGGCTGCAGTTATTGCAATCTGCATTGCCTGCTCTTGAAAGAGAGGTACGCCTAGCGTGCGTTCAAGAACCTTTTCCAATTCAGGACTGGGATATTCGATCGGCTGTTTGTTCCGTTGGGCTTCGCGCCGTTTTAGATACGGGTGGACCATGTTTCCTTGGATAGGGCCAGGTCTGACGATCGCCACTTCGACAACAAGGTCATAGAACTTTTCGGGTCTCAGCCTCGGCAGCATGCTCATCTGCGCCCGGCTCTCGATCTGGAAAACCCCGATCGTGTCCGCACGGCAGATCATGTCGTAAACAGCCTTCTCGGGCCGCTGCTGCAATCCGGCCAATGTCTCATTGACCTGATAATGCCGCTGCATCAGATCGAACGCTTTTTTGAGGCAGGTCAGCATGCCGAGCGCCAGCACGTCGATCTTCAGGAGCTTCAGGGTGTCGAGATCGTCCTTGTCCCATTCGATCATGTAACGGCCCGGCATGGCCGTTTTCATGATCGGCACGATTTCGTCAAGCCGGTCGCGCGTAATCAGGAAACCGCCGACATGCTGGGTGAGATGGCGCGGGAAACCCATAAGTTCCTGCGCATGCGAAAGAACCTGTTTTGTCACAAAGTCGGCAGTGTCGAGACCCGCGGCTTTTGCGTCTCTTTCCGACGTGCCTTCATCCGACCAACCCCACACCGTGCTCGAAAGTGCCGCCTGTACATCCTCGGAGAGCCCAAAAGCCTTGGCAACCTCACGGCCGGCCATTCGGGTCCGATAACTCGTAACCGCCGCCGTCAGGCCGGCATGGCGAAAGCCATAATGCTGATAAATGTACTGGATCACTTCCTCGCGCCGCGCATGTTCAAAATCGACATCGATATCCGGCGGTTCGTTTCGTTCGGTCGAAATGAACCGTTCAAAGAGCAGTGTCGTGGATGTCGGATCGACTTCGGTAATACCGAGACAATAACAGACGCTGGAATTGGCCGCTGAGCCACGCCCCTGGCAGAGGATCTTCAACTCATAGCGGGCATGCCAGACGATGTGGCGAACCGTCAGGAAATAAGGCTCGTATTGCATCTCCTTGATGAGATTGAGCTCATACCTGATCTGCTTGGAAACCTTCTCGGGGATCTTATCCGGATAACGCCACCTGGCGCCCTCCCAGGTAAGACGCTCCAAGGTTTCCGATACGGTTTCACCCGGAACGCTTTCGTCCGGGTAATTATGGCTTAGCTCATCAAGAGAGAAACGCAGGCGGCTGAAAAATCTTCGCGCGTTCGAAATCGCATCCGGATAAGCGTGAAAAAGCCGGGCCATTTCGGCGGCCTGCTTGATGTACCTCTCTCCGTTCGGGGCCAGACGAAAGCCAGCTTCCTGAACCGTCACATGTTCACGAATGGCGGTCACGACGTTTGAAAGCGATCGCCGTTCAGGAAGATGGAAAAGCGGCAGGTTCGTTGCAATCAACGGCAGACGGTTTTGGAAAGCCATCCGAGAAAATATCGCAAAGACAAGCCTGTCCCGTCCGTCATAGGTCGGCGACAGGGCGAAATAGATATTTTTGCCGAATTTTTCTCGATAGTCCTTCAGCTTTTTATTCAGGTCCACCAGATACCGGGCATCTTCAGCACGCGAAAAATCCGGAACGACGGCGAGCATCATTTCTTCCTTGCACCATTCGAGAAGATCCCATCCCTCAAGGATGCAGGAACCCTTCTCCGTCCTGAGGTTTCCACGGCTCAGAAGACGACAGAGATTCGCCCAGCCTTTCCGATTCAGAGGATAGGCCAGCACGTCCGGCGTATCGTCGGCGAAGACGAGCCGTGCCCCCGGATAAAAGGCGCAAGGTTCGATTGCCTCTTCTTCGTCTTCTTTCCTGCCTTCCTTCTTCTGACGCTCGTAGGTCTCCTTCATATTCCGGACCTGACTATGGGCGCGCACTACGCCGGCAACCGAATTCCGATCGGCAATCCCAAGCCCGGAGAGACCAAGCACACTCGCGGTAACAACCATTTCCTCCGGCCTTGCCGCGCCCTCCAGGAAGGAGAAGTTCGTCTTCGCGCCGATCTCGAAAAAAACGGGAGCGTCCGTCATGCGAAAATCCCATGCACGCGCCAGGTCGGCGCAGTTTTGCCGGCAACGTAATGACCGGCGCGGAAAATCCAGAAACGGCGGCCAGCTTCACTTTCAAGCCTGAAATAGTCGCGCTCCTCGACATCTTCCGCGTCATTCCACCATTCGGGCGAAATCCGCTCCGGCCCCTCCGCACGGATGACTTCATGGACGATGCGGCGCCAGCGGAAACGCTGGGGAGGGCCATCGGGCACCGTTGCCGCGAAGGCTTCCATCAGTTCCGGATGACGGAAGAGCCGCAAGGGGCGGTCGCTTCTCGGCGCGAAGGCAAAAATTTCCTCGGTTTTTTCCCGGACAATCCGCGAGGCAATCGCCGGCACGAACACTTCCGCGCGCTCCGGGACGTGGCTCTGCTTCGGTTCGGCGATCTGCAGACAGTCGGCCCCGAGCCGGGCCGAAACCCGATCGACAAAATCGGCAAGCGAGATTTCGCTATCGCCATTGCCGGTGAAATCACCCTGGGAAATCCTGAAGGCATCGTATTGCAACACGTTGAGGCGCAGGAGCTCGAAACCAAAGCCGGCATCGAGGTCATCGTGCACGGCGTTCAGGCGCTCCGAAAACAGCGAGGAGATCCGTTTCGGATCCTGCAACGGCTGCGAGGCACCGGCGGCGATGCGAAACACCCGGCCATCGACCCGGAAAAGCACCAGTTCGAAAACACGTCCCCCGACACCACGGGCTTCCAATTCCGATTTCAATGAAATGGCAATCTGGCCGGTCAGCTGCAAGATATGCTCTTCCGCCTGGATCGGTTCTGGAAGCCTCCGCTCGGCGGAAAGGGCCGCCACGGGCCGGCGAGGCGAGATGGCTTCCTCATTGTGACCGAGCGCCTGATCCAGCCGAAGCAATAGATGAATGCCGAAACGGCGAGCCAACGGCGCACGCGGCATCGGCAGAAGGTCGCCGATCCTTTTCAGTCCGAGCTTGTAGAGCGCCGCGATGGTGGCCTCATCGATACGCAAAGCGTTGACCGACAGAGGCGCCAGCACCGCCTCCGTCACCTGGTCGGCAATCACGCCGCCGCGGCCGAAGCGACAGGCGGCCCAGGACAGGCCCGGTGACGAGGAGATCGCCCCTTTGACATCGAATCCCATCTGCAAAAGTCGGCCAAGAATGTCCTTGAGCAGAGCCTCCTCGCCACCGAAGAGGTGGGTGCAGCCGGTTATGTCGAGAAACAGGCCTTCGCGGCCGTCCAGCGCCACCAGCGGGGTGTAACGATCGCACCAATCGGCAATCGCCTCGAGAAGGCCCTGGTCCGCCGCGCCATCCTCGTCCACCACGTCGATCTTCGGGAACATGGCGCGCGCTTCCGCCAACCCCTGCCCACGCTTCAGCCCGAGACGTTCGGAAACCTCGTCGAGCGCTGTGAGCCGCATGGCGTTTTCGCGCCGGCCGGCACAGAGGATCGGAGGATGTTCAGGACGCCCTTTCGAACGCCATGACAGTCCCCAGAGCCGGCGCGCGATCCTGTCGGTCGGCAGATGCGGGAAGACGAGCGCCAGGATGCGCTGGCGGGTTGTGGAAAGAGAAAGCCTCTCCTGCCTCTCGGCCGAGGGAAAATTGACGGTCATGGGGATTCCACTCCAGAAGTAGGGATAGCGGAGCCGGGATGCGGCTCTTCTCCAGGGTCAGCCTGAAAACGGGATGACCGATGCTGCCGCCAAGCTCGGATCCCTCCGGAAGATGCCGGCGAGCCGCCGGCGCCGGTTCGACAAGAAAGCGGAACGAGGCGCTGCTTGCCTCCTCCTCTCCCGCATGCCGCAACAGAAAGAGCGGCCGTCCCGCCGCCTTTGCCCTCAGACCCAGCCTGCGGCTTTCGGTGAGGCCGAAATGCCTGGGGTTGCCCCGGATTTCGAGAATGGTGGCGACAACAGCCCCGCTGGCCACCGCGGTCTCCGCAAGCCACAGGGCATCGTCCAGCTTGCGCGGCGAGGCGTAAAGAACATCCCGCAGGCTCAATCCGAACTGTTTGAGGCCGACGGAATAGGGAATTCCGGCCTCCTGTGTGGACACGACATCGCCGATCCACAGAACCGGCGCGTCGCTTGGTTGTCTCGCCTTGAGGTGAGAGGCCAGCGAGAGAGTAAAGCCGCTTGCTGCTCCGGCATCTCCCATCAGCAGCGAGCGGATTTCCGTGATGCCGTCGAGCGGCAGGCCACCTTCCAACGCGGTATCCATCGGCGGTATGCCGAATGGCAGACGAGGTTGATTATTCCTGGTTTTCTGGCCTTCCGGATCGGCGGCGGAGTCCGCCTGTTCCGCCGCGGCAAGTGCCGGGAGAGATTTCCCTTCCAATCTGGCGATCTGTTCGCGCAGGGCAAAAAGCGTCTCCTGCGCCGTGGCGTGCTCGGCCATGGCGTCAGCTCCATTCGTACATGTTCTCTTTATGTTCTTATGGATTCCAGAGCTGGCCGAAAGAGTCAACAGCCAAATCCTGGGAATCTTTTCCTCGGATCCTAGGCCGATGATTCTTCACTCGAAAAATATCGCGGGAGGTACTATATGGGCCTGATCAGAAGGAGAGCATATGGCCCGCATCGACCAGACCGACGATTGGCAGGATCGCCACGCACCGACGATCAGCACGTTCGAGTCGCTGGCAATCGAGGCCTATGGTCATTTACCGGAGGAATTCCGGGCTCTCACCGTCAACCTGACGATCGAGATCGAGGATTTTCCGGACGACGACGTTTTCGAGGATATGGCTCTCGAGACGCCTTTCGACCTGCTCGGCCTTTTCGAAGGCCGCGGCATTTCCGAGCGGTTCAACATGGAAACGGGTGAATTGCCGAACCGTATCCGGCTTTATCGCCGGCCGATCCTGGATTATTGGGCGGAAAACGAGGAAACCCTGGGCGATATCATCACCCATGTGCTGATCCACGAGATCGGCCACCATTTCGGCCTCAGCGACGACGACATGGAGCGTATCGAGGCCAGCGCCGACGAAGCTGCTCAGCGCTGATCCTCTCTGACTGGAGCTTATTGCTCTCCGAGCTTCATCTCGGGATCGTATTCCTTGCCATGAACGGTTTTGGTCACCGCCTGGCCGCACTGCATTTCGCCGGTCGTGGCGTTGAAGGCGTAGGTCGGCGAACCGGAAAGTTCCCAGCCCTTGTTCAGCGCCGCCGTCACCTTGTGGCAGAAGGAGGAATCGTCGGGACCGCTGAGGAAGCGATAAAGTTTCATGGCGTTTTCTTTCGTTCGGCGATGATGCGTGCCTTGGCGGTAAGCTTTTCAGCCTCCATCAGGTGCAGCCGCTCGACCATCTTGCCGTTGAGGTTGATGACATTGAGATGTTGCGCACCCGGTCCCGCGAAGGCGGCAATCACCGCTTCCGCCTCTTTCACGGCCTGGGGATCCGGCCCGAAATGCCGGTTGGCAGGTTCGATCTGGGCCGGATGGATCAGCATCTTGCCGGAAAAGCCCATGGCGCGTCCCTGGGCGCATTCCGCCTCAAAGGCTTCTGCATCCTTGAAGTCGTTGAAGACGCTGTCGATCACATCGATCCCATGGGCGCAGCCGGCAAGCACGATCTGCATCAGCCAGGGCACCAGATAGGCCCGGCCGGGCTGCGGCAGCACGCCGGTCTCCTTGCGCAGGTCGTTGAGGCCAACCACGAAACATTGGAGCCGCTCGTCGACAGGGGCAATCGCCGGCGCATTCAGGACGCCCTTCGGCGTTTCGATCATTGCCCAGATGGCAAGATCGTCCGGCGCTCCGGCCTCGGACAGGATATCCGCCACCGCCTGGACCTGCGACATGTGCTCGACCTTCGGGATCAGCACCACGTCGGGAGAGACCTCGGTCACCAGGTCCATATCCGCCTTGCCGAATTCGGTTTCGAGCGGGTTGATGCGGATGATCGTTTCCCTGCCCTGGAGCGGGTTTTCTTTAAACAGTCGGCGCAGGTTGTCGCGGGCTTCCGCCTTCTTTTCCGGCGCGACGGAATCTTCCAGATCGAAGATCGCCGCATCGCAATCGAGGCCATGCACCTTTTCCAATGCCCTCGCATTGCCGGCCGGCACGCTCAGAATCGAGCGGCGAAGGTGAATGGGGGCAAGTTTGATATCGGTCAAGGCAGTCATCGCCGCTTTGTGCCAATCTTTTTGGTCTGCGGCAATACTGCATGCCCAAAGCCCCTTGCAAGAAAGGGCGGAAGGCTCCACATTCCTTGATGAGAAAGGTATATACCATGCAAAACATTCGCGTATTCTTCGTCATCATATCGGCCATTGCCGTGCTCGCCATGGCAGCACTTCTGACGGCTTCGCTGACCGTCGCCTTTGCCGGCATTCTCGCGGTTCTGTCCATCGGGCGTGCGCTTTCGGCGCGGCTGAAGCCGGTTCCGGTACGGGCCAAGGCGAGCAAGCGCGAGATGCGCGTCTGGAACGACGGCCGCGGCACGATCATCGACCTTTGATCGCGCCGAAGCGGTAAAGAGACGAATGCGCCGGTTTCCGGCGCGTGGGCGTACCGGTTCACGCCAAACAGCCCTTCAAATCCGCGTCAATATGCTTTATGGCAGCTTCCGCAGATAAGTCCACGTGGAGGCAGATCATGGAAAAGTTCACCAAGCTCACCGGCGTTGCAGCGCCGCTTCCGGTCATCAATATCGACACGGACATGATCATTCCGAAGGATTACCTGAAGACCATCAAGCGTACCGGTCTTGGCAAGGGTCTCTTCTCGGAAGCCCGCTACAAGGACGACGGTTCTGAAAATCCCGATTTCGTGCTGAACAAGCCGGCCTATCGCAACGCCAAGATCCTGGTCGCTGGCGACAATTTCGGCTGCGGCTCCTCGCGCGAACACGCTCCCTGGGCGCTTCTCGACTTCGGCATCCGCTGCGTCATCTCGACGAGCTTCGCCGACATTTTCTACAATAACTGTTTCAAGAACGGCATCCTGCCGATCGTCGTTTCCCAGGAAGACCTGGACAAGCTGATGGACGATGCCGAGCGCGGCTCGAACGCCATCCTTTCGGTCGACCTCGAAGCCCAGGAAATCACCGGCCCGGATGGCGGCTCGATCCATTTCGACATCGATCCCGGTCGTCGCCATATCATGCTCGAAGGCCTCGACGACATTGCCTCGACAATGAAGAGCGATGCTGCGATCAGCACTTTCGAAAACAACAACCGAGCCGCTCGCCCCTGGCTCTGATTTCCGGAGCAACCTGATGGTCAAGCGGATTTCCTCCGGATCGCCCTTCGAAACGCGGATCGGCTATTCGCGCGCCGTGGTGGACCGCGACATCGTCTATGTCTCCGGCACCACCGGCTATGACTATGCCCGGATGGAAATGCCCGAGGATGCCGCGGCCCAGACGCGCAACACGCTCGGCACGATCGAGAAGGCGCTGAAGGAGGCCGGAAGCGGCCTTCAGGACGTCGTCCGGGTGCGCTACTACCTCACAGACATGGCTGATTACGATGCCATCGTTCAGGTTCTCGGCGAGACTTTCTCCGAGATCCGGCCTGCGGCGACCATGGTCGTTTGCGGCCTCACCACGCCGGAAATGAAGATCGAGATCGAAGTGACTGCCCGCATCGGCGCCGGCAGTCCTTAAACCTTTCCAGCCTCGTCCTTTGGCAGGCTCGGACGAGGTTTTGCCAGGCGCGGAGATCCCGCGCGGGACGACGCGAGCCTGCAAAACCCGCAAGGACACGAAAACGATATGGCAAAGAACCTCTTCCTCCTTCCCGGCGACGGCATCGGCCCCGAGGCCATGGGCGAAGTCCGCAAGATCATCGCTCATATGAACAGCGCCATGAAGGCCGATTTCGTCCTCGACGAAGGCCTGGTCGGCGGCTGCGCCTACGATGCCCATGGCGCCGCGATTTCCGAAGAGGATATGAGCAAGGCCATGAACGCGGATGCCGTGCTCTTCGGCGCCGTCGGCGGCCCGAAATGGGACCAGGTTCCCTATGAAGTCCGTCCGGAAGCCGGCCTGCTTCGCCTGCGCAAGGATATGGAACTGTTCGCCAACCTGCGTCCCGCCATCTGCTATCCGGCGCTTAGCTCCGCTTCCTCCTTGAAGCCGGAACTGGTCGAAGGCCTCGACATCCTGATCGTCCGAGAATTGACCGGCGGCGTCTATTTCGGCGAACCGAAGGAAATCATCGACCTCGGCAACGGCCAGAAGCGCGGCATCGATACCCAGGTCTACGATACCTATGAGATCGAACGCATCGCCGGCGTCGCCTTCGAGCTTGCCCGCACCCGCAAGAACGCTGTCTGCTCGATGGAAAAGCGCAACGTCATGAAGTCCGGCGTGCTCTGGAACCAGGTGGTCACCGAAACCCACAAGGCGAAATATTCAGACGTCAAGCTGGACCACATGCTGGCCGATGCCGGCGGCATGCAGCTGGTCCGCGCTCCAAAACAGTTCGACGTGATCGTCACCGACAACCTGTTCGGCGACATGCTCTCCGACGTCGCGGCGATGCTCACCGGCTCGCTCGGCATGCTGCCTTCCGCATCGCTCGGCGCACCCGACGCCAAGACCGGCAAGCGCAAGGCGCTTTACGAGCCGGTCCATGGTTCGGCGCCTGATATCGCCGGCACCGGCGTTGCCAACCCGATTGCGATGATCGCTTCGTTCGCCATGTGCCTTCGTTACTCCTTCAATATGGTCACGGAAGCCGACAACCTCGAAAAGGCGATCGCCAACGTGCTGGATCAGGGTATCCGCACCGGCGACATCATGGCCGAGGGCGCCCGCAAGGTCGGCACCGCCGAAATGGGCGATGCGATCCTCAAGGAATTCGTAAGCCTTTCCGCCTGATAACACCGATCGGTGCCTTTCCGCCTTGGGCGGAAAGGCACCTCCATATTTGGCGTTCGGCATCCTGCTACCCATATCGCGGAATCTATGGGAAAAAGCGGCGCGGGATCGGTCCAGCGCCACGGACAGAGGCCGATGAAACGGACAATCGAAAAACTGAAACATCGGCGGTATCGCCATCCATCCGGGCCGCCTTCGCCCCGATGGCTGCCTTATGCGCTGGTCACGATCAACCTGATCCTGATCGCCTTTTTCCTGCTCGATGCTCCGGTCGGCTCCTATGCCGCCCATACGCCCAACGTGCTTTTGCCGGTCGGCAAGGCGATCACCGATTTCGGCACGTCCGGCTGGATCCTTTTTGCGGCAGCGCTCCTCTTCTTCGAAGCGCTCGCCGTTATCCGGCTCGCACCGGGCCTGAAAGCCCGCTTTCAGGCGATGCTGGTCAGCCATGTCGCGGCTTATATCTTTGTGGCCGTTGCCGGTTCCGGCCTTCTCGTCAACCTGGTGAAGCGTATCATCGGACGCGCCCGGCCAGGGCTTTACGAGCAATGGGGTTTCCACGGCTTCAGCCCTTTTTCCGGCTCACGGTTCGAAAGCTTCCCTTCCGGCCACGCAACCACGGTGGGCGCGTTCCTGATGGCGTTGGCGCTGCTCGCTCCGCGCTACCGCCTGTTCTTTCTGATCATCAGCTTCTGGCTCGGTTTTTCGCGCGTCATCGTCGGAGCCCATTATCCGAGCGACGTCATTGCAGGCCTTTCCTTCGGCGCCTGGTTCTCGGTGATCATGGCAATCGTCTTTTCCCGTTACGGGCTGCTCTTCCGGCAGGAGCCAGACGGCTGGCCGGTTCTGCGCCGGGCAGTTCCCCTGCTGATACGTCCCGACTGGAAAAATACGCCCTTCCCGCCGCGCGGCATGCCGCCGAAGCGGGAGGCGGACGTAAAACAGCAATGATCCCCCATGAAAAAGCCCGGCGCAGTTGCCTGCGCCGGGCTTTTTCATTTTAGCGGGGTTGCTGACGCAAACCCTTATTCCGCGTGGATATCGCGATCCTTGGTTTCCGGCAGGAAGAGCAGCCCGATCACCAGAGTGATGACTGCGAAAACGATCGGATACCAGAGGCCATAGTAGATATCGCCGGCGGCCGCGCTCATCGCGAAGGCCGTTGCCGGCAGAAGGCCGCCGAACCAGCCGTTACCAATGTGGTAAGGCAGCGACATGCCAGTATACCGGATGCGGGTCGGGAAGAGTTCGACCAGCAGGGCCGCGATCGGGCCGTAGACCATCGTCACGTAGATCACCAGGACGAACAGGACGGCGATCGTGCCGATCCAGTTCACCCGGGCCGGATCGGCCGTCATCGTGAACGCACCGCCCTTGGCGATCGTATAGACCGGCATGTCGGTGACGCCCTTCGCTTCGTCTGCGGTGAGCAGCTTTTGGCTGACGAGGTCAGCCGCAGGAACGCTCGCTTTTTCGCCGCCGCGAACGGAAGCGGCATTGAGAGCGAGCTCCGGATTGGCGGCAATGAAGGCATCGAGCTTGGAATCCGCTACCTTGATCGCACCGCGTGTCAGCGGATAGCCGGCATCGTGAAGCGCGACGTTGATGCCCTTTTCAAAAGCCCTCTGCTTGGCCGCGGCATCGGCGCCGGCAGCAACCGAGTCAAAGCTGGTGACGCTCTTGCCGGCGATCTTCACCGTAGCCGGCTGACCGGTGGGACCTACGACAACTTCGTAAGGCACCGAGTTGCGGGTGAGGAACGACGTGGCGATATCGCAGGAGTTGGTGAACTTCGATGTACCGGTCGGGTTGAACTGGAATTTGCAGTCCGCGGGATCGGCCGTGACAGTCGCCTTGATCGTCGCCTGGGCTTCGGCAAGCGCCGGGTTCGCCATCGAGGTCATTGCCTTGAAGAGTGGGAAGTATGTGACCGCGGCAATCAGCAGGCCCGCCATGATGATCGGCTTGCGGCCGATCTTGTCGGAAAGACCACCGAAGATGACGAAGAACGGCGTGCCGAGGATCAGCGCGACGGCAACCATGATATTGGCAGACTGGAGATCCACCTTCAGCACGTTCTGCAGGAAGAACAGCGCGTAGAACTGACCACCGTACCAGACGACCGCCTGGCCCATCGTGGCTCCAAGAAGCGCGATGATGGCGATCTTGGCGTTGCGCCAAGTGCCGAAGGCTTCCGTCAGCGGAGCCTTGGAACCCTTGCCCTCCGCCTTCATCTTCTGGAACGCCGGGGATTCGTTCATCTTCAGGCGGATCCAGACGGAAACGCCAAGCAAGATGACCGAGACGAGGAATGGAATGCGCCAACCCCATGCCGCGAACGCGGTGGCACCCATGAGCCATTGGACGAGCACGATGACGATCAGCGACAGGAAAAGACCGAGCGTTGCAGTCGTCTGGATCCATGAGGTGAAATAGCCACGCCGCCCGTGCGGCGCATGTTCGGCCACGTAAGTCGCGGCACCGCCATACTCACCGCCGAGCGCGAGGCCCTGCAAGAGACGCAAGGCGATCAAGATGATCGGGGCGGCGATGCCGATCGTCGCGGCACCCGGCAAGACGCCAACCAGGAAGGTCGACATGCCCATGATCACGATCGTCATGAGGAAGGTGTATTTGCGGCCGACCAAGTCGCCCAACCGGCCGAACACAAGTGCGCCGAAGGGGCGGACCAGGAAGCCCGCAGCGAACGCGAGCAACGTGAAGATGTTACGCGTTGCTTCCGGATATTGGGTGAAAAAGGTCGCGCCGATATAGGTGGCGAGTGAACCATAGAGATAGAAATCGTACCATTCGAATACGGTGCCGAGCGAAGAAGCGAAGATGACTTTCTTCTCCTCCCGCGTCATCGGTCCGGCCTTCGCACCGACCCCCGTTGCGACATTTGCCATTATCGTCCTCCCTCAAGATAAAACTCGCATGCCGACTCCGGGCCCGTTCCTCCTGGGCTTGGGACCGGCGACGCATTGTCGCAGATTGACAGAATTCAAGGCTCAAGAAGAGGGATGCTTTGGGATTATGACTTTCGTCTAATATCGCGCCTGCCGTGCACCACGGATGCCGCGGCGCGGTATGAGGCGATGCAGCGCAGCATTCGGGTTAGCATCGCTTGACTCGTTCCAAAAATCTTCTAAACACCTTCGCGAACGGGAAGACACCCACATGCGCGCCTGCGAATTCGACATCGCTGCCTCCGCACTGCCGGCTATCCAAGCTGCGCAGCGGGTGTGTTTTTCCGCTTTCTTCAAAACCAAGGCCAAAACGACGACGAAAACCGTCTGACGTCTCTGGCCGCCGCTCTCTCCCCGGATGGCCGGGGACAAGGAATTCCGCGAATTCAACCGCGGCTTCCCCCTCACCGATCGAGGAGAGACAGAAAGAGAGCAAAAAAATGGGTTTCAAGATCGCAGTCGCCGGTGCAACCGGCAATGTCGGCAGGGAAATGCTGACGATCCTTTCCGAACGCGGTTTCCCGGTTGACGAGGTGGTGGCACTGGCGTCCTCCCGTAGCCAAGGCACGGAAGTTTCGTTCGGCGACCGGACGCTGAAGGTTTCCAACCTCGAAAACTACGATTTTTCCGATACCGACATCTGCCTGATGTCGGCCGGCGGCGAGATCTCCAAGAAGTGGTCGCCGAAGATCGGCGCACAGGGCTGCGTCGTCATCGATAACTCTTCCGCCTGGCGTTACGACCAGGACGTTCCGTTGATCGTCCCGGAAGTGAACCCGGATGCGATCTCCGGTTTTACCAAGCGCAACATCATCGCCAATCCGAACTGCTCGACCGCGCAGCTCGTCGTCGCCCTGAAGCCGCTGCACGACTTCGCCAAGATCAAGCGTGTCGTCGTCTCGACCTATCAGTCGGTTTCCGGCGCCGGCAAGGAAGGCATGGACGAACTCTTCACCCAGACCCGCGCCGTCTTCGTCGCGGATCCGGTCGAATCCAAGAAGTTCACCAAGCGCATCGCCTTCAACGTCATCCCGCATATCGATAGCTTCATGGAAGACGGATATACGAAGGAAGAATGGAAGGTTCTCGCCGAGACCAAGAAGATCCTCGATCCGAAGATCAGAGTGACCTGCACTGCCGTGCGCGTTCCGGTCTTCATCGGTCATTCGGAAGCGGTCAATATCGAATTCGAAAACGAGATTACCGCCGACCAGGCCCGCGACATTCTCCGCGAAGCACCGGGTTGCCTCGTCATCGACAAGCACGAGGATGGCGGCTACATCACGCCTTACGAATGCGCCGGTGAGGATGCCACCTACATTTCCCGTATCCGCGAGGATGCGACGGTGGAAAACGGCCTCAACATCTGGGTCGTTTCCGACAACCTGCGCAAGGGCGCAGCGCTCAACGCCATCCAGATCGCCGAGTTGCTTGTCAATCGCGGCCTGATCAAGCCGCGCAAGGTCGCTGCCTGAGAGATAATAAATTTATTAAGCATGTTCCGATAGAAACCCCGTCAGAAATGGCGGGGTTTTTCTTTCGAATCACCCATATCACGAACTATTCATGAACGGGTGAGTTGCGATTGTTTGCAACCGCCGCCATAAGGCCGAAACAAAACACATTATCCGGACGCTTCTGGCACAGCGATCCGGTTCTCGGGGACGGGTTTGACCGCATGAAGAAGATTTTGCTGGCAGGATTGATCGCAACCGGTTTTATGACCGCCACCCCGGCGCTTGCCGCGCTCCAATGCGGCAACGATTCATCCGGCTTCGCCCGCTGGGTCGAGGAATTCAAGCGGGTTGCGCCCTCGAACGGCGTCAATCCTTCGGTCGTCGAAAAGGCTTTTTCGAGCGTCTCCTACAATCGTCCGACCATCAGTGCCGACCGCGGCCAGAAAAGCTTCAAACTCTCGTTCGACGACTTCATGAAGAAGCGCGGCGGGGCTGCCATCATCTCCCGCGGCAAAGGCATGAAGTCCGGCAATGCCTCGCTGTTTGCGCAGATCGAGCGCCGCTTCGGCGTGCCGGCCGGCCCTATCATCGCTATCTGGGGCATGGAAACCGGCTTCGGCAGCTTTATGGGCGATCAGCATACGCTTTCCGCTGTCGCGACGCTCGCTTACGATTGCCGCCGCTCCGCCTATTTCACCGAGCAGCTCTATGCGGCGCTTGAGCTGGTCGGCCGAGGTGATCTGAGCGTCACCGCCCGTGGCGCTGCCCACGGCGAAATCGGCCAGACCCAGTTCCTGCCGCTGAACGTTGTCCGCTACGGAGCCGACGGCGACGGCGACGGCCATATCGACATGGTCCGTTCGCGTGCCGATGCGCTTGCCTCGACCGCCAACTTCCTCAAGGGACACGGCTGGAGAGCCGGTGCCGGTTACCAGCCGGGTCAGCCGAACTTCGTTGCTATCCAGGGCTGGAACGCCGCAACCGTCTATCAGCAGGCGATCGCCTATATGGGCGCGCAGATCGACGGCCAATAAGCCCGCCGGCCGTGAAGTTTCGCTTCACCTGAAAATTTCAGGCCGACGCTTGTTCGGCCTGGACGGGCAGTTCGGTAAGGTCGGGACGGACGAAGTCGCCCTTGCTGTCCATAATCCACAATTCGCCGCTCGAGATATCGAACCAGGCGCCGTGAACGCTGAGTTCGCCTTTCTCTCCGCGTTTCTTGACGAACGGGAACGTCTCCAGGTTGGCGATCGAATTGCGGATCGACACCCGTTCCAGCGCCGTCTGCCGCTCAGCCTGGGTCATGAACTCGTTGCTCTGGATCTGTTCGGCGGCCGGTTTGACCAGCGCCATCCAGCGGCCGATGAAATCGCCGGGAGAAAGCGGCGACATGCTCGGATCCAGCGCCGCCCGGATACCGCCGCAACGGCCGTGACCCATCACCACGATATTGTCGATCTCCAAAACCTCGACCGCATATTCCAACGCCGCCGAAGTGGCATGGAACTGGCCGTCCGGTTCAAAAGGCGGGACCATGTTGGCGACGTTGCGGACGACGAAGAGTTCGCCCGGACCGCAGTCGAAAATGGTTTCCGGCGCGGCACGGGAATCGCAACAGGCGATGAGAAGGGTGTGGGGGTTCTGCCCGGTCTCCGCCAACACGCGGTAGCGCTCGCGTTCATCGCTATAGCGCCCGCTCATGAAGTTGCGGTAGCCCGCCAGAAGTTTGGCTGGAAAGTCCGTCATGGAACAACGATTATAGCGCCGCCGAGCGAAGATCAACGGCCATTGTGCATCTGCGAACTTCCGATGCCGATTACCGCTTGGTGCGCTGCAACGGATGCATGAGCCGGCGCATCTGGACCATCGCCATGGGAGTGGAGAGGCTGGACGCGTCGGTCTCCAGTGTCAGCTCGTCGCCGCCGCGCTTGGCCGTGCGCGCCAAGACCTCGAAAACGCTCGCAGTAGCCAGCTGCAGCGCCTTCTCCTCGTCCATGCCGGCAAGGATTCGCCCCAGGAACAGGGCGCCCAACAGGTCCCCCAACCCGTTCGGCGGATTGTCGATCAGCCGGTGTTCGGCAAGCAGCGCATGTTTGCCGGTCAGATAGAGATTGCCGGTACCGCCCGCCATCATCGGCACGGCCGAAGTCACCAGGATGCGCGGCGGCCCGAGCGCGATTGCGGCATCCATGATATCGTTGTTGGTTTCAAGCGGCGCGCCGGAAAGCCAGGCGAGTTCGTAGCGGTTCGGGGTGGCGATCGTTGCCAGCGGAATGAGTTCGTCGCGGATCGCTTCTGCCGTCGGCTGCGGGATATAGAGACCGCCGAGATCGCCCATGACGGGATCGCAGACATAGAGAAGGTCCGGATTCTTCTCCTTGAGCGCCCGGACAAGCCGCGCCACCGAACGCGGCTGGGCGGCATTGCCGAAATAACCGGTCAGCACCGCCTTCACTTCTCCCAGCCATGGCGCGCGAATAAGATCGTCTATAGCCTTGTCGAAATCTGATTCGGGAAAGGTCAGCATTGTAGAAGGCCCATGACCGGGATGCCAGGGGAGGACGACGGTCGGCATTGCCCAGACGGGAAATCCAAGCGTCTCGAGCGCGAAGACGGCGGCACGATTGCCGACCGAGCCGCGCACGACATGGCTGGAGATGACGAGGACGGCACTGCGGGTATCCTGCATGAGACTGACTTCCGGCTACGATGGCCCTGTTGATCGTTTCTTCGTCGCCGCATGTCAACAAGGCTTCACGGAAGAATGAAACGTGTAGTGTCGCTTGACATGGATCAGCCACGTTGCCGCGTGATGACACAAAGCTAATTTATTCCGTCCGGGCACGGAAAAGGGGAGAGGGACATGGCCGTCAGGCAGAATCCGAAACGGGAAAAACAGATCGAAAGCGCACGCAAGATCGTTGCTGCGAGCAAGGGGCCGCATCTCGACCCGCTCATCCTGTTCGCCCGGGCCAGCACTGACGACCTCGAAAGCTATACGCCGGAAATGCTGGCGCTTTCCGCCAATCATGCAGCCGAGCGGCTGATGGCCTGGACCCGGATTCGGGCCGACATCACGGTCGAGCCGATCGCCGGCGTCGCGCCGGACGGAATTCCGGTTTCGGTGCTGACCGTCGTCGATCGCAACATGCCCTTCTTGTTCGACTCGGTCATGGGCGAGGTGACCGCGACCCACCGCGATCTTACCATGGCGGTCCATCCGATCCTGGTCGTCGAGCCCGGCAAGGACCCGGCGCTCCGCTCCAACGAACAGCCCAGCAACCCTGCTCATCACGTAAGCCTTATCCAGATCCATCTGTCGCCGCTCAACGAGGAACAGGCCGCTTCGCTGACCGAGCGCATCCGTTACATCCTCGACCAGGTGCATCTGTCGATCACCGACTGGGGCTCGATGCTGGAAGTCCTCGACGGCGCCGCCAAGCAGCTCAACAATTCGGCAAGTCGCCGCAAGGCCGATCGCGACGAGGCGCTCGCCTTCCTGGATTGGCTGCGCGACGACAACTTCACCTTCCTTGGCATGCGCGAATACGTCTATTCCGGCAAGGGCACGGAGGCCAAGGTCGAACGCGGCAAGGGCCGCGGTCTCGGCATTCTCTCCGATCCGGATGTGCTGGTGCTGCGCCAGGGCAAGGACGCGGTGACGACCACGCCGGAAATTCTGGAATTCCTCGACGGACCCGATTTCCTGATCATCACCAAAGCCAATGTGAAATCGGTGGTGCATCGCCGCGCCTATATGGATTATGTCGGCGTCAAGCGCTTCGACGAAAAGGGCGAAGTTGTCGGTGAACTTCGTGTCGTCGGCCTTTTCACGGCAACCGCCTATACCCACTCGGTCCGCGACATTCCTCTCCTGCGCGCCAAGACCGGCCGGGTCGAGGAGCAGTTCGGCTTCGACCCCGACAGCCATTCCGGCCGCATGCTGGAAAACACGCTCGAATCCTATCCTCGCGACGACCTCTTCCAGATCGATGTCGATCTGCTGGCCCGCTTCTGCGAGCAGATCATGGAACTGAACGAGCGTCCGCGCGTCCGGGTCCTGCCGCGCATCGACCATTTCGACCGTTTCGTCTCGGTGATCGTCTACGTGCCTCGCGAGGACTACAATTCCCTGGTCCGCGAGAAGGTCGGCGATTACCTGACCAAGGTCTATGACGGCCACGTCTCCGCCTATTATCCGGCTTTCCCGGAGGGTGGCGTTGCCCGCGTCCACATGATCATCGGCCGGCGCGGCGGCAAGACCCCGAGGATCGCGCAAGGCAAGCTCGAGGAAGCGATCCGGCTCATTGCTACCCCCTGGGAGGACCGCTTCGCAGCACTTGCGGAGGAGGGGCCGCGGCTCTCCGTCACCCAGGCCTTCCAGGAAGCCTTCTCGCCCGAGGAAACCTTCGCCGACCTGCCCGACATCGCCGCTTGCGCCGCCGGCGAGACGATCCGCATCGCCTTCTATCGCCGCCCCGGCGACGCCGCCAACACCGTGTCGCTGAAGATCTTCCACAAGGACCGGCATCTGTCGCTTTCCCGCCGGGTGCCGCTTCTCGAAAATCTCGGTTTCCACGCCGTCAGCGAGCAGACGTTCGAAATCCAGGTGGGGCCGGAAAACGACCGCAGCCAAGTCGTCCTCCACGACATGGAGCTGCAGCTCGGCGACGGGCGTGAGGTCGACCTGTCCCGCGAAGGCCTGTTGCTGGAAGAGGCCTTCCTCTCCGCCTTCGAAGGCCTGATCGATAATGACGGCTTCAACCGGCTTGTTCTGCTGGCCGGCCTGTCGGCTCGCGAAGTCACGGTGCTGCGCGCATACTCGCGTTATCTGCGCCAGACCGGCATCGTTTATTCGCAGGCCTATATCGGCGATACGCTGGTGAAATATCCGGCCATTTCCGCTGGCATCTTCCGGCTCTTCCGCGACGGCTTCGATCCGAAGATTGCCGAAAAGGCCCGCATCAAGAAACTCACCGACCACCACGCCGAGATCGAGGAA
Organism: Neorhizobium galegae bv. orientalis str. HAMBI 540; assembly: GCF_000731315.1. NCBI lineage: Bacteria > Pseudomonadati > Pseudomonadota > Alphaproteobacteria > Hyphomicrobiales > Rhizobiaceae > Neorhizobium > Neorhizobium galegae. The sequence continues at coordinate 4,122,743 of NZ_HG938353.1, forward strand.
GCGCTCGGCAACGTGCCCAACCTCGACGAGGACCGCACGCTTCGTCGTTTCGTCAATGCGGTCGATGCCACGCTCAGGACCAACTACTTCCAGCGCGACGCCAATGGCGCTCCGTACCGGATGTTCGCCTTCAAGCTCGATCCGAAGCTGCTGGACGGCCTGCCGGAACCCCGGCCCTTCCGTGAAATCTTCGTCTACGGCACCGAGGTCGAAGGCGTGCATCTGCGCTTCGGCAAGGTCGCCCGCGGCGGGCTGCGCTGGTCGGACCGCGGCGAGGATTACCGCACCGAAATCCTCGGCCTCGTGAAGGCACAGCAGGTCAAGAATGCCGTCATCGTGCCGGTCGGCGCCAAAGGCGGCTTCTTCCCGAAGATGCTGCCCCCGGCAAGCGCGCGTGACGCGTTCTTCAATGCCGGCCGAGAAGCCTACAAGACCTTCATCCGCACCCTTTTGTCGATCACCGACAATATCGTCGGCGCCGACATCGTCGGACCGCCGGATACAATCCGCCTCGATGGCGACGACCCCTATTTCGTGGTTGCCGCCGACAAGGGTACGGCGACCTTCTCCGATACCGCCAACGGCCTGGCGCAGGAAGCCGGCTTTTGGCTGGACGATGCCTTCGCCTCCGGCGGTTCGGTCGGTTACGACCACAAGAAGATGGGCATCACCGCTCGCGGCGCCTGGGAAGCCGTGAAACGGCATTTCCGCGAGAAAGATATCGACATCCAGACGACGCCGTTCACGGTCGCCGGGGTCGGCGACATGTCCGGCGACGTCTTCGGCAACGGCATGCTGCTGTCGCGCAAGATCCGGCTCATCGCCGCCTTCGACCACCGTGATATCGTTATCGATCCAGATCCGGATATCGAAAAGTCCTTCACCGAGCGCGAACGCATGTTCGCCCTGCCCCGCTCGAGCTGGCAGGATTACGACAAGTCGGTCCTTTCCGAAGGCGCAATGATCATTTCCCGCTCGGAGAAGTCGGTAAAGCTCACCAAGCAGGCAGCCGCCGCGATCGGCATCGACAAGACGACCGCAACGCCTTTCGAGATCATGACCGCGATCCTGAAAAGCCCCGTCGACCTTCTCTGGTTCGGCGGCATCGGCACCTATGTCAAGGCGGCCTCCGAGACCGATACGGAAGTCGGCGATCGCGCCAACGACCCGATCCGCATCACCGCGGCCGAAGTGCGCGCCAGCGTCATCGGCGAAGGTGCCAATCTCGGCATGACCCAGAAGGGCCGTATCGCCTATTCCCTGAATGGCGGGCGCTGCAATTCGGATGCGATCGACAATTCCGCCGGCGTCAACTGCTCCGACGTCGAGGTCAACATCAAGATCGCTCTCAATTCGGCCATGCAGGATGGGCGGCTTGCCCGTGACAAGCGCGACCAGCTTCTCGCCTCGATGACCGAGGAAGTCGGCCATCTCGTGCTGCGCAACAACTACCTGCAGCCGTTGTCAATCTCTCTGACCGAACGCAAGGGCGCCGGCAACCGGGAGGAACTGTCGCGGCTGATGTCGGTGCTGGAATCGCAAGGCCAGCTCAACCGCAAGGTCGAAACCCTGCCCGACGACGCGGAGCTTGCCGAGCGTTATGCCTCCGGCAGGCCGCTGAGCCGGCCAGAAATCGGCGTATTGGTCTCCTATTCGAAGATCGTCCTGTTCGACGCCCTGATCGAGAGCAGCCTGCCGGACGACCCCTATTTCTCGGCTGTCCTGAAAGCCTATTTCCCGGCCAAGATGCAGAAGGCTTATGCCGCGGACATCCAGTCTCACCGCCTGCACCGCGAAATCGTCGCCACCGCGCTCGCCAACGAGGCGATCAACCGCGGCGGCCCGGGTTTCATACAGCAGATGAGCGACATGACCGGCGCTACGGCGGCAAATGTCGTCAAGGCCGCCTTCCTTGCCCGCGACGGCTTCGAACTTCCCAAGCTCTGGGCCGAGATCGATGCGCTGGATGGAAAAATCCCCGGCCAGCTGCAAAACGATCTCTACGCCCGCACCACCGAGACCTTCGCGGAAGCGACCCGCCTCATCCTGCAGACGCAGGTCGGAAGCGGCGACATGGACGGTGCTATGAGCCGGCTCAGGGCCGCGATCAAGGGGCTGCGCTCGTCGCTCGCGGGCGAAGATTTCGTGGAAACCGCAGCCCGCGCCGCAGAACTTGAAGCGCAGGGCATACCGGCATCGCTTGCCCGTGAAATCCTGTTGCTGTCGACGCTGGTCCTGGTGCCGGAGATCATGCTGATCGCCGACCGCACCGGCGAGACCATGGCGCGCGCCACCGAGAGCTATTTCACTGTTACCGAAACCTTCCGCATCAACCGGCTGATCGGCGCAGGTGAACGCATCAGCACCTCGGAACACTATGAGAGCCTGGCGCTCTCCCGTAGCCTGCAGCAGCTTGCCTCGGCGCGCCGCGACATCGTCATCGCCGCGATGACTGCCCATCCGAAGGAGAAGAAGCCGCTGGAAGCTTGGGTCGGCGGCGATCGGGTGCGAGTGAACCGTATCGGCGCCGAACTGGTGACCTTGAGCGAAAGCGGCGAACTGACGCTTCCGAAGATCACCGTCGCGGCCGGTCTCCTCAGCGATCTTGCGCATGGTCGAGCGATGTAAGACAACGGACCGAACTGGCTGATCCGGGGGAAAAATGGCCGTTACTGATGTGGACGAAGCGCCGGTGAAAACCAGCCGGCGCGGCATCTGGGGCTGGATGTTCTTCGATTGGGCGGCTCAGCCGTTTTTTACCGTCGTCACCACCTTCATCTTCGGTCCCTATTTCGTCGCACGGCTGACCGAGGATCCGGTTTCCGCACAGGCGGCCTGGAGCAATATGGCGACGATCTCGTCGCTGGTGATCGCCGTCTTCTCCCCGATCCTCGGCTCGATCGCCGATCAGGCCGGCCCGCGAAAACCCTGGATCGCCTTTTTTGCGGTGATCAAGATCGCCTGCGTTTCGGCTCTCTGGTTCGCGGCACCCGGCTCGCCGATCATCTGGCCGATGATCTTCATGATCTTCGCGTCGATCGCCGCGGAATTTTCGACAGTCTTCAATGATTCGATGATGCCGCGGCTGGTCTCCAAGGACGATGTCGGTCGCATTTCCAACGTCGCCTGGGGGCTCGGTTATCTCGGCGGCATGATCGTGCTGATCGCCGTCGTGGCACTGCTCGCCGCCAATCCCGAAAGCGGCAAAACCCTGATCGGTATTCCCCCGCTCTTCGGCCTAGACCCGCATCTCGGCGAAGACGCGCGCATCACCGGACCGATCTCGGCCTTCTGGTATTTCCTCTTTATCCTGCCGATGTTCTTTTTCACGCCCGACGCCAAGAAAGGTCTGCCGCTCGCCGCGGCGGTTCGCTCCGGCATAAGGGAGCTTGGCGGCACGCTGCGGGACCTGAGGCAGCGCACCGGCATCACGAAATTCCTGGTCGCCCGCATGCTCTATCAGGACGGCGTCAACGGCCTGCTGATTCTCGGCGGCACGTTCGCAGCCGGCATGTTCGGCTGGGCGACGATCGAGATCGGCATCTACGGCATCATCCTGAACGTCGTGGCGATCTTCGGCTGCATCGTCGCCGGCTGGCTCGACCGCCTGCTCGGCTCGAAAGTGGTCGTGATCATCAGCCTGGTGCTGCTGGTCATCGCGACCCTCGGCATCATTTCCACCGGCCCCGGCTTCGTGTTCTTCGGCCTTATGCCTCTTTCGGCAGAAGATAGCGGCGGCCTGTTCGGCACCGCTGCGGAAAAGGCCTATATCCTGTTCGGATTGCTGATCGGCATCGCCTTCGGGCCGGTCCAGGCTTCGTCCAGATCGTATCTCGCCCGCAGCGTCAGCCTCTCGGAGACCGGCCGCTATTTCGGCATCTACGCGCTGTCCGGCCGGGCGACCAGCTTCCTCGCCACGCTGTTCTTCTCACTCATGACCTATGCCAGCGGCTCAGCCCGGCTCGGCATGGCAACGCTGCTGATCTTCCTCGTGGCGGGGTTGCTGTTGCTGTTTGCGACACCGTATCCGGCGAACAGGAAGTAGAGACGGATAGTGATCCGGCTGCGGCGTGGATCCTCGGGTCGAGCCCGAGGATCCACGCCACACGCTCAGAGCATAACATCCAGCAAAATCAATGCCGGAAATGCCGCATTCCGGTGAACACCATCGCCACACCATGCTCGTCGGCAGCGGCGATCACCTCGTCGTCGCGCATCGAGCCGCCCGGCTGGATGACGGCGGTGGCGCCGGCAGCAATGGCGGAAAGTAGGCCGTCCGCAAACGGGAAGAACGCTTCCGAGGCAACGGCGGAACCCTTGGTCATCGGCTCGGCCCAACCCATGGCCTTGGCCGCTTCTTCCGCCTTGATGCCGGCGATGCGGGCGGAATCGATGCGGCTCATCTGGCCAGCACCGATGCCGGCCGTCTGGCCGTTCTTGGCGTAGACGACCGCATTCGACTTCACGTGCTTGGCGACCTTGAAGGCGAATTTCATGTCTTCGAGTTCGGTCGGCGTCGGCGCGCGCTTGGTGACGACGCGCAGGTCGATATCCTCGACCATGCCGTTGTCGCGGGTCTGGACCAGCAGGCCGCCTGAAACGGTCTTCGCGGTCAGCCCGCGCGAGCGCGGATCCGGCAGGCCGCCGGTCACCAGCAGGCGCAGGTTCTTCTTGGCGGCGATGATCGCCTGCGCTTCGTCGGAAACCTCCGGCGCGATGATCACTTCCGTGAACAGCTTGACGATCTCTTCGGCCGTCTCTGCATCCAGAAGCTGGTTGACCGCGATGATGCCGCCAAAGGCTGAGGTCGAATCGCAGGCGAGCGCCCGCAGATAAGCATCCTTGAGGCTCGGACCCGTTGCCACACCGCAGGGGTTGGCGTGCTTGATGATCGCGCAGGCCGGCGCCTTTTCCGGCGAGAATTCGGCGATCAGCTCGAAGGCGCCGTCGGTGTCGTTGATATTGTTGTAGGAAAGCTGCTTGCCCTGAAGCAGTTTTGCGGTCGCCACGCCCGGGCGGTTTTCACCGGTCACATAGAAGCCGGCGCTCTGGTGCGGGTTCTCGCCATAACGCATCTCTTCCTTCAGCACGCCGCCGATTGTGCGGTAGCGCGGGATCTCGATGTCGAGCGCTTCCGCAAACCAGTTCGAGATCGCCGTGTCATAGGCCGCCGTGCGGGCATAGGCCTTGGCGGCGAGCTTCTGGCGGAAGGCATAGACCGTCTGCCCGTCATTCGAACGCAGTGCCTCGATGAGGGCAGGATAATCGGAAGGATCGGTGACGGTGGTCACGTAGGCATGGTTCTTGGCGGATGCGCGGATCATCGCCGGACCGCCGATATCGATATTTTCGACCGTCGTCGGGTAGTCGCCGCCAGCGGCGCGCACTTCCTCGAACGGGTAGAGGTTGATGACGGCAAGATCGATGCCCTCGATGCCGTGTTCCTTCATCGCCGCGACGTGTTCCGCATCGTCGCGGATCGCCAGCAGGCCACCATGTACCGTCGGATGCAGCGTCTTCACCCGCCCGTCCATGATTTCCGGAAAACCCGTGACTTCGGATACGTCGGTAACAGCGAGACCGGCGGCAGCGATCGCCTTGTGCGTACCGCCCGTCGACAGCAACTTCACGCCCTGCTCGATGAGCGCCTGGGCAAGCTCGGTGATACCGGTCTTGTCGGAGACCGAGAGCAGTGCGGTGCGGATCCTGATGCGATCGGGAGCGGGGATTTTCTTGGAAACGACGGCCATCGGTCTCTCCTGGAAACGCGCCGCGGAACCCGGCGCAAAGGTAAGATCGCCGCCCGTTAGCACAGCTTGGCAGAAGAAGAAACGGCCTATTCGCCGCGTCTCAGCATCCAGCGTATTTCCGAGGTCTCCGGCGGAGAAAACTCGATGACCAGCTGCTGGCTCGGCCGCACCCCGGAGACGTCCGCAAAGAAGATATCCTCATCGATCATCACCTGAAGCCCCGGTGCCGCAAAGATCCAGGTCTCGCCATCCGGCGCGCGCATGGCCACGCTTTCCTCATCCCGCCGCGACAGCGTGATCACGGGATGGATGTGGAAACGCGCCACCGCCAGGAGAGCCTCGTTATCGGGCGCCGCGCCCTCGGACAGGTAAAGCCGGTCATGTCCCTTGATCTTGTTGCCCTTCGCATTGAGCCCGATTTCACGCTCGTGGAAATAACCGAACTGATGGACGTAGCCGTCATGGCTGGCGCGCAGCCAGTCATTGCCATGCATGTCGTCCCAGCGCTCCACCTCCACCTCCGAAACGCCGCCGAGCAGCATGGAGCCCGCGAAGCGGGACCGGATGATGCGGCTGGACGATGTCTCGTTGAGCGTTACCGTCGAATGGGCGGGCGTCGAGCGGGCCATATGCCGGTAGTTTCGTCCGGCATATTTCGGCGAGCCGCAATTGACGATGAAACGATGCCGGCCGGCCGACATCTCAAAGGAAAGACAACCCGCATGCGCGCCGCGGGAAAGCCCCGGAGAGAGTGGACGGCCGGTATCGACGATCAGCGTCGTGCCGTCCGCCGACAGGCGATGATAATGCATGTGCGGCAGCGCCTTGAACGGCTTGCCCGCCGTTTCGTCATAGCGCAACACCGACATCAGCTCGCTCGCGGGCGTCGAGCTCGCACCGTTGAACAGCGCCAGATCGCCATCCTGATGGCGAAAGAAGCGGAGCGCCGGATACATACGATCGATCGTCGGGATGAGCTTCTGCGGCAGGTCGTGGCCGAGATTGATATAGGTCTGGCGAAGCGGCAGGAGATCGATCAGCAGGTCGAGCACCGCCCGCGGATTGCGCGACACATGCCCGCCATCGGCAAGGATCTGGCGTTCGAGCTCCCGATCCAGCCGCCCGCCCTCGCGCCTAATATAGGCGGCCCGCGTCGGCATCGAGATCGAGGCCATGGCAAGCGCGATCCGAAGCCTCAACCGCGTATCGCCCTCCGGCGTGCAGCCGGCTATCTTCCTCAGATACCGGACCTGATAGGCGAGGCTTTTCATGAAACGGCGATAGAAGCCGGCTTCGGCGCCCTGCAGCACCACCGTCGAATGCGAAAGCCAGGCGATCACCCGTTCCGCCGCGACATGCGCTTCCCAGGCAATGCCCTGCGGGCGTCGGCCATAAAGCGCGATCCAGTCGGCGACCACATGCCGTGCGCTGGCACAGGCGGCTTCCGTCTTGTTCGTACGGATATGGCGCAACCAGGCAAACGAATGCAGCCGCTCGGCCGCCGCCCGAGACGGCAGCTCGACCGAAAACGGCGATTGACCGTAGGTTTCGAGAATCCGCCCCGCGAGCGGGAACCGGCCTTCCAGGATTTCCTCTGCCACGAACGGGTCGAGTGCGCGCAAATCCGTCGGCGCGACGATCAACCGGTCCGGCACCTGCATGGAAAACGAGGTCACGGCCAGGCGGAATCCGGCGGAACGCCGGCAAAGGCGCCGCCAGATTTCCCGCAAGCCGAAGGACAAAAGCCTCCGGCGATCCGCGAGCCGCATCTTCAATCTGGACACTCCGCAGGAATCAGCCTCCGCCCCGCCGGCGGGAATCAACTATTAGATTGTTCGAAAGTATCGGTCGGTATGGTGAAGAAAGCCTTACCGGACCTGGAGCACGCTTGCGAAGAAGCCGTCCATGCCGCCCACAAAATTTTCGCTGGCGGGCAGCATCGCCGGCGTAGTGCGGAATTCGCCAAGCGGTGAGATCGCCCCTTCCAGCCCCGGCCAGTCTTTGGGATCGACGGCCAGGCGTCTCAATTCCGGATGGTCCTTCAGCACGCGCACGACCAGTTCCTCCCCCTCCAACGAATCAAGCGAGCAGTTGGAGAAAACGATAATGCCGCCCGGTTTCACCAGCGTGACGGCATGGCGCAGCATCTTTTCCTGAAGGGCTGCAAGCTTCGCCACATCCTCCGGGCCCTTGGTCCAGAGCACGTCCGGATGCCGGCGTGTCGTGCCGGTCGAGGAGCAGGGTGCGTCGAGCAGCACGCCATCCAGCTGCTCAGCCGGCTTGAACTCGAAAAGATCCCCGCCGACCAGCTCCGCCTCATAACCGAGCCGGCCGAGATTTTCCTTGAGCCGTGCCAACCGGTTGACGGATTGCTCGACCGCGATCACCTCGGCACCGGCCGCAATCAGCTGCGCCGTCTTGCCGCCGGGGGCCGCGCAGAGATCTGCGACCTTCTTGCCCTTGAGATCGCCGAACAGCTTTGCCGGAATGCTGGCCGCGACATCCTGCACCCACCAGACACCCTCATCGAACCCTTCGAGCGCGGAAACCGCGCCATCGAAGGCCGTCAGGCGAATGCTTCCGGTCGGCAGAACCGTACCGCCGAGCTTTTCCGCCCAGGCGGCTGGATCGGATTTGACCGTCAGGTCGATAGCTGCCGGAACAAGCTGGGCCTCGGCGATACGATCCGCCTCCGCCTCGCCATAGAGGGCGACCAAGCGCTTGCGGAACCATGCCGGTACCGGGGAAATCGTTGCGGTCGCGGCAAGGATCTCGTCCTTTTCCCGGTCCATCCGGCGCAGGACCGCATTCACCAGCTTGGCGAAACGGCGGTTGCGCGGATCGCGATTGGCCTGTTCGACCGCAAGGTCGACGGCAGCATGCGGCGGTACGTCGAGATGCAGGATCTGGGCCGCAGCAATCACCAGCACGTGGTGAAGCGCGCGCGCGCCTTCCGGCAGCGGCGTATCGATCAGCGATGTGATCGCCGCCTCGATGCGCGGCAGATGCCGGAGTGCGGTATTGAGGATGGCGCGCGTCAGCGCCCGGTCAGCGTCGCTGAGCGCCCGATAGGCCGGATTGCCGTGGACGAGGTCGAGCATGCCGTCGAGCGAGATCTTGCGATCGATGACAGCCGCCAGCAACTTGGCGGCCGTGACACGAACTTCGAGGCCCGCCTTGAAGGGGCCGCTTTCCCGCTCCGAGTGAGCCGGTCTCCTGCGCTGTTCGGCTGGTTTGCCCGATGGCTTGTATGGCTTCTTGTTCTTCTTGTCTTCGTTCAAGACCAGGGACCTTTGCGCGGTTCATCCGAGCCGCGGCCCCAACCGGTATTCGGAACGGAGCGCGCGGTGCGCTGCGGTCTATCAGCCTGGAACCCGGCCGTCGAGGCACCGCTGCGGAACTCCCCGGCCATCTGCTGCAGCGCGGCGATACGGTTCCCGGTGTCCGGATGGGTCGAGAACAGGTTGTCCATGCGCTCGCCCGACAGCGGGTTGATGATGAACATATGCGCCGTTGCCGGATTGCGCTCGGCCTCGTAGTTCGGGATCTGATGCGCCGCACCGGCGATCTTGCCGAGTGCGGAGGCAAGCCACAGCGGATTGCCGCAGATCTCGGCGCCGCGACGGTCGGCGGAATATTCGCGCGTCCGGCTGATCGCCATCTGCACCAGCATCGCCGCGAACGGGGCGACGATCATCGCCACGATCACGCCGATGAAGCCGAGCGGATTGTTGTTCTCGCGATTGCCGCCGAAGAAGAAGGCGAAATTGCCGAGCATCGAGATCGCGCCGGCAAGCGTCGCGGTAATCGTCATGGTCAGCGTATCGCGGTTCTGGATATGCGCGAGTTCGTGCGCCATCACGCCCGCCACTTCCTCATGCGTCAGCCGCTGCATAAGGCCGGTCGACGCGGCAACGGCCGCGTTCTGCGGGTTACGGCCGGTCGCAAAGGCATTCGGCTGCGGATTGTCATAGACATAGACCTTCGGCATCGGCAGGCCGGCATTGGCCGAAAGATCGCGGATCATGTTGTAGAATTCCGGCGCACTGCGCGCATCCACTTCCTGCGCATGATAGGCCGAAAGCACCATCTTGTCGGAATTCCAGTAGGAAAACAGGTTCATGCCGGCAGCGATCACCAGCGCGATCATCATGCCGCCCGTACCGCCGATCAGAAAGCCGATCCCCATGAACAGGGCCGTCATGAAGGCCAGAAGCATGGCGGTGCGCATCACATTCATCGTCATCTCTCCCGTTGCCGATATCGCCTCGAAGCGGCCAAAGGGTTTTCCCTCGGGCGCGAACGTCCTATGATGTGGTCAATTCAACCAGAATTTTCAATAATCCACCCGGCGAAGCCCAAGATGCAAAACGCAGATAACGACAATTCGGAAACCGCACCGGAAGAAGCGGCTCCCAGGAAGCCCCTCTCCCCAGCCGCCGAACGCGCCCTGAAGGAAGCCGAGGAACGCCGCCAGGCGGCAGCCAAGGCCGAAATGCCCGAAGAATACGGCGGCCGCGGCGGCGCCGACCCCGCCCGCTTCGGCGACTGGGAAATCAACGGCCGGGCAATCGATTTCTAAGTAAATATTCCTATTGACTTAGATCTGACATCGGAATTTATTCCTTTCCATGTTCAAGTCGCTTCTGATTCTCGCTGGCACTGCCGCGGTGTTCGCCACCGGAGTTGAAGCGCGTGACGAAATCCCGGGACCGGTGACGGCTGAAATCCTGCGAGTCATCGACGGCGATACACTGCTGGTCGAAGCACAGCCCTGGCCGCAGCAGAAGATGGAAGTTTATGTGCGTATTCGGGGCATTGACGCGCCGGAGCTGAAATCGAAATGCGAGCGGCTCCGCGAAGCGGGCCTTGATGCCCAACGTGCACTCGAAGCGCTGATTGCCCAATCACGTAAAATTCAGCTCACCCATATTTCCGGCGATAAATATTTCGGCCGCATCGTCGCCGACGTCGTGCTCTCCGATGGCCGCAGCGCTGGCGGCGACCTGCTGCTCGCGGGCCTCGTGCGGACCTATGACGGCGGACGCAAGCCGCGCGAGGTCTGCGACACAGACTGAAAAGGCCGCCCGGTTTCCCGGGCGGCTTTTAGGTTCAATCAGCCCGCTTTGTTCTGGCGGTTGGCGATCAGGTCGTCCACCACGCCCGGATCGGCGAGCGTCGAGATATCCCCCAGCGAACCAAAGTCGTCCTCGGCGATCTTGCGCAGGATGCGGCGCATGATCTTGCCGGAGCGGGTTTTTGGCAGGCCAGGCGCGAACTGGATCTTGTCCGGTTGCGCGATCGGGCCGATCTCCTGGCGGACATGCTTCACCAGTTCCTGGCGCAGCGCGTCATTGCCTTCGTGACCGGACATCAGGGTCACGTAGCAATAGATGCCCTGGCCCTTGATGTTGTGCGGATACCCGACGACAGCGGCCTCGGACACGAGATTGTGGGAGACGAGCGCCGATTCCACTTCCGCCGTGCCGAGCCGGTGCCCGGAGACGTTCAGCACGTCGTCGACGCGGCCGGTGATCCAGTAATAACCGTCCTCGTCCCGGCGGCAGCCATCGCCGGTGAAATATTTTCCCTTGTAGGTGGAGAAATAGGCCTGGATGAAGCGGTCGTGGTCGCCGTAGAGCGTGCGCATCATGCCCGGCCAGCTGTCCGCGATGCAAAGATTGCCGTCGGCCGCGCCTTCCAGCACCTTGCCCTCGTTATCCACCAGTTCGGGCTTCACGCCGAAGAACGGTTTGGTGGCCGAACCCGGCTTCAGGTCGGTGGCGCCCGGAAGCGGCGTGATCATGTGACCGCCGGTTTCCGTCTGCCACCAGGTATCGACGACCGGGCAGCGCTTGTCGCCGACCACGTTGTAATACCATTCCCAGGCTTCCGGATTGATCGGCTCGCCGACCGTGCCGAGCAGGCGCAGGCTTTCCCGCGAGGAGCGTTTCACGAACTCGTCGCCGGCACCCATCAGCGAACGGATCGCCGTCGGCGCGGTGTAGAAGATGTTGACCTTGTGTTTGTCGATGATTTCCCAGAACCGGCCCTGATCGGGGAAGTTCGGCACGCCTTCGAACATCAGCGAGGTGGCGCAGTTCGCCAGCGGGCCATAGACGATGTAGGAATGGCCGGTCACCCAGCCCACATCCGCCGTGCACCAGTAGATGTCGCCGTCATGGTAGTCGAACGTATATTCGTGGGTCATCGCCGCGAAGACGAGGTAACCGCCGGTCGTGTGCAGCACGCCCTTCGGCTTGCCGGTCGAGCCCGAAGTGTAGAGGATGAACAGCGGATCTTCCGCCTTCATCTTCGCCGGCTCGCAATGCTCCTTCACGGTGGCGATTTCCTGGTGGTACCAGAGGTCGCGGCCAGGCGCCCAGCCGGTCTTGCCGCCAGTGCGGCGCACCACCACGACCTTGTTGACGATCACGTGCTGGCGGGCGGCGATATGGATCGCCGTATCGGTATTGTCCTTGAGCGGCACCGGCTTGCCACCGCGCACGCCCTCGTCGCAGGTGATCACAAAGGTAGACTGGCAGTCGATGATGCGGCCGGCCAGCGCTTCCGGCGAGAACCCGCCGAACACGACCGAATGCACCGCGCCGATGCGGGCGCAGGCGAGCATCGCATAGGCCGCTTCAGGGATCATCGGCATGTAAATGGTGACGCGGTCGCCCTTCTTGACGCCGTGCTTCTTCAAGACGTTGGCCAGCCGGCAAACCTGATCGTAAAGCTGGTTATAGGTGATCTTCTTGTCGATATAGGGATTGTCGCCTTCCCAGATCAGCGCCGTGCGCTCTCCATGGGTCTTCAGGTGACGGTCGATGCAGTTGTAGGAAACGTTGGTCACACCGTCCTCGAACCACTTGATCGAGACCTTGCCCTTGAGGGAGGTGTTCTTGACTTTGGTATAGGGCTTGAACCAGTCGATGCGCTTGCCGTGCTTGCCCCAGAACTTGTCCGGGTCCTCGACACTCTCCTCGTACCACTTCTCATATCTATCCTTGTCGATGAGCGCTTTCGCTTTGGCGGACTTGAGAACCGGGTAGACTTTTTCCGACATGAACACCTCCCTGAATTGGCACGCATAACGACGCATCGAGCCGTCAGCGATATGTGCCGCATTCATAACAGGTGAGGCAAGTGCGGCAATTAGACAAACGGTTCATCCGGCGATGACGATCTCGCTTCAAAGATTTGCAATTCTGTCCCAATTCGATTATAGGGCGGTAAATTCCCGGAAATTGTGGTTGATACCCACGGCCCGCGACACCGGCGCGGACGGACAGAGGACCTATACCCATGGCTCAACAATTGCTCATGCCGAAGGCGACCGCTGTATGGCTGGTCGACAATACCGCACTTTCCTTCGAACAGATCGCCAACTTCTGCAAGCTCCACCCGCTCGAGGTGAAAGCCATTGCGGATGGCGAAGCGGCGCAGGGCATCAAGGGCCTGGACCCGATTGCCACCGGCCAGCTTTCGCGCGATGAAATCGAGCGCGGCGAAAAAGATATCAATCACAAGCTGAAGCTTTCCGAGCCGAAGGTTCGCGTGCCCGAATCGAAGCGCCGCGGCCCGCGCTATACGCCGGTCTCCAAGCGCCAGGATCGCCCGAACGCCATTCTCTGGCTGGTCCGCAACCATCCGGAACTGAAAGACGCACAGATTTCCCGGCTCGTCGGCACCACCAAGTCGACGATCGAGCAGATCCGCGAACGCACCCACTGGAACTCGACCAACCTAACGCCGATGGATCCGGTGACGCTCGGCCTCTGCAGCCAGATCGACCTCGACCTCGAAGTGGAACGCGCTTCCAAGGGCCGTCCGCTGCCGACCGCCGCCGAACTCGGCGCTTCCCTGCAGCCGGCGAGCGAAACCGAAAACCTCGGTTTCAATTATCGCAACGAGCGCGAGGAAGAGAAGGAAAAGGAGATCGACGCGGACGCGGTTTTCGCCAAGCTCTCGTCGCTCAAGTCGACCCGTCGCGACGACGACGAGGAAGACGAGCGCTTCTGATCGAACCCTTTCGATTGAATGAAAAAGCCCCGGAGACGATTCGGGGCTTTTTTCGTTCAGGCGCTCTGTTTCAGGCCACTGCCCTCCCGGGCATAACCGTTCGCCTTCAGGATCGCGGTGATCTCGTCCAGCACCGCTGCATCCTCGATCGTTGCCGGCATTTTCCACGGCATGTCGTCGGCAATCTTCTGCATCGTGCCGCGCAGGATCTTGCCCGATCGGGTCTTCGGCAACTTGTGAACCACCATCACCGTCTTGAAGGCCGCGACCGGGCCGATCTCGTTGCGCACCAGTTCGGCCACTTCTCTCGCGATATCAGTGATTTCCCGTGAAACATGGTTCTTCAACACCATGAAGCCGCAGGGGATCTGCCCCTTCGTCGCGTCATGGACGCCTATCACGGCGCATTCGGCGACATCGGGATGTTTGGCGCAGACCTCTTCCATAGCCCCGGTCGAAAGACGGTGGCCGGCGCAGTTGATGATGTCATCGGTGCGCGCCATCACGAAGATATAACCGTCCTCGTCCATCACCCCGGCATCGGCCGTCTTGTAATACCCCGGGAACTCATCGAGGCATGCCTCGCGGAACCGCTGATCGGCATTCCAGAAGCTGACGAGGCAGCCAGGCGGCAGTGGCAGTTTGATGACGATATTACCGAGCGTGCCGCGCGGCACCGGATGACCGGCATCGTCGAGCACGTCGAGCGAATAACCCGGCATCGGTCGCGTCGGCGAACCGTGCTTGACCGGCATCAGACCGAGCCCGACGGTGTTGGCGGCGACAGGCCAGCCCGTCTCCGTCTGCCACCAGTGATCGATCACCGGGACCTTCAGTTTCTGCTCGGCCCATTTCAGCGTTTCAGAATCGGCCCGCTCGCCGGCGAGGAACAAGGCCCGCATCCCGGTCAGGTCGTATTTTTCGACCAGTTCGCCCTCCGGATCGTCACGACGGATCGCCCGAAAAGCCGTCGGCGCGGTGAACAGCACTTTCACGTCATGATCGCTGACGACCCGCCAGAACGTGCCTGCATCCGGCGTACCCACCGGCTTGCCTTCAAAGATCACGCTGGTATTGCCGGCCAGCAGCGGTCCATAGACGATGTAGGAATGGCCGACGACCCAGCCGATATCGGATGCCGTCCAGAACACCTCTCCCGGCTTGACGCCAAAAATGTTCTCCATGCTCCAATGCAGCGCCACCATGTGCCCGCCATTGTCGCGCACGACGCCCTTGGGCTGGCCGGTCGTCCCAGACGTGTAAAGGATGTAGAGCGGATCGGTCGCCTTGACCGGCACGCATGGTACGTCCCTGCCCCGCGCCTTCTCCACCACCTCCGAGAAATCCAGCTCTCCCCGCTCCGGCCGCAGCTCTGCCTGGAGCTGTTCACGCTGGAGTATGAGGCAATGTTCCGGTTTCACGCGGGCAAGCTCGATCGCCTGGTCGAGCAGCGGCTTGTAGGCAACGGTGCGGCCGGGCTCAAGGCCGCAGCTCGCGCCGATCACCAGTTTCGCTTCCGAATCGTTCAGCCGCGCGGCCAGCTCCTGCGCCGCAAACCCACCGAACACGACCGAATGCACCGCCCCGAGCCGAGCGCAGGCCAGCATCGAAAAGATCGCCTCCGGCACCATCGGCATGTAGATGACGACGCGATCGCCTTTCTCAATGCCGAGATCCCGCATCACTGCAGCGATTGCCTTCACCTCCTCCAGCACTTCGGCATAGGTGAAGCTCTTCTGCCTGCCCGTCATGGCGCTGTCGTGGATGAAGGCGCGCTGTCCGCCACGGCCGGCGGCCACGTGCCGGTCAAGGCAGTTGTGGCAGGTGTTGGTCTCCCCGCCGGTAAACCAGCGCCCGTAAACGCCTTGGTCCCCGTCGAAGATCTTCTCCGGTTCCTTGAACCAGTCGATGGCGGCGGACGCGCTTCTCCAGAACCCTTCCGGATCCTTTTGCCAGCCTTCATAAACGTCGAAATAGCGGCTTTGCATCTGCACCTCCCGTCACATGAGCACAGCCCGGAATGGTCAATCTAGGGTGCGGGCGAGGTGCGGGAAAGCCCGACGAAAGCGCTAGGTGCTTGGCGAAAGCCTGTTTTCAGCGCGAGCCGAAGATGGCCGAGCCGACGCGTACGCTGGTCGCCCCGAATTCGACCGCCGTCTCGAAATCCCCGGACATGCCCATCGAGAGCTTTTCGACGCCACATTCCCTGGCGAGCTTGGCAAGCAGCGCAAAATGCGGCCCCGGATTTTCCTCAGCTGGCGGAATGCACATCAGCCCCTCGATCGAAAGCCCGAGTTCCTTGCGGCAGAGCTCCACGAAGGCAACGGTCTCTTTCGGCTCGATACCAGCCTTCTGCGGCTCCAGCCCGGTATTGACCTGCACATAGAGCTTTGGCGCCTTGCCCTGCTTGTTGATCTCGTCGGCAAGCGCGCGGGCGATCTTTTCCCGGTCCACCGTCTCGATGACATCGAACAGCGCCACCGCGTCGGCGGCCTTGTTGGATTGCAGCGGCCCGATCAGATGCAGTTCGATATCAGGCGTCTCGGCCTTCAGTTCCGGCCACTTGCCCTGGCTTTCCTGCACGCGGTTTTCGCCGAATATCCGTTGCCCGGCTGATATCACCGGTCGAATGTCCTGCACGTCGAACGTCTTCGAAACCGCCACGAGCGTCACCGACCCTGCAGGTCGCTTCGACAGGCGCTCCACCTTCCCGATCCGTGCCTTCACATCCTGCAGCCGTTCTTCGACGCTCATGACCCATGCCTTCCGCTTTTCTTGCAAGCTCAGCGCTTAGTCCTCATATAAGGCTCTGCCAAGGGTGTTTCGCCCTGAACTTCGCCTTTCCCGGCCCTGTAAAACTTGACGCTTGCAGGGTTTCATGGTGAAGGTCTCGCCCGACTCTTGATCTTATTTTCCCGGAATATCATTGAAATGGCGACTGAACGTTATAATCCGCGCGATGCCGAGCCCCGTTGGCAGCAGACCTGGAACGATGCCAAGGTTTTCGAAACCGACAACAGCGATCCGCGCGAAAAATACTACGTTCTGGAGATGTTTCCCTATCCGTCGGGCCGCATCCACATGGGCCACGTGCGCAACTATGCCATGGGCGACGTGGTAGCCCGCTACAAGCGCGCCCGCGGTTTCAACGTCCTGCATCCGATGGGCTGGGACGCTTTCGGCATGCCGGCCGAAAATGCCGCCCGCGACAACAAGGTGCATCCGAAGACCTGGACCTATCAGAACATCGAATCCATGAAGGCGCAGCTGAAGGCCATGGGCCTGTCGCTCGACTGGTCGCGCGAGTTCGCCACCTGCGACGTCGAATATTACCAGCAGCAGCAGCACCTCTTCCTCGACATGATGGAAAAGGGACTGGTTTATCGCAAGCAGTCCAAGGTCAATTGGGATCCTGTAGACCAGACGGTTCTCGCCAACGAACAGGTCATCGACGGTCGCGGCTGGCGCTCGGGTGCGCTGGTGGAGCAGCGCGATCTGGTGCAGTGGTTCTTCAAGATCACCGATTTCAGCCAGGATCTCCTCGACTCGCTCGATACGCTCGACCAGTGGCCTGAAAAGGTCCGGCTGATGCAGAAGAACTGGATCGGCCGATCCGAGGGCCTGACGGTTCGCTGGGAAATCGTCAGTTCGACGGCACCCGCCGGCGAAAGCGAAGTAGTGGTCTACACGACCCGTCCCGACACGCTGTTCGGTGCTTCGTTCCTGGCCATCGCCGCCGACCATCCGCTGGCCAAGGCCGCAGCTGCGCAGAATCCGGCTATCGAAGCTTTCGCCGAGGAATGCCGGCATCACGGGACCTCGCTCGCAGCGCTGGAAACAGCCGAGAAGAAGGGCATCGATACCGGCGTCCGCGTCAGGCACCCGCTCGATCCCTCCTGGGAATTACCGGTCTATGTCGCCAACTTCGTGCTGATGGATTACGGCACCGGCGCCATCTTCGGCTGCCCGTCCGGTGACCAGCGAGACCTGGATTTCGCCCGCAAATATGGTCTGCCCGTCGTACCGGTCGTCATGCCGAAGGACGCCGATGCCGCGACCTTCGAGGTCGGCGACACCGCTTACGTCGATGATGGCGTCATGATTAATTCGCGCTTCCTCGACGGCAAGACGACCGACGAAGCCTTCGAGATCGTTGCAAACCGGCTGTCGGAAACGATTGTCGGCAACATGCCGCAGGGCGAGCGCAAGGTGAATTTCCGCCTGCGCGACTGGGGCATTTCCCGCCAGCGCTACTGGGGCTGCCCGATCCCCGTCATCCATTGCGATGATTGCGGCGTCGTGCCGGTGCCGAAAGCGGACCTGCCGGTCAAGCTGCCGGACGACGTGACTTTCGACCGGCCGGGCAATCCGCTCGACCGACATCCGACCTGGCGCCATGTCGCCTGCCCGCAATGTGGCAAGGATGCTCGCCGCGAGACCGACACGATGGATACGTTCGTCGATTCGAGCTGGTATTTCACCCGCTTCACGGCGCCCTGGGAGAAGGATCCGACCGATCCGACTGTGGCCAACCGCTGGCTGCCGGTTGACCAGTATATCGGCGGCATCGAGCACGCGATCCTCCACCTGCTCTATTCCCGCTTCTTCACCCGCGCCATGCGCGAGACCGGCCATGTCGAGGTCAAGGAGCCCTTCAAGGGCTTGTTCACGCAAGGCATGGTCGTGCACGAAACCTATCGCCGCGGCTCCGGCCCGAACGGTGAATGGGTGGCTCCGGCCGATATCCGCATCGAGGAAGTCGATGGCAAGCGCCGTGCCACCATGCTGAAGGGCGGCGAGGAAGTGACGATCGGCTCGATCGAGAAAATGTCGAAGTCGAAAAAGAACGTCGTCGATCCGGACGATATCATCGCCTCCTACGGCGCCGATACCGCCCGCTTCTTCGTACTTTCGGACTCTCCGCCGGACCGAGACGTGATCTGGTCCGAAGCCGGTGTCGAAGGTGCTCACCGCTTCACCCAGCGCCTGTGGCGTCTGATTTCCGAAGCCTCGGAGAACTTGGCTGGTATCGATCCGGTGCCGGCTAACGATGGCGAAGCGCTGGCAATCTCGCAGCTCGCCCACAAGACGCTAAAGGCGGTTCAGGGCGATTACGACAGGCTCTCGTTCAACAAAGCCGTAGCGCGCATCTATGAACTGGTGAATGCGCTTGCGGCGCCGCTCGGCCGAGTTGCTGTCGGGGAGGGCGATGCTGTCTTTCGCGCCGCCGTCCGCAACGCCTCGGAAATTCTGATCCAGCTCGTTGCCCCGATGACACCGCATCTGGCGGAAGAATGCTGGGCGGTTCTCGGCAACAAGGAACTGCTTTCCGTAGCTCCCTGGCCGCAGTATGACGAAGCTCTCGTCATCGAGAACGAGATCACACTGCCGATCCAAATCAACGGCAAGAAGCGCGGCGAATTGACAATCGCGCGCGACGCGGATCAAAGTGCGGTCGAAGCTGCGGTTCTGGCGCTGGATGCGGTCAAGACGGCACTGGAAGGCCGGGCGCCGAAGAAAGTCATCGTCGTCCCACAGAGGATCGTAAACATTGTCGTTTGACCGCTCTCTTCGTCGTTTCGGGTTCGTATCCGGCCTGGTAACGCTGACACTCTTGGCTGGCTGCCAGGTCCGCCCGCTCTATTCCGAGGCTTCGGGCACGGGCGAACGCCTGGCCTCGGTCGGCTTTGGGCAACCCCGCACCCGCCTCGACCAGGTTGTCCGCAATCAACTGGTTTTCCTAACCTCCGGGGGTGCCGGCGAGTCGGCTCATCCGGTTTACGAAGTGAAGCTATCGACAAGAAGTACCTCCTCGAACATCAGCGAAGACGAGGATAACGATAGCGTCTCTCCGACCGGCGTGCCTGTCCCTGGCCGCGTCCGGGTGGAAGGGATCTACACGATCACCCGCATCAGCGACGGAAAGATCTTGAAGTCCAGCAAGCGTGAAGTCGTATCGCTCATCGATGTGTCGGGTCAGGGTTATGCCTCGCTCCGCGCCGTTCGCGATGCCGAAAACCGCGCTGCAAGAGAGCTCGCTGAATTCATCCGCGCCGAGATCGCCATCGCGCTCGCCCGCGAACCTCAGCCGCAGACGGTATGGCAGAAGTAAAGTCCCACGAATTCGATCGGTTTGTCGAAAAGAGCTCGGATCTTTACAAGATCTTCGTGATCTACGGACCGGATCGCGGCCTTGTCTCCGAACGGGCAGCACTCATTGCAGGCAAGACAGGCGTCTCCCAGGACGATCCGTTCGCCATGCTCAAGCTCGACGTCTCGGATCTGCAGGGCGACCCCGGACGGCTTCTCGACGAGGTGAACTCGCTCGGCCTCTTCGGCGGCTCCAAACTCGTATGGCTGCGTGGTGCCGCCAACGAAAAACCCCTTCTCGACGCTATGCAGGCGCTCGTGGATGGCCCGCCTCCGGCCAACATCCTGATTGTCGAAGCGGGAGACCTCAAGAAGGGGAGCGGATTGCGCAAGATCGCGGAGCCTTCGCGGTCGATCGCTGTCATTCCCTGTTATGCGGACGACGTGAAGACCCTGAACGGGCTGATCGATTCGGAACTGGGGAGCGAAGGTCTCAGAATCAGCCAAGGCGCGCGCCAGAGGCTCCTGGAGCTGCTCGGCGGGGATCGCGTAGCCTCCCGTAACGAGATCCGCAAGCTCGCCCTCTACTGCCGTGGTATGGGCATGGTCGAGGAAGAGCATATCGATGGGATTATCGGCGACGCGAGTGCCGTTTCGGCCGACGAAGCCGTCGATGCGATCCTCAGCGGCGACTTGCCGGGCCTGCACCGTGCCATCCAGAAGGTCGTCTCATCGAAGACCCCGGTTTTTCTCGTCCTGCAATCCTGCCTGAAACAATTCCAGCTGCTGGATTTGATGAAGGCGGAAATGGAGGAAAAGAAGCTCCAGACCGCCCAGGTCATGATGACACTCGGCCGGCATATTCACTTCAAGCGCAAACCGCTCATAGAAAAAGCGCTGAGAACATGGAGTTCGCCAGCGCTCGCGCGTGAAACGGAAAGGTTGCAGGCCGCGATCCTGATGTCGCGGCAGAGGCAGAGCTTGGAACCCAACATTGCCTTTCACACACTGATGGCCACGGCTATTCAATCAAGCCGTTGAATTTACTAGATTATCTCCGTTCCAGAAGACGGCAGATCTCCTCGAGCTGCTCCAGCGTCCGGTAACCAATCTTGATCTGGCCCCCACCATTCTTGTGGTTGATCTTCACCTCCAACCCGAGGGAATCGGAAAGGGTCCGCTCAAGCGCCAGCGTATCGGAATCTTTTTGTTCCGCTTTCGAAACGGTTGTTGGTTCGGCTTGGGCCTTGATATCGTTCTGAGCCAGCTTTTCGGCATCCCGCACCGACATGCCCTTGGCAATGATGGTACGCGCCAATGAAGCCGGATCCGACGTCGTGATCAACGCGCGCGCGTGCCCGGCGGAAAGGCTCCCCGCTGCCAGCATATCCCGCACCGGCTCGGGCAGCTTCAACAGGCGAAGACTGTTGGCGACATGGCTTCGGCTCTTGCCGATGATCTCTCCCAGATCGTTCTGAGTATAGCCGTGCTCGGCGATCAGCTGGTCGTAGCCAAGAGCCTCTTCCAGGGGATTAAGGTCCGAACGCTGGACGTTTTCGACAATTGCAATCTCGAGCGCGGTCCGATCGTCCACGTCGCGGACAATGACAGGAATTTCGATCAAGCCAGCCAATTGGGCGGCACGCCAACGACGTTCGCCGGCTATGATTTCATATTGCGCAGGGCCTCGCGGCCGAACAACGACCGGCTGAACGATCCCATGCTGGCGAATGGAGCTGGCCAAATCCTGCAGCTCGCCCTCATCGAAACTCCGGCGCGGATTCTTCGGATTGCGGGATACATGCTCAATCGGGACCATGCGATCCGGATTAACACTCCGGGCACCGTTATCGGCTGGCGCCTGCTGATCCATTTCGCCTATGAGCGCTGCAAGACCGCGCCCCAGGCGCCGTTTCGATAGGTCGTCGTTCATTCTTATCACTCACTTGGTCTGAATCAGGCGGCTTTACGCCTGCGTTCTCGCTGGATGACTTCGGAAGCCAGTTGCAAATAAGCTTGGCTGCCCGCGCATTTCAGATCGTAAAGGATCGCCGGCTTACCGTAAGAAGGCGCCTCAGATACACGGACATTGCGCGGAATCAACGTATGATAGACTTTTTCGCCAAGATGCGTCCGCACATCATTGACAACCTGTTGAGCCAGGTTGTTTCGGGCATCGAACATGGTGAGGACGATTCCCTGGATATCGAGCGACGGATTGATGCTGCGACGCACCTGATCGACCGTTTCGAGCAACTGGCTCAACCCTTCCAGTGCAAAGAACTCGCATTGCAACGGCACCAGGATGGAATGAGCCGCGGCCATGGCATTCATCGTTAACAGGTTGAACGATGGTGGGCAGTCCAAAAGAATATAGGAATAGACAAAGGCGTCATCGCCACTCAACGCGCTTCGAAGCTTGAATGCCCGATCAGAAGCTTGGGAAATTTCCATTTCGAAGCCAAGCAGGTCCATCGTCGAGGGGACGATGTGCAGGTTTGGAACCGCGGTCTCCAGCGCCGTCTCCGCTATGGAGTTGTATCCCATCAACAGATCATAGGAAGAGAGCTTGCGGTCTCGGCGGTCGATACCCAGCCCGGTGCTGGCATTGCCCTGCGGATCAAGGTCGATGATCAGAACGCGTTCGCCGATTGCCGCAAGGGCCGTCGCCAGATTGATTGCCGTCGTTGTCTTGCCCACGCCGCCTTTTTGGTTGGCAATCGTGATAACCCGATTTCTTTCAAACATTCAGCACCTGAAAATCTAGGGTTCTTTGTGCCTTAAATTGCTAATCTCGAGGATAATTGAATCCGGCTCGACGGCACTCTGATGTTTTATCAGATCGAACGACCAACGGCCACGGGCTTTCTCGACTTCCGCGGCGTAATCCCTGCCTTTATGGAAAAAAGCTCTTGTATCTTTGCCAATCATCCAAGGCGATGTGTAAGAAAGAAGCGGATCAAGCTCGGCAAGGGCTCTCGCGGAGATGCGTTCGCAATCGGGAAGGGCGGTAAAGGCTGATTCGATTCGCAAAGGATGGACCGAACCCCTGGCACCTGTTTCATTGAGCGCCACCCGAAGAAACGCTGCCTTTTTCTGGTTGCTCTCAACCAGATGAACCCATCCCTGTTGCGTCTCGGCCAGAAAGACTGCCGTTATCACGCCAGGGAAGCCACCCCCGGAACCAAGATCGAGCCATCTATATGGATGGGGGGAGAGTTGGAAGATTTGGGCGCTGTCAGCAATATGACGCCGCCACAATTCGTCCAGTGTGGAGGGAGCAACCAGATTGATGGCCTTTGCCCACTTCTGGAAAAGCGCTGCAAAATGCTCAAGCTTCTCCCGCGTTTCACGTGAAACACTCTTGCCGTTCAGAAGCATTACAGGACTCGCTTGACGCGCTGCGGTGCAGCTTCTTCTTTGCGGAGTAGTGCGAGGATGAGCGCAAGGGCAGCGGGCGTCATTCCGTCGACCTTGGCCGCCTGTGCCAGATTGCCGGGGTTTGCCGCCGTTAGCTTCAGTTTGAGTTCATTGGAAAGTCCCGAAAGCGCTGAGAAATCAAAGGCTTGCGGGATAGTTCGCGCCTCGTCCCGGTGGGTGGCATGGATATCGGCCGCTTGCCGATTCATATAGACCGCGTAGCACGCCTCGATCTCCAATGCTTCAGCAACCTTTGGCGGAAGTTGTACCAATTCCGGCCATATGGCTGTAAGCGCGTTCAGCGATTGGTCGGGATACGCCAATAACTCATATGCCGTCCGTCGTTGACCGTCCTTGTTCAACTTCAGCCCAAAGCGATGTGCCTCATTAGGCGTCAGGTTACGAGACTGCAGAAGGTCCCTGCCAGCTTCTAGTGCCTGGGTGTAGTCTCGAAACTTCGACATCCGTTCTGCTCCCACGCAACCAAGTTCGATGGCTTTTTCAGTCAATCGAACATCCGCATTATCAGCTCGAAGCGAAAGGCGATATTCAGCGCGCGACGTAAACATCCGGTAAGGTTCGGTCACCCCACGGGATGTCAAATCATCAACCATGACTCCTATATAGGAATCGGCACGGCTGAAGTGATAGGCGTCGCCGCCGGAAGCTTTACGCGCGGCATTCAGCCCGGCAACCAAGCCCTGAGCCGCAGCCTCCTCATAACCCGTCGTTCCGTTGATCTGGCCCGCAAGAAAGAGCCCAGGAATTTTCTTGACTTCGAGCGTGGCGGTCAACTCCCGCGGGTCCACGTGATCATATTCGATTGCGTAGCCCGGCTGGATGATCGACACCGCCTCCA
Organism: Neorhizobium galegae bv. orientalis str. HAMBI 540; assembly: GCF_000731315.1. Lineage (NCBI taxonomy): Bacteria > Pseudomonadati > Pseudomonadota > Alphaproteobacteria > Hyphomicrobiales > Rhizobiaceae > Neorhizobium > Neorhizobium galegae. The sequence goes on from NZ_HG938353.1 coordinate 4,146,887, forward strand.
AGCCTGGAATGGTGCGAATGAACGCTTCCTGAACCTCGGCGGGAAGGGAGGTCGAAATGCCGTTTGGATAGACAGTCGAATCGTCCAGGCCTTCCGGCTCCAGAAAGATCTGATGCCCGTCGCGTTCGCCAAAGCGGACGATCTTGTCCTCGATCGATGGACAATAACGCGGACCAACACCCTCGATCTGTCCGGAATACATCGCAGACCGATGGATATTGTCCGAAATGATCCTATGCGTCGCCTCCGTCGTGCGGGTGACGCCGCAGGCAATCTGCTTCGTGGTAATCCGGTCGGTCATAAAGGAGAAGGGCACCGGATCTTCGTCGGCTTCCTGCCGGCCAACCCGTGCCCAGTCGATCGTATTTCCGTTCAGCCGAGCCGGCGTACCGGTCTTCAGCCTGCCGAGCCGCAGGCCGAACCGTATAAGAGTCTCCGATAGCCCCAGGGAGGGAGCTTCCCCGACGCGACCTGCGGGGACCTTTTGGTCACCGATATGGATCAAACCCCGAAGGAACGTGCCGGTCGTTAGGACAACCGTTCCGCATCCGAATCGACGGCCATCCTTCAATTCCACGGCCGCCACACGGGCAGCCTGGATTTCCAGGTCAAACGCGTCCCCCTCGATGACAGTCAGATTGGGGTGGCTGAAAATCTCGCGCTGCATCGCCTGGCGGTAAAGCTTGCGATCGGCTTGCGTCCGCGGGCCGCGCACCGCCGGCCCCTTCTTTCGGTTGAGAAGGCGGAACTGGATGCCCGCAGCATCCGCAACCCGTCCCATCAGCCCATCGAACGCATCGACTTCACGCACAAGGTGACCCTTGCCAAGTCCGCCGATTGCGGGATTGCAGGACATCACCCCGACCGTCTGCCGGTTATGGGTTATAAGTGCGGTTTGCGCGCCCATGCGCGCGGCGGCACTCGCAGCCTCGCAGCCAGCATGTCCGCCACCAATGACGATTACGTCGAATGTGTTTTCCATTTGGTCACCTTATGAAACCGCGCAAAGCGCCTTGTTTCACGTGAATCACTTGCCGATGCAGAACTGCGAAAAAATCACATCCAGGAGCTGTTCCACATCGACCCGGCCGGTAATGCGGCCCAGTGACGACGCAGCGGCCCGAAGGCTCTCGGCTCGAAGATCAAGTTCCTGGCCGTTTAGCGCTTCTGCGATAAAATGGGAAGCCTCTTTAAGATATTGAAGATGCCGCTGCCGGTTGGGAACCAGCGATCCGGACCAGGTCCCCTTGAGCTTTAAGAGTATCCGCGAACGCAATTCCTCCAGCCCATCTCCCGTCTCACTGGAAATGGTAAGGTCATAGCCAGTCGATGTTCGGTGCATATCGACCTTGGTGCCGATCCGCAGAACCTCAGCCTTCACGCTGTCGTAAGTATGTTTCGAGTCCGAATCGATCTCTTCGAGCTGCAGAACGAGATCGGCCTGCTCGATGGCTATCCTAGCCCTGCGAACGCCTTCCTGCTCGACGCGATCCTCGCTTTCGCGCAGCCCGGCCGTATCGAAGAAACGAACGAGGTAACCCTCCATATCGATATCGACATGCAGGAGATCCCTTGTTGTCCCAGCAATCTCGGTGACGATTGCAACGTCCCGTTTTGCCAAGGCATTGAGCAGGCTCGACTTACCGGCATTTGGAGGCCCGGCGATAACCACCTTGTACCCGTCTCGGATAATCTCGCCGGCCTTTGCGGAAGCGATGTGTCCTTCGATCTCGAAATAAAGATCACCGACCTCTGTCCAGACCCTGTCCGACACCGACCCCGGGACGTCATCCTCATCGGCAAAATCAAGTTCAGCCTCGATCAGCGCGCGAGCTCGGGTCAATCTCTCGGCCCAACTCATATAAAGCGCCGACTGCCCACCAAAGCCCTGTTCGACCGCCAAGCGGCGTTGCATCTCGGTCTCGGCGGCGATGAGATCCGCCAGACCTTCGACCTCGACCAGATCCAACTTACCGTTCTCGAACGCGCGGCGCGAAAACTCGCCTGCTTCCGCCAACCGAAGTCCGATCGTCTCCAGTTCCTGATGGACGGCGGAAACGACGGCGCGGCTGCCATGCAGATGCATTTCAACGCAATCCTCGCCGGTAAATGAATTCGGACCAGCAAATGCCAGAACCAGAGCCTGGTCGATCACTAGACCGTTGCGGCTCCGAATCGTTCTGAGTCCGGCCTTCCGATCGGCCGACAGTTCACCAGCCAAAGCCAACGCGGCGTCGAAAGCCTGCGGTCCGCTCAAGCGGATAACAGCGACACCCGCTGGCAGAGTGCCGCTGGAGAGCGCGAAGATCGTATCGTTGTCTGCCTGGACCATGGGTTCAACTTACCAGAGGCGGCACTAAACTGAAAAGCGCCCGGCAAAACCGAGCGCTCCAGATCTAATTTGAATCCGGCTAAGGATCAGGTGTTCATCGAGTCGAAGAAATCGCCATTGGTCTTCGTCTGCTTCAGCTTGTCGATCAGGAACTCGATCGCATCCGTGGTGCCCATCGGGGCAAGGATACGGCGAAGCACGAAGATCTTCTGGAGATCCTGGCGCGGCACCAGCAGGTCTTCCTTACGTGTACCGGACTTGAGGATGTCCATCGACGGGAAGATGCGCTTGTCGGCGACCTTGCGGTCGAGCACGATTTCCGAGTTGCCGGTGCCCTTGAACTCTTCGAAGATGACTTCGTCCATGCGGCTGCCGGTATCGATCAGCGCCGTCGCAATGATCGTCAGCGAGCCGCCTTCCTCGATATTACGCGCGGCACCAAAGAAACGCTTCGGGCGCTGCAGGGCATTGGCGTCGACGCCGCCTGTCAGGACCTTGCCGGAGGAGGGCACAACGGTGTTGTAGGCACGGCCGAGGCGGGTGATCGAGTCGAGCAGGATGACGACGTCGCGACCGTGCTCAACGAGGCGCTTGGCCTTCTCGATGACCATTTCGGCGACCTGCACGTGGCGTACGGCCGGTTCGTCGAAGGTCGAGGAGACGACCTCGCCCTTCACCGATCGTTGCATGTCCGTGACTTCTTCCGGCCGTTCGTCGATCAAGAGGACGATCAGATAACATTCCGGATGATTGGCGGTGATCGAGTGGGCAATGTTCTGCAGGAGAACAGTTTTACCGGTGCGCGGCGGCGCGACGATCAGGCCACGCTGGCCTTTGCCGAGCGGCGCCACAAGGTCGATGACGCGGGCGGAGAGATCCTTGGAGGTCGGAACTTCCAGTTCCATCTTGAACCGGTCGTTCGGATAGAGCGGCGTCAGGTTGTCAAAGTGAACCTTGTGACGGATCTTTTCCGGGTCGTCGAAATTGATCGTGTTGACCTTGAGAAGGGCGAAATAACGCTCGCCTTCTTTCGGACCGCGGATCGGGCCCTCGACCGTGTCGCCGGTCTTCAGCGAGAAGCGGCGGATCTGGGAGGGTGAGATATAGATATCATCGGGACCGGGCAGATAGTTTGCGTTCGCGGAACGCAGGAAACCAAACCCGTCCTGCAAGACCTCGACCACGCCTTCGCCGATGATTTCGACGTCCTGGCTCGCCAGAACCTTGAGGATCGCAAACATCAGCTCCTGCTTGCGCATGGTGCTGGCGTTCTCGACCTCCAGTGATTCGGCGAAGGTCAGCAAATCGGTGGGGGATTTGCTTTTGAGTTCTTGAAGCTTCATTTCAGCCATGAAGGGGGGGACCATATTGAGAATTTCGGGGGATGTAGGCGTGTCGGTGAAATTCGCTACCGCGGAAGATGAACCGGGGACGACGGGAAATTACACGCATGCCACGAGATGAGATGGCAACGAAAATAGCGATTCACGTGGAACGCCGCAAGGGGCAAGACGGAAATCTTGCGAAAGAAAGAATATCCTCGGCATCAGAACGGTTTCACGATCACCAGAATGACGATCCCGATCATCAGAACGGTCGGGAGTTCATTCATCAAACGCCAGTAACGCGGCGTTCTTCGCGGACCATCGACCGCGAAGTTACGCACCGCGCGGCTGAACAGCACATGCACCATTGTGAGCAGTACGACAAGCCCGATCTTCGCATGCAGCCATCCGCCGCGAAATTCGTAGACCTCCCAGGCGAGGAAAAGACCGAGAACCCAGGTGATCATCATCGCCGGGTTCATGATGATCTTCAGCAGCCGCTGTTCCATCATCTTGAAGGTTTCGGACTGCGCTGAACCGCGCTCGGCATCGCTGTGATAGATGAACAGCCGCGGCATGTAGAGCAGGCCCGCCATCCAGGACATCACTGCGATCACATGGAAAGCCTTGATGTAGAGGATGAAATCGTTCGGTTGAGCGAGATAGACAGCAACCAGGATGGCGATGAAGACCGCAAGCGCGACGAAGGCGCGCAGTGCCGATCTCCTCCCCGCCGGCTTTCCGGTCTGCAGCTCCTCTCCGCTCACGTGCTCGCTCCCCGCACACGTTCGATCAACTGGCGCACATGATCCGGATTGGCCTCCGGGGTAATGCCGTGGCCGAGGTTGAAGATCAGCGGCCCTTGCCCGAGTATGTCGAGAATGGCGTCGATACCCTCCTCCAGCGACCTGCCGCCGGCGACGACCCGCATCGGATCCAGATTGCCCTGCACCGGGCCATCCTTCTGCAACTCGACCGCAAACGAAAGCGGCACCGACCAGTCGAGGCCGATCGCATCGGCTTTGGTCTTCTGCCGATAGAATTTCAGGTTCAGGCCCGCGCCCTTGGCGAAGGCGATGATCTTCGCCTGTGGTCGCGCGCTACGGACGATCTCGATCATCCGGGTCACGGGCTTCACGGCATAGGCTTCGAATTCCTTTTCGCCAAGCACGCCCGCCCAGGAATCGAAGATTTGCACGGCGTCGGCCCCAGCATCGATCTGCGCGATCAGGTATTCGGCGGAAATTTCCGCAAGCAGCGACAGCAGCCTCTCGAAGGCTTCAGGATGCCGGTAGGCGAACAGCCGGGCAGGGGCCTGGTCAGGCGTCCCGTGGCCGGCGATCATGTATGTCGCAACAGTCCAAGGCGCCCCGCAGAAACCGAGCAGCGTAGTTTCCTGGGGCAGTTCACGCCTCAGCCGGCGAACCGTTTCCATGACCGGAGCGAGATGAGCAAGAACCCCTTCGCCCTTCAACGCCTGAATACCAGCGACATCGATCGGATTCATCTGCGGGCCCTCGCCCTGCACGAACCGCACGTTCCGGTGCAGAGCATCCGGGATGACCAGAATATCGGAAAACAGGATCGCCGCATCGAAGCCGTAGCGCCGGATCGGCTGCAAGGACACCTCGACGGCCAGATCCGGCGTGTAACAGAGATCGAGAAAACTTCCGGCCGCCGCCCGCGTCTCCCGATATTCCGGCAGATAACGCCCTGCCTGTCTCATGAGCCAGATTGGTGGTGGACTGACCGTCTTGCCTTCCAGCACTTGGATGATCTTCCGGTATGCGCCGGTCAATGGGTTCTCCCTAAAAATATAAGAAATGAATCTTTCTAGATTTCTATTTCTTAGAGTCGGTGAGTAGCAAGGATTAAAGTCAAATCACAGCCGACGCGACGATCCGCCGCTTTGCAGCTGTTTGCAGGACGGAAAATCGCCAGTGGTTGGCCGATCTTGGGATAGCTTGAATTTCGCTAGTTATTTCAGGAGGATGGTGGGAAATGAAATTCGGCGCTATCTGTGGATAAGCTGGGGAGGAAAAAGAGCGACGAAGAGCCTATCCCCAGAACGCACAAGCAGGCCTGATCCGCATCCGCAGGAACTGCGAATGTGGAAAACCGGGCGGTTTTCCCGAGGCCTGGTTCCGGCCTGGGAGAACCCGATGGTCTCTCCCGAGTTATCAACAAAGGGTTAAGTTTAGCGTGGAGAACAGAAAAAACTTCTTCCATCTTCATCTCATATCTGACTCGACAGGCGAGACTCTCATCTCTGCCGGCAGGGCGGCCTCGGCGCAGTTCCAATCGTCGCTGGCGGTGGAGCATGTTTATCCGCTGATCCGCAATCGCAAACAGCTGCTGGCCGTGCTCGAAGCGCTCGATCGCGAGCCGGGCATCGTCCTTTATACCATCGTCGATCAGGAACTGGCCGAACTCATCGATCAGCGATGCCGGGAAATGGGCCTTCCTTGCGTCAATGTTCTCGAACCGGTCATGGCGACCTTCCAGGCCTATCTCGGCGCCCCATCTCGCCGTCGGGTCGGGGCCCAGCACGCGCTCAATGCGGATTATTTCAAGCGCATCGAAGCGCTCAATTTCACCATGGATCACGACGATGGCCAGATGCCGGAGGATTATGACGAGGCGGATGTCGTGCTGATCGGCATCAGCCGCACTTCGAAAACCCCGACCAGCATCTATCTCGCCAATCGTGGCATCAAGACCGCCAACATCCCGATCCTGCCGGGTGTGGAACTGCCAGATAGCCTATACCGTGCGACCCATCCGTTGATCGTCGGTCTCATTGCGACCACCGACCGGATCAGCCAGGTGCGCGAAAACCGCGAGCTCGGCGTCACCCAGGGTTTCGACCGGCGCCACTATACGGACCGCGCGACGATCAACGAGGAGCTGAAATATGCCCGCGCGCTCTGCGCCCGCCAGAACTGGCCGGTCATCGATGTGACGCGCCGGTCGATCGAGGAGACGGCAGCCGCAATCGTTGCGCTACGCCCGAAGCTGCGTTAAGCGAATCCGCCTGCAGCCTTTGGGAGATTTTCGTGACAGTGGCCCTCGTACTCGCCTCCTCCAGCCCCTTCCGCCGGATGCTGATGGAAAATGCCGGCCTGACGTTTGAGAGCCGTGCGGCCGAGATCGACGAGCGAAAGATTGAAGCCGGGTTGGAAGGCGCAAGCCCCGACCAGGTGGCGCTGACGCTTGCCAAGGCAAAGGCGGTGGATGTGAGCCGCCATTTCCCGGGCGCGCTGGTCGTCGGCTCGGACCAGACCATGTCGCTCGGAAGCCGCGTCTATCACAAACCGAAGACTCTTGCCGAAGCGAAGGAGAATCTGCTTTCCCTTTCAGGCAAGACCCACAGGCTGAACAGCGCGATCGCTTTTGCACGTGACAGCCAAATCGTCTGGGAGCATGTCGCCCATGCGGACCTGACCGTCCGCGAGCTGAACGAAACCTTCGTCGATCGCTATCTGTCGCGGGTCGGCGAAAAGGTCTACGGCAGTGTCGGGGCCTACCAGCTGGAAGGCGAGGGCATCCAGTTGTTTTCGAAGATCGAGGGCGACTATTTCACCATTCTTGGTCTGCCGATGCTGCCCCTCCTTGAGAAGCTGCGCGAACTGAAAGCGATCGATGGCTGATTCACGTGAAACATTTTTGGTTAATGCTTTCGTAACCGGCTGGCCGGTGAAGCATTCCCGCTCGCCTCTGATCCATGGCCATTGGCTGAAGCAGTTCGGAATTGCCGGGTCCTACAGGGCCGAGGCTGTCACCGAAGCAGATTTCCCCGCCTTCATCAAATCCCTGAAAGAGGGCAGCTCCGGTTTTCGCGGCGGCAATGTCACCATCCCTCACAAGGAGCTCGCCTTCAAGCTGGCTGACCGGCCGGATGATCTTGCCGAAGAACTCGGGGCATCGAACACGCTCTGGATGGAAGACGGACTACTGCATGCCACCAATACTGACGGCCACGGTTTTACCGCCAATCTCGACGACCGTCATCCAGGCTGGGACAGGACCGGTCGTGCGGTGATCTTCGGCGCCGGCGGCGCAAGCCGCGCCGTCATCCAGGCGATACGGGATCGGGGCGTCAGTGAGATCCATGTGGTCAATCGGACAGTTTCACGCGCCGAGGAACTCGCCGATCGCTTTGGTTCGAAAGTTCACGCCCATCCGACCGAAGCGCTGAAGGAAGTCATGTCCGGCACAGGCCTTTTCGTGAACACGACATCTCTCGGGATGGACGGCAGCGAAGCGCCGGAGATTGACTACTCGCCCCTGGCCTCCGGCGCAGTCGTCACCGATATCGTCTACGTACCCTTGAAAACCCCGCTGCTTGCCCAGGCCGAGGCGCAAGGTTTTGCAATCGTGGATGGCCTCGGCATGCTGCTGCACCAGGCCGTGCCAGGTTTCGAAAAATGGTTCGGCCGCCGCCCGGTGGTCGACAAGGCACTCCGGGATCTCGTCATCGGCGATATGGAAAAACACGGATGATCGTCATCGGCCTCACCGGCTCCATCGGAATGGGAAAATCCACGACCGCAAAAATGTTCGCCGAGGAGGGCGTCCCGGTGAATGACGCCGATGCCGTCGTCCACGATCTCTACCGCACCGACGCAGTGGCTCCTGTCGGTGACGCGTTTCCCGGCACGGTCAAGGATGGCGTCATCGACCGCCAGGAACTTTCCCGCCAGCTTTCCACATCGCCTGAAAAATTTCCCGTCCTCGAAGCAATCGTCCATCCGCTGGTCCGCCGGCGCGAGGTCGATTTCCTGACCCACCACAAAGAGGCCGGCACCGATCTTGTACTCCTCGATATCCCGCTTCTTTTCGAGGTGAAGGGTGAGGATCGGGTCGATGTCATCGTCGTCGTTACCTGCGATCCACAGATACAGCGTGACAGGGTGCTTGCGCGCCCGGCCATGACGGAGGAAAAATTGGCGATGATTCTCTCCCGCCAGATGCCCGACGCGGAAAAACGCAAAAGAGCCGATTTTCTCGTCGACACGGGCTTTGGACTGGACGCGGCGAGAGAACGGGTTCGCGAGATCATCGCGTCTCTGAAGGCCGGAAAGACGAGCGAGAAAAAGCCAAATGCGTGAGATCATCTTCGATACGGAAACCACGGGTCTCGAATCGAAGGTCGATCGGGTGATCGAAATCGGCGGCATCGAGTTGATCAACAATTTCCCGACCGGCAGGACGCTTCATCTCTATATCAATCCGGGCGACCGCAAGGTTCATCCGGACGCACTTGCCGTGCACGGCATTACCGACGAATTCCTGAAGGACAAGCCAAGCTTCGGGGATGTCGCGCAGCAGATCATCGAGTTCTTCGATGGCGCCAAGTGGATCGCCCACAATGCGACCTTCGACATGGGCTTCATGAATGCGGAATTCGGCCGTCTCGGCCTGCCGCCCGTAATGTCGGACCAGGTCATCGATACCCTGGCCATGGCCCGCCGCAAACACCCGATGGGTCCGAATTCGCTCGATGCGCTCTGCCGCCGTTACGGCATCGACAATGCCCACCGCACCAAGCACGGCGCGCTGCTCGACTCCGAACTGCTCGCCGAAGTCTATATCGAGATGACCGGCGGTCGTCAGACGGCGCTCGGCCTGATGGGCAACGAACGGTCTGCGACGGTGGTCGAAGTCGATGAAGTCGTGGTGGCGGTGACCGGCCGTCCGCGGCCGCTTAGCCGCCGGCTGACCGAAGCCGAACTCGAAGCGCATGCGGCCATGGTCACGTCGCTGAAGGACAAGGCGGTCTGGCTGAACTACAAGCAGGCCGAATAAAAAAGCCCAGGTCGAAACCCGGGCTCTTTCGTCAAATCAAAAAATCCGATCTCAGCTGTCGAGAGCCTGGACCTTGGAGCGGGCCTGTTCTTCGGCCATACGCTGCGTGAACATCTGCGCGAAATCGATCGGATCGATCATCAGCGGCGGGAAACCGCCGTTGCGCGTCACGTCGGCGATGATCTGGCGGGCGAACGGGAACAGGAGACGCGGGCACTCGATGAAGAGGAGCGGCAGCATGTGCTCCTGGGGGAAACCAGTGATGCGGAAAACGCCGCCGTAAACCAGCTCGGCCGCGAAGACGATCTTGTCGCCTTCCTTGGCTTCGGCGTTCAGCGTCAGGATAACATCGAAATCGGCGTCCGAAAGCGGATTGGCGTTGACGTTGACATTGATGTTGATCGCCGGCGCCTTGTCGCGCGCCTGCAGCGAGCGCGGAGCGCCCGGGTTCTCGAAGGAGAGATCCTTGGTGTATTGCGCCAGGATGTTGAGGGACGGCGTTTCGGCCTGGTTGTTATCATCTGCCATTGGGATTTCCTCGAGGCTTTGGAGCGTTGAGGCCCTCTAACATTTCGCTTGTGGGCTTACAACCCTGGCCAACGGGCTGAACCCCTCAAGGTTCCCTGCTTTTCGGTCCGGTCCAGGGCGAGGAGGGATCGGGATCGCGATGGTAGTCCTGCTCGTCGAGATCGACCACCGGCCCGGTTTTGTTGGCCTCCGGCGAAGGCCTCGGGCTTTCGTATTGATAGCTCTTGCTGCGAGGCGAACGGACGACCACGATACGCCGGCCGATCACAGACCAGATCAGGCTGCGCACGAAGGGAATGAACAGCGCAAGCCCGATGATGTCGGTGATGAAACCGGGCAGCAACAGCATGATGCCGGCAACGACGATCATCGCTCCGTCGATCAGGGCGCGGCCGGGTGCGCGGCCGTCGCGGCTCTCGGTGGAAATCTGTCTCAGGATCTGGGTGCCCTGGTTGCGCAGCAGGATGGCTCCGAGCACCGCCGTACCGATCACCAGGCCGAGCGTCGCCCAGAGGCCGAGTGCTTTGCCGACCAGCACGAAGCCCGCGATTTCGGCGAGGGGCCAGCCGATAAGAAGAAGCGGCACGAGAAAGAAGCGCATGGTATTCCCTGTGTCGTGATATCCAGAAGTGCGCAAAGCGCTAACGTCTTCGCCATTTGAATGATAGGCGTATGCAGACTATATGAGAAACTGCACCGAACTTTTAAACGCCAAATGCGGGTTAAGATGGGCTCTAACGACTTTATAACACTCTTTTTCCTCGTCGCAGCGGTTCTGATCTTCCTGCAACTGCGCAGTGTGCTCGGACGCCGGACGGGAAGTGAGAAGCCGCCGTTCGATCCTTACAGCCCCCGCGACGTCGCAAAAAACCCGGGCGGCGACGACAGCAAGGTCGTGACCCTGCCGCGCCGGGATGCCACGGAGGACGAGCAGCGTTATGCGGATGTCGACGCTCTCGCCAAGCCGGCTACGCCGCTTAACGCCGCGCTGCGCGAATTGGTCAAGTCCGATCCCGCTTTCCGTCCCCGCGAGTTTCTGAACGGCGCCCGCATGGCGTACGAAATGATCGTCATGGCTTTTGCTGACGGCGACCGGAAGACGCTGAAGGGCCTTCTCTCCAAAGAGGTGTTCGACGGGTTCGATACGGCGATCACCGACCGGGAATCCCGCGGCGAAGTGGTGAAGTCCACATTCGTCGGCATTGACAAGGCGGATATCACCCATGCCGCGGTCAAGGATGCCGAGGAACAGATCACCGTCCGCATCGTCAGTCAGCTGATTTCCGCGACCTATGACAAGGCCGGCGCACTGATCGACGGCGACCAGGAAACCGTGGCCGAAGTCACCGACATCTGGACCTTCGCCCGCGACATCCACTCCCGCGATCCGAACTGGAGATTGGTCGCTACCGAATCCGAACAATGACCTTGAGCTCTGCGGATTATACTCTACGGCCGGTATCCTTCTCCGATCTTGCGGGGTGGGGCGATGACGATCCGACGGCACTGTTTGCCGGCATGCGCGCGTCGCTCGAGCATATCCGCAAGGTCAAGCCATACCGCACCGGTTCCCTCGGCCTGACCGCCGAAGAACTCGGCACCCTCATCGAAGCCGCCCGGGACCTCCCGGGCGATCCCGTTTCCGCCAGGGCCTTTTTCGAAACCCATTGCACACCCTTCCTGATCGCGCGCAACGACGGCCGGCGCGGTTTCGTCACCGCTTTCTATGAGCCGGAAATAGAGGTCTCGGAAACGCGGGACGATGTCTGGGCGCATCCTTTCTACTATCGTCCGGACGATCTTATTGATCTCGACGACAGTAACCGTCCGGCAGGATTGGACTCCGGCTACATGTTTGGCCGGCAGACACCTGATGGAATCGAGCCCTACCCGGATCGCGGCGAGATCGATCGTGGTTTGCTCGAAGGCCGCGGCCTGGAGATCGCTTACGCGAAATCCAAGGTCGATGTCTTCTTCATCCACGTTCAGGGCGCCGCAAGACTGAGATATCCGGATGGAAACATCCGGCGGATTACCTATGCGGCCAAGGCGGGTCATCCGTTCTCGCCGATCGGCAAGCTGCTGATCGACCGCGGCGAGATCGATCCCGCCAAGATTTCCATGCAGAGCATCCGCGCCTGGCTTGCGGAGAATCCGGCTAAGGTTGACGAACTGCTCTGGCACAATCGTTCCTACATCTTCTTCCGGGAAGCGGATGTCTCCGATCCGTCACTCGGGCCAGTGGCTGCTGCCAAGGTGCCGCTGATCTCGGGACGCTCGCTGGCGGTCGATCGCCAGATCCACACTTTCGGTTTTCCCTTTTTCATCCGGTCCGAGACGCTGATCCATATGGATGGGGGCAAACCCTTCGCACGGCTGATGCTGGCGCTCGATACCGGCTCGGCAATCGTCGGTCCGGCGCGGGGCGACATTTTTACCGGCTCCGGTTTCGAGGCGGGTGAGCTCGCTGGAACCGTGCGCAACGACGCGGATTTCTATATCCTCATCCCCAAGGCAGCGGCTGTCAGGTACGGCGGATGAAGGGCGGTCGCAAACTCGATCCGGAAGAGCGGATATTGTGGGGCAGGGTTGCCAAGTCCGCCCGCGCCCTACCTGGCCGCATGAAGGAAATCCTGCAATTCGAGGAAGCCGAAGCAGCGAAGATTGTCGCGGAAGAAGCCGCCGTCGAAGCAGCAAAACCGAAACCCGCGCCGCGGCAAGAAAGTTATGCGGTCGAACTTCCGGTTGCCGTCCCCTCCAGGCGTCCCGTAGGCTCTCATCAGCCACTCGAAAAGCCCGTTAAGAAAAAGCTCGCCAAGGGCCGGCTGCCGATCGATGCTCGGCTCGATCTGCACGGACTATTCCAGGGCGAGGCCCACGACCTGCTTCTCGACTTTCTGCTGCGGGCCCATGAACGCGGGCTCCGCCACGTTCTGGTGATCACCGGCAAGGGCAGTTCGATGGGCAGCGAAGGCGCGCTCCGACGCGCCGTGCCCCTATGGTTTTCGAAGGCCGAATTCCGCTTCCTGATCTCCTCCTACGAATGGGCGGCGCGCCATCACGGCGGGGAGGGCGCCATGTATGTGCGGCTTTCACGCGGCCGAGGGGATCGGGAATGACGCCTTTCGGTCATGCACTGAGAGAGTTGCGCCGCCGCAAGGGCATCACCCAGCGCGAGCTTGCGAAGGCGATCGGCGTCACGCCTGCCTACCTCTCCGCCCTGGAGCATGGAAAGCGCGGTCGTCCGACGTTCGAACTGCTGCAGCGGATCGCCGGCTATTTCAACGTCATCTGGGATGAGGCGGAAGAGCTTTTCCGCCTTGCCGAAGCGTCCCATCCGAAAGTCGTGCTCGATACCGCGGGTCTGCCGCCATCATACACCGGCTTTGCCAACCGTCTGGCGCAGCGGATTCGCTCTTTACCACCCGACGTGATAGAGGAAATGGACACGCTCCTCAAAAAAGCCGAGATGCGAGGCTGAATTCGCCACGCATCCACGGCTTTCATGCCGTATTGGCGAGGCTCAACCTTTAGAAACCGCCCCGATTTCCCTATATTCTGAGGGTGGAATAGCCGGTGATTCGCTTCACCGGCATCTCAAACGAATTGGAAGATACTGATGACCGATACACCCGTCAGCGATAATGGCGCGAGTGCCGAATACGGTGCCGACTCGATCAAGGTTCTGAAGGGCCTTGATGCAGTGCGTAAGCGCCCCGGCATGTATATCGGCGATACTGACGACGGCTCTGGCCTGCACCACATGGTCTACGAAGTCGTCGACAACGCGATCGACGAAGCGCTTGCCGGTCATGCCGACCTGGTTACCGTGACCCTTAATGCCGACGGTTCGATCACCGTCACGGACAACGGACGCGGCATCCCGACCGACATTCACACCGGCGAAGGCGTCTCCGCTGCCGAAGTGATCATGACCCAACTCCACGCGGGCGGTAAGTTCGACCAGAACTCCTACAAGGTGTCCGGCGGTCTGCACGGCGTCGGCGTCTCGGTCGTCAACGCATTGTCCGTCTGGCTGAAACTGCGCATCCGCCGCAACGGCAAGCTCCACGAGATTTCCTTCACTCATGGCGTCGCCGACGGTCCGCTCAAGGTCATCGGCGAATACGAAGGCCGTTCCGGAACCGAGGTCACCTTCCTCGCCAGCTCCGAAACGTTCACGATGACCGAATACGACTACGGCACGCTCGAGCATCGCCTGCGCGAACTGGCCTTCCTGAATTCGGGCGTCAGAATCCGGCTAACCGACAAGCGCAAGCCGGACATCAAGGAAGAAGAGATGCTGTATGACGGAGGTCTCGAAGCCTTCGTCCGTTATCTCGATCGCTCCAAGAAACCGTTGGTCGACAAGCCCGTCGCCATCAAGGGCGAGAAAGACGGCATGACCGTCGAAGTGGCCATGTGGTGGAACGACAGCTACCACGAAAACATGCTCTGCTTCACCAACAACATCCCCCAACGCGACGGCGGCACCCATATGGCCGGCTTCCGAGGCGCGCTGACGCGCCAAGTGACGTCCTATGCGGATAGTTCCGGTATCACCAAAAAGGAAAAGGTAACGCTGCAGGGAGAAGACTGCCGCGAGGGCCTGACCGCCGTGCTCTCCGTCAAGGTGCCAGACCCCAAGTTTTCATCGCAGACCAAGGATAAGCTCGTTTCGTCGGAAGTTCGGCCGGTGGTCGAAAGCCTGATGAACGAAGCGCTGAGCACCTGGTTTGAAGAACATCCGACGGAAGCGAAGATCCTCGTCGGCAAGGTGGTCGAAGCAGCGGTCGCCCGCGAAGCCGCCCGCAAGGCCCGCGAATTGACCCGACGCAAGGGCGTGCTCGACATCGCCTCGCTGCCCGGCAAGCTTGCCGATTGCTCCGAGCGCGATCCGGCCAAGTCCGAACTGTTCCTCGTCGAGGGCGATTCCGCCGGCGGTTCCGCCAAGCAGGGTCGTTCGCGTGAGAACCAGGCGATCCTCCCGCTCCGCGGCAAGATCCTCAACGTCGAGCGTGCTCGTTTCGACAAGATGCTCGGAAGCCAGGAAATCGGCACGCTGATCACCGCGCTCGGCACGTCGATCGGCAAGGACGAGTTCAACGCTGACAAGCTGCGTTACCACAAGATCATCATCATGACGGACGCCGACGTTGACGGCGCCCATATCCGTACCCTGCTTCTGACCTTCTTCTTCCGTCAGATGCCTGACCTGATCGAACGCGGGCATATCTATATCGCTCAGCCGCCGCTCTATAAGGTCAGCCGCGGCAAGTCGATCCAGTACCTGAAGAACGAAAGCGCGCTGGAAGAGTACCTGATCACCATGGGCCTCGAGGAAGCGACGTTAACGCTCGGTTCCGGTGAAGTGCGTGCCGGCCAGGACATGCGCGAAGTCATCCAGGATGCACTGCGCCTGCGCGCTCTGGTCGAAGGCCTGCATTCCCGCTATAGCCGCTCGATCATCGAACAGGCTGCTATCGCCGGTGCGCTCAATCCGGAGCTTACCGACAATCGCGAACGGGCCCAGCAAACCGCCGACGAAGTCGCTCGTCGCCTGGACATGATCGCCGAAGAGACCGAACGCGGCTGGGCCGGCCATGTGACGGACGAGGGCGGCCTGCGTTTCGAGCGCATGGTGCGTGGCGTCAAGGAAGTCGCGGCCGTCGACGTGGCGCTGATCGGCTCGGCCGATGCCCGCCATATCGACCAGATGACCGCGCGCCTGCAGGAAATCTACCGCACGCCGCCGGTCCTTACCCGCAAGGACGGCCAGCAGGAAATGTCCGGCCCCCGCGCCCTCCTGGAATCGATTTTCGCGACGGGCCGCAAGGGTCTCTCCATGCAGCGTTACAAAGGCCTCGGCGAGATGAACGCGGAGCAGCTCTGGGAAACGACGCTCGATCCGAACGTCCGCTCGCTGCTGCAGGTCAGGGTCAACGATGCCACCGACGCTGACGGTCTCTTCTCACGCCTGATGGGTGACGAAGTCGAACCGCGCCGCGAGTTCATTCAGGAAAACGCGCTGAGCGTCGCCAACCTCGACATCTAACGTTGAAGCTTCACAACAAGAAAGCGGCGGTCCTCGGGCCGCCGCTTTTTGTTTGTCCAGTTCAAAAATGTTTCACGTGAATCTTTCCTGTGGATAGGGATTCACGTGAAACAATTCGAGACATATCGCCGGCGTTCAGGGCTCTCCGGTGAATTTTCCCTCGAAGGCGATCTCCGAAACCGGCTTGCGCTTGCTCGGAACCTCCCGCTCGGCAAGGTCGTCGGGAAGCGTGCTCCGGTCCGCGATGCGGCCGATCGCAGCCGCCGCCTCGGCCCGGTAACCTTCCGGAATGCCAAGCACTTCGACGGCCTTTTCCTTGTCGAAACCCTCCATGCCATGCGCGTGATAACCGAGTTTCATCGCCTGGCAGATCACCGAGAACCAGGCGGCACCCGTATCGTAGGAATGGGTGTAGGCGAGCCGGCGCTCGCCATTGCTTGCCACGCGATAGGTCTTCGAGACGACGATCATCAGCGCTGCCGCGTTCTGCGCCCAGCGCTGGTTACCCGGCGAAAGAATGTCGACGAGCACCGGAAAAGATGGCGTGCCGCGCAGCGCATAGATGAAACGCCAGGGTTGGTTGTTGCCGGAGGAGGGCGCCCAGTGAGCGGCATCGAGGATCGTCAGCATGGTCGCCTGATCGATCGTCTCTTCGGTAAACGCCCGCGGCGACCAGCGGTCGAGGAAAAAGGTATCGATCGGAAATTCCGAGTCGCGGGTGTTGCTGCTGGTCATTGGGCGTTCTCCGAAATTGCAGGCCGGGAGTAGATCTAAGATTAACAATAGGCTTGCCGACCTGCTTGGCAACAGACTTCTGGTTGGCTGAAAACGGGGGTGACAAGCTGGGGCGCATGTTTCATAAACCTCCTCGATAAATGGAGGACCATGTTTTGAAACTGATGCGCATTGGTGAGTCGGGCCATGAAAAGCCGGCACTTTTTGACAACAAGGGCAAGATCCGCGATCTGTCCGGCCATGTAGCCGACATTGCCGGGCCTGCTATTTCCCCGGAAGGCCTTGCCAAGATCGCCGCTCTCGATCCGGAAAGCCTGCCCGAATTGCAGCCGACCCGCATCGGTGCCTGCGTCGCCGGCACCGGAAAGTTCATCTGCATCGGCCTCAACTATTCCGACCACGCCGCCGAAACTGGGGCGACCGTACCGCCTGAGCCGATCATCTTCATGAAGGCGACCTCCGCCATCGTCGGCCCGAATGACGACGTGGTCATCCCGCGCGGTTCTGAAAAGACCGACTGGGAAGTCGAACTCGGCGTCGTTATTGGCAAGACGGCGAAATACGTCTCCGAAGCCGACGCGATGGATTATGTCGCCGGCTACTGCCTGACCAACGACGTCTCCGAACGCGCCTTCCAGAGCGAGCGTTCGGGCCAGTGGACCAAGGGCAAGTCCTGCGACACCTTCGGACCGATCGGCCCATGGCTGGTCACCAAGGACGAAATCGCCGACCCGCAGAACCTCGGCATGTGGCTCACGGTCAATGGCGAGAAGATGCAGAACGGATCCACGAAGACGATGGTCTACGGCGTTCGTTATCTCGTCTCCTACCTCAGCCAGTTCATGTCGCTGCATCCGGGCGACATCATCTCGACCGGCACGCCTCCGGGCGTCGGCCTCGGTATGAAGCCGCAGCGTTTCCTGAAACCCGGCGAAGTCGTCGAACTCGGCATCGACGGCCTCGGCACCCAGCGCCAGACCTTCGTCGCTGACGTCTAAATAATAGGAGGACTCATGCCCGCCGGCGGGCATGAGTCCTTAACCAGGCTTGGAAGGTGGAACTTTAAAGCTTACATGTCATTCTCAAGACAGCAGAATGATCTGCGGCCCCGCCTTCCTCTTGGCCAAATCAGCCGGTATTCCCCATAATGTTGCATCGCAATAGAAAAGTGCTTGCCTATCCTCACACTGCTCCTGAACCGATCGGTTCGATGTCCCTGTCGAATGCGCTGTCGGAAATCACGAAAGGTAGCACGTCGATGTTCTATCAGTTCTACGAGATGAACCACGCCGCAATGGCCCCCGTCCGCGCCGCCGCGGATGCCATGCACTTCTTCTATTCCAATCCGCTCAATCCGTTTTCCCACACCACGATGGGCCGCACGCTGTCCGCCAGCCTCGAAGTCTTCGAGCGCATCACGCGCCGTTACGGCAAGCCGGCCTTCGATCTCCCCTTCACGACTGTCGATGGTGAGACCGTAGCGGTAACGGAAGAGATCGTCTGGACCAAGCCTTTCTGCAATCTCCTGCATTTCCGCCGCGATCTGCCCGCCGGCCGGGCCCCGGACCAGAAGATCCTGATCGTCGCGCCGATGTCCGGCCACTATGCGACGCTGCTGCGCGGCACCGTGGAAGCGCTGCTGCCGAGCGCGGACGTCTACATCACGGATTGGATCGATGCCCGCATGGTGCCGATCACCGACGGCCGCTTCGATCTCGACGACTATATCGACTACATTATCGAGATGCTGCATGCGATCGGCCCCGGCGCCCATGTCATCGGGGTCTGTCAGCCTTCCGTCCCGGTGCTGGCTGCCGTGGCGGTGATGGAATCGCAGCGAGATTCGATGATTCCCGCCTCGATGATCCTGATGGGCGGTCCGATCGACACCCGCATCAACCCGACCGCCGTCAACAAGCTTGCGGAAGAACATCCGATCGAATGGTTCCGCGATAACGTCATCATGAACGTGCCGTGGCCGCATACAGGTTTCATGCGCCGCGTCTATCCGGGCTTCCTGCAATTGTCCGGCTTCATGTCGATGAACCTTGACCGACATGTCAGCGCCCACAAGGAATTTTTCCAGCACCTCGTCAAGAACGACGGCGAGTCTGCCGAGAAGCATCGCGAGTTCTACGATGAATATCTGGCGGTTATGGACCTGACCGAGGAATTCTACCTCCAGACGGTCGACACGGTCTTCATCAAGCATTCGCTGCCGAAGGGCGAGATGATGCACCGGAATGTACCGGTCGATACCAAGCTCATCCGTCAGGTGGCGCTTCTGACCGTCGAGGGCGAGAACGACGATATTTCCGGTCTCGGCCAGACCAATGCGGCGCAGACCATCTGCCCCAATATCCCCGATGACATGCGCCTGCATTACATGCAGCCGGATGTCGGCCATTACGGCGTGTTCAACGGCTCGCGTTTCCGCCGCGAGATCGCGCCTCGCATTGTTGCCTTCACCCAGAAACATGCCAGGTCTGTGGCCAAGAAGGCTCCGGTCAAGCGGGTCATCAAGGGCGGCAAGGCCGGCTAGGTCCGGTCGCGTCTTCGAATTCTGGTTTATATTTCAGCATCTTCTTGAATTTAATGATCTCTCTTCTTGAAGGCGGATCATGGGCTCACCAAATCGAATTCAGTCGGGCTGGCATGTGGCCACCCGCTGAAACATCAGGGTGTGACCAATGAACCAGTCAGCATTGATTCGTCCGGAGTGGACGCCGGCTACCATCGCGCTCATGGTGCTCGGTTTCGTCGTTTTCTGGCCGCTCGGCCTTGCCATGCTCGCCTATATTCTGTTCGGGGAGAGGCTCCGCGGCTTCAAGCGTGATGCCAACCACCGCGCCGACCGGATGTTCGCCGGCTGCCGTCGGGCGAAGTCCCGCTACAACACGCATTTCACCACGGGCAACGTCGCCTTTGACGATTGGCGCAAGACCGAGATCGACCGGATCGAGGAAGAGCGCCGCAAGCTGGATGAGATGCGCGAAGAATTCGACAACTATGTCCGCGAGCTTCGCCGCGCCAAAGACCAGGAAGAATTCGACCGCTTCATGCGTGAGCGGCAGAACCGTTCCTCCGGTCAGAACCCGGTTGTCGATCTCTGATCCTCCCAAGGATTCACGTGAAACGTGATGGGGAGCCGGCGTCGTTTAGACGCCGGCTTTCTTATGGAAAGGAATCGGCTAGAAAGGGTCCATGTTCGCGCTTCTGAAAAAGCCAGTCCGCTCCAAGCCGAAACCGCTCGAAACGGTGAAGCGGACGCTTGATGTCGGTGATCGGGCGATGCCGCTGACAATCAGGGAAAACCGCCGCGCCACCCGCATCACGCTCAGGATCGAACCCGGCGGCCGCGCGCTCAATCTCACCGTGCCGGCAGGTCTGCTGAAGCGCGAGATCGACGATTTCCTCGATCGGCACCAGGGCTGGCTCCTCACCAAGCTCGCCAAGTTTTCGGCCGATAACCCGATCCGATCGGGCGGCCGCATCGCCTTTCGCGGCGTGCCCCATCGGATCGAACATACCGGCACGCTGCGCGGCCTCACCGAAGCCGTCCTGGTCGATGGCGAACCGGTGCTGAGGGTCAGCGGCCTCGAGGATCACATGGGTCGCCGGCTCTCCGCCTTCTTCAAGAAGGAAGCGCGCAAGGATCTCGAAGTGCTGGTTGCCCGCCACGCCGCCGCCATCCGCAAACCGATCAAGTCGGTCTCCATGAAGGACACCCGCAGCCGCTGGGGTTCCTGCTCCTGGGATGGAAACCTCAGTTTTTCCTGGCGCATCGTCATGGCTCCGCCTCTCGTCATCGATTATCTCGCCGCCCATGAAGTGGCGCACCTGAAGGAGATGAACCACGGCCCGAAATTCTGGGCGCTGTGCCGAGAGCTCTGCCCGCGCATGGAAGAGGCCCGAAAATGGCTGAAACAGCATGGGTCCCAGCTACATGCGATTGATTTCGAGTGACGAGGTGGGGCGTGGATCCTCGGGTCGAGCCCGAGGATGACGGAGAAGAAGCCATAGTAAGTGCAGGGAACGGTCAGCAGCGGCGGGCGTGGTACCACCCTCTGCCCTGTCGGGCATCTCCCCCACAAGGGGGGAGATTGGCTGGAGCCTGCTCACAGCCCTCGATTGAGAGTACCACGTTTCGCGGCGGTAGCTTGGAAGCGGGGATCATGCCGCTTGTGATCTCCCCACCTGTGGGGGAGATGCCCGGCAGGGCAGAGGGGGGCTTGCTTAGGCAAATCAGTCACTTGAGGCAAAGTTACTCTCAAATCGGTCTCTTTTCATCCCCGCCCATCAAACCTATGCCTACAATCCCCCCGTCCCGTTTCGGCTACACCGGTCGGCATAACCGGCGAGATGGGACCGGTGATCTGACGAACCGCCGTTATGCAAGCGGATCGTCAGGGGCTGCGCAGAAAATGGTCTCCCTCTCGCCTCAAGGCGGGGCGTGCGTGTGTCGCACACAACCCGGTATGGCATTCCGCAAGGACGTAAGACCATACCGCCGCAGAGGGACCGGAGTTGCGCGGAAAAACACACCGAACGGGGCACGTCGCGTGTCACCTAAACTAAATCTATACGAGGCACCTGACGTGTCCCGGCCGATCATCGGGCTTAGCCCGGGAATGAAAATAATCATGATCGCCAAGGGCGTAATGTGTCCTTCGTTATCCTCGGGCTTGACCCGAGGACAAGGCCGCACTCCGTCTGCTATGATTTGCCTCGACTCCGGCGGAATTTCATGCCACTCCGCACGTCATGAAACCTGATATCAAGATTTGCGGGTTGAAGACCCCCGAGGCTGTCGATCGCGCCGTGGCGCGGGGCGCTTCGCATATCGGCTTCATCTTTTTCGCCAAGAGCCCGCGCAACGTCGAACCCGACCTTGCCGGAGACCTCGCCGATCGCGCCCGCGGACGGGTGAAGATCGTGGCGGTGACCGTCAATGCCGACGACGAGGAACTCGACGACATCGTCTCGATGGTGCGGCCGGACATCCTGCAACTGCATGGCAATGAGAGCCCGGAACGGGTTCTGCAGGTGAAGGCGCTTTTCGGTCTGCCGGTCATGAAGGTTTTCTCGGTGAAGGAAGCCGGCGATCTCGACCGGATCGATCCTTATATCGGCATTGCCGATCGCTTTCTTTTCGATGCCAAAGCGCCCGCCGGATCCGAATTGCCGGGCGGCAACGGCATTTCCTTCGACTGGAGCCTGATGGCTTCCCTTGACGAGGGCGTGGATTACATGCTTTCGGGAGGATTGAACAAGGATAATGCCGTCATTGCCCTCAAATCGACGCGGGCAAGCGGTATCGACTTATCGTCCGGCGTGGAAAGCGCGCCGGGCATCAAGGACCTTGGAATGATCGATGCCTTTTTCGATGCCGTCGCAGAGGCGGGTCGAAAGGGCGCGTGAGGGAGTAGAGAGTGAACGAGACGCCACAACCCAATTCGTTCCGTGCCGGCCCCGATGAGGATGGCCGTTTCGGTATTTTCGGCGGGCGCTTTGTCGCCGAAACGCTGATGCCGCTGATCCTGGATCTCCAGGGCGAATGGGAAAAGGCGAAGAACGATCCCTCCTTCCAGAAGGAGCTGGCTGATCTCGGCGCCCATTATATCGGTCGCCCGAGCCCGCTTTATTTCGCCGAGCGCCTGACCGAACATCTCGGCGGCGCCAAGATCTATTTCAAGCGCGAAGAGCTGAACCACACCGGTTCGCACAAGATCAACAACTGCATCGGCCAGATCCTGCTCGCCAAGCGCATGGGCAAGACCCGCATCATCGCCGAGACCGGCGCCGGCCAGCATGGCGTCGCGTCCGCAACCGTTGCCGCCCGCTTCGGTTTCCCTTGCGTCGTCTACATGGGCGCCACCGACGTTCAGCGCCAGGCGCCGAACGTTTTCCGCATGAAGCTCCTCGGTGCAGAAGTCCGTCCGGTGACCGCCGGTCACGGCACACTGAAGGACGCCATGAACGAGGCGCTGCGCGACTGGGTCACCAATGTCGACGATACCTATTACCTGATCGGCACCGCCGCCGGCCCGCATCCCTATCCGGAAATGGTCCGCGACTTCCAGTCGGTGATCGGCACCGAAGCCCGCGCCCAGTTGCTGGAAGCTGAAGGCAGGCTGCCGGATGTCGTCATCGCCGCCGTTGGCGGCGGTTCGAACGCGATCGGCATCTTCCATCCGTTCCTGGACGACAAAAGCGTTCAGATCGTTGGCGTCGAAGCCGGCGGCCGTGGCCTCCAGGGCGTCGATCATTGCGCCTCGATCACGGCCGGATCGCCGGGCGTCCTGCATGGCAACCGCACCTATCTGCTGCAGGATGGCGACGGCCAGATCCTCGAAGGCCATTCGATTTCGGCCGGCCTCGATTACCCGGGCATCGGCCCGGAGCATAGCTGGCTGCATTCCATCGGCCGCGCCGAGTACGTGCCGATCATGGACGACGAAGCGCTCGACGCTTTCCAGATGTTGACCCGCCTCGAAGGTATCATCCCGGCGCTGGAGCCGAGCCATGCGCTCGCCGAAGTGATCAAGCGCGCCCCGAAGATGGGCAAGGACGAAATCATCCTGATGAATCTGTCGGGCCGTGGAGACAAGGACATCTTCACCGTCGGCAAGATTCTCGGCATGGAGCTTTGATATGACCGCTCGTATGGACAAACGTTTCGCGGCCCTGAAGGCCGAGGGTCGCCCCGCGCTGATCACCTATATCATGGGCGGCGATCCGGATTTCGAGACCTCGCTCGGCATCATGAAGGCATTGCCCGACGCCGGTGCCGATCTCATCGAGCTCGGCATGCCGTTTTCCGACCCCATGGCCGATGGCCCGGCGGTCCAGATGGCCGGTCAGCGCGCCCTGAAGGGAGGTCAGACGCTCGCAAAGACGCTCAAGCTTGCGGCCACTTTCCGCGAAACCGATACCGAAACGCCGATCGTGATGATGGGTTACTACAACCCGATCTACGTCTACGGCGTCGAGAGATTCCTCGATGACGTGATTGCGTCGGGCATCGACGGCCTGATCGTCGTTGACCTGCCGCCGGAAATGGATGACGAACTCTGCATTCCGGCGCTGGCCAAGGGCGTCAACTTCATCCGCCTGGCGACCCCGACCACCGACGACAAGCGTCTACCGGCCGTTCTCAAGAACACGTCAGGTTTCGTTTATTACGTTTCGATGAACGGCATTACCGGATCGGCGCTTCCGGATCCGTCGCTGATTGGCGGAGCCGTCAAGCGCATCAAGGGTCACACGGCTCTGCCGGTCTGCGTCGGTTTCGGCGTCAAGACAGCGGATCACGCCAAGGCAATCGGTGCTGCGGCGGATGGCGTCGTTGTCGGTTCGGCAATTGTCAGCCAGATCGCCGGCAGCCTTACCAAGGATGGCAAGGCCGGTCCGGATACCGTTGCGGCGGTCGCAACCCTGGTTCGCGGCCTTGCAACCGGCGTGCGCGCTGCCCGCCTTGTTGCCGCCGAATAGTTTCCCACATTAGGCTTGAGTTAATCGGGAGTACGCCAAGTGAACTGGATCACCAATTACGTCCGGCCGCGCATCAACTCCATGCTGGGTCGTCCCAACCGGGACGTTCCGGAAA
The DNA here is from genome assembly GCF_000731315.1 of Neorhizobium galegae bv. orientalis str. HAMBI 540. Lineage (NCBI taxonomy): Bacteria > Pseudomonadati > Pseudomonadota > Alphaproteobacteria > Hyphomicrobiales > Rhizobiaceae > Neorhizobium > Neorhizobium galegae. The sequence goes on from NZ_HG938353.1 coordinate 4,171,279, forward strand.
ATCTCTGGATCAAGTGCCCGGAAACCGGCGAGATGGTCTTTCATAAGGACCTGGAAGAGAACAAGTGGGTCATTCCCGCTTCCGGCTTCCACATGAAGATGCCGGCCAAGGCCCGCCTCATCGATCTTTTCGACGGCGGTGTCTTCGAGGCGCTGCCGCAGCCGAAGGTCGCCCAGGATCCGCTGAAATTCCGCGATTCCAAGCGTTATGCCGATCGCCTGAAGGATAGTCGCGTCAAGACCGAGCAGGAAGACACGATTCTTTCCGGCTTGGGCGAGGTTCAGGGCCTGAAGCTGGTCGCTATCGTGCATGAATTCAACTTCATCGGTGGTTCGCTCGGCATGGCGGCCGGCGAGGCGATCGTTCGGGCCTGCGAACGGGCTCTCACCGAAAAATGCCCGCTGGTCATCTTCCCGGCCTCCGGCGGCGCCCGCATGCAGGAAGGCATCCTGTCGCTAATGCAGCTTCCGCGCACCACGGTTGCGGTCGACATGCTGAAGGAAGCGGGCCTGCCCTATATCGTCGTGCTCACCAACCCGACGACCGGGGGTGTCACCGCCTCCTACGCCATGCTGGGTGATGTCCATATTGCCGAGCCCGGTGCCGAAATCGGCTTTGCCGGCAAACGCGTCATCGAACAGACGTTGCGCGAAAAGCTGCCTGAAGGCTTCCAGACGTCGGAATACCTGCTGGAGCATGGCATGGTCGATATGGTGGTGAAGCGCCACGAGATTCCATCGACACTGGCCAAGATCCTGAAGATGCTGACGAAACAGCCTGTTCAGGAAGTGCTTCCGGCGCCCATCGCGCTCAGCGCCTGACCGAGAGAGAGCATCGAGAGCCGGAGCGGCGGGATGACCACCATGAACGAGCCCGTTGTGAGCGAGGCCGAGCGGGAAATTGAACGACTGATGACCCTTCATCCGAAGGGTTTCGATCTTTCGCTCGACAGGATCACCCGCCTGCTCGAAATACTCGGCAATCCGCACAGGAAGCTGCCGCGTGTCATTCATGTGGCCGGCACCAACGGCAAGGGCTCCGTGACGGCCTTCTGCCGTGCCCTGCTCGAGGCAGGCGGTTATGCGACGCATGTCCATACGTCCCCGCATCTCGTCCACTGGCACGAACGCTATCGGATCGGCGTCAAGGGCGGCCGCAGCCGGATCGTCGGCGACGAGATGCTGGCGGACGCGCTGCGGCGCATCGCGGCGGCCAATAACGGCCAGATGATCACCGTCTTCGAGATCCTCACAGCGGCGACTTTCCTACTGTTCTCCGAACAGCCCGGTGATGCGGTGATCCTCGAAGTCGGCCTCGGGGGTCGCTTCGATGCCACCAACGTCATTTCAGATCCTGCGGTTTCGGTCATCATGCCGATCTCGCTCGACCACCAGGCCTATCTCGGCGACCGAGTCGAACTGATTGCCGCCGAGAAGGCGGGGATCATGAAGCGCGGCCGTCCCGTCGTCATCGGCCATCAGGAATTTGAAGCGGCCCGCGACGTGCTGATCTCGACCGCCGAGCGGCTCGGCTGTCCGACCGCCGTCTACGGCCAGGAATTTTCGGCCCATGAGGAATTCGGCCGGCTGATCTACCAGGACGAATTCGGCCTTGCCGATTTAGCCCTGCCGCGTCTGCCGGGGCGCCATCAATACGCCAATGCCGCCGCCGCCATCCGCGCCGTCAAGGCTGCCGGCTTCACCGTCACCGAAGCGATGATGGAAAAGGCGATGGCGACCGTCGAATGGCCGGCCCGCCTCCAGAAGCTGACCGAAGGCAAACTGCTGCAATATGCGCCCGAAGGTTCTGAAATCTGGCTGGATGGCGGGCACAATCCCGGCGCCGGCGAGGTGATTGCCGAGGCAATGGCATCCTTCGAGGAACGCCAGGCCCGGCCGCTTTACATCATTGCCGGCATGATCAACACCAAGGACCCGATCGGCTATTTCCGTGCCTTTGCCGATATCGCCGAACACGTCTTCACCGTGCGCATCCGCGGCAGCGAATCGGGCCTCGACCCGGTCGTTCTCGCCCATGCAGCCTTCGATGCCGGTCTGGTGGCCGAGCCCGCCGGCTCCACGGCCGAGGCGCTGCAGGAAATAGCTCGCCGCCAGGTGCCGGGCGCTCCGCCGCCGCGCATCCTGATCGGCGGCTCGCTTTATTTTGCCGGCAATGTCCTTGCCGACAACGGCACCCCGCCGACCTGACCCCAAAGACTGCGATAACAAAGAAAAAGCCCGGCTGCAGGGATCAGCCGGGCTTTTTATGCGGGCATGCGACTGGAAGTTAGGCGGCGCTGGAAATCCAGGCCGAAAGGGCGGTCTTTGGAGCGGCGCCAACCTTGATGTCGGCCACTTCGCCACCCTTGAACATGGCAAGCGTCGGGATCGAGCGTACGCCGAACTGGGCAGCCAGTTCAGGATTTTCGTCGATATTCAGCTTGACGACCTTCACCTTGCCGGCGAGCTCGTTCGAAATTTCTTCGAGGCTCGGACCGATCATTTTGCAGGGGCCGCACCATTCAGCCCAGAAATCCACGATCACCGGCTGGGTGGAGTCGAGGACTTCAGCCTGAAAGTTGCTGTTATCGACTTTAACGGTAGCCATAGGGCTCTCCTTCACGATTCTCTGTTGGTGTAAATGTGAGCTTCCCGCTCAAAGTTTTCAATGGCCGCTATCTCACTTTGTTTTGAGTTCCGCAAGCGAGCGTGACAGCAGTTCCGCGGGCAGCGTAACCACTTGCGCCGACTCGGTATAGACCAGCACGCATTCGAAGCTCTTTGCCGGATAAAGCGGCCGCAGGATTTCGCAATAGATGGCGAGCTGCGCCCGATGCGACAGCGGCACGTCCTCCAACGTTTTCGGGGGTACGCGATTGGTCTTGTAGTCGAGGACGATCACCCGGTCTTCGGTGACCACCAGCCGGTCGATGCGGCCGGAGATCGCGTAGTCGCGGCCTTCCAGCGTCAGCGTGCCCATGATCGAGACCTCCGACTGGCTACGCTCGGAAAAAACCGGCCCGAGTTCGGCATGCGAAAGCACCGACATGACGCTGGCGACGAGCTTTTCGCGCTCCGCCGCCGGCCAGAAACGGGCCGCACGGTCCGCATAACGACGGGCGGCAGAGGCGCGTTCGGCCTTGGGAGAATCCGTCAGCATCTGCAGCATGCGATGGACCAGCTTGCCCTTCTGCAGCGCCAATCCCGCGCGGTCCTTTTGGTCGGCAAACAGCGGCGAAGTGACGATCAGATCATCCGCGTCGTCATCGATCATCGTGCCGGCGCCGGAAGGGCTGAGAGGTCGCGGCAGGATCTTTTGCGCCGGCAGGGCGCGGGAGAGGCTTGCCGGAAGCGGTCGCTTGTCAGCTGCCGCGGCCTCCTTGTGCGCAATCTTCGGTGCCTGGCCGGGAGCGGCCGGGAGGCGCCACCTGAAACCGCCCCATTGGTCGTCGGAACCCTGAAACTCCGCCGCGCTGCAATGGTGTTCGTCTGCGGCAAGCGCCTTGGAGATCATCGACTGCCAGGTGTCTGGATTGTCGATCTTGCCGCGATAACCGCAGACGATCAGCCGGTCAGCGGCCCGCGTCATGCCGACATAAAGCAGCCGGCGATATTCCTCCTCGGTCGAGGTCCTGATCCGATCGTCATCGGCTGATGTCATCGCATTGGTCAGCATCTTGCCCGGAACCCAGGCCGGCACGCTGTCGCCACCGATCCGGAGCAGCCGGAATTTCGGCACATGCGAGGAGATGAACGCCTTCGAGCCGCTGTCGACCAGGAACACCACCGGCGCTTCCAGCCCCTTGGAAGCGTGCACGGTCATGATCCGCACCTCGTTGCGGCCGCCGTCCTGCTCGCGCTTCACCTCCGGCGACTCGATCTCCAGGGTCGAAATGAACGCCTGCAGGCCCGGCAGTCCATTGGTCTCGTGGTCGAGCGCAAAGGTCAGGAACTCGTCGAGAATGTCACCGGCCTCGGTCCCGAGCCGGCCAAGGAATTTCCGCCGCCCGCCCTGCGCCCCGAGAATCCGGGCAAACAGATCATGCGGGCTGAGCTGCCGCGAGAGGCTGAGAAGATGCTGGAGCCTGTCGGCCGCATCGCGGAACCGGAGCGGCTGTTCGTCGCCCAGGCGGATGAGCTGTGTCCAGGCGCTCGTATTCTCCGCCCGTAAAGCCGCGACTTCGAAGACGTCCTCTTCCGAGAGATTGAAGAGCGGGCTTTTGAGCAGCGCCGCCAGCGAAAGGTCGTCCTGCGGCAAAAGCAGGAAGCGACCGAGCGCCAGGAGATCCTGCACCGCGATATGGCTGGTCAGCCGCAGCCGGTCGGCACCGGCGACGGGGATATTGTCGCGACGTTTCAGCGCCCGCGTCAGCGCATTGACGAAGGCATCGCGTTTCCGGACCAGAACGAGGATATCGCCGGCCTCGATCGGCCGCTCGACGCCCTTTTCGATGATCGTCTCCTTTCCGATCATCTCCTCGATCCGGTTGGCGATCCGGCCGGCGAGAATGGCGGAGGGCGCCTTGTCGGGCGTCGAATCGAATGGCGCCGTCCAGTCTTCCTCCTGTTCGGCGACTTCCGGCACCACCACGTCCCAGAGATCGACGGCGCCCGGGTGGCCGATCCGGTTGGAGCGGTGCTGCACCGGTTCGCCCAGCGCGCTGAGGCCCCGAAAGTTCTCCTCCAGAGAAAACACCTGGTCGACGGCTGCGAGCACATCGGCCGTGGAGCGGAAGGAGAGGGGCAGCCGCACCGAGTGGAAGGCCTGGTCGCTGGCCCGCACCCGTTTTTCCGTCTCGCTGCGTTCTTCCGCAAACCGCTCTGGCCGGGCGCCCTGGAAGGAATAGATCGACTGCTTTTCGTCGCCGACGGCAAAGATGGTCCGGCGGGTCTCGCGGGCGCTGGCACCGGAATAGAAATCCTCGGCGAGCGACTTGATCACCGTCCACTGGATCGGGCTGGTATCCTGCGCCTCGTCGACGAGAATGTGGTCGATGCCCTGGTCGAGCTTGTAATGCACCCAGGCGCCGACGCCATCGCGGGTGAGAAGATCGGCGGTGCGGGCGATCAGGTCCTCGAAATCGAGCAGGCTGCGTTGTTTCTTCAGGTCCTCGTAATCGTCGTTGAGGCGTTGCGCCAGCGTCAGCGCCGCCTTGGTCGCGAGGAACATCCGGATCAGCCGCAGCCGGTCGCGACAAGCGACGACATGGGCGCGGGCGATTGCCACCGCTTCGGCGAGTTCCGGAGCGGTTGTCGTCATCGCCTTGGCGATCAACGAGCTATCGGCCTTCGGCTTGCCCTCGCGGGTGAGAAAGATCTGGTCGAGATGCTGGGCCCGCTTCAGGACATCCGGCTCCTTGGCGACCAGCCGAAGACCATAGGCGACCTCAGTGACCTTCTGGCCGCCCTTCTGGTCGGCAAGCGCGAGATAGAGATCGAGCGTCAGGCCGGAAAGCCCGGGCAGAGGCCAGTAGCCGGCTGCGATACTGTCTTCCGTATCGGCCGGGCCGAGCCCCAAGGCGTGCTTGAGTTCTACGCCGATGCCGCCGTGCCGTTCGGCATGGGCAATGAAGCGGCGGATCGCGGTGCGGTTGGCGATGATGTCGCCGAGCAGCGTTTCGAGCCCGAATTCGTCTCCGAGATCCAGCACATGCGCAAAGGCTTCCGCGAGCCCCGGGTCTTCTTCCGCAGAGGTCGCCGTCAGCAGCGAGCGGCGCGCATCGGCGAGCAGGGCAGAGGCGGCGCGGTCGTCGAGCACCGAAAAATGCCCGGCGACATTGGCTTCGAGCGGAAACTGGTGCAGCAGCGCTTCGCAGAAGGCGTGGATGGTCTGGATCTTCAGCCCGCCCGGCGTTTCCAGCGCCTTGGCGAACAGTCTTCGCGCTTCGGCGAGCTTGAGGAAATCCGGCTCAGCACCTTCGATGCTTGCGATCCTTTTGCGCAGTTCGTCGTCCGAAAGCACCGTCCATTCCGAAAGCCGCTGGAAGACGCGGTTCGACATCTCCGATGCCGCAGCCTTCGTGTAGGTGAGGCAGAGGATCGACGATGGCCGGCAGCCGGCGAGTAGCAGCCGGATGACCCGCTGGGTCAGCACATGCGTCTTGCCGGAACCGGCATTGGCCGAAACCCAGGCGGAACTTATGGGATCGGAGGCGAGCGATTGCTGCACCGTCGTCCAATCGATCCACTTGATCGGGTCGTCGCCCTCCGGAGCCAGATCACTCATCGGCTTCCGCCTCCTCGTCGTCGGCCGTCGACCATTCGGCGACGCGGGCGAGATGGTCGTATTCGCCGCCGAAATCATTTTGGGCCATCGGCACGAGCCGCGATGCGAAGCCGGCTTCGCCATTGCGCAGCGTGATCACGAAGCGGGTGAGCTGTTCGATCGATTCGTCGGCCAGATCGATCGCCGATTTCGGTTGCCGCTTGGCCGTCGCGCTCGAACCCTCGTTGTTGACTTTGTCTTCCCGGAACCGATCGCCGGGACGCAGCCGGACATAGAGCAGCTGGTCGGGCGTCAACGGACCCGCATCCTTGAACGCTCCGGCTCTGAGCGCCGCCGCCTCAAGGCCGAGCTGCGGATCGAGCAGCGCCCGAGCCTGGGATACCGAGGGGTTGAGACCGGTCTTGTAGTCGATGAGATCGGCGAGACCCGATCCCTTGATATCGATCCGGTCCGCAATACCAGTGACGCGGATACCGGCTGGCTCTAGCTCCCAGCCGGCCCCGACTTCCGTCATCGTCCTGCGAATATCCGGCGCGCGCTCGACTTCCCAATCCAGGAAGGCGCGGGCGACTTCGACAAAACGGGGCCGCCAGACGCGGTCGATATGGGTTGGCAGCTGTTCGGCGTCGAACAGTTCCTGAGTGATCCGGCGCATAGCCTCTTTGGCCGCAGGCATGCCCGGCTTGTGGCCCTCGCGGGTATAACGGTCGATGATCGCGTGATAGAGCGTGCCGCGCTCGGAGGCGCCTGGATCGCGGTTGAACGGGGCGAGCGGATCGAGTTTGAGGATGCGGCGGGCATAGATCGAATAAGGGTCGCGGCGCAGGCGCCCGACCTCGCTGAAGGAATATTTTACTGGCTGCAGATCCGCCGGCGGCTTGGGGGCCGGGCGCTTGGAGACCGGTTGGTTTTCGCCGGTGTCGATCATGGAAGCCCAATCGCGATATTGGTGGCCGCGCGCCTTGAGCTCGTCCGCGAACTGCCGTCCACCCAGCGCAAGCAGCCTCTGCAGCCAGCGTGAAGCGACAGTTGGCGTGGATCCTTGGCGCATCGAGCGCGAAAGGATCAGATGCCGCGTGCCGCAGGCCATCTCGAAATCGTGGGCAAGCTGGCCGATCCGCCGTTCCGGCGGTTCCAGCCCCATGTCAGTCTTCATGGTGCGGGACAGGAACGGGTTGTTGACCGTCTGCCCCGGCCAGGACCCCTCGTTGAGCCCGCCGAGGATCATCGTGTCGACGCTCTGCAACCGGGCTTCGAGAGTACCGAAGATGAAGATGCGCGGATGGCTGAGCGAACGCGGTTTTACCGCCTCGCCGGTCGTCAGGGCCATGACGATGTCGATCCATTGCGGACCATCCGCCTCCATCTGTCCGTCAGTCTCGATGACTTCGGAGAGCAGCCCCGATAGTTTTTCGCCGGCTTCTCCAGACCAGAGCGCTGCGAGGTCTCGCCGTTCATCGATGCAGATCGCCTCAAGTGCGCGACCGGTGCGATCGGCCCATTCGGATAGCGTGAGTTTTGCCGTAAGGCCGCGCCCATCCGGCCGGCGGCGGACGAGGGCGGAAGCGAGCGGCTCGACCGCTTTCGCCAGCCGCTGCGCAAGATCGCGCGCCTTGCCGGCGGCATCGGTCGGCAGCGATAGCCGCCAGTGCGGCGCATGCCTGTCTTCGAGCTGGGCGGCAAGCTGGGTTTCGAGCAGGGGTTCCAGCGCGGAAATGTCCATGTCGCCGAGACCACCGCGTAGCGCCAGGATTTCGAGCGCTTCGACGGCCGATCGCAGGTCCGCGGCCGGCAGGCCGAGGCGCATCAGCGGATGCTTGATCAGCGCGGCGATCGCCACCGGGTCGCCCGGCCGGAGCGTCGCTTCGAGTAGAAGCTGGGTCAGCGTGCCCTGCGGCGTGCCGGAGAGGGCCGAGCCGGCGGAATCGTCGGCGAGCAGGCCGAAACGGGAAAGCTCGGCGGTCACCCGGCGGGCAAGCGCCCGATCAGGCGTGATCAGTGCGGCCTGGCTCTCGCCACCGTTTTTGCCGGGCTGTTCGAGCGCAAGCCGGAGCGCGATGGCGATCGCGACGGCCTCTTCGCGTTCGTTCGAGGCTTCGATCAGCGAGACGTCGGCAAAGGCTTGGGCCAGGAGGGAGGGGTCGGCGTTGTCCCGCCACGCGCTCCAGCGGTCGGTCGCCTTGGCGGGCACCAGCGCCTGGGAGAGGGCTTCGGCGCGGAAGGCGAGATCGCCCGGAACTTCGCCAAGCACGGCCACGTCTTCTCGCGTCGCGCCGAGTTTTTTAAGCAGCCGCGACAGGCCGAATTGCGAATGGCTGCGGCTGGCGGGTTCGGGTTTGCCGTCAAAGGCCTCTTCGCCAATCATCGCCCATTGATCCGCCGGCATCGAGAGATCGAGCCCCGGCAGCACGACAGTGCCGTTCGGAAGGCTGGAGATCGCCGCGATCAGGTCGGCAGCAGCCGGCACCGACCCGGTCGAACCCGCAACGATCACTGGTCCCTTGTGATCCCGGGAGGCAATCCGCCGCGCTTCGCCCCGCAGGATAGCTGCCTGGTGTTTTGCCGGTGAAGAACGGCGCAGTTCTTCGAGGCGGATGGGCCAGAAGGCACTGGCGATCGACAGAAACTCGGCGGTCAGCTGCCACCAGAGCGCATGTTCGCCGGTATCGAGTTTTTTGAGATCGGCCCAGTCGCGCTCTTCGGTCTCGACCGCGTCGATGAGCTCGGCCAAGGCGCGAGCGAGCCAGATGGCATCGGCGGGGCTGGCGGGTGCGACGAGCGGCGATTCCGAATGCACGTCGAGCACGATCTTTGGGAGCTGGTTACGCCAGGCAAGAATCAGGCGGCCGAGTTCGAGCAGGCGCGCGGTGCCGCCGATCGGCAGCGCCAGATCCATTTCATCAGGCGCTACGAGATCGAAATAGCCGCTGTCGTCATCGGTTTCGCCAAGCGGCCGGATGACCGGCAGGATCGCCGATCGGCCGCCGAGCAGGTCGACGAATTCCGAGCGCAGCACGCGGGCAGACCGTCGCGTCGGCACGTAGATGGTCACGTCGGCGAGCGAAAGCGGATCGGCCGGATCGTAGCGGAAGGTCTCGTTGAGTCGGCCGTCACAAAGTGCGGCTGCCAGAGTCTTCAGGAACGGCGCTCCGGCGGGGATCGAAAACACCCGCTTCTTGCCGGATAGCGTGGTCATGCCTCCACCGGATAACGCGCGATCACCGCTTCGGCTTCGGGCAGCGCTTCCGGCGTGCCGACGGTGATCCAGTGGCCGTCGAGCATGGTTCCGTAGAGCCGGCCGCGGGCGATCGCCTTGTCGAAATAGATATTGATGTTGAAGGCATCGGATGGCGCGTCATCCAGAAAGGACGGGCTCATCGCGAAAGCGCCGGCATAAACGACCGGGTTGGCCGGATCGTCCCGGTAGCGCCTCAACCGGCCATCCGCATCCATGCCAAAATCGTTGATGCCGTTATGCCCGGTCGTGTTGTCGATGTCGACGCAGAGCATCGCCATGTCCATGCGCTCTGGATCGAAGAATTCCGCCAGGTGCTGCAGGTTGGTGGGCTTGCCCGGGGTCTCGCCGATCCAGAAGAGGTCGGCATTCATGACGAAAATCGTGCTGCGATCGAGAAGCTTCAGCCCCTTCACGATACCGCCGCCATTATTCATCAGCGCGTCGCGCTCGTCGGAGATGAGGATTTCGAGGCCCTTATAGGCCGCAAGATGCGTCGCCATTTGGTCGGCGAAGTGGTGGACGTTGACGACGGCCCGCTCGACGCCGGCTTCTCTCAGCGAATCCAGCACGTAGTCGATCATCGGCTTGCCGGCGACCGGCACCAGCGGCTTCGGCATCGTGTTGGTGATCGGCCGCATCCGGGTGCCGAGCCCTGCGGCAAGCACCATCGCCTGTTTGATGGGGGCTCGTTGAATGGTCATCGGCAACCGTAATTATGATTCGGGCAGTTCTATTCCAGCCCGACGGCACCAATCGCGCAAGGGGGTGAGCACATCGTGGCTCAGCGCCGTTGCGAGATAGCGGAGCGTCCGCGGCATGTGCTTCAGATAGCCCGGCTTGCCATCCCGCTGCAAGAGCCGCACCCAGAGGCCGGCGAGTTTGCAGTTGCGCTGCGCCGCCATGATTGCCCAGGCTTTCAGGAACGTCGGCTCGTCGAAGGCCCCGAGGGCACGGCGAAGCGTCACGTAATCCAGCATCAGCTGATCGGCAAGCGCCTTCGGAATGTCGACGCGGGCGTCCTGGACGATCGAGGCGAGGTCATAGGCGGTTGGGCCGATCATCGAATCCTGGAAATCGATCAGGCCGACGCGCCGCACGCCGGATTCATGCGGCCGCCAGATGATGTTCGGCGAATGGAAATCCCGCAGCAGCAGGTTCTTCTCGACGCCGTCGAGCTCGCGGATGAGATTGTCCCAGATCGCCAGATATTCCTGCCGTTCCTCGTCAGTCGCCGGCGTTCCGCGTTTCCAGGGCAGGTGCCAGTCAACGAGGAGCCGCGCCTCCATCTTCATGGCCGTCGGGTCGAAATCGGGAATATGGTGGATATGGCCGTCGCCGACCGGCAGGTCCTGGCGCATCTCGTGGCTGTGCAGGAAGGCCAGGCACACGATGCTTTCGCGGTAGCGTTCCTCGATGGGATTGCCGTCTTCGTCGACGGCCCCCTCCTCGCCGAGATTTTCGAGCAGCAGGATGCCCTGGTCGTAATCCACATGCAGCACTTCCGGTGCCGCCAAGCCCAGTTCGCGCAAGTATTCGTCGATCGCCACGAAGGGATAGGGGTCTTCCGCCAGATGCGCGACCTTGGGATAGGGTTTGCCATCGAGAACCGGCGGCCCTTGCGCCGGGCGCGGCCAGTCCATCAGGATCAGCGTTTCGCCGTTTGCGATTGTCACGCTCTCATAGGCGCGGGTCGAGGCGTCGCCTGTGAGGAAACGCCGTCGGGCGCCGGGGTAACCGTGGCTGTCGAGAAATTCGCGGATCGCCAGCACGCGGCGGATGCGCTGCATCTGCGCCTCCGGTGCCGTGATCGTCGCGGTCCGGCCGCTGCCGCTCTGTTCGAGCTTGAGCTGGATGCGGGTCTGCGGCAACAACGTGTCGGCGACCTCAGGCCATTCCACCAGACAGATGCCGCCGGAAAGCGCCTCGTCGAAACCAAGCTCGTCCAGTTCGGAGGCATCGCCAAGCCGATAGAGATCGAAATGTGAGACCGGAATGCGCAGCTCGTAGCTTTGCACCAGCGTGAAGGTCGGGCTCGGCACTTCAAGCTCGTCTTCATCCGCCAGCGCCCGCAAAAAAGCCCGGGCGAAGGTCGATTTGCCGGCACCCAGATCGCCGGAAAGGGCGATCCAGTCGCCCTTCTTCAGCGCCAGCGCCAGATCTTCGCCGAGACGGATCGTTTCAGCCTCGTCGGCAAGCGTCAGGGTAAGAGCTGCCTCACCACTCATTCGGCGGCGACGGACCGCGCCGTCGTACCGCTTGGAATGCGGCACGTAACCGTGGTTCCCTGGCCGGGCTTGCTGTCGATCGCGACATCGCCGTGATGCAGTGTCACGAAGCTCTCGACGATCGAAAGGCCGAGACCCGCTCCACTGCGCTTGCCGCCCTTGGCATTGGCCGAGAACCGGTCGAACACGGTCTTCAGGATATCTTCGGGGATGCCCGGACCCTTGTCGGTCACCGAGAAGAACACGTCGCTATGGGTGCGCCAGCAATTGAGCGTGATGGCGGAGCCTTCCGGCGCGAAATTGGTGGCATTTGTGAGCAGCTTGATGAGGATCTGCTTCAGCCGCTGCTGGTCGGCAACGATAGTGCCGAGCCCGGCCGGCGCAGTGATCGCCAGCGCCACGCCATTTTCGTGCAGACGATCGGCGATCTGCATCGCCACGTCGTCGAGCAGGTCGTCGATCGCCATTTCCGAATAGTTGAGCTGCATGATGCCGGCATCGACGGTCGCCAGATCGAGGATGTCGTTGACGATCGTCAGGAGAACCGAGGAGGACGTCGAGATATGGTCGATATACTCCGACTGCCGCTCGTTCAGCGTACCGATGCCCGGTGTCTTCAGGAGGTCGGTGAAGCCGATGATATTGGTCAGCGGCGAGCGCAGCTCGTAGGAGACGTGCTGGACGAAATCGTTCTTGAGCTCGTCGGCCTTCTGCAGCGCCTCGTTCTTCTCCTTGAGCGCTCGTTCCGCCCTGGCACTCGCCGTCATGTCGACAAAGGTCAGCATCGTCTGGGCGTTCGGCAGCGGCGTCACGGCGTAATCGAGGATCAGGCCGGAATAGAGTTCGAACGTGCCCTGCAGCGAGGGGCGCTCATCGTCGAAATTGGTCAGCATTTGGCCGAAGCGGCGCCAGCCGTCCGGCTTGTCGTAGGATGGCGAGCAGGCGGTCTCGATCGCCTTGATATGGGTGCCGGGCTTCGATTCTTCGGCGGTGATGCCCCAGAGCGCCCGGAAGGCCGGGTTTGACAGGCGGATGCGTCCGTCCGGCCCGAAGACGGCGACACCTTCGGACAGATGGTCGATCGTTTCGCCCTGGACCTGGACCAGCGTGTTGTAACGGGTCTCGAGATCCACCTGTTCGGTAAGGTTCTCGAACACCCAGGTGGCGCCGCCCTGCGGATGTGCGGTTGCGATGACGCGAAGCGTCTGGCCATTCGGCAGATGCCACAGGTCGGTCTGCGTATCCGGCGACTGGTAGACCGAAAGCGCCGTTTCCTTCCAGCTCCGCCAGCTCAGCTGTTCCGGCAGCTTGCCGTCGCTTCTGAGCTTGTCGAGCAGCTCGCTATTGTCTGGCCTCTGGTCGAGGAAGGGAAGCGTGAAACCCCAAAGCTGCACGAAGGCCTGGTTGTAGAACTGCAGCCGGCGGTCGCCGTCGAAGATAGCGACGGGCGTTGCCAGATGGTCGAGCGTCTCCGCGTGGCTCTTCAGGGTGCGCTTGAGTTCCTCGCGCACCGCTTCCACTTCGGAAACATCGATCGCAATGCCTGTGGAACCGCCCGGCACGACGACGTCGACGACGTCGAACATGGTGCGATTGCCGTGCACCACGGTGGAAATCCGGTCGTGGAAAGGCGAGGTGGAGGTCGCTGCCGCCCTGATCTTTTCGCGGGCGATCGAGCCCAGAAACTCGCGGCCGTCCTCGATCGCCTGGGCCGGGGTCGAAGCCTCCACGGCATCGCCATAGGCATGGTTGACCCAGGTCAGCTTGCCCTGTGAATCGCGACGCCAGACCGGCTGCTCGATGGCGTCGAGCAGCGAATGGAACAGCATGATCGAGTTGGTCAGCCGCTCACGCTCGATCTTGAGCTCGGCGAGTTCCGCGCGCAGATTGTTGAGTGCAATGAAACGGACGAAGGCCTTGCCGCCCGAAACGCGCCCCTGCACTTCCAGGATTTCGTCGCGGTTGGTTTCTACCACCATGTCGAAGGAGCGGGCTTCTACCCGCAGGAGTTCGATCGATTTCTCGAGCTCGCTGGCGGAACTGCCGCGCATCCAGCGGCCGAAGGCGAGAAACTCGCGGTCCTGCTGCGGCGCTCCGGTTTCCACCGGCAGCTGGCCGAGGAATTCCGGCTTGGAGGAACCGCTCTCCCACACGACGATCCGGCGGTTCTTGTCGGCGATCAGGGCCTCGAACTTGGAAATCCGCTGCTGCGCGTCGGAAAGGGCGCTGCGCATTTCCTGCGTTTCGGCTTCCATATTGCCGCGCTGGCGCACCAGCCAGATAGCGGAAAACAAGGCGGCTCCGAGGGCGCCCATCACCAGCGACGAAACGATGACCTCCGTCGAGGAAAACAGGCGGACGGCGGCGTTACCCGATTGCTGCGCAAGCGCTGCGGTCGCGAGCCCGGAAAGGGCGGTGCCCGAGAGAAAGGCGCTGCCGAACAGCGCCAGGCGGCGAAGCCTGCCGACGATCGCATTACCGTCTGGAGATCCGAAACCGGAGCGCCCCGCAACGGGACGCAAAGCTGGAGCTTCCGCTCCGCCGCAAAGGGGATCGGCCCGTTCTGACGAGCTCATTTTTCTTACCGACATATCCGGTCTGTCTCCGTCCAATTGCCGCTCATCGACAAGACATACCACTCCGTGCCTTGCCCGTAGCCGGACGGCTCCCAATCAGATGGTGGGAGCGCGACGATGTCCGAAAACCGCTGGCGGCTTTCGGCATCACGCTCCAGGGAAGGCGCGAATCAAGTTCTAAAACAATACTTGCTTAGGGAATCGCCGGGAAGGGATGCGCCCAAAAAAGAAGCCGCAGCCTTTGTCAAGGCTGCGGCTACCATATCTTGTGGATTAACCGGCTATTGATTAATAGCGGTAGTGTTCAGCCTTGAACGGGCCGGTCTGCGAGACGCCGATATAGGCAGCCTGCTCGTCGGAGAGTTCCGTCAGCTTCACGCCGAGCTTGGCGAGATGCAGGCGGGCGACCTTCTCGTCGAGGTGCTTCGGCAGGATGTAGACGTCGTTCTTGTACTCGCCCTGCTTGGTGAAGAGCTCGATCTGGGCCAGCGTCTGGTTGGTGAACGAGGCCGACATCACGAAGGACGGATGACCAGTGGCGTTGCCGAGGTTGAGCAGGCGGCCCTCCGACAGAAGGATGATGCGGTTGCCCTTGGGGAACTCGATCATGTCGACCTGCGGCTTGACGTTGGTCCACTTGAGGTTCTTCAGCGCCGCGACCTGGATCTCGTTGTCGAAGTGGCCGATATTGCCGACGATCGCCATGTCCTTCATCGCGCGCATGTGGTCGATGCGGATGACGTCCTTGTTGCCGGTCGTGGTGATGAAGATGTCGGCGCTGTCGACGACGTCTTCGAGGACGACGACTTCAAAGCCGTCCATGGCGGCCTGCAGGGCGCAGATCGGGTCGACTTCGGTGACCTTGACGCGGGCGCCGGCGCCGGCGAGCGAAGCGGCAGAACCCTTGCCGACGTCACCGTAACCGCAGACCACGGCGACCTTGCCGGCCATCATCACGTCGGTGCCGCGGCGGATGCCGTCGACCAGCGATTCCTTGCAGCCGTATTTGTTGTCGAACTTCGATTTGGTGACCGAGTCGTTGACGTTGATCGCCGGGAAGGGCAGCAGGCCCTTCTTGGACAGTTCGTAAAGGCGGTGCACGCCCGTCGTGGTTTCCTCGGTAACGCCCTTGATCGCGTCGCGTTGCTTGGTGAACCAGCCGGGCGAAGCCTTGAGGCGCTTCTTGATCTGCGCGATGAGGATTTCTTCTTCTTCCGAAGTCGGGTTCGAAAGAACGTCTTCGCCGGCTTCGGCGCGGGCGCCGGTGAGGATGTACATGGTGGCGTCGCCGCCGTCATCGAGGATCATGTTGGAGAGGCCGCCATCGGCCCACTGGAAGATCTTGTCGGTATAATCCCAGTATTCCGTCAGAGATTCGCCCTTGACGGCGAAGACCGGAATGCCGGCGGAAGCGATTGCCGCAGCAGCATGATCCTGGGTCGAGAAAATGTTGCAGGACGCCCAGCGGATTTCTGCACCGAGGTGCTGAAGGGTCTCGATGAGAACGGCCGTCTGGATGGTCATGTGGAGCGAACCCGAGATGCGGGCACCCTTCAGCGGCTTCGTTGTGCCGAATTCTTCGCGGCACGACATCAGGCCCGGCATTTCGGTTTCTGCGATGTCGAGCTCCTTGCGGCCGTAGGCGGCAAGATTGATATCCGCGACGACGTAATCCTTCTCAGTGCTCATAAAGCTCTCCATGTTCGGTGGTGCCTTCTCCGGCGAGGTACCGACGGACGTGGCAAGACCCGCCTTGGCAGACGGAAACTGGCCAGCGGTGTAGCAGGCTTCCTACAAACTGGCAACGGGATATAAAGAAGTCTTTATATGTTTATGTCAGCGGACGGTTAAATCGCGGGCGCGTCAGGCTTCTTCGCCGAACTTGTTGGCGACGAGTTGTTCGAGCGCATTCAGCGCTTCTTCGGCCTGATTTCCTTCCGCTGAGACTTCGATCGTGCAGCCGGTGCTGGCGGCGAGCATCATCAGGCCCATGATCGACGTGCCGCCGACGGTCGTTCCGTCCTTGGAGACGGTGATCTGGGCATCGAAACTCTCCACCATCTGCACGAATTTGGCGGAGGCGCGGGCATGCAGACCACGCTTGTTGATGATCAGGAATTCACGGGGAGAGGGGGATGACATCCGGTCTGGGTTCTCATTTGCCGCTGAGGACGCGGCTTGCGACATTGATATATTTACGACCGGCCTCGGAGGCTTCGACGAGCGCCTTGTCCATGTTGTTGTCGCTGCGCACGCCGGCAAGCTTGATCAGCATCGGCAGGTTCATACCGGCAATGACTTCGATCCGGCCGCTTTCCATGACGGAAATGGAAAGGTTGGAGGGAGTGCCTCCGAACATGTCCGTCAGAATGATGACGCCATGACCTTCATCGGCATTGGTAACGGCATCGACGATATCCTGCCGCCGCTGATCCATGTCGTCCTCGGGACCGATCGATACGGTTTCGATGAATTTCTGAGGTCCGACGACATGCTCGACCGCATGACGAAATTCCTCAGCCAGCTTGCCATGGGTGACAAGCACTAGTCCGATCATGAAAACTGCCCCCTGCTATGGAAACTCGGCGCCATTATCGCATTGCAATAAAGCGGTCCAGCGGTGGGATGCCATCTTGTCCAAGTAGATTCGAAGTTCAAGTCAAAAAATCAGGCTGCCGGATGATGAAAACGGCATCTCGCCGTGAAAATCGGGTGCAAATGCCGCCAGAACGGCCAGTGGATCAGGTGCGCCGCGCCATATCCGGACAAGCGGAAGGCTACCCACACCGGGGATCTGGAAGCATTCGTTCTCCGGCGGAAGCCTCTCGCTTTCCGGCAGGGAAATGACGTCCACCGCCAGATCCAGCGCCGCCGCGGGGACGCTTTCCACATGGGCGATGCCGCTGCCGCGCAGTTCGATGAGACCGGCGATCGCTTCCGGCCGGGTCGCGAGCAGATGATTGCCGTGGCACAAGACGAGCACCTGATCGTCGGCGACAAGAGCCGCGAAAGCGCCCTGGCGCCGGGCGGCTGCGATGCAGGAGAAAGCGAGCATGGACTTGCCGCTGCCCGACGGACCGGTAAAGAGGACGCCCTTGGTGCCGATGACGATCGCGGTCGCATGGATGTTGACCGGCGCCGGGCTCATTGAATTTCGCCGCCCGGCAGCGACAGCGTGAAGCGGGCGCCGGTGGTGGCACCCGTCTTGGCGTCGTACAGGTTTTCCGCCTTCAGCGAGCCGCCATGGGCCTCGGCGATCTGCCGGCTGATCGACAGGCCAAGGCCGGAATTCTGGCCGAAACTCTCGCCGTCCGGCCGGTCCGTGTAGAACCGTTCGAAGATGCGGTCGATATCCTCCGCCTGGATGCCGGGCCCGTTGTCTTCCACGGTCACGACGACACGATCCTTGGAGTGAGACAGCCGGATGGCGACGCGGCCGCCCTTTTCGGGCACGAAGGATCGCGCGTTCTCGATGAGGTTGGTGATGATCTGCCCTAGGCGCAGATCATGGCCGTTGACCAGGAAGGCGGACCTGTTGCCGGCCTTGTTGTCGGTCGTCAGGCTGATTTCCACCGGTTTGCGGCCGGTGCGGATCTGCCGGGAAATATCGACGAGATTGCCGAGCAGGTTTTCCATGTCGACGGGCGTCGAATCTGACCGTGCGAGTTCGGCGTCCAGCCGCGAGGCGTCGGAAATGTCGCTGATCAGTCGATCCAGACGGCGCACGTCGTGGAAAATGACTTCCGTCAGCCGCTGTTTAGACTCCTCGGTTTTGGCGAGCGGCAGGGTCTCGACGGCGCTGCGAAGCGAAGTCAGCGGGTTCTTGAGCTCGTGGCTCACATCCGCCGCGAAACTCTCGATCGCATCGATGCGGTCATAGAGCGCGTTGGTCATCTCGCGAAGCGCGATGGAAAGGTTGCCGATTTCGTCCTGGCGATAGGAGAAGTCGGGGATCTCCTCGCGCTGCTTGGCGCCGCGCCGTACCCGGATCGCAGCCGCCGCCAGCCGCCGCAGCGGATTGGCGATAGTCGAAGACAGCAGCAGCGACAGGAGGATGTTGACGAGCGTCGCGACGCCGAAGACGCGCATGATCGCCAGCCGTTCCGCATGCACGATCTTGTCGATGTCGCCGGCCTGGGTCGACAGCAGAAGCACGCCGAGCACGGCACGGAAACGCTGCACAGGCACAGCGACGGAGACGATCAACTCGCCGCGCTCGGTGACCCGCACCAGCGCGCCGCGCACGCCGGTCAGCGCGTTCATGACTTCCGGATAGATCGAGCCGTCGCCGCCCGGCGCTTCCTTGTAGACCGGCAGGTTGCCCGGCTGCAGCAGGCGGTTGATGAGGCCTGCGAACCAGTCGCTCCAGGTCTGCGATTCGTTTTCCACCGGCGGCAGGTCGAAACGCAGTACCTGGCCGCGCGAATAGAGATGGCGGGAATCGAGCAGCAGGTTGGCGTCGGCATCGAAAATCCGGGCGCGGGTGCGGGTCGGCGAAATGAGGCGTCTGAGGACCGGCGCAACGCGCTCCGGGTCGATAGGGAAATCGAGGTCCTCGTCGTTCGGCACCGGCGTAATGCTCTGGCCGGCCTGCAGTTCGAGGAGTTTCTGGGGATCGATGGTGATCGAGTTGGTATCGACCGAGGCGGAGGCGGAAATCGCGCCAGCGATGATCTCACCCTGCGTCAGCAGGCTCTCGACGCGAGCATCGATCAGGCCTTCACGGAACTGGTTGAGGTAGAGAATGCCCGCCACCAGCACGACCGTCGCGGCGATGTTGAAGAACAGGATGCGGCGGGTGAGGCTCGAAAACACCGCATGGCCGAACACCCGCCGAATGAGCGTGAAAGGGCGCGACCAGAACCGCCGCGGCGCACGTCGTGTCCCAGCCTTCTCCATTCGGACCATATTGCTATCAAATGTTTGATCTGCCACTGCAGTCCTTCCACCGGGCCAGCTTAGCGCTGGTCCGGCCGTGGCCTCAAGTTAACCTTTCGCAAGGGTCAAGCAGCCTCACGGAATCGGTAACCCACGCCGTAAAGCGTTTCGATCATATCGAAATCGTTGTCGACCATCTTGAACTTCTTGCGCAGCCGCTTGATGTGGCTGTCGATGGTACGGTCGTCCACATAGACTTGCTCGTCATAGGCGGCATCCATCAGCGCATCGCGGCTTTTGACGACGCCGGGCCGCTGGGCCAGGGAATGCAGGATCAGGAATTCGGTCACCGTCAGCGTCACCGGTTCGCCCTTCCAGGTGCAGGTATGGCGCTCCTGGTCCATGGCAAGCTGGCCGCGTTCGAGCGTGCGGGCGGCCTGCTGATCGGCTGCCGTCTTGGCCCCGGCACCGCCGGCGGCTTGTGCCTCGCGGCTGCCGGCGCGTCGCAGGATCGCCTTCACCCGTTCCACCAGCAGGCGCTGCGAGAACGGCTTGGTGATGAAGTCGTCGGCGCCCATCTTCAGCCCGAACAACTCGTCGATCTCTTCATCCTTGGAGGTGAGGAAGATCACCGGCAGGTCGGACTTCTGTCGCAGGCGGCGCAGCAGTTCCATGCCGTCCATGCGTGGCATCTTGATATCGAAGATCGCCAACTGCGGAGGGCGGGCGATCAGCCCGTCGAGCGCGGAAGCGCCATCCGTATAGGTTTCGACCTTGTATCCTTCTGCCTCGAGTGCAATCGACACCGACGTCAGGATATTGCGGTCGTCATCTACGAGCGCGATTGTTTGCATGCTCTCCATCTCCGTCATCTATGCGCATCTCCTGGAATTCACCCCAGCCAGGCGGCATCAGCCGACGCGCTTCTTGAGTATAAAGGTGGAACAAATTGTGGCAAAGATAAAGAGGCCGCTGACGATCGTGCGTTTTGGCAATGAGACTTAAGATAGCGCAGATGCGGATTGAAACAGTTATTAA
Source organism: Neorhizobium galegae bv. orientalis str. HAMBI 540 (assembly GCF_000731315.1). Classification (NCBI taxonomy): domain Bacteria; kingdom Pseudomonadati; phylum Pseudomonadota; class Alphaproteobacteria; order Hyphomicrobiales; family Rhizobiaceae; genus Neorhizobium; species Neorhizobium galegae. The sequence goes on from NZ_HG938353.1 coordinate 4,191,459, forward strand.
ACCGATTTAAAGAGGAATAAAATTTTTTAAATCGATTAAATAATTGATATTATTAAAGAATTTAGATGATGGCTCTTGCCCTTTTAGAAATCTGTCATTAATTTCGCGTCAGTTCCCACGGCAAGCTGAAGGAGTGCGCGCATGGAGGAGTTTGGACTTCACAACCCGTCCAAGGGTTTAGCGGCGATCGGTCTCGGCGGTGTATCGCGTGTTTATTACAATTCGTCCGAGGTTGAGCTCTACGAAGAAGCAATCCGCCGCGGTGAAGCCGATCTGACGATCGACGGCGCACTCCGCGCCGTCACCGGCCAGCACACCGGCCGCTCCCCCAAGGACAAGTTCATTGTCCGCGATGCCGGCACCGAGAACCGCGTCTGGTGGGGTGCCGACAACAAGCCCATGAAACCGGAACACTTCGAAGCCCTGAAGAAGGACATGCTCGCCCATGCGGCCGGCAAGACGCTGTTCGTCCAGGATCTGGTCGGCGGCGCCGATGCCGAATATGCCCTTCCGACCCGCGTCGTCAGCGAATTCGCCTGGCACGCTCTCTTCATCCGCAATCTTTTGATCCGTCCGGAACGCGCCACGCTCGAAAGCTTCGAAGAAAAGCTGACGATCATCAACCTGCCGAGCTTCAAGGCGGATCCCGCCCGCCACGGCTGCCGCACGGAGACGGTGATCGCCTGCGATTTCACCAATGGCCTCATCCTGGTCGGCGGCACCTCCTATGCCGGCGAAAACAAGAAATCGGTCTTCTCCGTGCTCAACTACTTCCTGCCGGAAGAGGGTGTCATGCCGATGCACTGCTCGGCCAATGTCGGCCCGAACGGCGATACCGCGCTGTTCTTCGGTCTATCCGGCACCGGCAAGACCACGCTGTCGGCCGATCCGAAGCGGACGCTGATCGGTGACGACGAACATGGCTGGGGCAAAAACGGCGTCTTCAATTTCGAAGGCGGCTGCTATGCCAAGGCCATCAATCTTTCGGCCGAAGCCGAGCCGGAAATCTATGCCGCGACCCGCCGTTTCGGCACGGTGATCGAAAACGTCGTGCTCGACGGGAACCGGGTTCCGGATTTCAACGACGATTCGCTGACCGAAAACACCCGTAGCGCCTATCCACTGCATTTCATTCCGAATGCATCGAAGACCGGCGTGGCGCCGCAGCCGAAGTCGATCATCATGCTGACCGCCGATGCTTTCGGCGTCATGCCGCCGATCGCCAAGCTGACGCCCGAACAGGCGATGTACCACTTCCTCTCCGGCTACACCGCCAAGGTCGCCGGCACGGAAAAGGGTGTCACCGAGCCGGAAGCGACGTTCTCGACCTGCTTCGGTGGGCCGTTCATGCCCCGTCACCCGGCCGAATACGGCAACCTGCTCAAGGAACTGATCGCCCGCCACGGGGTCGATTGCTGGCTCGTCAACACCGGCTGGACCGGCGGTGCTTACGGCGTCGGCCGCCGCATGCCGATCAAGGCGACCCGCGCTCTCCTGAGTGCAGCGCTCGATGGCAGCCTCAAGAATGTGGAGTTCCGTACCGATCCCAACTTCGGTTTCGCCGTGCCGGTCGCCGTTGAAGGCGTCGACAATGCGATCCTCGATCCTCGCTCGACCTGGGCGGACGGCGCCGCGTTCGACGTCTATGCCAAGAAGCTCGTCTCGATGTTCATCCAGAACTTCGGGCAATACGAAGGCCACGTCGACAGCAAGGTGAGAAGCGCCGCTCCGGTCATGCTTGCCGCCGCCGAGTAATCTTTGAAGGATTCACGTGAAACCGCCGGCCCGGGATAACACCCTGGGCCGGCGGTTTTCTTTTTGCCGGCTTTGTGGAAAAGATGCGGGCCTGCCGCATGTCGCCCGAACGTGGGTTCCGGATCACGGCATGCGCCCAAGAACAAAGACCAGAGACCCATGGCCAGCAATCCCCTTGTCATCAACAACCGCATCACCATCGCCGGATGGGAACTGACGGAACAATTCGTGCTGGCGGGCGGGCCGGGCGGCCAGAACGTCAACAAGGTCTCGACGGCGGTCCAACTTTTCTACGACATCGTCAACACGCCGTCCCTGCCGGAACGGGTGAAGGAAAACGCCATCAAGCTCGCCGGAAAACGGGTGTCGAAGGATGGCGTGCTGATGATAGAAGCGAACCGGTTCCGCAGCCAGGAGCGCAACCGCGAAGACGCGCGCGAGCGGCTGAAGGAACTGATCCTCAAGGCCGCCGAACCGCCGCCGCCGCCACGCAAGAAAACCAAGCCCACAAAGGGTTCGGTGGAGCGGCGGCTGAAGGAAAAATCCGGTCGTTCGGACGTCAAGAAGATGCGCGGCCGGCCAAGCGGCGACTAACGGCGGAGATTGATCTTTGGCGACGCTTGCGAATGGCATCAGGCACCTTCCCGGCTATCTGGATCGACCGGCGCAGGAGCATCTGGTCGAACTGATACGGGACATCGTAGCCGAGGCGCCGCTCTATACGCCCGAAATGCCCGGCACCGGCAAACCCATGTCGGTGCGCATGACCAATTGCGGCCCGCTCGGCTGGGTAACGGACAAACAGCAGGGGTATCGCTACCAATCCTATCACCCGGCGACGAAGAAGCCGTGGCCCGCGATGCCGCAGGAATTGCTCGATCTCTGGGAAACGCTCGGCGGCTATTCGAAGCCGCCGGAAGCCTGCCTCATCAACTTCTATTCCGACGACGCCAAGATGGGCCTGCATCAGGACCGGGACGAGAACGATCTGGCCGCCCCTGTTCTCTCCGTCTCGCTCGGCAATAGCTGCCTGTTCCGGGTCGGCGGCCTGAGCCGCAAGGACCCGACCGGCTCTTTCCGGCTGTCGAGTGGGGACGTCGTTGTGCTGGGCGGAGAGGGGCGTCTGGCGTTCCACGGCGTCGACCGTATTTACCCCGGCACGTCGACGCTGTTGAAGAACGGCGGACGCATCAACCTGACGCTCCGCCGCGTGAACAGCTGACGATTTAGTTCAATAGCCGGCGATCGATCGCCTACAGTTTCCGCAGTTCGACCGTTTCCACCAGGTGGTTGCGGCCCTTGCGCAGGATGAGGTCCGCCCGCGGCCTGGTCGGCAGAATGTTCTGGCGCAGGTTCTTCAGGTTGATGTTTTCCCACAATCCTTCGGCAACGGCGCGGGCCGCATCCGCATCGATCGCCGCGTATTTCTTGAAGAACGAGGTCGGATCGCGGAAGGCGGTCTGGCGCAACTTCATGAAGCGCTGGACATACCAATTGTGGATCTGCTCTTCGTCGGCATCGATATAAATCGAGAAGTCGAAGAAGTCCGAGACGATCGGAACGATCTTGCCGTCGGCCGGCAGCGCCCGTGACTGGAGGACGTTGATGCCTTCGAAGATCAGGATGTCCGGTCGGTCGACGAGCGTGTATTCGTCCGGCAGAACGTCGTAGGTGAGATGCGAATAACGCGGCGCCCTGACGTTTGGTTCGCCGGCCTTGATTGCAGACAGGAACCTCAGGATGGAGCCGATATCGTAGCTTTCCGGAAACCCCTTGCGCTCCATCAGGTTTTCCCGGCTCAGCACGGCGTTTGGATAGAGGAAACCGTCGGTGGTGATCAGATCCACTTTCGGGCTCGACGGCCAGCGGGCGAGCAGTTCCTTCAGGATACGTGCGGTGGTCGATTTGCCAACCGCGACCGACCCGGCAATGCCGATGATGAAGGGCGTCTTGGTGATGTCGGAAAGGCTCAGGAACCGGTTTCGCTGCTGGAAGAGGCGTTGCGTCGCCTCCACATGCGTCGACAGCAGGCGCGACAGAGAGAGATAGATGCGCCTGACTTCATCGAGATCGATCGGGTCGTCCAGCGAACGCAACCTCTGCACCTCGTCGGCGGTGAGCGTCAGGGGCGTGTCTGCGCGGAACTTCGCCCATTCCTCCGCACTGAAGCGGTGATAGGGTGAATAATATTCCGCATTCGAGCCGGTTTCGAGCTCAGGCGTCTCGGCGGGCTGGGAAACGATGTTCATGATGTCGGCCGGCTTGCCTTTTCTTGAAGGCCGGACTGGCCGGTCCTTCGCTGGAGTTCGTCGAGCACATCCTGCAACGGCACCGCTGCAATATTCAAGACGACTAAAAGATGATAAAGGAGATCGGCGCTCTCTGCGGTGAGATTGTTCCGGTCCTGCTTGATCGCAGCAATCACCGTTTCGACCGCTTCCTCGCCAAGCTTCTTGGCGGCCTTCTCCTGGCCGGCGGCGACCAGTTTTGCCGTCCAGGATTCCTCCGGCGATACCTTGGCCCGCTCGGCGACGATCCGCTCGAGGTCGATCAGGGAAAATTCACTCATAACATTCTCTCCGACCGCTCAATCGAGCCGCATGGCGATGCCGTGCTCTGCCATATAGTGCTTTGCCTGACCGACCGTATAGGTCCCGAAATGGAAAATCGATGCGGCCAGCACTGCCGTCGCGTGGCCCTGTTTGATGCCGGCGACCATGTCGTCCAGGTTTCCAACCCCGCCCGACGCGATGACCGGTGCCCGGACGCTGTCGGCGATCATCCGCGTCAGCTCCAGGTCGTAGCCGCTCTTGGTGCCGTCCCGGTCCATGGAGGTGACGAGCAGCTCGCCGGCGCCGCGCTCCACCATGCTGATTGCAAATTCCACCGCATTGATGCCGGTCGGGTTGCGGCCGCCATGGGTAAATATCTCCCAGCGGTCCGTCTCGCCGGCACCGGAGACCTTCTTGGCGTCGATCGACACCACGATGCACTGGTTGCCGAACTTGTCGGCGGCCTCAGCCACGAAGTCCGGATTGTTGACCGCCGCCGAGTTGATCGCGACCTTGTCGGCACCGGCAAGCAGCAGCTTGCGGATATCCGCCACGACACGCACACCGCCGCCGACGGTGAGCGGCATGAAGCAATGATCGGCGGTACGGGCGACGACATCGAAAATCGTCTCGCGATTGTCGGAGGAGGCGGTGATGTCGAGGAAGCAGAGCTCGTCGGCACCAGCAGCGTCGTAGGCTTTCGCGGCCTCGACGGGATCGCCGGCGTCGATGAGATCGACGAAGTTGACGCCTTTCACGACACGGCCGTCCTTGACGTCCAGGCAGGGGATGACACGAGCTTTGAGGGTCATGCGGCACGTCCTTGTCTGGAGCGGATCAGGGCCAGCGCTTCCGCCGGATCGATACGGCCGTCATAAAGCGCGCGGCCGGAAATGGCGCCTTCGAGCCGGGCTGCATCCGGCTCCAGCATGCGGTTGATATCGTCGAGCGAGGCAAGCCCGCCCGATGCGATCACCGGAATGGAAACGGCATCGGCGAGTTCCAGCGTCGAGGCCCAGTTGATGCCCGCCAGAATGCCATCGCGGTCGATGTCGGTATAGATGATCGCGGAAACGCCGGCGCCTTCGAATTTCTTGGCCAGCTCGATCACGCCAAGCTCGGACGCCTCCGCCCAGCCCTCGACCGCCACCTTGCCGCCTTTGGCGTCGATGCCGACGGCGACCTTGCCCGGAAACTGCCTGCAGGCCTCGATGACCAGGGCCGGATCGCGCACCGCGACGGTGCCGAGGATGACGCGGGTCAGCCCGCGGGCCAGCCAGTTTTCAATATGGTCGAGCGTGCGAATGCCGCCGCCGAGCTGCACGGGGTTCTTGGTGGCCTTCAGGATTGCGTCGACGGCGGCACCATTGACGCTTGTCCCCGCGAAGGCGCCGTTCAGGTCTACCACATGCAGCCATTCGAAGCCCTGGTCCTCGAAGGACTTGGCCTGGGCTGCCGGGTCGGGATTGTAGACGGTGGCCTGGTCCATGTCGCCGAGCTTGAGGCGCACGCACTGGCCGTCTTTCAGGTCGATTGCAGGAAAGAGGATCATGTCTTCGGTCCTTGAGAGTTCGCGCGAGCTCAGGGCTTCCAGCGCAGGAAATTGGAGATGAGGGCAAGCCCTAGTGCCTGGCTTTTCTCAGGATGAAACTGAGAACCCGCCACGTTGTCGCGGCCGACGAACGCGGTCATCGAACCGCCGTACTCGGTGGTTGCGATCACGTCGCTGCGGTGCTTGGCCGCCAGGTGGTAAGAATGCACGAAATAGGCGTGCAGACCGTCCGACCCAGTCGGGATGCCGTCGAACAGCGGATGCGGGTGATGGATATCGAGCGTGTTCCAGCCGATCTGCGGGATCTTTAGGTTGGGATCGCTCGGGGTCATTTCGATGACATCGCCCTCGATCCAGCCGAATCCGTCGGTGGTCGTCTTTTCAAGCCCTCGCGACGACATCAGCTGCATGCCGACGCAGATGCCGAGGAAAGGGCGGCCCTTGTGCTCGACGACGTCGAGGATGGCTTCCCGCATGCCCGGCACCGCATTGAGGCCGGCGCTGCAATCCGCATAGGCGCCGACGCCCGGCAGCACGATACGGTCGGCGGTTGCGACCGCTTCGGCTTTGTCCGTCAAGTCGATCACGGCGTCGATGCCGGCTTCCCGGGCGGCCCGCTCAAAAGCCTTGGTCGCGGAACGGAGGTTGCCGGATCCGTAGTCAATGATTGCGACGCGCATCAGCGTCCTCCATGTTCGAAAAGGCCCATGTGCGGGGCCTGCCATCCGGCGGCGGGCGGCTTTGCCTGCTTTGCCCACTCGGCCGAGACCGGCATTGGTTGTTGTTCCGGCTGCGGCAGGCCGGAGAAATAGATCTCCTCGGCCGTACGCAGATCGTGAGCGGAAATCACCGTTTCCAGTGTCCAACCGCGACGAATCAGCGCTTCGGAGCGATAATGTCGGCCCTCGAGCGCGATGAGCAGGCTGACGGCGACGCCGAACAGCAGCCCGGCGGTCCAGAAGCCCGGAATCTGCATCAGGACGACGCTGCCGATCTGGGCGAGCAGAATGACGATGCCGGCGATCCACAGCCCATGCCAGAAAAGCCAGATCCAGGGAAACAACAGCGCGAGCCAGGAAAACCCGTCCCGCAGAACGAGGGTCGGCTGGAGATCCCTGTCGGGTCCGCTTCGCGGGTCATTGGGCGGTGTCAGAACGAGATAGCTTCTCAAGGATTGTCTCCTCAAGCAGTCAGACCAGCATTCCCTTGGTCGAAGGAACGCGATTGGCCTGCCGCGGGTCGATTTCAATGGCGGCGCGAAGTGCCCGCGCCACGGCTTTGAAGCAGGTCTCGGCGATATGATGGTTGTTGGCGCCGTAATGGTTCAGCACATGCAGCGTGATGCCGGCATTCTGCGCCAGCGCCTGAAAAAATTCCCGCACCAGTTCCGTATCGAACGTGCCGATCTTCGGCGCGCTGAATGCGACGTTCCAGACCAGGAACGGCCGGCCGGACACGTCGATGGCCGCCTTGGTCATCGTTTCGTCCATGGCAAGGTCGAGCGAGGCGTAGCGGGTGATGCCGCGACGGTCGCCAAGCGCCTTGGAGATCGCCTGGCCGATCGCGATACCGGTGTCTTCCACCGTGTGGTGGTCGTCGATATGCAGGTCGCCAGTGACCTCGATGTCCATGTCGATCAGCGAATGTCGCGAAAGCTGGTCCAGCATATGGTCGAAGAAGCCGACGCCCGTGGAAATCCTGGCCGCGCCGGTGCCGTCGAGATTGACGGAAACGGAAACGGAGGTTTCGTTGGTCTTGCGGACGATGTTGCCCACGCGTGCGGTTGTCGTCTCACCCATCTGGGTCTGCTCCATGCGATCGATCTGCGCTCCTTATCAGGCACGACGCCAAATATCCAGCAAAAGCAGGGCCGTGGCGGCGGCATTGCGTCATGAGATTGCATTCGCCCTGGACCGACTTACATAAATGCCCAACGGGGCGGAAATGCTCTGAAAACCAATGCCCGCAGGACGGGCCAACGGGTGCCTTATGACAACCATTATTACTGTTCGGAAAGGCGGCAAGGTCATCATGGCCGGCGACGGCCAGGTGAGCCTTGGCCAGACCGTGATGAAGGGCAATGCCCGCAAAGTGCGGCGCATCGGCAAGGGCGAAGTGATCGCCGGTTTCGCCGGCGCGACCGCCGACGCGTTCACGCTACTCGACCGGCTTGAAAAGAAGCTCGAACAATATCCGGGCCAGCTGATGCGAGCCGCCGTCGAGCTCGCCAAGGACTGGCGTACGGACAAATACCTGCGCAATCTCGAAGCGATGATGCTGGTCGCCGACAAGTCGACGACGCTGGCGATCACCGGCAATGGCGACGTGCTCGAACCGGAGCACGGAACGATCGCGATCGGCTCCGGCGGCAACTATGCCTATGCCGCCGCCCGCGCGATGATGGACACGGACAAATCGGCCGAGGAGATCGCCCGCAAGGCGCTCGATATCGCCGCCGATATCTGCGTCTATACCAACCACAACCTGGTCATCGAAACGCTGGACGCCGATGGCTGATGGCGCCCCCCGCTACTCGTTTCGTGATGTCACCCATGAGGATTTTCCTCTGCTGGCGACGTGGCTCGCCGAGCCGCATATCGCGAAATGGTGGGGTAAGGTCGACGAGGAACTGGCGAGCATCGAATATTCGATGACGAGCGTCGAGACCCGGCCGATGATCGCGGAACTGGACGGCAAGCCGATCGCCTATCTCCAGTATTATGACCCGCATCTCGAAGAAGATCATCCCTATCAGGATCAGCCGAAGGGCACGCTTGGCATCGACATCTCGATCGGCAATGCTGAGCTTGTCGGCATCGGCCATGGCAGCGCGATCATCCGCCAGCTGACCTCTGAACTTTTCGAGAACGGCGCAAAAAGGATCGTTATCGATCCGGATCCGGACAACGCCCAGGCGATCCGCGCCTATGAAAAGGCCGGCTTCCGCTACGTCGACACCAGGATATCCATTTACGGTCCGGCCCATTTCATGGCGCTGGATGCACCAGAAGAAACGGATTTGACATGAGTAACTTTTCACCCCGGGAAATCGTCTCCGAGCTGGATCGGCACATCATCGGCCAGCACGACGCCAAGCGCGCGGTGGCGATTGCGCTGCGCAACCGCTGGCGCCGCCACCAGCTCGACGAGAGCCTGCGCGACGAAGTGATGCCCAAGAACATCCTGATGATCGGCCCGACCGGCGTCGGCAAGACGGAGATATCGCGGCGCCTGGCGAAGCTCGCCGGCGCGCCCTTCATCAAGGTCGAAGCGACCAAGTTCACCGAAGTCGGTTATGTCGGCCGCGATGTCGAGCAGATCATCCGTGATCTCGTCGAGATCGGCATCGGCCTCGTGCGCGACAAGATGCGCGCCGATGTGCAGGCGAAAGCCCATATGAGCGCCGAGGAACGGGTGCTCGACGCGCTGGTCGGCGCCACGTCCTCGCCCGCCACCCGCGAAAGCTTCCGCAAGAAGCTGAGGGCCGGCGAGCTTGACGACAAGGAAATCGACATCGAGGTCACTGACACCGGTTCCGGCATGCCCGGTTTCGAAATCCCCGGCATGCCGGGCGCCAATATCGGCGTGCTGAACCTGTCGGAAATGTTCGGCAAGGCGATGGGCGGTCGCACCAAGAAGGTCCGTACCACCGTCAAGAAATCCTACGGCGAACTGATCCGCGACGAATCCGACAAGCTGATCGACAACGAAGTCATCCAGCGCGAAGCCGTCCGTTCGGTCGAAAACGACGGCATCGTCTTCCTCGACGAGATCGACAAGATCGCCGCCCGTGACGGCGGTATGGGCGCCGGCGTGTCCCGCGAGGGCGTGCAGCGCGACCTGCTGCCGCTCGTCGAAGGCACGACGGTGTCGACCAAATACGGGCCGGTGAAAACCGACCACATCCTGTTCATCGCTTCGGGCGCCTTCCACGTCTCCAAGCCCTCCGATCTTCTGCCGGAGCTCCAGGGCCGCCTGCCGATCCGGGTCGAGCTGAGGCCGCTCACCAAGGAGGACTTCCGCCGCATCCTGACGGAAACCGAGGCGAGCCTTATCCGCCAGTACAAGGCGCTGATGGAAACGGAAGAGCTGACGCTCGATTTTACGCCCGACGCGATCGATGCGTTGGCGGATGTCGCTGTGCACCTCAACTCATCGGTCGAGAATATCGGTGCCCGCCGGCTGCAGACCGTGATGGAACGGGTGCTTGACGAAATCTCGTTCAATGCGCCCGATCAGGGCGGAACCGCGGTGACGATCGATGCGGAATACGTCAAGAAGCATGTTGGCGATCTCGCCGCCGACACCGATCTGTCGCGCTATATTCTCTGAGCGGCAATCGTGGCAGCCGGGCAACGTCCGGCTGCTCATTTGCGGGTGCTGACGGGATTTTGAACGCCCGTGTCTCGACACGGTCCTTGCGCCTCGCGTAAGGGAAGCGCGTTTTCATGGAAAATATCCGACGCTTGAGTGAGTCGGTCTGGAATGGCTTTAAGCATTCGGTGCCGGAGATCGGCATGGTCGAAGTCCTGGGACACGCAAATCTTGAAACGCATCCTTCTGGCCCTGATCCTTGTCGTCGCGACATCCGTGGCTTCTTCCGCGCTTGCAGGCGGCCTCACGATGGTTCCCGAAGGAAATCGTCACGCGGAACAGCCGAAGGTTCCGGGTGCCTCGGTACGCCGGACGCGCGCCGGCCGCACCACCTTCGATGACAAATACGAGAAGATCCGCGACCTGCTTGCTTCCGACAAGAAGCTGATCGCCAAGATCAAGTCGACGGCCGCCGATTATGGCATCGATCCGATCCATATGATCGGCGCGATCGTCGGCGAACACACCTATAATGTCGATGCCTACGACCGGCTGCAGACCTATTATGTCAAGGCGGCCGCTTATGCCGGCAACAGTTTCCGTTTCGGTTATGGCGACGAGAGCATCCAGCAGTTCCTCGACCGGCCGGAATTCGGCAAATGCGACGATTTTGCCGATTCCTACAAGCTCTGGACCTGCCGTGAAGGCGTCTGGGAAAAGAGTTTTCGCGGCCGCTCGGTCGGCGGCACCGCGTTTCCGGACAATCGCTTCAGTGCGGTCTTCTTCCAGCCCTTCTATGCCGGCCAGACCTTTGGCCTTGGCCAGGTCAATCCGCTGACGGCGCTGATGCTGTCGGACATGGTGGCCAGGAATTCCGGTTACCCGAAGCTCGACGAGAACAAGGCGGCTGCGGTTTATGACGCGATCATGGACCCGGACAAGTCGCTCGCCTATATGGCGGCCAATATCCGCCGCTCGATCGACGACTACAAGTCGATCGCCGGCATGGATATTTCCCGCAATCCCGGCATCACGGCGACGCTCTACAATACCGGCGGTTCGGCGCAGCGCGCCGCAGCACTTGCCGCCCGCGGCGGCCTGCCGGAGGAAAATTATTACGGCTGGCTGGTCAATGATAAACTCGCCGAGTTGAAATCTCTCCTCTGACGGCGGATATTCCCTCCATAGGAAATCCCTGAGGAGGGCTCGTCCATGGACATTCGCCCCGAACCCTTTGTTCCGCCCGCACCCCCGCATCGGGAACGACTGCTGGGCCCGATCGAGGTGATCTGGACTGCGCTCCGCAATCCGCTGGAGCTCTGGGGCAAGGTTTCCTACACCCTGCCCTGGCTCGAGACGAAGTTCTTCAAGGAACGGACGCTGATCGTCAATCATCCAGGCCTCATCCGGCACATTCTGGTGGACAATGTCAGCAATTACGTCATGTCGGAAATCCGCCAGCTCGTGCTTCGCCCGATCTTGCGGGACGGCCTGCTGACGGCGGAAGGCGAGGTCTGGAAACGCAGCCGCAAGGCGATGGCGCCGGTTTTCACGCCAAAGCATTCCCGCGGTTTTGCCGGCCAGATGCTGAGCCAGACCGAGGAGTTTTCAAGGAAATATGCCGCGGCCGGCGCCGGGGGCGCGGTCCGCGATATTTCTGTCGACATGACGGAACTGACCTATGCCATCCTTGCCGAGACCCTGTTTTCCGGCGAGGTCGCCGGGAACAAGGAAACGGTTGCCGACGATGTCGACCAGCTTCTGCACCGCATGGGCCGGATCGACCCGATGGACATGCTGCGCGCCCCGCCCTGGGTGCCGCGCGTCACCCGCATCGGCGGCAGGCGGATACTCGACAAGTTCCGGCGCGTGGTTGCCGAAACCATGCTTATGCGGCAGGAGCGGATGCGAAAACATCCGGACGATGTGCCGCAGGATTTCCTGACGCTGCTGCTTCAGCTGGCCGGTCCAGACGGGCTAACGATGGACGAGATCGAGGACAATATTCTCACCTTCATCGGTGCCGGCCATGAGACGACGGCTCGGGCGCTCGCCTGGACGCTCTATTGCGTGGCCGAGTCGCCCTCGGTGCGGCAGGCCATGGAAGAGGAGATCGACCGCGTTCTGGCGTCCGGCGCTGATCCGGTCGAATGGCTGGAGCTGATGCCCTGGGTGCGGGCGGCGTTCGAAGAGGCGTTGCGGCTCTATCCGCCGGCGCCTTCGATCAACCGGGAAGCGATCAGCGACGACAGCTGGACGAGCCCGGAAGGCAAGACGATCAGGATCGATGCCGGGGTAACCGTGCTGGTCATGCCCTGGACGCTGCATCGCCACGAGCTTTATTGGGAAAAACCGCGCGCCTTCATGCCCGAGCGTTTTCTGCCCGAAAATCGCGGCAAGCTGAACCGTTTCCAGTATCTGCCGTTCGGTGCTGGCCCCGCACCTGTATCGGCGCGACCTTTGCCCTGCAGGAAGCGGTGATCGCGCTTGCGGTGCTGATGGGTCGCTATCGTTTCGATGTCACGCCGGAAACCAAGGTCTGGCCGGTCCAGAAGCTGACCACCCAGCCGCGCGATGGTCTGCTCATGCGGGTCAGTCCGCGACATCAGAGGTCTCCGCTGGTGAATTGATCTTTGCCCGCCATGCGCTATTGATCGCTATAGATCCCATGGACCGATCTTCAGGATTTTCGCGTGGCCTTTTCCTTTCCTTCCGGCCCTCTCCTTCTCGGGATTGATACCGGCGGCACCTATACGGATGCGGTGCTGTTCCGCGACGGCGACGGCGTTATCGCCAAGGCGAAATCGCTGACGACCAGGCATGATCTGGCGGTCGGTATTGCCGGCGCCGTTGATGCGGTGCTGGAAAAAAGCGCAGTCTCCGCTTCGGCTATAGGCCTGGTTTCGCTGTCGACCACGCTTGCCACGAATGCGCTGGTCGAAGGGCAGGGTGGTCGTGCTGCCCTGATCATGATCGGCTTTACTGCGGAGGATCTGGCCCGCGGCGGACTTGCGGCGGCGCTGGGAAATGATCCGGTGATCTTCCTGCCCGGGGGCCACGATGTACACGGCAACGAGACGCTGCTCGACATGGCGGCTCTGGAAGCGGCTATGCCGACGCTTTGCGAAACAGTGTCTTCCTTTGCAGTCGCCGGTTATTTCGCCGTTCGGAATCCGGCTCATGAGGTCCGGGTGAGGGACCGTATTCGCGTGCTTTCGCATCTGCCCGTCACCTGCAGCCACGAGCTTTCGTCGAAACTCGGTGGTCCTCGCCGTGCGTTGACCACGCTGCTGAACGCCCGGCTGGTGTCGATCATCGACCGGTTGGTCGGCTCCTGCGAGGGCTTTCTGACCGCGCGCGGCATCACGGCGCCGATGATGGTGGTGCGCGGCGATGGCGCGCTGATCTCCGCTGCCGAGGCGCGGTTGCGGCCGATCGAGACCATCCTCTCCGGCCCCGCCGCAAGCCTCGTCGGTGCGCATTTCCTCACCGGGCTCGATCAGGCGGTCGTCTCCGATATCGGCGGCACGACCACGGACGTTGCGGTTCTCGATGGCGGGCGGCCGAAGCTGGCGGAAGAAGGCGCCGTCGTCGGCGGTCATCGCACGATGGTGGAGGCCGTGGCGTTGCGCACCTATGGGCTCGGCGGCGATTCCGAAGTCCATATCGACGATCGCGGCCTCGAAGCCCGGCTCACGCTCGGTCCGCGCCGGCTTCTGCCGCTCAGCCTTGCCGCGATGGCGCATGGCGAGATCATCCTGTCGACGCTGGAAAAGCAGCTGCGCGCCAGCCATGCCGGGCGGCACGACGGCCGCTTTGCGGTGCGAACCGGCGTGCCGGATGTGATGGCCCAAGGCCTGCAGCCGCCGGAACAGGCGCTTTTTGCCCGCATAGGCGTGGTGCCGGTTTCGCTCAACGATCTGCTGACGATGAATTCGCAGAAGGCAATCCTCGACCGGCTGGTTGCAAGAGGGCTGGTGCATCTCTGCGGCATCACCCCTTCCGATGCATTGCATGTGCTCGACCGCCAGAGCCAATGGCGCGGAGAGGCCGCAAGGCTGGGGCTTGAGCTTGCCGCCCGGCGTAAGGATGGCGCGGGGCGCGAGATCGCCGCTTCCCCGGAAGATCTGGCTGAGAAGATCGTGAGCCGGCTGACGCGCCAGTCGTCGGAAGCGGTGCTCGCCGCCTGCCTCGCCGAAGATGGCGCCGAAGCCATCGATCCCGCGGTTTCGCTTGCCGTCGATCGAGCGCTGAAACGCATTCCCGGCATTGCCCGGTTCTCCGTTTCGCTGGATCGGCCGCTGATCGGGCTCGGGGCTTCCGCACCCGTCTATTATCCGGCGGTCGCGAATATGCTCGGCGCGCAATCGATCATTCCGGGCGATGCCGATGTCGCGAACGCCATCGGGGCGGTGGTCGGCCAGGTCCGTGCCAGCGTTACCGTTGTTGTCACCTCGCCGGAGGAAGGGCGCTTCATTCTCTCCGGAGCAGGTGCGCGGCTCGTCGTCATCGGTGAAACGGAAGCACTGACCGCCGCCCGCGAGCACGCTATCGCCGCCGCGCAGACGCAGGCGAATGCGGATGGCGCCAAGGACGCGGTGGTGACCGTTTCGGAAGAAATGGATGCGCCGGAAATCGAGGGCTCGCGAAAATTCGTTGAGGCGCGGATCACCGCAGTTGCTGTCGGCAGGCCGAGGATAGCCGTTTTCCAAGCGGTTTAGCCCAGTTATGCGCTCAACGCCCGGAATGTATCGCCCTTTAAGCTCTGTTCAAAAGGGCGTAAGTAGGCTGGTATTTATTCCGGCCCGGAAAAAATTACAGTGATCACCAATCTTGCCGATCTGGAAATCTTCGTCAAAGTCGCAGCCAGCGGAAACATGTCGGCGGCGGCAAAGAGCCTTGGCATTTCTCCGGCAGTGGTTTCCAAGCGCATCAAGCGGCTGGAAGAGCAGCTGGGCACGCGCCTTCTGCAGCGGACCACCCGTCAGGTGGGAATGACCGATGCCGGCAAGGGTTTTTACGACAGGATCGCCAATGTCCTGACCGGGATCGAGGATGCCGAGCAGTTCGTCTCGGGCCGGTCGACCGAGATCGCCGGCAATCTGCGCATCTCCGCGCCGACCTCGTTCGGACGCATGCACATTGCGCCGCATCTCCCGACCTTCATGCAGGCGAACCCACATCTGTCGATCGACCTGATGCTGTCGGATGAGTTCACAGATATCATCGCCCAGGGCTTCGACGTGGCGATCCGCATATCCGAGCTGAAGGATTCGAGCCTCGTCGCCCGCAAGCTCGTTCAGGTCCAGCGCATTCTCTGCGCCTCTCCCTCCTATATCGAGCGGCACGGCGCCCCGACAAGCATTGAGGAGCTGGCAGACCATCACTGTCTCACGGCCCATAATGGCGAGCCCTGGAGGCTGGAAGGTCCCAAAGGTCCACTGGTCTACCGGCCGGCCGGGATGCTGAACACCAATTCCAGCGAAGTTATCCGCGAAGCGGTAATCGCCGGTCTCGGCATCGCGCTAAGATCCACCTGGGATATCGGCAACGAGCTCAAGGACGGGCGGCTGGTGATGGTGATGCCCGGATATGAAGGCTCCAAGAACATCTCGGTCTCGGCGGTCTATCCGAGCCGGCAGCATCTCCCTTCCAAGGTCCGTGCCTTCATCGAATATCTTGCCGACCTTTATGGGCCGATCCCGTATTGGGAACGGCATTCCTCGGATGCGGGCCGGAAATAGCTGATAACGGTGCAGATTATTTCCGATATGGCATAAGTCATTCAATATTCGTGCAATTGCAATTTCGCTCGCGAACAAAGACAGTCGGCGGCATGAAAAATTCGGAGGAACCGATGGCCCGTATCGAAAAAAATGGTCTCGCAATCGATGAGAAGCTCCACGACTTCCTGGTGAAGGAAGCGCTGCCGTCGACGGGTGTCGATGCCGACCGCTTCTTTTCCGAGTTTTCGAAAATCGTCCACGACCTGGCGCCGAAGAATCGCGAGCTTCTCGCCAAACGCGACGCATTTCAGGTCAAGCTCGACGAATGGTATCGCAAGAACGGAGCGCCCAGCGATCTTGCGGTTTACGAAGCCTTCCTGCGCGACATCGGTTACCTTCTATCGGAAGGACCGGATTTCACGGTCTCGACCGACAAGGTCGATCCGGAAATCGCGGGGATCGCTGGTCCGCAGCTCGTCGTCCCGGTCATGAATGCCCGGTATGCGCTGAATGCCGCCAATGCCCGCTGGGGCTCGCTCTACGATGCGCTCTATGGCACCGATGCCATCCCCGAGACCGAGGGAGCCGAAAAGGGCAAGGGTTACAACCCGGTCCGTGGCGCCAAGGTCATTGCCTGGGCGCGTGACTTCCTCGATCAGTCCGTGCCGCTTTCCGGCGCGAGCTGGACCGACGTGACCTCCTTTGTCGTCACCGGCGGCAAGCTCACGGCTGCAGCTCAGGACGGCAAGACCGTCAATCTCGCCGATCCGGCTCAGTTTGCCGGCTATCTCGGCGAGCCCGCCGAGCCGACCCATCTGCTGCTGACGAAGAACGGCCTGCATATCGAAATCCTGATCGATCCCACGACGGCGATCGGCAGGGACGATCCGGCCCGGATTTCGGATGTCTGGCTGGAATCGGCGATCACCGCGATCATGGACTGCGAGGATTCGATTGCCGCGGTCGACGCCGAGGACAAGGTCGTCGTCTACCGCAACTGGCTCGGCCTGATGAACGGCGACCTTCAGGAAGAGGTGAGTAAGGGCGGCAAGTCCTTCATCCGCAAGCTCAACCCCGACACGACGTTCAAGGCGCCTGCGGGCGGCGATGTCACGGTCAAGCGCCGCTCGCTGATGCTGATCCGCAATGTCGGTCACCTGATGACCAATCCGGCGGTTTTGGACAGCGAGGGCAGGGAAGTTCCGGAAGGTATTATGGATGCGATGGTCACGGCGCTGATCGCCATCCGCGATATCGGTCCGAACGGACGTCGCCAGAATTCTCGGGCCGGCTCCATGTATGTGGTGAAGCCGAAGATGCACGGGCCGGAAGAGGTCGCTTTTGCCTGCGAGATTTTTGCCCGCGTCGAACAGGCGCTCGGCCTTCTGACCAATTCCATGAAAATGGGCATCATGGATGAGGAGCGCCGTACCACGATCAACCTCAAGGCCTGCATCCGCGAGGCGCGCGAGCGTGTCGTGTTCATCAATACCGGCTTCCTCGATCGTACGGGCGACGAGATCCATACCTCGATGGAAGCAGGCCCGATGATCCGCAAGGGCGACATGAAACAGGCCGCCTGGATCGCGGCCTACGAGAACTGGAACGTCGATATCGGCCTCGAATGCGGCCTGTCGGGCCATGCGCAGATCGGCAAGGGCATGTGGGCCATGCCGGACTTGATGGCCGCGATGCTGGAACAGAAGATCGCCCATCCGAAAGCCGGCGCCAACACCGCCTGGGTTCCGTCGCCGACGGCGGCCACGCTGCACGCCACCCACTATCACAAGGTCGACGTTGCCGCCGTCCAGGCCGGACTGAAGAGCCGCACCCGCGCCAAACTGTCGGATATCCTCTCCGTGCCGGTCGCGGTGCGGCCGAACTGGACGCCGGAGGAAATCCAGCGCGAACTCGACAACAATGCGCAGGGCATTCTCGGCTATGTCGTCCGCTGGATCGACCAGGGCGTCGGCTGCTCGAAGGTGCCGGATATCAACAATGTCGGGCTGATGGAAGACCGCGCAACGTTGCGCATTTCCGCCCAGCACATGGCGAACTGGCTCTATCACAAGCTGGTCAGCGAGGAACAGATCGTCGAGACGATGAAGCGTATGGCGGGAGTCGTCGATGGCCAGAATGCCGGCGATCCGCTCTACATGCCGATGGCCAGGGATTTCGACGGTTCCGTCGCTTTCCAGGCGGCGCTCGATCTGGTGCTCAAGGGGCGCGAACAGCCGAACGGCTATACCGAACCGGTCCTGCATCGCGGCCGTCTGGAGCTGAAAGCCAAGCTCGCCGGCTGACCGGCGAGCAAAGATCAGGCAAAGAAAAAGGCCGCCAGAGACATTCCTCGGCGGCCTTTTCGTATTCTCGTCGAATTTCGCGATTACTGGATTACGACGACCTTGGTTTCGCGGCCCGGACGGACGCGGCTGTAAAGGTCGATGACGTCCTGGTTGATCAGGCGGATGCAGCCCGACGAAGCGGCGGTGCCGATGGAGGCCCATTCCGGCGTGCCGTGCAGACGGAAGAGCGTATCCTGGCCCTTTTCGTTGAAGAGGTACATGGCGCGCGCACCGAGCGGGTTGCTGAGGCCGGGGCCCATGCCGTCTTCGACGTATTTGGCAACGTCCGGACGACGGCCGGCCATTTCCTTCGGCGGGTGCCAGGTCGGCCATTCCTGTTTCCAGGCGACGTAAGCCGTCCCGGACCAGGCAAAGCCCTGCTTGCCGACGCCGATGCCGTAGCGCATCGCTTTGCCGTTCGGCAGGATGTAGTAGAGATGGCGCTCACGCGTGTTGACGACGATCGTGCCCGGCTTTTCGCTGGTCTGATAGCTGACGATCTGGCGGACGAACTGCTTGTCCACCTTGTTGATCGGGATCGCCGGAAGCGTATAGCCGGCGTCTCTCACCGAACCGTAGGAGTCGCTGAAGATCTGTTCGGTATAGGAGGCCGTGGCCACCTGGGTGCCGCCGCCGGGAATCGTGGAGGCGCAACCGGCCAAGGCAGCAGTTGCCAACAGGCCGAGTGCGAGCATGCTAGTGCGAAAGCGCATGGAAATCTCTTGGGTAAAACGAATCGATTGAGACGGACGCATGCCCATCTTTGATCAGGGGTTATTTTAGATTAGATTACGCTTGGCAAGCGCTGCAGCGCATCAAAACAGAGCCGGCGCATGATTGAAAAAAGCCATGGCGTTTTTGCAACATCATGGAAGCGGTTTTTCGGGATTCTATGACTATACTCAACCTTGCCAGTAATAATCCGTTAATAGATGGGCGGCAGTCAGCCCGCGCCATGTTGGTCCGCAAGGGCGTCCAGATCCTGCTGCACGAGATGCGGCACGCGATGTTGCCCGAACTCGTGCTGTCGAGCGGAAGGCGCGCCGACCTGATGACCATTTCGGAAAAGGGCGAGATCTGGATCATTGAGATCAAGACGTCGATCGAGGATTTTCGCGTCGACCGCAAATGGCCGGAATACCGAGCCTTCTGCGACCGCCTGTTTTTCGCGACGCACAAGGACGTGCCGCTCGACCTCTTCCCGGAGGATTGCGGCCTCTTCCTCTCGGACGGTTATGGCGGGCACCTGCTGCGCGACGCACCGGAACACAGACTTCCGCCTGCTACACGCAAGGCGATGACACTGAACTTCTCCCGTGCCGCCGCCCAGCGCCTGATGCTGGCGGAATGGGCGACCGGCAAGAATTTCGACGAGATGTGACTTATTTCGGCGCGCGCTTGGCAAGGATGCGCTGCAGCGTGCGGCGATGCATGTTGAGCCGCCGCGCCGTCTCCGACACGTTGCGTTCGCACATCTCGTAGACCCGCTGGATATGTTCCCAGCGCACGCGATCCGCCGACATCGGGTTTTCCGGCACATCAGCCCGCTCGCCCGGCCTCTGGGTCAGCGCGCCAAAAATGTCGTCGGCGTCGGCGGGCTTGGCGAGATAGTCGAGCGCCCCGAGCTTCACGGCCGTCACGGCGGTAGCGATATTGCCATAGCCGGTCAGCACGATCACCTTGGTATCCTCGCGGCTCTGGCGGATCGCCTCGATTACGTCCAGCCCGTTGCCGTCGCCGAGGCGCAGGTCGACCACTGCATATTTGGGCGGCCGTGCCTTCGTCTTGGCGATACCTTCCGCGACGGACTCCGCCGTATCGACCAGGAAGCCGCGGGTCTCCATGGCTCGAGCGAGCCGGCGCAGGAACGGTCCATCGTCATCGACGATCAGCAGCGAAGGGTCGGGCCCGAGCTCGGGGTCGGCATGAACCTTGGTCGGTTCCGGGTGTGTTTCCATCTCTTTTTTCTCCGCGGGATTCAAAGGCCCGCTTGCCTTTTCGGTATGATCGGCCAGCTGGCCGGCTTACTTCGAGTCCTGCGCGTCCATTACCGAGCGCGGCCATTCGATATCAATGCGGGCACCCGGTTCGCCGCTGTCGCGGTTGCCGAAGCGGATCGCGGCGCCGGACCGTTCGAGCAGCGTCTTGGCGATGAAGAGGCCGAGGCCAAGCCCACCCGCCCGTTCGTCTTCCTTGGGTCTCTTCGTCATATAGGGTTCGCCGATGCGGGAAAGAATATCCGGGGCATAACCCTGGCCGTCGTCCTCGATGGTGATCGCCACCCGCTCGACATTATGCTCCACCGTAACGATCACTTTGCTCCGGGCATAATCGACCGCGTTTTCGATCAGGTTGCCGAGCCCATATATAATGCCGGCATTGCGGTTGCCGACCGGCTCGTTGGTCCGGTCGTTTTTCTCGACGAGTTCGATCTCGATACCGAATTGCCGATGCGGCGCCACGACCTCCTCGACCAGGGAGGAAAGCGGCAGCCGGCGCATATGTTCCTCGCTCTCGGCAGAAAGCGAGGTAAGCCGGCGAAGAATATCGCGACAGCGTTCGCTCTGGCTTCGCAGCAGCAGCACGTCCTCACGGAACCGGTCGTCAGGACCAAGCTCGCGCTCCATCTCCTTGGCGACGACGCTGATCGTTGCGAGCGGCGTGCCGAGCTCATGGGCCGCAGCCGCCGCCAGCCCGTCGAGCTGCGAAAGGTGCTTTTCCCGCTCCAGGACCAGTTCGGTCGCCGCAAGCGCATCGGCGAGCAGCGTCGCTTCGTGGCTGACGCGATAGGCATAAAAGGCCGCGAACATCATCATCGAGGCGATCGAACACCAGACGCCGAGCTGCATGACCGGCTGGATCCGAAGCGGCTCGCCCTCATACCAGGGCACCGCGTAGGGCGAAAATGCGAGCACCGTGGTGCAGACCAGCGCAAAAACGATCAGGACAAGCGAATGGCGCAGCGGCTGAGAAGCGAAGGCGATGATCACCGGAACGCAGATCAGCGGCGCAAACGGATTGGCAAGCCCGCCGGTGATGAACAGCAGCGCCGCCATCTGCAGCAGATCGAAACCGAGCAGCGCCAGCGCCGACTTCGGGCCAAGCCGATGGGTCGGCGGGAACCAGGCCGACAGGGTGAGGTTGGCGACCGCAAGCGCACCAACCAGAATGCCTGCCTCCTGCAGAGGCAGAGGAAACTGCAGCAGCAGCCCGACGATGACGACGGTAATCGTCTGACCGGCGACCGCCAGCCAGCGGAGCCGCACCAGTGTCTGAAGCCGAATTCGTCGGCTCGAGGGGCCGAATTGCGCAAAACGCACTGAAGGACTGTCTACGCTCACCGCCTGCTCTTTAATCTTGTCGAATACAAGTGACTTGAGGCCGCCTTCATAAACCGGCTCGACTTCAGGTCGCAGGCGGCATTCTGTCACGTCCCGCGCGGTTTGGCACGTATCGTCGGCACAGCCTCTGCCGGATCCTCCGGCCAGGGATGTTTGGGATAACGGCCGCGCATTTCGGCCCGCACATCCTTCCAGGAACCGGCCCAGAAACCGGGCAGGTCCCGTGTCGTCTGGATCGGCCGATGCGCCGGCGAGTTGAGTTCGAGCAGCAGCGGCAGTTTCCCGCCCGCAATCGCCGGATGTTTCTTCAGCCCGAACAGTTCCTGCACCCGGATCGCCAGGACCGGCTCCTCGCCGTCATAGCGGATCGGATGCCGCTCGCCGGTCGGCGCCTCAAAATGCGTCGGCGCCAGCTTGTTGAGATCCTGGGAGACCTCATGCGGAATGAGCGAACGCAGCCCATCCGAAAGGCTGCCGGGATTGATGGTATCGATGCCCGATGCACCGCCCTGGAAGGGAACGAACCAGTCGTCGAGTCGGGCGAGCAGCGCCTCGTCGCTCATATCCGGCCAAGGCTCGCCGATCGACCGGTTCAGGAAGCCGATCCGGTCGCGCAGCTGCGCGCCTTCCTTGGAGAATGGCAGGGCCTGAAGCCCCAGTTCCCGCACGCCGTCCGCAAGCGCCTGCGCCGCCCGTTCGCCGCTCGGCCGGGGCAGTGGCCTTTCTTCGAAGATGATAGCGCCGAGCCGGGTCACCTTGCGGGCGCGCACCTGCCGGCTGGGCCGGTCGAAGAAACATTCCTCGCTCTCGCGGATTGCGCCGGCAAGCTCCACTTCCACATCCGCCCGGCTGATCTCCGCCGCCGCGAGAATACGCGCCTGTGCTGCCCGACCGGTCAGGTCGGCGATGACCAGCATCTGCGATGCCGCCAACCGCTCGGTCTCCTGCAGTTCCGCGCCACGCCCATTCGCCATCACGAAACGCCCGCGCCCGCCGCGCTGCAGCGCGATCCGGTCCGGATAGGCATGCAGCAGAAGCCGGCCGGCGAGAACCGTTTCCGTCGACTGCGATCGCCTCGGCAGGTTCGAAAAAATCCGATCCGATAGTTTACGGGCCGCATCGGCTCTGTCGCCGCGTTCGTTGCGGAACCGCCGCAACCGTTCGTCGAGATCGATATCGCTGCCGCCGAGCCCCTGTTCGGTCAGAAGCACGGCAAGCAGACAGGCCTGCCTGCCGAAACCCTCTTCCGCCGCCGAGATCGCCATGGCCGCAAGCCGCGGCGGAAGCGCCAGTTCCCGCATCAACCGGCCCTTTTCCGTCAGCCCGCCCTGGGGGTCGAGTGCGCCGAGCTGGGTCAGCAGCACCTTTGCCTCGTTGAAGGCTGGCCCGGGAGGCGGATCGAGAAACGCAAGTCCCTTCGGATCCTGGACGCCCCAATGGGCAAGATCGAGAACCAGACCGGAAAGGTCGCTCGCGAGAATCTGCGGCGGCGTGAACGCCTGCAGCGCTGCCGTCTGTCCCGGATGCCAGAGGCGCATCGCGATGCCCGGTTCGGTACGGCCGGCACGACCCGCCCGCTGGTCGGCCGAGGCGCGGGAAACACGCACCGTCTCCAGCCGAGTGATCCCGGTCGAGGGCTCGAACACCGGTAGGCGCTGCAGCCCGCTGTCGATGACGATCCGGACTCCGTCTATAGTAATGGAGGTTTCGGCGATCGATGTGGCCAGCACGATCTTGCGCTGTCCGGCGGGCGCCGGCCGGATCGCCATATCCTGCTCCCTCTGGGAAAGATTGCCGTAAAGCGGCACCACCACGGTCTCCGGCCCGAACCGGTTCGCGAGCCGCTCGGCAGTCCGCAGGATTTCCGCCTGGCCCGGCAGGAAGGCGAGGATGGAACCCGTGTCATTCGCGTGCGCCTCGACGATCGCCCGCGTCATCGCGTCTTCGATCCTTTCGTTCGGCGCGCGGTCGCGATGCTGGATGTCGATCGGAAACGTCCGGCCTTCGCTCTTGATGACTGGTGGCTCGCCAAGCAGTCCCGCCACCCGCTCCACATCCAGTGTCGCCGACATGACGAGGATCCTCAAGTCGTCGCGCAGCGCCGATTGCACGTCGAGCGCCAACGCCAGACCGAAATCCGCGTCGAGCGACCGCTCGTGGAATTCGTCGAAGATGACGGCGGAAACGCCGGTGAGCTCCGGATCGTCGAGGATCATCCGGGCGAATACGCCCTCGGTTACCACTTCGACACGGGTCTTCGCCGAGACCTTGTTGTCGAGCCGCATCCGGTACCCGACCTGTTCGCCGACCTGTTCGCCGAGCAGCGACGCCATGCGGGACGCAGCCGCGCGCGCCGCCAGCCGCCGCGGTTCGAGCAGGATGATCTTTCCGGTGCACCAGACCTGGTCGAGCAGCGCCAGCGGCACCAGCGTCGTCTTGCCGGCGCCCGGTGGGGCGGAAAGCACGGCGCGCGTGCCATCGGCGAGCGCTTGCATGATATCGCCGAGAACCTCGGTGACGGGAAGCCTTGGCAGGTTCTTCGTGATTGGACCTGCCGCATGCGCTGAGGCCATCAGTGCGAAACCTGTCCGCTGACGCGACGATAGGCGAGGATCGCCCCGGCAAGATCCTCAAGCGCTGCGCCGACCGACTTGAAGAGCGTGATCTCGTGTGCGCTTGTGCGGCCGGGATGTTTTCCATGCGCGAGTTCGGCGAGTTCCGCCTTGATCCCGTCCTTCGACAGCGCGCCGCTTGCGAGCGACAGAACGATATCGCCACCTTCCTTCATGGCCCCGGCACGCGTATCGACGAAAACCGACGCGCGCCGCACCGCCTCGTCGTCGCTCTCGCGCATGTTCGGTTTGAAGGCGCCGACGAGGTCCAGATGCGCGCCCGGCTTCAGCCATTCGCCGCGGATCAGCGGCTCGTTCGATAACGTCGCGCAGGAAATGATGTCCGCCTGTCCGGTCGCGACAGCGAGATCCTTGACGGCCACCGCGTCGAGCCCGAGCATCCGTGCCTCATGCGCAGTTTCTTCGGTCTTCTCTATATGACGCCCCCAGATGCGGAAATGTTTGAGCGGCCGTGTGATCGCATGGGCCTGCATGAGGTTGAGCGAAAGCCGGCCGGTTCCAACCATCAGCATGACCTCTGCATCTTCCCGCGCGAGATATCGGGCGGCGAGCGCCGAAGTTGCGGCGGTGCGCCGCGCGGTCAGCTCGCCGCCTTCGACGATCGCCAGCATCTCCCCGGTCTTGCCCGACGAAAGAAGGTAGCTGCCGAAGATGGTCGACAGAGACCGGAGATGATTGTCCGGAAACAGGTTGAGGATCTTGACGCCGATATGGTCACCCGGCACCCAGGCGGGCATCAGCAGCATGACCGCATCTGCTTCACCCGGCACCTCCATCTCATGATGGTGGCGGACCGGCATGACGCAGTCGCTCCTGAACATCGTCTCGATTGCCGCGATGAGTTCCGCAAAGGGGAGCGCGTCCCGCGTCTGCACTTCATTCAATACAAGCATGTCCCACTCCAGCCGCCAGAAATAGATTTCACCCTAACAACGTGGAATCGCCGCGTAAAATGGGTTTTTTGGAGCTTCGACGCTGCCCTTTCGTTAATCGCTGCTTATTTTATGGCCGGAAATCACTTGTTTTGGGCAGGTCCCGAGAAAAATGACAGTTTTTTGAAAATCCCTGTTGACTTCAAAGTGTGGTGGGATCTATAACCCGCTCACTGAACGAGGGCGGCGGCGCTGCTGGCGACGACGACTTTCGTTCTTCAGAAATCACTGATTGATTGGCGCATGCTGGTTGGGACCGAGTTTCGGTTTGGTCTCTGGATGTAGCGCTGTTTGAGAAGTTTTGACGGTTTGGCCTTTTGGTTTTGAAGCGTCTGTTATTTGACAATTGAAGATGAGAAGAAAGAGAAACGTGGTCGGCGGTTTTCGCGGATCGGGGTTTAGGCCTTGATCTATGGAAGACAAATGACGGTCACGTTTTGAACAAGAGAACACCTGGTTAGGTGCGCAGTGATGCGGACCTTATCATAGTGAGTTCTCGTCGATTCAGAACAAGAGTGATTAGTCGGATTGGATTCTCAACTTGAGAGTTTGATCCTGGCTCAGAACGAACGCTGGCGGCAGGCTTAACACATGCAAGTCGAGCGCCTCGCAAGAGGAGCGGCAGACGGGTGAGTAACGCGTGGGAATCTACCCATCCCTACGGAACAACTCCGGGAAACTGGAGCTAATACCGTATACGCCCTTCGGGGGAAAGATTTATCGGGGATGGATGAGCCCGCGTTGGATTAGCTAGTTGGTGGGGTAAAGGCCTACCAAGGCGACGATCCATAGCTGGTCTGAGAGGATGATCAGCCACATTGGGACTGAGACACGGCCCAAACTCCTACGGGAGGCAGCAGTGGGGAATATTGGACAATGGGCGCAAGCCTGA